>NZ_JBVJVN010000022.1:0-3205 GCF_055603605.1 Streptomyces sp. NPDC037271
GGGGCGCGGGGCCGGGGCGCGGGGCCGGGGCGCGGGGCCGGGGCGCGGGGCCGGGCCCGTACGCGGCTGCGCCGCGTGAGCACGGCCGGCCCCGCGCGCCCGCGCCCGGCGGCGGACTCAGCCCAGGTGCCCCTGGACCTCGGCGGCCGCCTCGTCGCCGTACGCCTTGGTGAACCGCTCCATGAAGTGCGCCCGCCTCAGCTGGTACTCCTGCGTGCCCACCGTCTCGATGACGAGGGTCGCCAGCATGCACCCGACCTGCGCCGCCCGCTCCAGCGACACCCCCCACGCCAGTCCGGACAGGAACCCCGCGCGGAAGGCGTCGCCGACACCCGTGGGGTCGGCCTTGCGCTCCTCGTCCGGGACGCCGACCTCGATGGTCTCCTCGCCGGCCCGCTCGATGCGCACGCCGCGCGCGCCGAGGGTGGTGACGCGGTGGCCGACGCGGCCGAGGATCTCCTCGTCGCTCCAGCCGGTCTTGGTCTCGATGAGCCCCTTCTCGTACTCGTTGGAGAAGAGGTAGGTCGCCCCGTCCAGCAGTATCCGGATCTCGTCGCCGTTCATCCGGGCGATCTGCTGGGAGAAGTCGGCGGCGAACGGGATGGACCGCGTGCGGCACTCCTCGGTGTGCCGGAGCATCGCCTCCGGGTCGTCGGCGCCGATGGAGACCAGGTCGAGGCCGCCCACCCGGTCGGCGACGGTCTTGAGCTCGATGAGGCGGGCCTCGCTCATCGCACCGGTGTAGAAGGAGCCGATCTGGTTGTGGTCGGCGTCGGTGGTGCAGACGAAGCGGGCGGTGTGCAGGGTCTCGGAGATGCGCACCGAGCCGGTGTCGACGCCGTGCCGGTCCAGCCAGGCCCGGTACTCGTCGAAGTCGGAGCCGGCGGCGCCGACCAGGATCGGCCGGGTGCCGAGCTGGCCCATGCCGAAGGCGATGTTCGCGGCGACGCCGCCCCGGCGTACGTCGAGCTGGTCGACCAGGAAGGAGAGCGAGACCGTGTGCAGCTGGTCCGCGACGAGCTGGTCGGAGAAGCGGCCGGGGAAGGTCATGAGGTGGTCGGTGGCGATGGAGCCGGTGACTGCGATGCGCACGGCGTGGACTCTCTCCTGAGGGGAGGCGGGTTGACAGTTCACGCTACCCGGGAGTGCCCCTGGTCCGAAGCAGGCAAAACTACCCGGTAGTACAACTTTCTTCGCGGTCCGGGACGTGCCTACGGTTCTGTCATGACGAACCTGAGGACCGCCGACCCCGCCCCGGCCGACCTGGACGGCGACCTGGCGTCGCTGCGTGGCGACTGCGCCCGGATGGCCCCGCGCTGGGAGGCTCCGGTGCGGGTCTCCACCCGTCCCGTCCCCGTCTCCCTCATCCACGGCGTGCGGGTGCCGCGGACGTCGGCCCGGCTGCTGGACGCGATGTCGGACTACGGCGACTGAGGGGCGCGGCCGGCCGCTGTGCGGCCGTTCGGGCGACGCGTGACGTCGCCGGGAACCGGATCCTCCCCCACCGCGTCCCATCGCTGTCCCCAGTAACAGCCGAAGGAGCGATGCGGTGAACACCGAGCGACCCGACAACGACGACGCCGGCGCCGCCGACGAGGCCGGCACCGGGCGTCCCGCGCGGCGGCGTCCCCGGGCGGTCGCCGTCGCCTCCGTCGCCGCCGCCGTGCTGCTGGTCGGGACCGGCGGGGCCTATCTGGCCACGTCCGCCTCGGGCGGCGGCCCGGACGGCGGTACGGCGGCCGGGGCGTCGGGCGACGACACTCCCCCGCCGCTCGTCCTGGACGACCACGGGGCCCACAACGGCCAGGGCGGTACGCACGGCATCGCCCCCGGTGAGCCCAACCCCTACGGCGTCACCTACCGCGCCGACGGCGCCCTCCCCGAGGGACCCGGCTCGGCGCCCGTCTACCGGGCGGAGGGCGAGGTCACCGAGGCGGAGGTGGCCCGGCTGGCCGAGGCGCTCGGGGTGGACGGAGCCCCCCGCGTGCAGGGCGGGGCGTGGAAGGCGGGCACCGCCGGGGACGGTTCCGGGCCGCTGCTCACGGTGAACCGGCAGGCACCCGGCACCTGGACCTTCCACCGCTACGCACCCGGCACCGACAACTGCAAGAAGGGCGCCGCGTGCAAGGCCCCGTCCGCCGACGGGAGCCCGGTGAGCGAAGCCGCCGCGAAGAAGGCGGCGGCGCCGGTGCTGAAGGCGCTGGGCCAGGACGACGCCAAGCTGGACGCGAGCCAGGTCATGGGCGCCCGGCGGGCCGTGAACGCCGAACCCGAGGTCGGCGGGCTGCCCACGTACGGCTGGACGACCGGTGTCGTCGTCGGCGCGCGGGGCGAGGTGGTCGGCGGCAGCGGTCAGGTGAAGGCACCGGTCGAGGGGGACACGTACCCCGTCCTGGGCGCCGAGGAGACGCTGGCGCTGCTGAACGCGCCGGGCGGCACCTCGGGCGCCGGCATCGGCGGCTGCGCGAGCCCGGTACCGCACCGGGACCGCGTGGACATGCCCTGCGCGCCGCCGACGGGCGCGTCGGAGCAGCCCGGGAAGCAGACGGCCACGGTCGAGGACGCGGTGTTCGGGCTGGCCGCGCATCCGGTGCGGGGACGGCAGACGCTGGTGCCGTCCTGGCTGTTCGAGGTGCGGGCGCCGGGCGCGGCGGACGCCGTCACGGTCACGCATCCGGCGGTCGACCCGAAGTACGTGACCACCACCGGCCCCGCCGCGCCGCACACGCCCCCGTCCGGCGAGCCGTCCTCGGAGCCGGGGGACCCGCGGGACGTGCGGATGAACGGCTACACGGCCGCGGGCGGGGAGCTGACCGTGCACTTCACGGGCGGAGTGTGCTCCGACTACGAGGCGACGGCGGAGGAGCGCGCGGGGAAGGTGACGGTCACGGTGACCGAGACCCCGCATCCGGAGAAGGTCTGCATCCTCATCGCCAAGGAGTACGAGCGGACGGTGCCGCTGGACGAGCCGCTCGGCGACCGGAAGGTCGTGGGCTCGGACGGCAAGGAGATCCCGGTGCACAAGCCGGGCGCGCGGCTGCCGGCGCCGTCCGGGAGCCGGTGACGGCGATCGCGCGGGCGGGCAAGAGGGCGGGGGGGGGGGGGGGGGGGGGGGGGGGGGGGGGGGGGGGTGGGGGGGGTGGGTGTGGACGACGACTTCTTCGAGCTGGGCGGCGAAAGCATCGTATACATCCAGCTGGCCGGC
>NZ_JBVJVN010000022.1:3215-5246 GCF_055603605.1 Streptomyces sp. NPDC037271
GCCAGCCCCTACCCACACCACCCCCCCCCCCCCCCCCCCCCCCCCCCCCCCCCCCCCCCCCCCCCCCCCCCCCCCCCCCCCCCCCCCCCCCCCCCCCCGCCCTCTGTACGACCGGTGCGTCCGCCGCGCGGCTCAGCTGAAGGAGTCGCCGCAGGCGCAGGAGCCCGTCGCGTTCGGGTTGTCGATGGTGAAGCCCTGCTTCTCGATGGTGTCCACGAAGTCGATGGTGGCGCCGCCCAGGTACGGGGCGCTCATGCGGTCGGTGGTGACCTTGACGCCGTCGAAGTCCTTCACCACGTCGCCGTCGAGCGAGCGCTCGTCGAAGAAGAGCTGGTAGCGCAGGCCGGAGCAGCCGCCGGGCTGGACGGCGACGCGCAGCGCCAGGTCGTCCCGGCCTTCCTGGTCGAGCAGGGCCTTGACCTTGGCCGCGGCGGCGTCGGTCACGATGATGCCGTCGGTGACGGTGGTGGTCTCGTCCGATACGGACATCTACATCTCTCCCGGGTTGTACGGAGACTGCTTGCCGACGGTTCCAACCGGCGGGGCCGCGGATTCATTCCGGGTCGGACCCGTGTCGTGTCCCTCGGCCTTCCCTTCATGCTCGCACACGCCCCGGGGAGCGGACAGCGGCTCGGGCACCGGGATTCACGTCACACCGACACGAGGGGCATCGTCAAACTGACGTAAACCAGTTATGATATATAGCGTCAGTTCGACGAAAAGTAGAAAGGGTGCGTGTCGTGACCACCGCCCAAACCCAGGAGCTCGACGTGCAGCCGACGCCCCTCGCCCTGCTCCTCCTCGGCCGCGAGGCCGACCCGAGGAGCGAGCGCGGTGTGGAGTGCCCCGGCGACCTGCCCTCCCCCTCCGACCCGGACCTGGTCGCGCGCGCCCGCGCGGCCAAGGAGAAGCTCGGGGACAAGGTCTTCGTGCTCGGTCACCACTACCAGCGCGACGAGGTCATCCAGTTCGCCGATGTCACGGGCGACTCCTTCAAGCTGGCGAGGGACGCGGCCGCGCGCCCGGAGGCCGAGTACATCGTCTTCTGCGGTGTGCACTTCATGGCGGAGTCGGCCGACATCCTGACCTCCGACGAGCAGAAGGTGGTCCTGCCCGACCTGGCCGCCGGCTGCTCCATGGCGGACATGGCCACGGCCGAGCAGGTCGCCGAGTGCTGGGACGTGCTGACCGAGGCCGGCATCGCCGAGCAGGTCGTACCCGTCTCGTACATGAACTCCTCCGCCGACATCAAGGCGTTCACCGGCAAGCACGGCGGCACCATCTGCACCTCGTCCAACGCCAAGCGCGCTCTGGACTGGGCCTTCGAGCAGGGCGAGAAGGTGCTGTTCCTGCCCGACCAGCACCTGGGCCGCAACACCGCGGTGCGGGACATGGGCATGTCCCTGGAGGACTGCGTCCTCTACAACCCGCACAAGCCGAACGGCGGACTGACCGCCGAGGAACTGCGCGACGCGAAGATGATCCTGTGGCGGGGGCACTGCTCGGTGCACGGCCGCTTCAGTCTCGACTCGGTGAACGACGTCCGTGAGCGCATCCCGGGCGTGAACGTCCTGGTGCACCCCGAGTGCCGGCACGAGGTCGTGGCGGCGGCGGACCAGGTCGGCTCGACCGAGTACATCATCAAGACCCTGGAGGCGGCCCCGGCCGGTTCCAAGTGGGCCATCGGGACCGAGCTGAACCTGGTCCGGCGGCTGGCGAACCGTTTCGCTTCCGAGGACAAGGAGATCGTCTTCCTCGACAAGACGGTCTGCTTCTGCTCGACGATGAACCGCATCGACCTGCCGCACCTCGTCTGGGCGCTGGAGTCGCTCGCCGAGGGCACCCTGGTCAACCGCATCGAGGTGGACAAGGAGACGGAGGCGTTCGCGAAGCTGGCGCTGGAGCGGATGCTGGCGCTGCCGTAACCCGGCCGGGTCGGTCCGGCGGGCGGGAAGCCCACGGCCGCGGTGTCAGTCCGCTGCCGTAGGCTTCCCGCCGCCGTCCGACCCCTGTGGACCCGGCCCCTGAGGA
>NZ_JBVJVN010000022.1:5256-80335 GCF_055603605.1 Streptomyces sp. NPDC037271
CGTTGTGAAAGTCCCCCCTACCCCCACCCCCCCCCCCCCACCCCCCCCCCCCCCCCCCCCCCCCCGCCCCCCCCCCCCCTCCCCCTCCCCCCCCCCCCCCCCCCCCCCCCCCCCCCGCCACTCCGACTGGGAGGATCCAGAGCATTGACCGGCCTGTCCGCTTTCCCGCTGCCCTTCAACGCGTCTCGCTCCATATGGTCCGCGAAACCCCGAACGCTGCGGGAACTCGAGATGATGCGGTGCAGCGCCCACATCCGGTCGAAACCGGGGTGGTCCGACAAGATGCACGACCCCGGCATCCTCGCCAGGTGGACGCGGGAAGCGGTCGCCCAGGGGCTCACCGAGGCGCAGGTTCACCACGTGCTCGCCGAACTCGCGCACTACGCCGCGCTGCGCGACGCGCACAGCGGCGTCGAGGTGTCCGCCGTCGACGGGGTGTGGCAGTCGGACACGCTGGTCGACGACGGGCTCCGCTCCCGGCTGCGCGAGGCGGTCCGGGTCCTGGAAGAGGTCCCCGAAGCGGAACGGGACTGGCATCCCGGCTCCGACGGCCAGGTACTGGACCTGGTCCACCCCTCCCTCTTCTGCCTGGTGCGGGAGGTGAGCGGCGCACCCGAGCGGGCCTGGCACAACCCGACGGACCGCTACTCGCGGTACGAGTTCTCGGAGAGGTTCCAGTGGCTCCCCACGGACGTCGACGTCAGTGACGACGGCGACGTCGCCTTCCGTTCGTACGTCAACAACGTGCACCCCGAGGCCCATCGCGAACTGGCCTCCGTCCTGCCGGACCTGTTCGCGCGCATGCGCCCGCTGCTGGAGAACGTGCTCACCGACCTGCGTCATCCGCGTCCCCCGCGGATCGAGGCCGACCCCTTCGGGTGGTACGACGAGTCGCAGGAGCCGGACGAACCGGACGAGTCCTCCTTCAGCGACGAAGAGGCCTACGAAGAGGCCATGCAGGCCTGGGAAGAGGCCAGCGACGACTGGTGGGAGAACCGCCGCCCGGCCGTCCCGGACGCCCCGGTCTTCACCCCGCCCGAGCTGCCGGACGCCTCCGCCCGGGTCGACCTGCGCGGCCGCCGTCTCCAGGTCATCGTCAAGCTCGCCACCATCCACCTCACCCCGGACAAGCCCGAGTACGCCGGCGGTTCCTGGCATGTCGAGGGGATGCTGAACGAGCGGATCGTCTCGACCGGCATCTACTACTGGGACAGCGAGAACATCACCGAGAGCCGGCTGGGTTTCCGCACGGCGCTCGACGACCCGCGCTACGAGCAGAACGACCACAACGGCCTGCGCGAGGTCTACGGCCTGGAGAACGAGGACGCGCTGAACCAGGTGCTGGGGTCCGCGTCGACCCCGGCGGGCCGCTGCCTGGCGTTCCCGAACGTCCTGCAGCACCGCGTCGGCTCGTTCCGCCTCGCGGACCCCACCCGCCCGGGGCACCGCAAGATCCTCGCGTTCTTCCTGGTCGACCCGTCGGAGAGGATCGTCTCGACGTCCGACGTGCCACCGCAGCAGCCCTGGTCCGACACCTCGACCATGACGCTCGAACAGGCCAGGACCTACCGCGAGGAACTCATGCGGGAACGCAAGTTCTTCGTCGACGAACACAACGAGCAGCTCTACGAACGGGAGTTCTCCCTGTGTGAGCACTGAGGACGTGTGAGCGCTGAGGACGTGTGAGACGCGGCCGGCCGCGCTCTCCGGTCCGGGCCCGCACGCGGGAAGGGGCGCCCCACCGGGGCGCCCCTTCGTCGTACCGACGGATGTCAGATTTGGGCCGGCTCCGGCTCCGGTTCCGCCGAGGAGTGCGGCTCGGGCAGGCCCTTCTTCGCCGCCTTCTTCTTCGCGCGCCGCTCCTTGCGCAGCTCCAGCATCGCGTAGAGCGTCGGGACCAGCAGCAGGGTCAGCAGGGTGGACGAGATCAGACCGCCGATCACCACCACCGCCGGCGGCTGGGCGATGAAGCCGCCCTCGCCGGTGACGCCCAGCGCCATCGGGAGCAGGTCGATCAGCACGATCGCGTTGGTGACCACGATGCCGGTCAGCACCAGCATGCCGATCGCGCCGGTCGCCGCGAACGGGATCGGGACCAGCAGGATCAGCGGCTGGGCCAGCGACCGGAAGGTGAGGTCACTCCACCCTTGGACGTACCAGTCCGGATTCGTACGCGATGACGACCAGCTGGGCCCGGTCGCGGGCGCCCAGCTTGGCCATGGCCCGGTTGACATGCGTCTTCACGGTGAGCGGGCTGACCTCCAGCCGCTCGGCGATCTCGTCGTTGGAGTACCCGCCGGCGACCTGGCCCAGCACCTCGCGCTCGCGCACCGTGAGCGTCTCCAGCCGCTCGGCGCGGGCCGGGTCCCGGTCCTCGCCGGCCGTGCCCTCCTGGGCGAGGAAGCGGGCGATCAGCCCCTTGGTGGCGGTCGGGGACAGCAGTGCCTCGCCGCCGGCCGCGACCCGGATCGCGCTGAGCAGTTCCTCGGGTTCGGAGCCCTTGCCGAGGAAGCCGGAGGCGCCCGCGCGCAGCGACTGCACCACGTAGTCGTCGACCTCGAAGGTGGTCAGGATGACCACGCGGACATGGGCGAGGGCAGGGTCCGCGCTGATCAGGCGGGTGGCGGCGAGGCCGTCGGTGCCGGGCATCCGGATGTCCATCAGCACCACGTCGGCGCGCTGTTCGGCGGCGAGCCGGACCGCCTCCGCGCCGTCGGACGCCTCCCCCACCACCTCCATGTCGGGCTCGGAGTCGACCAGCACCCGGAAGGCACTGCGCAGCAACGCCTGGTCGTCGGCGAGCAGGACACGGATCGTCATACGGAGCCCTCCACGGCTTTGGTGCGGTTCCTGACCGGAAGGATCGCATGGACCCGGAACCCGCCTCCGTAGCGGGGACCGGTGGTGAGGGTGCCGCGCACGGCGGTGACGCGCTCACGCATGCCGAGCAGACCGTGACCGCCGCCGCCACTGCCGGCTCCGGCGGCGTCGCCCTCGCCGGCGCCGTCGTCGAGCACGGTGACCTCGATGTCCGGGCCCACCCTCACGACGCTGACCTCGACCTTCGCCCGGGTCCCCGCGTGCTTGTGCACATTGGTCAACGCCTCCTGGATGATGCGGTAGGCGGCCAGGTCGACGGCGGTGGGCAGGGCCGTGTCCTGGTAGGCCCGCGCCACCTCGACGTGCATTCCCGCGTGGTGGAAGGTGGCGACGAGTTCATCGAGGCGGTCCAGGCCGGGGGCGGGTTCGGTCGGGGCCTCCGGGTCGTCGGACTGGCGGAGCAGACCGACGGTGGCGCGCAGCTCGCCCAGCGCGGAACGGCTGGCCTCCCGTACGTGGGCGAGGGCCTCCTTGGCCTGGTCGGGCCGCTTGTCCATGACGTGGGCGGCGACCCCGGCCTGGACGTTGACCAGGGCGATGTGGTGGGCGACCACGTCGTGCAGGTCGCGGGCGATGCGCAGCCGCTCCTCGGCGACGCGGCGGCGGGCCTCCTCCTCGCGGGTGCGCTCGGCCTTCTCGGCCCGGTCGCGGATGGCCTGGACGAAGGCGCGCCGGCTGCGGACGGCGTCCCCGGCGCTGGCGCCTATGCCGGTCCAGGCGAAGACGGCGAGGTTTTCCTGCGCGTACCAGGGCAGGGGTCCGGCGAGCATGGCGGCGCCGGTGAGCACCGTCATGGTGAGCAGGCCGACCCGCCAGGTGGTGGGGCGGTCGGTGGAGGCGGCGACGGTGTAGAGGGCGACGACGGCGGACATGACGACGGGCGCGCGGGGGTCGCCGGTGACGCCCTCGACGACGGAGACGCCGCCGGTGACCGCGAGGACGACCAGTGGGGCGCGGCGGCGGAAGACGAGCGCCGCGGCGCCGGCCACCATGAGGACCAGGCTGAGCGCATCGGGGGTGCGCAGGGCCCAGCTGACGCCCTCGGGGCCGTGCGGGTCCACGAAGGAGCCGGCGACCATGCCGATCAGGACGGTTGCCGCGATGGCCGCGTCCAGGGCCAGTGGGTGGGCGCCGATGGTGCAGCGGGCGCGGGCGAGGGTGTTCACGTCGGTTCACCGTAGCCGCGGTGGACGCGTCCTCTCGCCGGGCCCGCGCTCTGCGGCCGCCGGCCCGGGGGCTGCGCCTCCCGGCATCCGCTCCGGCCCGACGGCCTCGTCCTCGCACTCCCCCGGTCCCGGCTCCGCTCGGGTGGGGGACCCCCACGACGGGCCGAGCGATTCACGCACTGCCCGGGATCAGGCCGTCGTCGCTCAGCAGCTCCTGGACCTCTTCCAAGGTGGCGTCCGGGGACGGGAGGATGAGGTCGGACGGCTCCAGAGCGTCGTCGGGCAGCGGCTCGCCCAGTTCGCGGACCTTGGCCAGGAGGGCCTGGAGGGTCGCACGGAAACCGGGGCCGTCGCCGTTCTCCACTTCGGCCTGGAGCTCGTCGTCCAGCTTGTTCAGCTCGGCCAGACGGCCGTCGGCCAGCGTCAGCTGGCCCTCCCCCATGATCCGTACGATCATGTCGCCCTCCTAGGCGTGGGCTTACTGCTTGTCGAAGCGCGGGGTGTCCTGCGGCTGCTGCTGGGACTGCGCCTGGCCCTGGTCCTGGCCGCCCTCGATGGCCTGCCGGTCGGAGGTGCTGCCCCCGGCCAGCTCGGCCTTCATGCGCTGCAGTTCCAGCTCTACATCCGTACCACCGGAGAGCCGGTCCAGCTCGGCCTGGATGTCGTCCTTGTGCATGCCGGACTGGTCGTCCAGGGCGCCGGAGGCGAGCAGTTCGTCGATGGCGCCGGCCCGGGCCTGGAGCTGGGCGGTCTTGTCCTCGGCCCGCTGGATGGCCATGCCGACGTCGCCCATCTCCTCGGAGATGCCGGAGAACGCCTCGCCGATGCGGGTCTGCGCCTGGGCGGCCGTGTAGGTGGCCTTGATGGTCTCCTTCTTCGTACGGAAGGCGTCCACCTTGGCCTGGAGGCGCTGGGCCGCCAGGGTGAGCTTCTCCTCCTCGCCCTGGAGCGTGGCGTGCTGCGTCTCCAGGTCGGTGACCTGCTGCTGGAGCGCGGCGCGCCGGGAGAGCGCCTCGCGGGCCAGGTCCTCGCGGCCCAGCGCCAGCGCCTTGCGGCCCTGGTCCTCCAGCTTGGACGACTGGGACTGGAGCTGGTTGAGCTGGAGCTCCAGCCGCTTGCGGCTGGTCGCCACGTCGGCGACGCCGCGGCGCACCTTCTGCAGCAGTTCCAGCTGTTTCTGGTACGAGTAATCGAGGGTCTCGCGCGGGTCCTCGGCCCGGTCAAGGGCCTTGTTGGCCTTCGCGCGGAAGATCATCCCCATACGCTTCATGACACCGCTCATGGGCTTCGCGCGCCCCCTTCTGACCGACTCCGGCTCCAGCACCTGCGACAGAACCCACAGTACGGGCCCTGCATCCATTACCGCACTGTTCGGGGACGGATGCGCTCATCCCCAAGGACGACTGCGTACGCTCCCGGTCCGGCGTAGGGAGTAGGTGCTTCCCGGGTTGTCCGGTAATGGCCCGGCGCCCGGCGGTGTACGCAACGTCCGCTCTGTCCACTTACAGACGACCGGCGTTGCCGGATCGTTCCCCACCGGACTGGGGCCCACACCCCGATACCCCGTACCCTTGGGTTTTGTGTTCCGTAGCCGTGCCAAGGAAGAGAAGGCACCGAGCCTCGTCAAGACGCCGGTGACCGACTCCAAGCAGCCCCGTGATCCGCAGGCCCCGAAGGGAAGGCCGACGCCCAAGCGCAGTGCGGCCCAGTCCCAGCGCCGCAGCGTCGCCAACACGCCGTTGACGCGCAAGGACGCCGCCAAGCGCCAGCGCGAGGAGCGCCGGACCGCACTGGCGCGGCAGCGCGAGGCGCTGGCGAAGGGCGACGAGCGGTACCTGCCGGCCCGTGACAAGGGTCCGGTCCGCAAGTTCGCGCGCGACTTCGTCGACTCCCGGTTCAACATCGCGGAGTACTTCCTGCCGATGGCCGTGGTCATTCTCGTGCTGAGCATGATCCAGGTGCCCGTGCTGCAGAACGTCGCGCTGCTGCTGTGGCTGTTCGTGATCGTGCTGATCGTGCTGGACTCGCTCGTCAGCGGCTTCCGGCTGAAGAAGCGCCTCGCCGAGCGCTTCCCGGACGAGCGCAGGCGCGGCGCGGTCGCCTACGCGCTGATGCGCTCCCTCCAGATGCGTCGGCTCCGGCTGCCCAAGCCCCAGGTCAAGCGCGGGGAGCGGCCCTGAGCACCACGCCGTTCCAGGGCGCGGCCGAGGCCCGGCCGGCCGGGCCGGGCGACCTGCGGGACGTCGTCCGGCAGGAGCTGGTGGCCCGGCAACTGGACGAGCAGATAGCCGGGCGCTTCCCGGTCGGCAAGCGGCTGCGGGTGCTGGACGTCGGCATGGGCCGGGGCACCCAGGCGCTGCGGCTGGCACGGGCCGGGCACCAGGTGACCGGCGTGGAGCGGGACGTCGCCATGATCGCCGCCGCGCGCGACGCCCTGGCCGGCCAGCCGGAGGGCATCCGGGAACGGATGCGGATCATCGAGGGCGACGGCCGGGACACCGGCGTGCACTTCCTGCCGGGCAGCTTCGACGTGGTGCTGTGCCACGGCGTGCTCATGTACGTCGAGGAGCCCGACCCGCTGCTCGCGGGGCTGGCCCGGATGCTCGCGCCGGGCGGGCTGCTGTCGCTCCTGGTGCGCAACGGCGACGCGCTCGCCATGCGCCCGGCCCTGTGCGGCGAGTGGGCCGGCGCGCTGGCGGCCTTCGACACCACCGCCTGCCGCGATCACCTCGGCCTCGACGTCCGCGCGGACCGGCTGGCGACGCTGACGGCGAAGCTCGCGGGCATCGGCGCCCCGCTGAACGCCTGGTACGGCGTCCGGGTCTTCACGGACGCGGCGCCCGACGGCGCCCCGGTCCCGGACGACCTCGAAACCCTGCTGGCCGCCGAGGTACGGGCCGGCCGGACCGACCCGTACCGCGGGGTCGCGGCGCTGCTGCATCTGTGCGGGGTGCGCGGGTAGGACCGCGGCGCCCGTTCGGGTGCTCACCGGGGGCCGGGGTTCCGGTGCGCGGTGAGACTCGGGGCATGGATGCTTCCCCTGCCCGCCGTAGCCGTGTGCCCCGGCTGCTCGGCCCGGTCGCCGCGCTGGCCTGCTCCCTGCTGCTCGTCGCCGGCTGCTCCGACGCCGGCGCCGGGTCCGGCACGGGGTCCCGGGGCGAGCCGGAGGCCGGCACGGCACGGGCCGCGGCGCCTCTCGCGGCCAACGACCTGCAGGCCGACTACGAGCGGGTGATCAAGGACGTACTCCCGTCGGTCGTGCAGATCCAGGCGGGCGACTCCCTGGGCTCGGGGGTCGTGTTCGACGACAAGGGGCACGTCGTCACCAACGCGCACGTCGTCGGGGACAGCGAGTCGTTCCGGGTCACGACCGCCCGGAACGAGGACGCCCTCGCCGCCGTACTCGTCTCCTCCTACCCCGAGCAGGACCTCGCCGTCATCAGGCTGGAGAAGGTGCCCGACGGCATGAGGGCGGCCCGGTTCGGGGACTCCTCGAAGGTCGCGGTCGGGCAGATCGTGCTGGCGATGGGCTCGCCGCTCGGGCTGTCCTCCAGCGTGACGCAGGGCATCGTGTCGGCGACCGGACGGACCGTCACCGAGGGCAGCAGCGGGGGCGGTACGGGCGCGACCATCGGCAACATGGTGCAGACGTCGGCGGCCATCAATCCCGGCAACAGCGGTGGCGCCCTCGTGAACCTCGACGGCGAGGTGATCGGCATTCCGACGCTGGCGGCGACCGACCCGGGCATGAGCGACAGCGCGGCGCCCGGCATCGGGTTCGCGATCCCGGCGTCGATGGTGAGGACGGTCGCCGGTCAGATCGTCGAGGACGGCCGGGTCACCGACTCGGGGCGGGCGGCGCTCGACATCACCGCCCGCACGGTCGTCGACCACGGCTACCGGCCCGCGGGCGTCGCCGTCGTCGAGGCCCGTGACGGCGGGGCCGCCGACCGGGCGGGGCTGCGGCCCGGGGACGTCATCGTCCGGCTGGGCGACACCGACACCACCACGATCACCGCACTGGCCGAGGCGCTGGCGTCGATGGAGCCGGGCGACCGGACGAAGGTGACGTACACCCGCAACGGCGACGAGCGCACCGCCGAGGTGACGCTCGGCGAACAGTGAGGGGCCGGGGGCGGCCCGGTGGGGCCCGCCCCCGGCCGCCGGTCAGGCCTCCGGCTCCGGGGCCGCCTCGGCCTCCTCGGCGTGCAGGCTCATCGGGCCGTAGATCTCGGTGGCGTCCTCGAACAGCCGCACCTGGTCGGTGCCGCCCTCCTTGAGGTCCTTCCAGTACTCACCGATCCAGGACTCGGCGTCCCCTTGCGTGGTGAACTCCTCGGGCTCCACCGCGGGCTGGACCTCCGTCCCGCCGGCCGTCTCGAACCGCCACGTCCATGCCGCCATGTACGCCTCCAAGATGTCAGCACATGCAGAGCGGAAGCCGGATCTTGGTCCGGCCTCCGACCGCAGCCTATGCGCTGAGCCGGGTGCGCCGTGGAAGGCCGGGGCAACAGGGGAGCCACCCACGGCCCCCTCGAAAAGGCCTCGGGCGCGCACGACGCCGGGCGACCGGGGAAAATCGGGGCGTGGACGTGACTCTGCTCGGCACCGGTGCCCCCGCGGGACTCCCCCGCCCCGACTGTCCCTGCGCGGCCTGTGCCGCGGCCCAGGGCGAGAACGCGCGCGCGGCGACCGCGCTGCTGGTGGACGGGGCGCTGCTGCTCGACCTGACGCCCGGCGCCGCGTTCGCCGCCGCCCGGGCCGGGCGCTCCCTGACCGGCGTACGGCAGGTGCTGCTGTCCCACCCGCACGACGGTCCCGCCGTGGAGGTGCCGGCCGGGCTGCCGCAGCCGGGGCGGGTGCCGGACGGGCGGGAGCTGGCGCTGCTGACCGGGCACCGGGTGCGGGCGGTGGCGATGGACGCCCCGGGCACCGGATACGCCGTGACCGGCCCGGACGGGCAGCGGCTGCTGTACCTGCCGCCGGGCGGCGCGCCGGCCGGTCTGGAGGAGCCCGCCGAGTCGTACGACCTGGTCCTCGCGGACGTCGTGGGGCGGCCGGACGCGCTGGCGAGGCTGCGGGCGGTGCGCGCGGCGGGCCCGACGACGGACGTCGTCGCCGTCCACCTCGGCCACGACGTGCCGCCGGGGCGGGAACTGGCGCGGCGGCTCGCGTCGGCGGGGGCGCGGGCGGTGCCGGACGGGACGACGCTGGTGGTGGGCTCCTACGAGGACGTGCCCGACGTACCGCGGCGCACGCTGGTCCTGGGCGGCGCCCGGTCGGGCAAGTCGGTGGAGGCCGAGCGGCGTCTGGAGGCCTTTCCCGAGGTGCTGTACGTCGCGACGGGCGGCTCCCGCAACGGGGACACCGAGTGGGCGGCGCGGGTCTGCGCGCACCGGGAGCGGCGGCCGGGGTCGTGGCGCACCGCGGAGACGTGCGATCTGGTGCCGTTGCTGAAGGACGACGGGCCGGCCCTGCTCGTCGACTGCCTGTCGCTGTGGCTGACGGACGCGATGGACGCCGTCGGGGCGTGGGACGACGCGGAGTGGGCCGACGGCGGTGAACGGGCCCTGCGGGACCGGGTGCGGGAGCTGACGGAGGCGGTGCGCGCCACCCGGCGCACCGTCGTCGCGGTGTCGAACGAGGTGGGGTCGGGGATCGTGCCGGCCACGGCGTCGGGCCGCCGCTACCGCGACGAACTCGGGCGGCTGAACGCGGCGTTCGCGGCCGAGTGCGAGCAGGTCCTGCTGGTGGTGGCGGGGCAGGCGCTGGTGCTACGGGGCTGACGGGTACCACGGGGCCGACGCGTCCTTGCGGGCGATGACGCGGTGGCTCCGCGCGCCGGTGAGCACCGTGCAGCCCTGCGCCCCCAGTTCGGCGCGCAGGTCCGCCGGGTGCGAGGCGCCGGGCGGGAGGGCGAGCAGGCGGCGCGGGTCCGCCACGTCCACGAGCAGATGGCCGCCGGGGCGGAGCACGTGGAGGGCGGCGCGCAGTTCGGCGCGCGGGTCCGGGACGCGTTCCAGGTGGTGGAAGAGGCTGACGACGTCGTACCGGGCGCGCAGGCGGGCCGCGATGTGCGGGTCCGTCAGCCGGCCGACGAACGCCTCCTCGACGCGCTCGACCGCACGGGCGCGAAGGACGCGGTGGTGGGGGTCCAGGCCGTCGAAGGAGGTGTACGGGAAGAGGGCGCGCGCGGTACGGGGGAAGTCGGCGTCGCCGGTGCCGACGTCCAGCCAGCTCTCGGGTTCGGGGCAGCGGCGGAGCATCGCGCGGGCGGCCAGGCCGTGTCTCAGGCGAACTCCGGCCCGGACCAGCGGGTGCTGCGGGCCGGGGGTGCGCGGGGGGTTGCGGAAGGCGTGCCGGCAGTCCAGGCAGCGTTCGAGGACGGAACGGCCGGGGACGGATTGGCGCCAGTCCTCGCCGCGCCGGTCCTCGCGGCGCGGGCGGGTGCGCAGCCGCCGCGAGCCGCACCAGGGGCAGTCGTCGCGGTACGGCCGGTACCGGGGCACGGGAGGCACCGGGGGGACGGGAGGCCGCGCCGATGCGGCGGAGGGTGCGGGGGGTACGGACATGGGCGGCTCCCGGCACGAGAGGAGGAGAGCAGGACAGGAGGGCGGGGCAGGAGGGCGGCGTACGACAATCCACGCAAAACGTTACGTAGGTGATCGCGATCCGGGGTGCAACGACGCAGCGTGGGCGCGGTGCGCACCGGTCCTCCGTCGTGTCCGGCCGGGGCCGGTACTGTTCGGCGAATGAGCTCGCTGAATCTCGACGACTTCACCGATCTGATCGAGCGCCCCGACGGCGGAGTGCGCCGCGACGCCGAGGCGCGCCGGGAACGTCAGGTCGTCCCGCCCGGATCGCTGGGCCGCCTGGACGACCTGGGCGAATGGCTGGCCGCGGCGCAGTCCGCGGTACCGGTGCGGCCGGTCGAACGGCCCCGGGTGGTGCTCTTCGCGGGTGACCACAAGGTCGCCGAGCTGGGCGTCTCGGCGCGGCCCGCGGGCGGCGCCGGTGAGCTGGTGCGCGAGGTGCTGGAGGGCGGCCGGCCGGTGTCCGTGCTCGCCCGGCGCCTCGGCGTGCCGGTGCGGGTCGTCGACATGGCCCTGGACTGCGACCCCGAGACGCTGCCGGCCGAGGTCGCGGGGCACCGGGTACGGCGCGGCGGCGGGCGCATCGACGTCGAGGACGCGCTGACCCTTGAGGAGGCGGAGGCCGCCTTCCGGGCCGGGATGGCGGTGGCCGACGAGGAGGCCGACTCCGGTACGGATCTCGTGGTGCTCGGCGACGTGAGCGTGGGCGGCACCACGGCGGCGGGCGTGCTGGTCGCCGCGCTGTGCGGGACGGACGCCTCGGTCGTCACCGGGCGGGGCGGGCTGGCCATCGACGACCTGGCCTGGATGCGCAAGTGCGCGGCGATCCGCGACGCGCTGCGCCGGGCCCGGCCGGTGCTCGGCGACCAGTTGCAGCTGCTCGCGACGGTGGGCGGCGCCGACCTCGCCGCGATGACGGGCTTCCTGCTGCAGAGCGCGGTGCGGAAGGTGCCGGTGATCCTGGACGGCGTCGTGACGGCCGCGTGCGCGCTGGTCGGGCAGCGGGTCGCCTTCCGGGCGCCGGACTGGTGGCTGGCCGCCCACGACAGCGGGGAGCCGGGCCAGGCGAAGGCGCTGGACCGGATGGCGCTGGAGCCGCTGCTGTCCCAGGGCGTGACGGTGGGCGAGGGCGCGGGGGGCCTGCTGGCGCTGCCCCTGGTGCAGGCCGCGGCGGCGCTGGCGGCGGAGTTGCCGGAGGTCTCCGCCGATGAGACCGCCGACGAGTCCGCCGAGGGGACCGTCGATGAGGCCGCCGACGAGGCCCCGGCCGACGCCCGGTGAACCGGCGTCGTCCGCTCACCCGGCGGAGGTGCGGGGCGGTGGGGTGACACGGCGCCGTGCCCGGAGTCCGGGGCTCGAGGCCCCCGTGTCCGGCGCCCGGGGCCCGGGATCCCGCACCCGGGGTCCGGGATCCGGGGCTCGAGGTCCCGCGTCCGAGGTCCGGGATCCCGCGTCCGAGGTCCGGGATCCCGCATCCGGGGTCCCGCGCCCGGAGTCCGGCGTCCCGCACCCAGGGCCCGAGGTCCCGCACCCGGCGCCCAGGGCCCGGCGTCCCGCACCCAGCGCCCAGAGCCCGAGGTCCCGCACCCAGCGCCCAGAGCCCGGCGTCCCGCACCCAGCGCCCAGAGCCCGAGGTCCCGCACCCAGCGCCCAGAGCCCGAGGTCCCGCACCCAGCGCCCAGAGCCCGAGGTCCCGCACCCAGCGCCCAGAGCCCGGCGTCCCGCACCCAGCGCCCAGAGCCCGGCGTCCCGCACCCAGCGCCCAGAGCCCGGCGTCCCGCACCCAGCGCCCAGAGCCCGAGGTCCCGCACCCAGCGCCCAGAGCCCGGCGTCCCGCACCCGGCGCCCAGGGCCCAGGGCCCGGCGTCCCGCACCCGGCGCCCAGGGCCCGAGGTCCCGCACCCGGGTCCGGCGCCCCGCATCCGCGGTCCGGCGTCCCGCGCCTGGGGTCCCGCGCCCGGCGTCCCGCATCCGGCATCCGGCATCCGGCATCCGGCATCCGGCATCCGGCATCCGGCATCCGGCGGCACGCTGCCACCGACGTCCCCGTGCGCACGTCGTCCCAGCCGCCCGTGGGTGCCCCGGTGACCGCCGGGTAGTCTGCGCCGGTGCTCAGGACCCCCTTCCCCGACGGCCTCCGTTTCGCGTTCGGCACCCTCACCGTGTTCCCGGTCGAGGTGACCCGCTGGGACCGTGATGCCGCGCGCGGCGGCATGCTGTGCGCGCCGCTGGCCGGGCTGGCCGTCGGCGCCGCCGCCGCGGCCGCCGGACTCCTGCTGCTGTCCCTGGGCGCGGGGAGCCTGCTCGCCGCGGTCGCCACGGCCGCCGTACCCGCCGTCCTCACCCGCGGGCTGCATCTGGACGGGCTGGCCGACACGGCGGACGGACTCGGCAGCGGCAGGCCCGCCGAGGACGCGCTGCGCATCATGAAGCAGTCGGACATCGGCCCGTTCGGCGTGCTCGCCCTCGTGTTCGTGCTGCTCGCCCAGGTGGCCGCGCTGGCCCAGGCCTACGACGGCTCCTGGGCGCGGGGCGCGCTCGCCGCCGTGGTCTCGGCGACCGCCGCCCGGCTGGCACTCACGCTCGCCGCCCGGGCCGGGGTGCCCGCGGCCCGCCCGGAGGGACTGGGCGCGGCGGTCGCCGGGGTGGTGCCGGCGGGGGGCGCACTGGCCGTCACCGCCGCCGTCACCGCCGCCGCGGCCGGAGCGGCGGCGGGCTCCGGGCCGTACGACGCGGTCCGTGCGGCGCTCGCCGTGCTGTGCGCCGTCGCCGTCGCCGAACTGCTGCTGCGGCACTGCGTCCGCCGCTTCGGCGGGGTCACCGGTGACGTCTTCGGCGGGGTCGCGGAGACGGCGGCCACCACCGCCCTCGTGGTTCTGGTGCTCGGCTGATTCCCGGGATCAGCAGGCCTCGCGCCACGCTCCCAGTTCGTACTTCTTCAGCATCGAACTCAGTCGCAGCTCACGGGAACCGGCGCAGAAACGGTCGGTCGGCAGCTCGTACTCGACGTGGAAGACCGCCTTGTCCGCGTCGATGAACGGCTTGTTGTCGGCGCACTCGCCGTACTGGGCGCACTGCTCGTTGACCGCGAAGTCGAAGTCGTCCACCAGCTCGGGGATCTGGTCCAGATCGTTCTTCAGGCCGACGGCCATGCCCCGGTCGTGGGCGAGGTCCGCGATCAGCCGGTTGTAGCGGAGCTGGTCGTCGGCGGTGAGCGGGAAGCCCGTCTCGTTCTTGTAGCCGTCCATGTTGTCCGGCTCGACGGCGTCGAAGCCCTTCTCGCGGCACATGTCGATGCGCTCGGCCATCAGCGGCTCCAGGACGTCCGTCTCCCGGATGTCCAGCCAGCGCTCGCCCTCCCAGCCGTTGCCCTTGCCCAGCACCGACTTCGGGAACTTCCCGGCGTCGGGGCGGAAGTCCTCCCAGGCTCCGGTGGACAGGTAGCAGATGACCTTGCGGCCGTCGTCGTGCAGGGCGGCCACCGTGGACGCGGTGTGGTCGAAGCCGTCGATGTCGTAGACCGGCACGTCCACGGAGGTGTCGAGCTTTCCGCTGAGCTGCCACTGCCAGGCGGTGCCGGGCCGGGGCTGCCAGTGGCCGCCGGCTTGCGGACTGTCGCCGGGGGACGAGGTGCAGCCCGTGAGCAGCAGGAGAAGGGATATCGACAGGACCGGGCGTCTCACGGGGCGTGCTCCAGGGTGTGCGGGGCGCGGTGGCATACCCCAGGAATGATCTCCCATCGCGGGTGCCGCGCGGGAAACCGCGGCCCCGCGGGAGGGAGCGGACGCGGGCGCGAGCGTAGGCTCGTGCCGGGTGTTCGCCCGCCCGGGCGAGGACCGCATCGCAGGAGGGATCTAGGGTCGGTTGTCGGGCCCGGTCGACCCACCCGCATTCGGCCATCCAAGACTTCATACGGAAGCGAGAATTCACCACCGTGACTGCTCTCACTCTCTCCACCGCAGCGGCGCCCGGCCTGCGGGCCGACGCGATCGTGATCGGTGTCGCCAAGACCGCGGCGGCCAAGTCCCAGGGCCTGGTCGTCGCACCGGGTGCCGAGGCCGTGGACGAGGCGTACGACGGCCGGCTCGCCGGCGTCCTGGAGACCCTCGGTGCCACCGGCGCCGAGGGCGAGGTGACGAAGCTGCCCGCGCCGTCCGGCTTCAAGGCGCCCCTCGTGGTGGCGGTGGGCCTCGGCTCCCAGCCCGAGAAGGACGCCGGGTTCGACGCCGAGGCGCTGCGCAGGGCCGCCGGCGTGGCCGCCCGTGCCCTGGCCGGCGTCAAGAAGGCCGCCTTCGCCCTCCCGCTCACCGAGGCCGCCGACGCCGGCGCCGTCGGTGAGGGCGTGCTGCTGGGCGCGTACTCCTTCGACGCCTACAAGGACAACGCCAAGGACGCCAAGGACGCCAAGGCGAAGAACGGCAACGCGAAGAACGGCAAGGCCCCGCTGGCCGAGGCCGCGCTGCTCGGCGGCAAGCCCCGCGACAAGGCGTACAAGGCGGCGCTCGAGCGTGCCGCGGCCGTCTGTGAGGAGCTGAACCGCGCCCGCGACCTGGTCAACACCCCGCCGAACGACCTCGACCCCGAGGCGTTCGCGGCCGTCGCGCAGGCCGCCGCCAAGGAGCACGGCATCAAGGTGCAGGTGCTCGACGAGAAGGCGCTCACCAAGGGCGGCTACGGCGGCATCCTCGGCGTCGGCGCCGGGTCGGCGTCGGGCCCGCGCCTGGTGAAGCTGTCGTACACCTCGTCGAAGGCGACGAAGTCCCTCGCCTTCGTCGGCAAGGGCATCACCTACGACTCGGGCGGCATCTCGCTGAAGCCGGCCGGGCACAACGAGACGATGAAGTGCGACATGGCCGGTGCCGCCGCCGTGTTCGCCGCGGTCGTCGCCGCCGCGCGCCTCGGCCTGGAGGTCAACGTGACCGGCTGGCTGGCGCTGGCCGAGAACATGCCGTCGGGCTCCGCCACCCGCCCGGGCGACGTGCTGCGCATGTACAGCGGCAAGACGGTGGAGGTGCTCAACACCGACGCCGAGGGCCGGCTCGTGCTCGCCGACGCGCTGTGGGCGGCCTCGCAGGAGAAGCCGGACGCGATCATCGACGTGGCGACCCTGACCGGCGCGATGATGCTGGCGCTGGGCAACCGGACGTACGGGGTCATGGCGAACGACGACGCGTTCCGTGCCGCGGTGCACGAGGCGGCGGAGGAGGTCGGCGAGCCGGCGTGGCCGATGCCGCTGCCGGAGCACCTGCGCAAGGGGATGGACTCGGCGACCGCC
Source organism: Streptomyces sp. NPDC037271 (assembly GCF_055603605.1). Lineage (NCBI taxonomy): Bacteria > Bacillati > Actinomycetota > Actinomycetes > Kitasatosporales > Streptomycetaceae > Streptomyces > Streptomyces sp. NPDC037271. The sequence continues at coordinate 21,171 of NZ_JBVJVN010000022.1, forward strand.
GACATCGCCAACATGGGTGAGCGGATGGGCGGCGGGCTGGTGGCCGGCCTGTTCCTGCGCGAGTTCGTCGGTGAGGGCATCACCTGGGCCCACCTGGACATCGCGGGCCCGGCCTTCAACGAGGGCGGGCCGTTCGGTTACACGCCGAAGGGCGGCACCGGGACCGCTGTGCGGACGCTGGTGCGGGTCGCCGAGCTGACGGCTGCGGGTGACCTGGGCTAGGGGCACCCGATGTGTCGGGGTGCGGGTGATTCGGCGTCTGCGGGTCCGTTGTGGCTTGTCGCGTCCACGCGGCGGAGCCGCAGATCAGATACAGCCCGCGCCCCTTACGGCATGATCCTTCCCTTCCTCGCCAGGGAACGTGGGGTGTCTCACACCCCGGCCCGGCGTCTCGTACGGGCCCGACAAGTGCGAAGATGGGGCTCGGCAGGACAGGGCCCACCCAAGGGCCGAGAACAATGAGCGGCCGGACACCAGCCGCCGACCGGTCACTGGAGACCGGCGTGGCGCACATGCATGGAGGACGTGACGTGGCGAACGACGCCAGCACCGTTTTCGACCTAGTGATCCTCGGCGGTGGCAGCGGTGGTTACGCCGCGGCGCTGCGCGGGGCTCAGCTGGGCCTGGACGTCGCCCTGATCGAGAAGGGCAAGGTCGGCGGTACCTGCCTGCACAACGGCTGCATCCCCACCAAGGCCCTGCTGCACGCGGGCGAGATCGCCGACCAGGCCCGCGAGAGCGAGCAGTTCGGCGTGAAGGCCACCTTCGAGGGCATCGACATGGCGGCCGTCCACAAGTACAAGGACGACGTGATCGCGGGCCTGTACAAGGGCCTGCAGGGTCTGATCGCCTCGCGCAAGGTGACCTACATCGAGGGTGAGGGCCGCCTGTCCTCCCCGACCTCCGTGGATGTGAACGGTCAGCGCGTCCAGGGCCGCCACGTCCTGCTGGCGACCGGCTCCGTGCCGAAGTCGCTGCCGGGCCTGGAGATCGACGGCGACCGGATCATCTCCTCCGACCACGCCCTCAAGCTCGACCGCGTGCCGAAGTCCGCGATCGTGCTGGGCGGCGGCGTCATCGGCGTCGAGTTCGCCTCCGCGTGGAAGTCCTTCGGCACCGACGTCACGATCATCGAGGGCCTCAAGCACCTCGTGCCGGTCGAGGACGAGAACAGCTCCAAGCTGCTGGAGCGCGCCTTCCGCAAGCGGGGCATCAAGTTCAACCTGGGCACCTTCTTCGAGAAGGCCGAGTACACCCAGGACGGCGTCAAGGTCACCCTCGCCGACGGCAAGGAGTTCGAGGCCGAGGTCCTGCTCGTCGCCATCGGCCGCGGCCCGGTCTCCCAGGGCCTGGGCTACGAGGAGGCCGGGGTCGCCATGGACCGCGGCTACGTCCTCGTCGACGAGTACATGCGGACCAACGTCCCGACCGTCTCGGCCGTCGGTGACCTCGTCCCGACCCTCCAGCTCGCGCACGTCGGCTTCGCCGAGGGCATGCTGGTGGCGGAGCGGCTCGCCGGCCTGAAGACCGTCCCGGTCGACTACGACGGCGTGCCGCGGGTGACGTACTGCCACCCGGAGGTCGCCTCCGTCGGTATCACCGAGGCCAAGGCCAAGGAGATCTACGGTGCGGACAAGGTCGTCGCCCTGAAGTACAACCTGGCGGGCAACGGCAAGAGCAAGATCCTGAAGACCGCGGGCGAGATCAAGCTCGTCCAGGTCAAGGACGGTGCCGTGGTCGGCGTCCACATGGTCGGCGACCGCATGGGCGAGCAGGTCGGCGAAGCCCAGCTGATCTACAACTGGGAGGCGCTGCCGGCCGAGGTGGCCCAGCTCGTCCACGCCCACCCGACGCAGAACGAGGCGATGGGTGAGGCCCACCTGGCGCTGGCCGGCAAGCCCCTGCACTCCCACGACTGACCTCCCTCGGTCACTGGGCGCGACGACACAGACTTCCGCAATTTCGTAAGGAGCAACCGAAACCATGGCGGTTTCCGTAACCCTTCCGGCGCTCGGCGAGAGCGTCACCGAGGGCACCGTCACCCGTTGGCTGAAGGCCGAGGGTGAGCGCGTCGAGGCCGACGAGCCGTTGCTCGAGGTCTCGACCGACAAGGTCGACACCGAGATCCCGGCCCCCGCCTCGGGCGTGCTGTCCTCCATCAAGGTGGCCGAGGACGAGACCGTCGAGGTCGGCGCCGAGCTGGCGCTGATCGACGACGGCACCGGCGCCCCGGCGGCCGAGCAGGCCCCGCAGGCCGAGCAGGTCGCCGAGCCGGCCCCCGAGCCGGCGCCGGCCGCCCCCTCCACCGAGCAGGCCGCCCCGGCGCCCGCTCCCACCGCCGAGGCCGCTGCCGGCGGCTCCGCCGAGGGCACGGACGTGGTCCTGCCCGCGCTCGGCGAGTCCGTCACCGAGGGCACCGTCACCCGCTGGCTGAAGTCGGTCGGTGACAGCGTCGAGGCCGACGAGCCGCTGCTCGAGGTGTCCACCGACAAGGTCGACACCGAGATCCCCGCCCCCGCCTCCGGCACCCTGCTGGAGATCGTGGTCGGCGAGGACGAGACCGCGGAGGTCGGCGCCAAGCTGGCTGTCATCGGTGCCGCCGGTGCCGCGCCCGCCGCCGCTCCGGCCGCCCCCGCGGCTCCGGCGCAGCCCGAGCCCACCCCGGCTCCGGCGCAGGCCGCTCCGGCTCCGGCCCCGGCCGCCCCGGCCGCCCCCGCCGCTCCGGCTCCGGCCGCCCCGGCCGCCCCCGCCGCTCCGGCTCCGGCCGCTCCGGCCGCCCCCGCCGCTCCGGCCCCGCAGCAGGCCGCCCCGGCGCCCGCTCCGGCCGCTCCGGCCGCCGCCCAGCCGGTGGACGACGGCGCCTACGTCACCCCGCTGGTGCGCAAGCTCGCCGCCGAGAACGGCGTCGACCTGTCCACCGTCAAGGGCACCGGCGTCGGCGGCCGTATCCGCAAGCAGGACGTCACCGCCGCCGCCGAGGCCGCCAAGGCCGCCGCGCCGGCTCCGGCCGCCGCTGCTGCCGGAGGCCCTGCCACCGCCGCGAAGAAGGCCCCCGTCCTGGAGGCCTCCCCGCTGCGCGGCCAGACCGTCAAGATGCCGCGCATCCGCAAGGTCATCGGCGACAACATGGTCAAGGCGCTGCACGAGCAGGCGCAGCTGTCGTCGGTCGTCGAGGTCGACGTCACGCGTCTGATGAAGCTGCGTGCCCGCGCCAAGGACGCGTTCGCGGCGCGTGAGGGCGTCAAGCTCTCGCCGATGCCGTTCTTCGTCAAGGCCGCGGCCCAGGCGCTGAAGGCGCACGCGCCGATCAACGCCAAGATCAACGAGGCCGAGGGGACCATCACCTACTTCGACACCGAGAACATCGGTATCGCGGTGGACTCCGAGAAGGGCTTGATGACCCCGGTCATCAAGAACGCCGGTGACCTCAACCTGGCCGGCATCGCCAAGGCGACCGCCGACCTGGCGGGCAAGGTCCGGGCCAGCAAGATCAGCCCGGACGAGCTGGCCGGCGCGACCTTCACCATCAGCAACACCGGTTCGCGCGGCGCGCTGTTCGACACGATCATCGTGCCGCCGGGCCAGGTCGCCATCCTCGGCATCGGTGCCACGGTCAAGCGTCCGGCCGTCATCGAGACGGAGGAGGGCACGGTCATCGGCGTCCGCGACATGACGTACCTGACCCTGTCCTACGACCACCGCCTGGTGGACGGCGCCGACGCCGCCCGCTACCTGACGGCGGTCAAGGCGATCCTGGAGGCGGGCGAGTTCGAGGTCGAGCTCGGCCTCTGATCCCCCTGCCAGTGGGCCTGTACGGTGCCCCCGCCCGGACTTCTCCGGGCGGGGGCACCGTCGTGTCCGGCCGGTATGGGTCGTGTAAGTCTCGTCTCACCTGCGTAAAAGCGCCCCCGTGCGCCCTACCCGCCCGCCGCGACGGCCGTATTGTTGCTCAACGTCGAACGCCCCAGGGGTCCCGCCCGCCGCCCGACCACCGCCCCTCGACCAGGGCCGTTCGGGCCGCTGTATAAAATCCATGCCCCTCCCGAAGGAGCTCCCATGACCGCGCCCGTCGTCCACTCGCTGCGCGAACAGATCCGCGAGCACATCCTGGAAGGGATCATCAGCGGACGCTGGCAGCCGGGCGAGCGGATCGTGGAGCGGCGGATCGCCACCGAGCTGGAGGTCAGCCAGACCCCGGTGCGGGAGGCGCTGCGTGAGCTGGAGTCGCTGCGGCTGATCGAGTCGGCCCCGAACAAGGGCGTACGGGTGCGGAACCTGACCGCCGCCGACCTGGAGGAGAGCTACCCGGTCCGGGCCGGCCTGGAGGCGATCGCCGCGGAACTGGCGGCGGACCGCCTCGCGGAGGACTGCTCGGCCCTCGAACCGCACGTCGCCGCGCTGTACGAGGCCGACCGGGTGTCCGACGGGACGGCCCAGGTACGGCACACGGTGGGCTTCCACCGGGAGCTGGTGCGGGCGGCCGGCAACTCGGTGCTGCTGCACACGTGGGAGGGCCTGGGCATCGAGGTGTTCACGGCGCTGTCGATACGGTGGCTGGGCACGGTGCAGCAGTCGTACGCGGAGGAGCACGAGGAGCTGGTCGCGGCGTTCCGCCGCCGGGACCCGCGGATCCCGGAGATCGTCAAGGCCCACGTCCTGGGCTGCGCGCCGCGTGCGTAGTCCGTCGCCCCTGCGGTCACGTTCCCGCCCCCGGAGAACGGCGCAGCCGTTCGGGGGCGCGGGGAACCGCGCGACCAGCCACCCCGGACCCGCACCCGCCACACTCCCGGACCACTCGAGCTCTACCGCGCTCACCTGCACAAACCATCATCTTCAAGGTCACCCCGTGCCACCGCCGGAGGCACCCCGTGCCGACTTTCTCGGTATCGAGAGGTTTTGCCCCTCAACCCTTTGATCGATCATCGATCACGGAGTTACAGTCACCGTCGGGCTTCCACCGAAGCCCACCGCCCTGTCCTGCCAAAGACCTAGGGCACCCCGAACCCTTGCCGATGAGGGAACCCCCTTCGACTGAGGAAGGCGGCGACATGACCGACCCCAAAGCCATCCAGCCGAGCGAGCTCGACCAGCTCCCGGACCGCGACCCCGAGGAGACCGCCGAGTGGCGGGCCTCCCTGGACGCCGTCACCAAGGCGGCCGGGCCGCACCGTGCCGCGTACCTGATGCGCCGCACCCTGGAGCGCGCCGAGGGCGCCGGCATCGCGCTGCCGAAGCTCCTCGAGACGGACTACGTCAACTCCATCCCCACCGCCGACGAGCCCGTCGTGGACGGCGACGAGGCGATGGAGCAGCGGATCACCGCCTGGAACCGCTGGAACGCGGCGGCGATGGTCACCCGCGGCAGCAAGTACGGCGTCGGCGGCCACATCGCCACCTTCGCCTCCGCCGCCTGGCTGTACGAGACCGGCTTCAACCACTTCTTCAAGGGCAAGGAGGGTGACGGCTCCGGCGACCAGCTCTACGTCCAGGGCCACGCCTCCCCCGGCATCTACGCCCGCGCCTTCCTCGACGGCCGCCTGACCGAGGAGCAGCTCGACAACTTCCGCCGCGAGGCCGGCGGCAACGGCCTGCCGTCGTACCCGCACCCGCGCCGCCTGCCCTGGCTGTGGGAGTTCCCGACCGTCTCCATGGGCCTCGGCCCGATCTCCGCGATCTACCAGGCGCGGTTCAACCGCTACCTGACCAGCCGCGGCATCAAGGACCTGAGCGACTCCCACGTGTGGGCGTTCCTCGGCGACGGCGAGATGGACGAGCCGGAGTCCACCACCGCGCTCACCCTCGCCTCCCGCGAGGGCCTGGACAACCTGACCTTCGTCATCAACTGCAACCTGCAGCGCCTCGACGGTCCGGTCCGCGCCAACTTCAAGATCGTGCAGGAGCTGGAGGCCCAGTTCCGCGGCGCCGGCTGGAACGTGGTCAAGTCGCTGTGGGGCACGGCCTGGGACGAGCTGTTCCAGCTCGACACCACGGGCGCGCTCGTACGCCGCCTGCGCGAGGTACCCGACGCGCAGGTGCAGACGTACCAGACGCGCGACGCCGCCTACATCCGCGAGGACTTCTTCGGCAAGGACCCGCAGCTCGCCGAGATGGCGAAGCTGCTGTCCGACGACAAGATCCTCGAGTGCTTCCACTACTCGCGCGGCGGCCACGAGTCCCGCAAGGTCTACGCCGCGTACAAGGCCGCGCTCGCCCACAAGGGCGCGCCGACCGTGATCCTGGCGCAGACGGTCAAGGGCCACACCCTCGGCCGCGGCTTCGCGTCCAAGAACGCCAACCACCAGATGAAGAAGCTCTCGGTGGACGAGTTCAAGGACATGCGCGACCTGCTCGGCCTGCCGATCGCGGACAGCGCCTTCGTCGACGGCGTGGTCCCCTACGGCCACCCGGGCGCCGACTCCCCCGAGGTCCGCTACCTCCAGGAGCGCCGCGCCGCCCTCGGCGGTCCGGCCCCGGCCCGCCGCGTGCACCCGGTCGCGCCGCTGCCCGCGCCCGCCGAGAAGGCGTTCGCGTCCTTCGACAAGGGCTCCGGCTCGCAGAGCGTGGCCACCACCATGGCCTTCGTCCGCCTGGTCAAGGACCTGGTGCGCGACAAGGAGACCGGCAAGCGCTGGGTGCCGATCGTCCCCGACGAGGCGCGCACCTTCGGCATGGAGAGCCTCTTCCCGTCCCTGGGCATCTACTCGCCCAAGGGCCAGACGTACGAGCCGGTCGACCGCGACCAGCTGATGTACTACAAGGAGGCCACCAACGGCCAGATCCTCAACGAGGGGATCACCGAGGCCGGTTCGATGGCCGACTTCATCGCCGCTTCGACGTCGTACGCGACGCACGGCGAGGCGATGATCCCGTTCTACATCTTCTACTCGATGTTCGGCTGGCAGCGCACGGCCGACCAGATGTGGCAGCTCGGCGACCAGCTCGGCCGCGGCTTCCTGGTCGGCGCCACGGCGGGCCGCACCACGCTGACCGGTGAGGGCCTCCAGCACGCGGACGGCCACTCCCCCGCCATCGCGGCGACCAACCCGGCGGCCCTGACGTACGACCCGGCCTTCGCCTACGAGGTCGCGGCGATCGTCAAGGAGGGTCTGCGCCGGATGTACGGCGAGGCCGCCCCGGGCGAGGACCAGGACGTCTTCTACTACCTGACGGTCTACAACGAGCCGATGCCGCAGCCGGCCAAGCCGGCCGTCCCCGGCGTCGACGAGGGCATCGTCAAGGGCCTGTACCGCTTCAACACGGCGGAGTCGGCGGGCCTCACCCCGGCCGCGAACGCCCCCCGCATCCAGCTGCTGGGCTCCGGCACGGCGATCCACTGGGCGCTCAAGGCGCAGAAGCTGCTCGCCGAGGAGTGGGGCGTGTCCGCCGACGTGTGGTCCGCGACCTCCTGGACGGAGCTGCGCCGGGACGCGCTGGACGCCGACGCCGCGCTGCTGCGCGGCGAGGAGCGGACGCCGTACGTCCGCCGGGCGCTCCAGGGCGCCGAGGGCCCGGTGCTCGCGGTCTCCGACTACATGCGCCAGGTCCCGGACCAGATCGCGCAGTGGGTCGAGCAGGACTGGTCCTCGCTGGGCGCCGACGGCTTCGGTCTGTCGGACACCCGTGAGGCCGCGCGCCGCCACTTCGGTGTCGACGCCGAGTCCATCGTCGTCGCCGCCCTGGCCCAGCTCGCGAAGCGCGGCGAGGTCAAGGCGACGTCCGTGAAGGAGGCGCGCGAGCGCTACGGCCTGTAAGGCTCAGGCATGTCTGACAGGAGGCCCCCGCCGCGGCGGGGGCCTCCTGCATGATGTGGGGCATGCGCGCTGCCCGCCTCATCAAGATGGTGCTGCTCCTCCAGTCCCGCCCGGCCATGACCGCCGCCGAGCTGGCCCGGGAGCTGGAGGTGTCGGAGCGGACCGTGACGCGGGACGCGCAGGCGCTGTCGGAGGCGGGCGTACCGGTGTACGCGGAGCGGGGGCGGGCCGGCGGCTACCGGCTGATCGGCGGTTACCGCACCCGGCTGACCGGACTGGCACGGGGCGAGGCCGAGGCGCTGTTCCTGTCCGGGGTGCCGGGGGCGCTGCGCGAGATGGGCCTGGAGGACGCGGCGTCGGCGGCCCGCCTGAAGGTGTCGGCGGCCCTGCTGCCGTCCCTGCGGGACGCCTCCCGCACGGCGGCACAGCGGTTCCACCTGGACGCGCCGAGCTGGTTCCGGGAGCCCGGGACGCCCGAGCTGCTGCCGGCGGTGGCGGACGCGGTGTGGGACGACCGGCGGGTCACCGCGCGCTACCGCCGCGGCGAGGACGAGGTCGTGCGGGAGCTGGAGCCGTACGGGCTCGTGCTGAAGGCGGGGGTCTGGTACCTGTGCGCGAGGGTCGCGCGGGCGGCGGACGAGGGCCCCTTCCGCGTGTACCGCATCGACCGGTTCGCGGCGGTGGAGGCGGGCGAGGAGCGCTTCGAGCGGGACGACGACTTCGACCTGCCGGCGTTCTGGACGGAGCGGGCCGAGCAGTTCGCGCGGTCGATCCTGCGGGTGGAGGTCGTGGTGCGGCTGTCGCCGGAGGGTGCGCGCAGGCTGGCGCACGTCGTCGACGCGCTGTCCGCCCGGGAAGCGCTGCGGGCCGCCGGGGCGCCGGACGCGGACGGCTGGGTGACGGTGACGCTGCCCGTGGAGTCGGAGGAGATCGCGCACACCCAGTTGAGGGGGCTCGGGGCGGAGGTGGAGGTACTGGCGCCCGAGGCGATGCGGGCGCGGTTCGCGCGGGAGGCGCGGCGGCTGGCCGGAATGTACGGCGACGGAGTGAACGGCGAAGGCGTGCGCGGCGACGCCGACCCGGCCGGGACATGACGATCCGCCGCACTCCGCGTGCGTCGCACCCGTCCAGGACCGATGCTGGACCCGTGATGGACGAGACGGAGTTCTGGGAGCTGATCGACGCCACCCGGCAGGGCGCCGACGGCGATCCCGAGGACCAGGCCGAACTGCTCGTGGAGCGGCTCCTCGGGCTGGACCCGGACCTGGTGCTCGACTTCGCCCGCCATTTCGAGGCACGTTACAACCGCGCCTGCACGTGGGACCTGTGGGGCGCCGCGTGGGTGCTGCTCGGCGGGGCGAGCGACGACGCCTTCGACTACTTCCGGTGCTGGCTGATCGGCCAGGGCCGCGAGGTGTACGAGGGCGGGGTGCACGATCCCGACTCGCTCGCCGAGCTGCTGGAGGACTTCGACGAGGAGCTGGACGGCGACGGCGAGGAGCTGGGCTACGCGGCCGACGAGGCCTACGAGCAGCTCACCGGCACCGTCGCCCCCGACCTGGGCATCGCGCCCGCGCCCGCGGAACCGCTGGGCACTCCGGTCGACCTGGAGGACGACCGGGCCCTCGCCGCCCGCTTCCCGCGCCTGTGGGAGCGGTTCGGGCGGGACTGATCCCGCCGCCCGTCCCGGCCTCGGGCCGTACGGCGGCGGCCGGCGTCGGGCGGACGGTGCGGCCGGCCGTAGGGGGCTGGGGTGTGTCAGCGGCCCGCGCGACCGCGGTGCCCGTCCCGCGGGTCAGCCGGGCCGGCCCTGGAGCCGGGCCGCCACGTCCCTGATGTGCGGGAGGCGGGCGGTGAGGGCAGCGCCCGGGCAGCTGGTCTGGTAGCCCTCGTCGTGGCCCGCGACGGCGGGCAGGGTGGCGGTGGAACCGGCGGCGTACCGGCTGAGGCCGTTGCTGGAGACCAGGCTGGCCTTCCCGCGCGGGTCGGTGTCGCCGCGGCCGAGTTTCCAGGCGGCCAGCGCGGCGATCGCGTCGGTCAGCGCGTCGGGCACGGGCACGCCGGCGGTGAAGGTGCCGAGGGCGGCGATCCCGGTGGTGCGGTGGTTGAAGCCCTGGGTGTGGGCGCCGGTGACGGGGCGGTCGATGCCGCCGGCGCGGCCCTCGTAGATGGTGCCGCAGCGGTCGACGACGAAGTTGTAGCCGATGTCGTCCCAGTCCCGGGCGCCGGTCTGCCCCGTGTAGACGCCGCGGAGGATGGCCGGCACGTCGGCGCAGTCGTAGCCGTTCGGCGTGTCCGTGTGATGGATGAAGACGGCGAGGACCTTGTCGTCGTAGCGCGGGGGCGGCTGCGTCCGGGCGGCGTCGCCCAGCCACCGCGACCGGGGCACGATGGGCGGCCGGGGCGCGGCGTACCGGTCCGCGGCTACCTGCCCCTCGTGCGTCGTGGCCGCCCGTTCCACACCGCTCGCGCACAGCGCCAGCGCGGCGGCGGCGGCCAGTCCGGGCAGACAGCCGAGCAGCGCCCGTACCGCGCCCGGCGTGCGGGCGGCGGCGCCCGGTACGGGGACCACACGCCGCTCCCGGTCCCCGCCCGGCCCTCGGAAGACACGCATGGGCCCACTGTCCGGCTGATCCGGTCCGCCCGCGATGTGTGCCGTGCCACCTGGCGGAACCATCGTCCCGGTCCACGACGTTTTCCGGTTGACCCGAGGCCGATCACCCGGCCCGTCCGGCACGTACTCGGGGGACCGGGGCCGCAGGGGGCCCGGTGGAAAGGCGGTGCGCGTGGACGTGCTCGACATCCTGCTGGTGCTGGTGGTGCTGGCCTACGCGGCCTCCGGCTACCGGCGCGGTCTGGTGGCCGGCTGTGTCTCGCTGGCCGGCTTCGTGGGCGGCGCGGTGATCGGCGTGTGGATCCTGCCGTGGGTGATGGACCTGGTGGCGCCGGGCTCGACGGCGGCGACGGTGACCGCCGTGATCACGGTGCTGGTGCCCGCGGTGGTGGGCCACGAGCTGGCGGGGCGGCCTGCGCTGCGGCTGCGCCGGGAGCTGGACGCCGGGCCGCTCAGGGCGGCCGACGGGATCGGCGGGGCGGCGGCCAACGCGGCGGCGGCGCTGATCGTGGCGTGGGTGGCGGCGAGCGTACTGGCGGCGTCCTCCTCCTCGCTGCTCACCTCGGCGATCCGGGACTCGACGCTGCTGGGCGCGGTGCAGCGGGCGATGCCGGACACCACTCCTGCGTGGTTCTCCGGGGCGACGTCCGCGCTGGCCGAGGCGGGGTTCCCGCAGGTCTTCAACCCGTTCGAGAACGAGTCGACCGCGAAGGTCGCCGAGCCCTCCGGGGACAGTGTCACGGCGGCGGCCACCGAGGCGGCGAAGCTCAGCACGGTGAAGGTCGAGGGCGTCGCCGGCTCCCAGGGCCGGGAGGGCAGCGGCTTCGTGTACGCGCCGGAGCGCGTGATGACCAACGCCCACGTGGTGGCCGGCATCGACGACCCGACCGTGCGGGTCGGCGGGGTGGGGCCGTCGTACGAGGCGCGGGTGGTGCTGTTCGACCCGCGCAAGGACGTGGCCGTGCTGTACGTCCCGGACCTGACCGCGCCCGTCCTGCGGTTCGACGACGACGCGGAGCGCGGTGATCCCGCGGTGGTCGCGGGCTACCCGCAGGACGGCGACCTGGACCTGCGGGCGGCGACCGTGGCGAACCGGGTCCGGGCGACCGGCCAGAACATCTACAGCGACGCGAACGTCACCCGGGAGATCTACTCGATACGCTCCACGGTCCGCCCCGGCAACTCGGGCGGACCGCTGCTGACCACCGACGGCCGGGTGTACGGCGTGGTCTTCGCCCGCTCCACCTCCGACGCCGGGACCGGTTACGTGCTGACGGCGGACGAGGTGGCCGCCGACGCGCGGCGCGCGGCCGACGCGACCCGGGCGGTGGACACGGGCGAGCCGGTCGCGTCGTGAGCGTCAGGGGCCGGTCAGCGACCGGCCCATGAGCACGTCGTCGACGTAGTCGCCGTCGAGGTGGAACTCCTCCGGCTGCAGGCCCTCGACGACGAAGCCCTCGGACTCGTAGAGCCCCCGGGCCGCGGTGTTGTGACCGAGGACGCGCAGGGTGATGCGGCGGAAGCCCTTGTGGCGGGCGTCGTCCACGGCGGCCCGGACGAGGGCGCGGCCGACGCCGTTGCCGCGGGCCGCGTCGGAGACGGCGAGGCCGCGGATCTGGCGTACGTGGGTGTTGGAGGCCAGGGGCGTGGGGAAGCCGAGGCGGACGTAGCCGACGACGGCGCCGTCGAGTTCGGCGACCAGGTGGTCGGCGGGGCCGCACGTCTCGCGGAAGAAGGGGTCGTCCGGCTCCGGTCGGGGCGAGACGGCGTGCAGGTAGGACCAGGTCTCGTGGTCGATCCGGCGCAGCGGCTGCTCGTCGTCGGACCTGGCCTGGCGTATGTGCGGAACTGGCATGACGGTCACTGTACGACGCGGGTCCGGGCACCGGTCCGGGGTTTTTCCGGGGCCACCCGGCAGGATGGGCGCATGGACGACGGGCGCATGGATGACGGGCGCATGGATGACGGGCCTGGGAACGACGGACGCGGGGGCGGGGGGCGGCGCGGGCGCACGAGTGGCGAGCGCAAGGGCGACCGGCCCACGGACGACGGGCCCACGGGCGACCGGCCCAAGGACAGGGATCGATCCCGCGTCGCGGTGGCCGGCGCCTCCGGTGTCATCGGCAGCGCACTGGTGCGGTCCCTGACCGCCGACGGGCACGAGGTGGTGCGCCTGGTACGCCACGCGCCGCGCGGTGCGGACGAGGTCCGGTGGGACCCGGAGTGCGGACGCGTGGACGCGGCCGGGCTCGCCGGGTGCGACGCCGTGGTCAACCTGGCCGGGGCCGGGATCGGCGACCGCCGCTGGACCGAGGCGTACAAGACGCGCGTCCGCAGCAGCCGGGTACACGGCACGACGGCGCTCGCGGAGGCCGTCGCCTCACTGGAGACGCCTCCGCGGGTCTTCGTGAACGGCAGCGCGATCGGCTTCTACGGGCAGACCGGCGACCGGACCGTCGACGAGAGCGCGCCCGCGGGAGAGGGCTTCCTGCCGTCCCTGTGCCTGGAGTGGGAGGCCGCCGCGGCCCCCGCCCGCGAGGCGGGCGTGCGGACGGTGTTCGTGCGCACCGGGCTGGTCGTCTCCCGCCGGGGCGGGGCCTGGGGCCGGCTCTTCCCGCTCTTCCGGGCGGGACTCGGCGGACGGCTGGGCGACGGGTCCCAGTACTGGTCCTTCGTGGCGCTGCACGACGAGGTGGCGGCGATCCGGCACCTGCTGGACCGCGGGGACCTGTCCGGCCCGTTCAATCTGACCGCCCCGCATCCGGTGACGAACCGTGAGGTCACCGCGGCCATGGGGCGCGTGCTGCACCGCCCGACGCCGTTCGCGGTGCCCGCCCCGGTCCTGCGCGCCGCGCTCGGCGAGCTGGCCGGCGACGTCCTGGGCAGCGCCCGGGTCCTCCCGGCGCGCCTGCTGGACTCGGGCTTCCGCTTCGCGTTCCCGGAGATCGACGGGGCGATCCGGGCGGCGCTGTGAGGTGGGGGAACGGGGCGGCCGTGCCGGAGGACCCGGGGCCGGCCCCGGCCCGGCCTCGTCGCTCCGCCCTCGTCCGCCCCACCCTCGTCCGCCCCGCCCTCGTCCGCCCCGGCCTCACCCGCTGCCACCCTGGCCGCGCCCGCCCGTTCCTCGTCGCCTTCGGCCAGTTCCCGACCGAATGACGGCCATATGGCACCCGTATGACACCCGTATGCGACCGTCGTGCGACCGTGCCCTGCCTCCATGCGACTCCCCTTGACCTTTTCCAGACCTAACCTCGACTCGAACTCGGGTATTCCTCAAGGCAGTTGGGGGCATGACGTCTCCAGCGGCCGCGCAACCTCGAGGAGGGGCACGTGCTTGAGCCCGCGTACCAGGCGGACGTCGTCGTCGTGGGGGCCGGGATCGCCGGACTCTCCGCGGCGCATCGGCTGACCAGCGCAGGAGTGACGACCACGGTCCTGGAGGTGGCCCATACGGTGGGCGGCCGGATGGCGACCGAGAAGATCGACGGCTTCCGGCTCGACAGGATCGGACAGCTGCTGCCCACGGCACTTCCCGAACCGCACCGCGCCCCCGGGCCGGCCGGCCCCGCACTGCTGCCCTTCGCCCCCGGCGTCCTGCTGCACAGCGAGGGCCGTCACCACCTCGCGGGCGCCCCGGCGGGTACCCGGGGCGCAAGGAGCGCAAGGGGCGCACTCCATGCAGTACGCGCCCTCGCGAGCGCCCCCCGGTCGGCGCCCGCGCCCCGGCGCGCTGTTCACATCCCCCACGCGTCCGGCAGGCCCGCGCCCGCGCCCCGTACGCGCGTCGGCGCCCCGCTCGGCACCGCGGTCGACCAGGCCCGGCTCGGCGCCGCGCTGACCCGGCTCGCGAACACCCCGGTCGAGCGGCTGCTGGCCCGCCCGGAGCTGCCCGCCGCCCAGGCACTGGCGGTCCGCGGGCTGCCGGCCCGCACGATCGACGGCTTCCTGCGACCGCTGCTCGCCGCCCTGCTGTGCGACCCGGACCTCACGACCTCCAGCCGGTGCGCCGACCTCGCGCTGCGCGCGTTCGCCGGCGGACGGCTCGGACTGCCCGAGGGCGGCGCCGAGGCGCTGCCGGAGCTGCTGGCGCGGACGCTGCCGCCGGGCACCGTGCACACGGGTGTCCGGGTCACCTCGGTCGCCACCAACGCCGTGACCACGGCGGAGCACGGCGTCATCCGCTGCCGGGCCGTCCTGGTGGCGACCGACGCCCGCGCCGCGGCCGAGCTGCTGCCGGGCCTCAGGGTGCCGGACTTCCACCCGGTGACGGTGGTGCACCACACGACGGACGAGCTCCCGACGACCGGTGCCGCCCTGCTGCTGGACGCGGACCGAGGGGGCCCGGTCGCCCACACGGCGGTGGTCAGCCAGGTGGACCCGTCCCGTGCGCCGGCCGGTCGCACCCTCGTCTCGTCGACGGTCCTCGGCCCTCCCCCGCCCGACGTCGACACCGCCGTACGCATCCACCTCTCCCGCCTCTACGGCACCCCGACCACCCGCTGGGAGACCCTCGCCGTGCACCACACGCCCGAGGCGGTGCCCACGATGCGCCCACCGCACGACCTGCGCAGGCCGGTTCGGCTGCTGGCCGGCCTGTACGTGTGCGGCGACCACCGCGACACCAGCACCGTCCACGGCGCGCTGCACTCCGGCCACCGGGCCTCGGCGGCGATCCTGACGGACCTGGGCTCGGGACGGCCGATGCACGCGGCGGAAACGGTGGCCTCGGCACAGGCGGCCTGAGGCCGGCCCGACGGTTCACGCCGCGGACACGGGCGCCCGGCACGCCCCTGCGCGGCGTGGCCGCCGATCACCGACGGCCCGCCGGTGCGGGGTCGGCCACCGGACCACCCGCACGGGTGAGCCGGCAGGCCGCCCGCGCCGGTGGGCCGCCGGGCCACCCCCGCCCGCGGACCACCCGCGCCCACAGACCCCCCTCGCCCGCGGAGCACCCGCAGCCGTGACCCAGCGTGCCGCCGGCGCCCGCGGTTCACCGGTGCCCGCGGGCCGCCGGTGTCACGGCGCGGTCGGCCGCCTTCCCCGACGGGGCACGCGGCGCCCCGGAGCCCGGCCGCGCGCGGCTGTACGAGCGGTCGGGCTCCGCCTCCGGCCACGCACGCGCGCCTCAGCGGTCTGATCATTCATCAGCTGACGCGGCGTCGCGCCGCGTATCCTTCCGTGGCCGAACTCCCGTTCGCATCCACCATGGTGGGCTGACAAGAAATGGCTGACCTACGTTGATACAGAGATACAGAACCAGGGCCGGACTGTTCCGGCTCCTGGGAACCGACCGCCGGGCAAGCGCCACGCGACAGTCCGCGCGGGCGCTCTGCCTGGCCCTTCTCCTCTCACTCGTCGTGGGACTCCTCGGAGCCCCGGCCGTCGCGGCACCGGTGGCCGAGGTTCCCGCCTCCGACGAAGCGGCGAGTACGGACCACATTCCCGCCACCGACCGGGGAGAGGTCCTGCGCGCCTGGAAGGCGGGCGGGCCCGGTGTGAAGGCGGCCGCGGAAGCGGCGCTGCTGGGCTCGGACGAGCAGGTGCGCACGTTCCTCGACAGTGAGCTGGCCGTCGCGGAGCTGGCGGACGACCGGGTCGCCACCGTGCAGATCTTCTCGGTCGGCGGCCGGGCCGTACGGGAGGCCGCCGAGACGGCTCTGGCCGGGACGCCGGCGGACCTGGACACCTTCCTGAAGTCGGGCTGGCAGGCTCCGCTGGCGGAGGACCAGCGGGTCCGTGCCACCCAGATCATCAGCGCCGGCGGGCCGCAGGTGAAGGCGGTCGGCCAGGCCGCCATGAACGGCACCGCCGAGGACGTGCAGCGCTTCATCGTCGAGGGGCAGTACGACGCCGAGCGCAGCGACGAGCGTGTGCTGGTGGTCCAGATCCTTTCCACCGGCGGTCCGGCCACCCAGGAGGCCGCTCGGGCAGCGCTGGACGGCGCTCCGGAGGACGTGACCGCGTTCCTGGAGGTGGGCCAGTACGTGGCGCGGGCCCGCGACCAGGAGCAGGCCACCATCGAGGACCTGGTCGCCCAGGCCGAGGAGGCCGGCCGGCAGGCCCGGGTGGAGACCGACGCCGCCAAGGAGGCCTCCGCGCGGGCCATCGCGGCGACCAAGCTGGCCAAGGAGGCCGCGCAGAAGGCCGCCGCGGAGACCGCCGCGGCCAAGGAGGACGCCACCAAGGCGTCCAACGCCGCCGGCCGGGCCGCCGACGCGGCCCGCGGGGCCGCCAAGGCCGCCCAGGAGGCGATCTCCTCGGCCCGCGCCGCCAACACGTCGGCACGCATCGCCGCCAACGCCGCCGCACAGGCCGCCGCGGCGGCCGCCTCCGCGGCCCAGGCCGCCTCCCGGGCCCGCGGCGCCGCCGCCGACGCCGCCACGGACGCGACCAAGGCGAGCGCCGCCCGCAAGGCCGCCGAGGGCGCCTACGCCGCGGCCAAGGGCGCCGAGACCGCGGCCAAGGCCGCCGACCACGCGGCGACCGCGGCCGACGAGGCCGGCAACGCGGCCAAGGCCGCCGCCGGCGCGGGCGCCAACGCCGACGCCGCCGCAGCCGCCGCGCAGGCGGCCAGCGGCCACGCCAACGTCTCCAGCGCCCAGGCCCAGCGGGCCCGGGACGCGGCCGCCGACGCACGGCGACAGGCGGCCGAGGCCACCCGCGCCGCGAACCGGGCCGTCGCCCTGGCGGCCAAGGCGGCCAAGGCCGCTCGTGAGGCACGGGATTCCGCCAACTCCGCGGCCGTCCACGCCCGGAACGCGGGCAAGGCCGCCGAGGAGGCGGCCGACCACGCCGGTGACGCCGCCCAGGCCGCCACCGAGTCCGCCAAGCACGCGGCCGAGGCCAAGAAGGCCGCCGACGCCGCCACCACGGCCGTGGCGCAGGCGAGGACCACCTACACCGTGGCGCGCGAGGTCGAGGCCGCGGAGCTGGCCGACCGCCGTTACACGGAGGTCGAGAAGGCCAAGGCGCTGAAAGCGGCGGACAGCGAGCGCAAGGCACGTGAACAGCAGGAAGCCGCGGAGGCCAAGGCGGCGGACGAGGAGGCACAGCGCCTGACGGCCGAGGTGACCGCTCCCGGCGCGGATCTCGGCGAAGTCGCCGACAAGGCCCGCAAGGTCGCGCTGCACGTCGCCAAGACCCGCGGCCCGTGGAGCGTCACCACGGCCGAGGCCGCCCTGGCGGGTTCGGACGCGCAGGTCATCGAGTACATCAGGACCGGCCTGACCCAGGCCGTCCAGCGCGACGAGTACGCCCGCACGGTCAACCTGGCGTGGGACTCGGAGTACGAAGCGGTCCGTACCGCCGCGAAGGAGGCGCTCAAGGGCGACACCGCGCAGGTCGGCACGTTCATCGAGACCGGTCAGCACCAGGCGGCCGCTCATGACTACCGCATCCGGGTCACCCAGCTGATGAACAACGCCGGGCGCTCGGTGATGGAAGCGGGCCAGGCGGCGCTGGAGTCCGGCACCACCGACGCGTTGCGGGAGTTCACCCAGACCGGGTACTACACGGCCCGTACCACCGACGAGCGCGTCCGCGCGGTTCAGCTGCGCAGCGTCGGCGGGCCCGAACTCAAGGCGGCGGCCGACGTCGCCCTGGCCGGGCCGCCGGAGGTGCTGCACAGGTTCATCCAGGTCGAGCAGTACCGCGCGGCGCGGCAGGACAAGCTCACCGCGACGCACGTGTCCCGGATGCAGGGACTGATCTCCGGGGCGGCCCGTGTCGCCGCCACGGCGCACAAGGACGCCGCGCTCGCCGCCAAGGTGGCGGCCGACGCCGTCAAGGCCGCGGAGGAGGCCGCCAAGTACGCCCAGCAGGCCAAGGACTCGGCGGCCCAGGCCGACGAGTACGCCAAGGACGCGGACGCGCACGCGGACGCCGCCGAGAAGTCCGCGGCCGAGGCCGCCGCGTCGGCCCGGACGGCCCGTGCCGCCGAAGCCGACGCGCACAACGCCGCCCGCGACGCCGACGTGTCGGCCGCCCAGGCCCAGTCGTCCGCCGCCGCCGCGCAGGCCTCCGCGAGTGACGCCTGGGCCGCGGCCGACGCCGCGTACGCCTCGTCGATCGCCGCGGGCAAGGACGCCGACGCGGCGAGCAAGGCGTCGACCGCCGCCGGCGAGGTGGCCTTCCGCAAGCTCCAGGAGGAGATCCGGCAGCACTTCGCGGACATCGCGGCCGAGCTGGAGGAACGCCAGCTGAGGGCGGAGGACGAGGAGTTCGCCAAGTACATCGAGGAGCTCAACGAGATCGACTGGGGGCAGGTGCTCTCCGAGGGCGGCCACTTCAGCCTCGACGTCCTGGGCCTGATCCCGGGCTTCGGCGAAGCCGCCGACGGCGTCAACTGCGCCTGGTACTTCGGCGAGGGCAAGAAGATCGACGCGGGCCTGTCGTGCGCCGGCGCCGTGCCGTTCGCCGGATGGGGCGCCGCGGGCGTCAAGTTCGGCAAGTGGGGCACCAAGGCGGACGACTTCTTCCGCAAGCTGTTCGGCAGCAACCCGGCCTTCGCCCTGTGCGGCAGGCGGTCGATGGCACGCTCCATGGCCCTCGCCCAGGCGTCGGGCGAGTTCAGCTGCCCTGTGGGCTTCCAGACCATGGGCCACGACATGTTCAGGTCGCCGGGCGGCCTGGTCTACGGAGCGGAGAACGCCACGAGACACCGCATCGATCACGTGATGGACCACACGCGGCCCAACCCGGACAAGCCCTTGCACGGTGTCTTCATCAAGAAGGACCAGAGCGAGGTCCTGGCACTGATCGACGACGCTTGGAGCAGGCGCCCGAGCAAGCCGCTCCTCAGCGGCAACAGCAAGGTCTTCCCCGTCGAGTACGACGAGCCCATCGGTGAGGGCGGTGAGAGGTTCCTGTGCATCGTCACCCGGTACAAGAGCAAGCTGTACCGGGTCATCACCGCATACCCCTCGGCATCGGGGACCTGTCCGAGGACGTGATATCCGTGCTCTCGCCTGACAGCGCGGCCTGACAGGCACGGCTCTCGGGGCCGGCACACCGGGACTCCGGCGTGCCGGCCCCACCCCTACCCGCGACAAGGACACCCACGCCCATGCTCCCCCCCGACCGCGTCCGTTCACTCCTGCGCCAGTTGGACGACCCCGCACACCTGGAACTCCCCGAGCACTACGACATCCCGGCCGCCCGTCAGCGCTTCGCGCGGCTCGCCGAAGCCCTGGAGCGACGCTTCGGGCCCTCCGTGACGGTGGGCGGAGCCCAGGACGCCAGCTTCTTCGGATACGTCTCGGTCCCCGCCCCGGCCACGGAGACCGACCGGCCCCTGTGGGTGCTGATGAGCAACTTCGGCCCCTTCGTCACCACGGGCACGGGGAGGGGCTGGGGCGTACCTGGTTGCGAGGAGGGCCTGGGTGAGGCGTTCGTGACCTGGCTCGACGAGCTGTGCACGGAACTCGGCTGCGTCTATGTGCCCGTCGAACTGCTGCTGGAGCCGTACGACGGACCGAGTTCCCTGGAGGACGAGGAGATCCCCGAAGAAGTGCTGGCGGCATGGGCGGCGGAGTTCGGCGACGACGACGAGGAGGAGGAAGAAGAAGAAGAAGCCCCGCCTCTGGCCTGGTGGGACCGGTACTTCCAATTCATGTGAGGTGTGCCGGAGTCCGGCCGCACGCGTCGGCAACTGTCCCGCCGACGGACCGAAGTTACGTACGGCCGAACCGCCCGTGTCTCCAATGTGGCTGCCCTGTGGACGACTTGTGACCACGTGATACTTTGCGCATCCGGCGCGCCGGGAAAGGGCGACGTGAGGGGTCTGTGCCGCTGTGGACATGCCGGCGGCACCAGTCGGACCGCATCACCACCAGTCGATGCCACTGCCCTGGCGCGTCATGCGTACCGGTCCCGGTACGCATCGCCTCGGAAGGGAACTCTGATGAAAACCCGCCTTCGTAAGCCGCTTGTTGCCGGGCTGCTCGCCGTCTGCACCGTCGCGGGCGCGTCGTCGATCGCTTATGCCGTCACGGGGTCCGACGGCTCGTCGGCCGGGACCGCGGCGGTGGCGGACGCGATGCCGTACGCGGTCGAGGACTTCCAGCATCCCGGTGCCGACCGCATCCTCCAGGAGAAGGGCATCACCGTCCACCGGGGGGACGGGCACGTCTTCTTCGCGGAGTGCGACGGTTCGCCGGAGCAGATACAGGTCTGGACGCGTAAGAGCACCGAGGGCATGTACTGCTTCCAGACCACCTCCACCTCGGGCTTCCTCAGCGTCGAGGTGCCCGAGGTCTACGCCCTGCAGACCGGGGAGACGGCCGTGCACGCCGAGTTGAGCGCGGCGGGCAAGTCCCAGGAGATCGACCTGGACAAGAACGACTTCCAGGGCGTCGGCGAAGGCGTCGGCGGCGCCGCCACCGTCCTGCTGGAACTCCGCGTCACCGGCTGACCCGCCCGCACCGCACACGCCGCACACATTGCGCATGCTGCCCAGCGAAAGGAACGTGTTCCACTCCGTGTCAAGACTCCGTTCACGCGCCGCGGTCACCGCGGGCGCGGTGGCCACCGCGGTGGCCGCCGGCTGCCTCACCACGGGCACCGCCCAGGCCGCCACCGGCCCCGCCGTCACCGACGGCACCTACGCCTTCACCGCCCGCCTGCAGATAGGTGACAACCAGCGGGCCTGCTCCGCGGTGCTGATCGCCTCCCAGTGGCTGGCCACCGCCGCCGCCTGCTTCGCCGACGACGCCGCCGGCGGCCAGGTCGCCGCCGGCAAGCCGAAGTGGAAGACGCGGGCCGTCCTGGGCCCGGCTCCCGGCACCAACCGGCCCGTCGACGTCGTCGAGCTCGTGCCCCGCACCGACCGCGACATGGTCCTGGCCCGCCTCGCCACCCCCGTCGCCGGCACTCCTGTCCCGTTCGCCACCACCGCGCCCGCCGTGGGCGAGGAACTGACCGTCGCCGGGTTCGGCCGGACCAAGGACGAGTGGGCGGCGGTCTCGCGGCACACGGCCACCTTCACGGTCCGGTCCGTGTCCGGCACCACGATCGCCCTCGACGGCAAGAGCGACGACGACGCGATCTGCGCCGGAGACGCCGGCGGCCCGCTGGTGCGGAAGAAGAACGGCTCGTTCGAGCTGGTCGCGCTCGCCAGCCGGTCCTGGCAGGGCGGCTGCTGGGGCACCGACCCGGCCGAGACCCGCAACGACGCCGTCGCCTCCCGCCTCGACAACGTCACCGGCGGCAGCACCCTCACCCCCGGCACCGTCCTGCGGACCGGTGACAGCCTCACCGCCAACGCCGCCCGCCTCACCCAGCAGGCCGACGGCAACCTCGTCGTCGTCTCGGCCGCGGGCAGGACCCTGTGGTCCGCCGGCACCGCGGGCCACCCCGGCGCCACCACCCGCTTCACCGACAGCGGCAACCTCACCGTCCTCGACGCCGACGGCGCCACCGTCCTGTGGGAGTCGAAGACCACCGCACCCGGCGGCAAGGCCGTCCTCCAGGACCGCGGCAACTTCGTCATCCACGACGCCCAGGGCGCGTCCCAGTGGGCCGCCGGTACCGTCGTCCGCCACGACCACGACGGAGACGGCCGCAGCGACCTCGGCGCCTGGTACGACTACGGCGACGGCCACGACGAGATCCACGCCTTCCCCGCCCGGGCCGACGGCGGCTTCGGCAGCCCCGTGCACGGCTGGGAGGTCCCGGCCGGCAGCTACTGGGCCGAGAACATGAAGCGCTTCACCGGCGACTTCAACGGCGACGGCATCGGTGACGTGGCCGCCTTCTACGGCTACTCCAGCGGCGAGGTCAGGCTGATCACCTGGCTCGGTCAGGGCAACGGCCACTTCGACGGCCCGCTGCACTCCTGGAGGGCCACCGAGGGATGGACCTTCTCCCGCATGACCGTCAACTCCGGTGACTTCGACGGCGACGGCCGCGACGACGTCTCCGTCTGGTACGACTACAGCGACGGCAGCGACAAGCTCCACACCTTCCTCGCCAAGGCCGACGGCGGCTTCAACAGCCCCTTCTCCTCCTTCAGCCGCACCGAGGGCTGGAGCGCCCGGAACATGAAGTTCGCCACCGGCGACTACGACGGCGACGGCCGCGACGACCTCGCCGCCCTCTACGGCTACTCCACCGGTGAGGTCAAGTTCATCACCTTCCCCACCACGCCCGACGGCGGCTTCGACCAGACTGCCGTCCACGGCTGGAGCAGCACCGGCTGGAACTTCGACGCCGCCAGCGTCCACTCCGGTGACTTCGACGGCGACGGCCGCGACGACCTCGCCGCCTGGTACGACTACGGCGACGGCCACGACGCCGTGATCGGCTTCACCGCCGACGCCGACGGCGCGTTCGGCAACCGCACCGACCTCTGGAGCACTCCGGCGGGAAACTACGCGCGCGGCAACATGAAGATCGTCACCGGTGACTACAACGGCGACGGCCGCGACGACCTCGCCACTCTGTACGGCTACTCGGACGGCCGCGTCAAGGCCATCACCTGGACCGCCAAGGCCGACGGCACCCTCAACTCCCCGCTGCACAGCTGGGAGGCCGCCGACGGCTGGTCCTTCGACCGCATCCACGTGATCGAGCGCTACAGCACCCCCGCCTGATCACTCGCACCAGGTCGCTCCACCGTCCGGTCCGCGGGCCCCGCCACCTCGCCGAGGGGTGGCGGGGCCCGCGGCCGTCCGCGGCCCGTCGCGCCTATCCCAGCGCCGCCACCTTGTCCCGGTACCCCCGTACGGGCGCCGCGTCCTTGTACGGCTCCAGCCGCCGTTCGAAGTCGCGGACGTACTCCGCCGCCCGCACCGACCGCATCTCGGCCGCCTGTCCGGCCGCCTCCGCGGCCAGCTGGCAGGCCTGGTCGAGTTCGCCGAGGCCGAGGCGGGCGGTGGCCAGGACGATCCGGCAGAACAGCCGGCTGCGGGCGTAGGCGGGGGCGCGCAGCTGCAGTGAGCGCTCCGCGTGCTGGGCGGCGGCGCGGAACTGCTGCAGATCGCGGTGGCAGTGCCCGAACTCGTCGGCGAGCTGAGCCTCGTCGAAGAAGCGCGCCCAGTGCGGCACCTCGTCGCCGGGCCGGGCCGTCTCCAGGGCGCGCTCGGCGCGGACCAGCGAGGCGGTGCAGGCCCGCACCTCGCCGAGCAGGCCGTGCGCACGCGCCTCGGCGGCGTGCAGCAGGGTCTGCACGACCGGCGGCGCGGAGGTCCCCACACCCTGCTGCGCCACCCGCGCGAGCTGCACGGCCTCCCGCCCGTGCCCCAGGTAGACGGCCTGCCGGCTCATGGTGGCCAGCACGTACGAGCCGTACGCCCGGTCCCCCGCCGCCTGCGACAGCCGCAGCGCCTGGACGAAGTAGCGCTGGGCGAGGCCGTGCGCGGCGATGTCGTACGACGTCCAGCCCGCGAGCCGGGTGAGGTCGGCGGCGGCGCCGAACAGCCGGCGGCCGGTCTGCTCGCCGTAGGTACCGCGCAGCATCGGCTCCAGCTCGTGCTCCAGGTAGCGCACCAGGGCCTGGCGGGCGTGTCCGCCGCCGTACCGGTCGTCGAGGCTGCGGAAGAGCTCGCCGACCGAGCGCAGGGCGGCGAGGTCGCCGCCGGTGACCTTCTGGCCGGGGCCCCGCTCGGCCGGGGCCCGGCGGCGGGACGGGGCGGGCGGGACGGGGATCCTGGGGGTGGCCGGGCGGCCCTGTGCGGGGATGCGGACGGGCACCTCGGAGCGGGCCACCTTCTCGTCGGCGCGGCCGATGAGCCAGTCCCGGCTGGGCACGACGAGGCCCGCCGGGGTGAAGGCGATCTTGCGGAGTTCGGCGTGGCTGCCGGAGTCCTTGCGCCACAGGCCGCCGACGATGTCGACGGCCTCCTCCGGGCTCGCGGCGAACTCCAGTCCCGCGTAGACGGGCGCGCAGGCGTCCAGGCCGAGGTCCTGGGCGGTGAGGCGGCGGCCCAGGCGCCGGGTGAAGACCTCGGCGATCAGGGCCGGGGTGGTGCCGCGTGGCTGCTGGCCGCGCAGCCACCGGGTGACGGACGTCTTGTCGTATCTCAGGTCCAGGCCGTGTTCGAGTCCGAGCTGGTCGACGCGACGTGCGAGACCCGCGTTGGAGAACCCCGCTTCGGCGATGAGCGCGGCGAGCTGGCGGTTGGGGGTGCGCTGCGCGGGTCGTTCCGTCATGGTGCGGTGCGGTCTCCTGCCTTCCGGGCCGTTCGATGTGCCCGGAGCGCCTGTGAGCAGCCCTTATGGCCTCGTGAACGGCGCGAATGTAGCGGAGAGTGAGCACCCGATCGCACACTTCGCCAGGCATTCATCCGATCGTGTGAGGATTGCCCGCCCGGCTGACGGCGCGCGGACGGTCGTACAGTGGCGTGGGCACGGTTCGTGCCTTACGACCTTCCAGGGAGGCACTTGCCGTGAGTGAGCTGCGGTTCGTCCGAATGGGGTTCGGTGCCGAACGCGTCGAGTACCAGGAGGCGTGGGACGAGCAGCGCCGGGTGCACGCCGCGCGGTTCGCCGACGAGGTCCCGGACACGGTGCTGCTCCTCGAACACCCGCCGGTCTACACCGCCGGCCGGCGCACCGAGGACAGCGAGCGCCCGCTGGACGGCACGCCGGTCGTCGACGTGGACCGCGGCGGCAAGATCACCTGGCACGGGCCGGGCCAGCTGGTGGGCTACCCGATCCAGAAGCTCCCGCGCCCGGTGGACGTGGTGGCGCACGTCCGCCGGCTGGAGGAGGCACTCATCCGCACCTGCGCGGAGTTCGGGCTCGAGACCACCCGGGTCGAGGGCCGCAGCGGCGTGTGGGTCCTCGGCGACCCCGTCGACCAGCGCCCCGCGCCATATGGAGGGGCAGCGCGCGGCGCTTCGGCCGAGGGTGGTGGCGGGCGACGGGCGGGCCTCTCCCTGGACTTCGACCCGCGCCTGACGGACGAGGAGTTCGACCCCCGGCTGAACGGCCCCGACTACGCGCCGTCCAACGCCGGCCAGCGCCGCGAGGACCGCAAGATCGCGGCGATCGGCATCCGGGTGGCGAAGGGCGTGACCATGCACGGCTTCGCCCTGAACGTGAACCCCGACAACAAGTGGTTCGACCGGATCATCCCCTGCGGCATCCGCGACGCGGGCGTCGCCTCCCTCGCGAACGAGCTGGGCCGGGACATCACCATCGAGGAGGTACTGCCGGTGGCCGAACGCCACCTCCGCGACGTCCTGGAGAACGCGGAACTGAAGCCGCGGGTGATCGAGAAGACACCGGCGGCATAGAGACGGCCCGTCCGGTCCGTCCGGTCCGTCGCGGCGGAGGGCATATTTCCAGCCCGTCCGGCGTTGCAGGACGAGGCCCGTCAGGGCCGAAGCGGGGGCCTGGGGGCGGCAGCCCCCGGCAGGGCCAGCACCAACGCCGACCAACAAATCAACGGGCGTACCCTGGGGCACGCCGAAGAATCAAACGCTAGGGAGCCGGTCGTGTCCGCAGTCGCACCCGACGGACGCAAGATGCTGCGCCTGGAGGTCCGCAACAGCCAGACCCCCATCGAGCGCAAGCCCGAGTGGATCAAGACCCGGGCGAAAATGGGCCCCGAATACACCAAGATGCAGAACCTCGTGAAGAGCGAGGGCCTGCACACCGTCTGCCAGGAAGCCGGCTGCCCCAACATCTACGAGTGCTGGGAGGACCGCGAGGCGACCTTCCTCATCGGCGGCGACCAGTGCACCCGGCGCTGCGACTTCTGCCAGATCGACACCGGCAAGCCCGAGGCGCTCGACCGCGACGAGCCGCGCCGGGTCGGCGAGTCCGTGGTCACCATGGACCTGAACTACGCGACCATCACCGGTGTCGCCCGTGACGACCTGCCGGACGGCGGTGCCTGGCTGTACGCCGAGACGGTGCGCCAGATCCACCAGCAGACGGCGGGGCGCGAGGCCGGCCGCACCAAGGTCGAGCTACTGGCCCCCGACTTCAACGCGGTGCCGGAGCTCCTCCAGGAGGTCTTCGCCTCCCGCCCCGAGGTCTTCGCGCACAACGTCGAGACGGTCCCCCGCATCTTCAAGCGCATCCGCCCGGGCTTCCGCTACGAGCGCTCGCTGAAGGTCATCACCGAGGCCCGCGACTACGGTCTGGTCACGAAGTCCAACCTGATCCTCGGCATGGGTGAGACCCGCGAGGAGATCAGCGAGGCGCTGCGGCAGCTGCACGAGGCCGGCTGCGAGCTGATCACCATCACGCAGTACCTACGCCCGTCGGTGCGCCACCATCCGGTGGAGCGCTGGGTCAAGCCGCAGGAGTTCGTGGAGCTCAAGGAGGAGGCCGAGCAGATCGGCTTCTCCGGTGTGATGTCGGGTCCGCTGGTGCGGTCCTCCTACCGCGCCGGCCGGCTCTACGGAATGGCCATGGAGCAGCGCCGGTCCACCACTGTGTGAATTCACGCACAAGTCACTACTCGCCAGTAATGGCCGATACGCCGCGGTCCCGACCGTCCTCGCAGATGAGGGCACCGGTCGGGGCCGCGACGCCGTTCCGGCCTCCGGCATCGCGGCTTCATGTCCGTTTGACCGGCGGGTCACGCCCTGGTAACACCAATCAGTGACCCTGAAATCACACCACGTACGCCCGTCTCCGGACCCGGAGCCGTACCGAGGGGGGACCTCCACGATGCAGGCCGCGCCCGTTCGCGCCACCGCAGTCCGCGCCACCGCCATCCCGTCGTTCACCACCGCCCTGCGGGCCGTCGAGTCGCTGCTGATGAGCGGCGGCCAGCGCACCGCCCGGCGCAACGCCTGGACCTCGGTGCTGGAGGACCGCCGCCGCGCCAAGGACCGGATCGAGACGGAGCGCGTCCTCGGGCAGTCCGTCGCCGGACGCCCCTGACCCCACCCCCCTCCCCCTCCCCTCCCCCTCCCCTCCCCCCGCGCCGGGCACTGCCGTCGTCGGCGCTTTCGGGGGCACGTAGACTTCGTGCCATGGCGAGGAAGGAACCTGCAGCGGACGCTGCGAATCCCGGGCGACTGAAGCAGATCGCTCTGACCTACAAGATGACCCGCAAGGCCGACAAGAAGATCGGTCTTGTACTCGCGGGTGTCGGCATCGTCGTCTTCGGTGTCTTCCTCGCGATCGGTTTCCTGATCGGTCACCCCATCTATCTCGGCATCCTGGGCGTGCTGCTCGCCTTCCTCGCGACGGCGATCGTCTTCGGTCGCCGGGCCGAGCGGGCGGCCTTCGGCCAGATGGAGGGCCAGCCGGGCGCGGCCGCGGCCGTGCTGGACAACATCGGCCGGGGGTGGACGACGACACCCGCGGTGGCGATGAACCGCAACCAGGACGTGGTGCACCGCGCGGTCGGCAAGGCCGGCATCGTGCTGGTCGCGGAGGGCAACCCGAACCGGGTGAAGTCCCTGCTCGCGGCCGAGAAGAAGAAGATGAACCGCATCGTCGCGGACGTTCCCGTGCACGATCTGGTCGTGGGCACCGGCGAGGGCCAGGTCGAGCTGAAGAAGCTCCGCACGACCATGCTCAAGCTCCCCCGCGTCCTGAGCGGCCCGCAGGTCACCGTGACCAACGACCGGCTGCGTGCCCTGGGCGACCTGATGAGCAACATGCCGCTGCCCAAGGGCCCGATGCCCAAGGGCATGCGCATGCCCAAGGGCGGCAACCCCAGGCAGCGCTGACCGCGCAGGACTCCGACACGCCGGTACGGCGATGGGGGCGCCCGGATCACTCCGGGCGCCCCCATCGTCGTAGGGCTCGCCGTCGTCCCGTCGTGGAGCTCACCGTCGTCCCGTCGCGAAGCTCGCCGCCGTCCCGTCGCGAAGCTCGCCGCCGTCAGATCCGTACTTCCACGGTGCGCGCCAGCCGGTCGTGCAGACCGCGGCCGTCGCGGTCCCAGATCAGCGCCGGGAGGGCGAGGCACAGCAGGACCGAGCGCAGCAGGGCGCGCAGGGGGCTGGGCCGTCCCGTGCCCAGCTCCACCACCCGCAGGCCGAAGAGGCGCTTGCCCGGGGTGAAGCCGACCGTGCCGACGGTCAGCACGCTCAGCACGAAGAAGATCAGCAGGGCCCAGTTGCTGGTCGACTGGCCGTAGCCGTCCGTGATCAGGCCGTATGCGATCAACAGGCACAGGGCCCAGTCGACGGCCAGGGCGCCGATCCGCCTGCCCGGACGGGCGATCGAGCCCGGTCCCTCCTCGGGCAGCCCGAGCTGCTCACCCCGGTATCCGAGATCGGCGCCGGCCCCTTCGATGGCCGCGCGCGGCCCGGAAAGCCACGATCCGATTGCTTGCCTGTTGTCCACCCGTCCACGGTACTGCGCCCGTATATGACCGGTGGACGGAGGGGTGGACGCGGGGGCGGAACGGCCGGACCCAGGGGTCGCGGGTCGGCGGACGACGGGGGTGTGTCGGGTCCGGAAGAGGCCTACGCTGGAACGGAGCCGGTTAACTTCTGCGAAACAAATGGGTCACGCCCGGGAAATCACCCGTCCCTAGGGTCGACGAAGCGTGTGCCACCCGCACTGGCAGCACGAACGATCTACCACCCCGGCGGGACGGTCGGGAGTAGGAGGAGCTGGATGTTCCAGAACGCCGACGACGCCAAGAAGTACATCGCGGACGAGGACGTCAAGTTCGTCGACGTCCGGTTCTGCGACCTGCCGGGCGTCATGCAGCACTTCACGTTGCCCGCCGCGGCGTTCGACCCCGACGACGAGCAGGCCTTCGACGGGTCCTCGATCCGCGGCTTCCAGGCCATCCACGAGTCGGACATGTCCCTGCGCCCCGACCTGTCGACCGCGCGCATCGACCCGTTCCGCCGGGACAAGACCCTCAACATCAACTTCTTCATCCACGACCCGATCACGGGCGAGCAGTACTCCCGCGACCCGCGGAACGTGGCGAAGAAGGCCGAGGCCTACCTGGCCTCCACCGGCATCGCCGACACGGCGTTCTTCGGTCCGGAGGCGGAGTTCTACGTCTTCGACTCCGTCCGCTTCGCCACCAGCGCGAACGAGTCCTTCTACCACATCGACTCCGAGGCCGGCGCCTGGAACACCGGCGCGGTGGAGGACAACCGCGGTTACAAGGTCCGCTACAAGGGCGGCTACTTCCCGGTCCCGCCGGTCGACCACTTCGCCGACCTGCGTGCCGAGATCTCCCTGGAGCTGGAGCGGTCCGGCCTCCAGGTCGAGCGCCAGCATCACGAGGTGGGCACCGCCGGCCAGGCGGAGATCAACTACAAGTTCAACACGCTGCTCGCCGCCGCCGACGACCTCCAGCTCTTCAAGTACATCGTGAAGAACGTGGCCTGGAAGAACGGCAAGACGGCGACCTTCATGCCGAAGCCGATCTTCGGTGACAACGGCTCGGGCATGCACGTCCACCAGTCGCTGTGGTCGGGCGGCGACCCGCTCTTCTACGACGAGCAGGGCTACGCCGGCCTGTCGGACATGGCCCGCTACTACATCGGCGGCATCCTCAAGCACGCCCCGTCGCTGCTGGCCTTCACCAACCCGACGGTGAACTCCTACCACCGCCTGGTGCCGGGCTTCGAGGCGCCGGTGAACCTGGTGTACTCGCAGCGCAACCGCTCGGCCGCGATGCGCATCCCGATCACGGGCTCGAACCCGAAGGCCAAGCGCGTCGAGTTCCGCGCGCCGGACGCCTCCGGCAACCCCTACCTGGCCTTCTCTGCCCTGCTCCTCGCGGGTCTGGACGGCATCAAGAACAAGATCGAGCCGGCCGAGCCGATCGACAAGGACCTCTACGAGCTGGCTCCCGAGGAGCACGCGAACGTGGCGCAGGTCCCGACCTCCCTCGGCGCGGTCCTCGACCGCCTCGAGGCCGACCACGAGTTCCTCCTCCAGGGCGACGTCTTCACGCCGGACCTGATCGAGACGTGGATCGACTTCAAGCGTGCCAACGAGATCGCGCCGCTGCAGCTGCGTCCGCACCCGCACGAGTTCGAGATGTACTTCGACGTGTGACCGACGCCCGGGTCGTCCCGGGCCGTCCGGCGCCCCCGCCTCCCGCTCGTCAGGGAGCGGGGGCGCCGTCATGTGGCTCGTTGGCTCGTTGGCTCGTTGGCCGAAAAGCTTCACACGGGGAACCCGGCCCAGGATCATGTTCACTAACACGGTTGTTCGAGTCAGGGGACGGGGAGAAGGACCGGACATGTCCGAACGGGACGACGAGGAACGCGAGTTCGACATCAAGTGGGCGGACGGGGCCGAGCACAAGGAACCCTCCGCGCGCGCCCGGATGCTCGCCGCGCGCTGGAAGGAGAACCCGCCCGGACCGGTGCCCTTCCGCGCCGATCCCGAGCACGTGGGGTCCGGAGGCCGGTCGTCCTGGGTGTCGACCGCCGTGGTGCTGGGCTGCGTGGCCGCGGTGATCGTCCTCCTCGGCTACATCAACTTCCGGCCGTACTGACCCCGTGCTGATCCCGTACTGACCCCGGCGACGCGGTGTGCCCACCGGGCCCCCGGTGCGCGTACCCGCCCGTCCCTGCCCCGGTGCGCTGTCCGGCTAGTCGGTCTGGGCGACGGCGACCGTCGGTGAGGTCCGGGAGGCGCGGAGGGCGGGCACCATGCCCGCGGCCGCGGTCACCAGGACGAGGGCGGTGAAGACCGTGGCGAGTTCCCCGGCCGGCACGCTGAACGGGGCGTTCGCCTGGGTGACACGGACCACCAGCCAGGAGTACGGCAGGCCGAGGGCCAGACCGAGGATCCCGCCCAGTACGCCGTAGAGCGCGCATTCCACCGTGACCATGCGGTGCACGGCCCGTCCGCCGAGGCCCAGGGCCCGCAGCAGCCCGAACTCGCGCCCCCGCTCGACGACGGTGCAACTCGCCGTGGTCGCGACTCCGGCGACCGCCACCAGGACGGTCAGCCCCAGAAGCATGATCACCGTCGTGGCCGTCGTCCGCAGGTCCTCCGACTCGCCGGCCTGTCCGGCCGAGTCCTCGGCGAGGACTCGGCCGTCGCCGCGCTCCGGGCCGGTCAAGGTGCCGGTGATGGCCCGCTGTGCGCTCGTCCGCCCCTGTGCGCCGTCTTCCGCGGCGTTGGCGGTGACCGCGGTGGGCGCGGCGTCCGCTCCCATCCGGGTGAGATCGGCCGCGCGGACGAAGAACTGACCTCCCCAGGGGCCGGCTCCGGTCAGCGTCGCCGCCACGGTGAGTTCGACGGGGCGGCCCTCGAACGTCAGCGTCACGCGGTCGCCGGCCCGGACACCGAGCCGATGGGCGCGGTCGGCGTCCACGACGACGTGGGCGGGGCCGAGGTCGTCGAGGGAGCCGGTCCGGGTGGTCAGGCGCACGCCGGAGCGGACGGTGCCGAGGTCGAGGTCGGAGACGGTCGCGCTGTGCTCGCCGTCGTCGACCTCCGCGGTGCGGAAGGCGGTCACGTCGGCCAGTCCGGGGCGGGAGGCCAGATCGGCGGCGAGCGACCGGTCCAGCGTCTCGCCGTCTCCCGGGTACAGGCGGAAGTCGGCGGGTGCCGCCACCGCCTGCCGGTTCCGTTCGTAGGCGTCCAGGGAGGCGAGGCAGGTCAGGGTCGAGCCGACCAGGCAGGCGCCGAGGGCCACGACGACCGAGACCGAGGCCGCGCGGCGCGGCGCACCTCCGACGCCCGCCACCGCGAGGCGGCCGGCCGCACCGGTGCGGCGCAGGGGCACGGCGACGGCCGACAGCACCGGCCGGACCGCATGGGGGCCGAGGGCGACCAGGGCCAGGAAGGCCAGCCCGCCCGAGAGCACCACGACGGTCAGCGCCGCGAACCGGTCGTACTCCGTGTCGCCCGGCTGCGGCAGCCCGTCGTACTGCTGCCAGGCGAGGAACGCGGCGCCCGCCGCGCACAGCAGGCCCAGCAGGGTCCGGCCGGTGCCGCTCACCGTGCTCTCCTCGGACGCCGCGGTGCGCAGGGCTTGCAGCGGGGAGACCCGTGAGGCGCTCAGGGACGGGGCCAGGACCGACAGGACCGCCAGGAGACCGGTGCCGAGCACGGTGAGAGCGGCCTCCGTCAGCGGAACCTGGGAGGCGGCGGACAGGTCGTGCCCGAACCGCCCGGCGACCGGAGGGACGAGCTGCCCGCAGCCCCAGGCCGCCACCACACCGGTCGCGCCGGCCAGCAGGCCGACCACCGCCCCCTCGACTACGAGCGCGGCGGCGAGCCGGCGCGGGGTCGCCCCGATGGCGCGCAGCAGCGCCAGCTGGCGTACGCGTCGTGTGAAGACGATGCGGAAGGTGGAGGTCGCGACGAGGACCGCCGCGCCGACGGCGACCGCGAGGAAGACGGTGACCAGGTCCAGGTTGTCCTTCGCCGCCGCCACCGCCGCACGGGCCTCCTCGTCCCGCACCTCGTCCCCCGGCCGCACCTCCGCTCCGGGCACCGCCTGCCGGATCCGCTCGGTCAGCTCCGCGGAAACGGACGCGGAGGACGCGGAGGACGCGGAGGGCGCGGTGTCGGTGCGGATGTCGATGCGGGAGTAGCCCGACGCGCCGAGGATCTTCCGGAGCTGGGGGCCGGGAGCGTACCCGGTGGGCTCCGCACCGTCCGTGGCGGTGCTGCGGACGATGCCGCTGACCTCGACCGTCACCCGTCGGGTGGCTTCGCCGTCGGGCTGCAGCAGGGTGAGCGGCGCTCCCGGGGCGAGATCGTATTCCTCCGCGGCCTGCGTGTTGACGGCGAGCCTGCCCGGGCCGGACGGGTACGTGCCTTCGAGCAGCCGGACTTCCGCCAGGGCGCCGGAGCCCGGGTCCGCGGACAGACCGAGGTAGCGTTCGACGGCGCTGCCGTCCAGCGCGGTGCCGTCCTCGATCCGGCCGACGGCCTCGACGACTCCGGGCGTCTCGCGGATCTCGCGGAGGCGGGACTCGCCGATCTCCACCCCTTCGTCGCCGGGCGTGACCACGATCGACACCGCTTCGGGTGTGCCGCGGAACCTCTCGACGGCGGTCGCGGTGAGGATCTGCTGGGTCATGACGGTCCCGAAGACGACGAACGCCGCGATCAGCAGCGACAGTCCGGTCGCCGCGAACCGTCCGGGCCGTCTCAGGAGTTCCGCGACCTGGGAGCCCAGGACGGTCGCGCGCCACGGTGTCCTCATCGCCGGCTCCTCATGACGTCGGTGGCGAGTGCGCCGGCCCGCCCGGAGGGGGTGGTGTGCTCGTCCTGCACGACGCGCCCGTCCGCGAGGGTCAGCACCCGGTCCGCGTACCGCGCGGCGGCGGGGTCGTGGGTGACCATCACGACCGTCTGGCCGAGGTCGTCGACGGACCGGCGCAGCATGGTGAGGACCTCGGCGCCGGCCCTGGAGTCGAGGTTGCCGGTGGGTTCGTCGGCGAAGACCACGGCCGGCCGGGCCACCAGCGCCCGGGCCACGGCGACGCGTTGCTGCTGGCCCCCGGACAGTTCGGACGGGCGGTGGGACACCCGGTGGGCGATGCCGAGGACGTCGCAGAGGTGGTCCACCAGGGCGCGGTCCGGGCGCCCGCCGGACATGGTGAGGGGCAGCACGATGTTCTCGTAGGCCGTCAGCTGGGGCAGCAGGTTGAACGACTGGAAGATGAACCCGATCCGCTCCCGGCGTACCCGGGTCAGCTGCCGGTCGGACAGTCCGGTGATCTCCGTTCCGTCCAGGACGATGCTGCCGGAGGTGGCGGTGTCGAGTCCGGCGACGCAGTGCATCAGGGTCGACTTGCCCGACCCGGAGGGGCCGACGACGGCGGTGAAGCGGGCGCGCCGGATACCGACGGACACCTCGTCGAGGGCCCGCACCTCGGTGGTGCCCTGACGGTAGGTCTTCACCAGGGCGGTGGCGGTGATGACGTCGTCCGGTGCGTGGCCGCGGGCGGCGGTGTGGACAGCCATGGGGACGGTTCTCGCGAATCCGGGTCAGGAGCCGAGCGGCGGCATGGACAGGGTGACGCCGGAGTCCGAGCAGTGTCCCTGCGCCTCCTCCTGGAGGTTCTTCACGTCCTTCGCGGACGGCGCTTCGGGGGACTTCTTGGCGGTCTCGACCGCCCATCCCTCGTACCGGGAGATCTTGGCTCCGAGGTAGCCGTCCTTCATCTGCGCGCGGCGCTCGTCGCCGGTCTCCTGCCACCACTTCTCCGCCTCCGGCACGGGGCCGGTGGAGATCTTCTCGGCCTCGGTGATGATGCGCTGCGCCAGCCGGCAGTCCTCGGCGGAGGCCTGGCTGAGCTCGTCGCGGTCCTGCCACCAGTAGCCCGCCCCGGCGGCCAGGCCCGCGACGATCACGGCCGTGGCCGCGCCGATGACGAGGCGGTTCCGCCTGCGGTTCTGCTGGGCGGGCGCGGTGGGGGTGGCGGGGGTGCTGGGGGTGGTGTTCATCGGGTCCTCCGGTGTCTTCTCGGCCGCGTTCGGCGACAGTGAGAAGTCTGGAGTTCGGCGGCCCGCCGGACATCGGCCACGGACCCGAGATCCCGGGCGGCGGATCTGACACGCCGGACGGGGTGCTTCCTGCACCCCCGGGGGCAGAACCCGGGGGCGCTTCCGCACCCTCAGGGGGAGGGACGGACCAGCCCGGACTGATAGGCGAACACGACGGCCTGGGCGCGGTCCCGCAGGTGCAGTTTCGCCATGAGGTTGCCCAGGTGCGTCTTCACCGTGGCCTCCGCGACGTACAGGTCCGCCGCGATCTCGGCGTTGGACAGTCCCCCGGCGACCAGGGTGAGCACGTCCCGCTCGCGCGCGGTGAGGACGTCCAGCCGTTCGGCCTGTCCGTTCGCCGGTGCCAGCCGGTCCGAGACCCGGTCGAGGAGCAGCCGGGTGATGCGCGGCGCCACCACCGACTCCCCCGCGGCCAGGACCCGGATGGCGTTCACGACCTCCGTGGCGGGGGCGTTCTTCAGCAGGAATCCGCCGGCTCCGGCGCGCAGCGCCGCGAACGCGTCCTCGTCGTTGTCGAAGGTGGTCAGCACCAGCACCCCGGGCGGATCGTCCCGCAGCATCAGCTGCTCCGTGGCCTGGATGCCGTCCATGACGGGCATGCGGATGTCCATGATGACGACGTCCGCCTCGACCTTCCGCAGCAGGTCGAGGGCGTCCGCGCCGTTCTCCGCCTCACCGACGACCTCGATGTCGTCCTGGCCGGCCAGCACCATGGCGAACCCGGCCCGGATCAGCGGCTGGTCGTCCACCACGGCCACCCGGATCGGCCTGTCTGCCTGTGTCATCACTTCGTCCTTGTCGGAATCGAGGCACGTACGTGCCATCCGCTGCCGAGCCGGGGGCCGGCCTCGAAGCTGCCCCCGGCGAGTTCCACCCGCTCCCGCATACCCACCAGTCCGTTCCCTCCGGAGCCCCCGACGCCGCGGCCGGCGAGGGTGCCCCCTCCGTCGTCGACCACGCTGATCAGCAGGGTGCCCTGCTCCTCATGGAGCCTGATGTCGACCCCGGCCCCGGCTCCGGCGTGGCGGAGCACGTTCGTGAGGCACTCCTGGACGATGCGGAAGGCCGTCATCTCCTCCGCCGGCGCCAGCCGTCCCTCACCGACCTCGATCGACACGTCCACGGTCAGCCCGGCGGCCTGTGCGCGTTCGGCGACGACCTTGATCTCGTCGAGGGTGATCAGACGCCGTGGGGGGCCGCTGTCGGCGGAGTCCTGGTTTCCCTCGCGCAGCACCCGGACGATGCGGTGCATGTCGTCGATCGCGTCCCGGCCCGTGGCGGCGATCGTCCTGAGCGCGGACTGGGCCGTGTCCGGCGACTTCCGCAGCACGGACTCGGCGCCGTCGGCCTGGAGGATCATCACGGCCAGGCTGTGCGCCACCACGTCGTGCAGTTCCCGGGCGATGTCGGCCCGCTCCCGGGCCGCGGCCAGCCGGACGCGCTGCTCCTGTTCCCGCTGGACGTGCAGGGCGCGGTCCGCCTGGCTCTCGGCGTAGAGCCGCCGCGTGTGCAGGGAGAAGGCCGTCAGCCAGACCGTCAGCGTCAGTCCCCAGAAGGTCAGCAGCGTCCCGAGATCGGCGAACGGCTCGATCCCCAGGGGCGGCATGCCCACCGTTCCGGCCAGCGGGCCCAGCAGCACCGCGGCGCCCGCGAGATACGGCATCCAGGTGGTCCGGGAATGGTGGACGACCGACATCATGGCGAACAGCACGGCCACGTTGTACGCGGCGGGCGACGACGCCAGCGGGATGTCGGGCGCGTCGTCCAGGGCGAACTGGACGACGGTCAGCGACAGGACGGCCACCATCACCGTGCCGGGGAACCGTCTGCGGGCCAGCAGGCACAGTCCCATCAGCGAGCCCAGGACCAGGTCGTACTCCTCGCCGTACTGGCTCGCCGCCACCCAGACCCCCAGCGCCATGGCGATGTCGCCGGCCCGGGCGACGGCGCGGCCGTACCGGCCGGACAGCGTCATCCACGACGACGGGACCGGGACCGTCCTCTCCTCAGTCAACCGTCGTACCTTTCTCCTCCGGCAGGGGCGCGACCGCGCGACGTCGGCACAAGTGCCGCCGGGACGCCGGGACTTCGCGTCGAGGACGGTGCCCTCACCCGCCCATACTGCCTCAGCGCGCGGCACAGCGGTGCCGGGCGCCTCACGCACGGAGGCCGCCCGGCACCGGTGGTGGACTCAGCGGTTGTAGCGCAAGAACGCGCGCACCATGTGGCACGTGGTGTCCGACGGCGGGTGGACGCCGATCAGTTCCGCCGTGGCGCGGATCTTCTCGTTGCGGGCCTGGCCGGGCAGGTAGACGCCGGAGTCGAGCAGGGCGATGGCGAGCCGCATCGCCTTGAGCCGGCGGTTGTGCGTGACGTACCACTCGCGGGGGCGGCCCGCCGGCAGCGGACGCTTCACCACCGGTTCGTACGGCAGGTCGAGCAGGACGGGCCGCTTGGCGGTGGACTGGGTGGGCAACGGCTTCTGCTTCAGTGCGGCAGCGGGCACGGGCATCCTCCTGTCGCGGTCAGGGCGCCGTCCGGACTCCCCGGCGACACCCTCGAACACTGCTTCCATTTTACCGCCCACCACTGACAAAAGGCCCTGGCCACAAGGGGTTTCGGGGCGCCCGTGACGTGCGGGGCGAACGGGTTTCCGCGCCCCTCGGGCTACCGTGTGCGGCATGGAGATCTGGATCAACCCGGCCTGTTCGAAGTGCCGCAGCGCGGTCAGTCTGCTCGACGCCGAGGGCGCCGACTACACGGTCCGCCGCTACCTGGAGGACGTACCGGGCGAGGACGAGATCCGCGAGGTGCTCACCCGCCTCGGCCTCGAACCGTGGGACATCACCCGCACCCAGGAGGCCGCCGCCGAGGAGCTGGGTCTGAAGGACTGGCCCCGTGACGAGGCGACACGGGGCCGCTGGGTCACGGCGCTCGCCGAGCACCCGGAACTCATCCAGCGCCCCATCATCACGGCGGACGACGGAACGGCCGTCGTGGGCCGCACCGACGAGGCGGTCCGGGACGCCCTGTCCCGTCAGGAGTGACGTCCGGCGGCTGATGACCGTACGGGTCGTCCGTCCGGTGTGTCCCGCCGACGTCCGCGCGCCGACCGCGCTCGTGGACGCGTCGCGGGCGGGTGAGGGGACGACCGCCGGGCGGGCGAGGGGACGACACGACCGCCGGGCGGCCGGACGCCGCCCCCGGGCCGGACTCGGCGGGGGCGACGCCCCTGGCCGACCGGCCGCCGGAACACGCGGGCCACGTGCGGGGGCGGGCGCGCGACGAGCGGGACCGGCGCAGAGCCACCGCGGAGGCGGACGAGCGGGACCGGCGCAGAGCCACCACGGAGGCGGACGAGCGGGATCAGCGCAGAGCCACCGTGAGAGCGCGGGACGGCCGCCCCCGGCAGGTCCCGCACCGGGCGGTCGCGGGCGGCGGCGGGCGCGAACCGGGCAGGCGGTGGAGCCGTTGCGAGGGGGGGGACGACGAGCGGGAGTTGCAGGCAATCGGCTCGCTCCCGGCCGGCGTGCGGGAGGGGGCGGCCGGGGACGGGCGGGAGCCGTGAGAGACGCGCCACACCGACGCCAGGTAACACGGGGTTCACATACGGGCAACGGACGGGAAATCGCCTGTTGGCACGCTGCGGGACAGTAGACGCGACGCCCCGGTTCCGCCCCGGCGCCGCAGCACCCGCAAGTGCGCCCAGACCCACCCCGAAGGATGTGTCCCCGTGACCTTCAAGGCCGAGTACATCTGGATCGACGGCACCGAGCCGACGGCCAAGCTCCGTTCCAAGACGAAGATCATCACGGACGCTCCCGCCGGCCTGGACGCCCTGCCGGTCTGGGGCTTCGACGGATCCTCCACCAACCAGGCCGAGGGCAGCTCCTCGGACTGCGTGCTCAAGCCGGTCTTCTCCTGCCCCGACCCGATCCGCGGCGGTGACGACATCCTGGTGCTGTGCGAGGTCCTGGACACGGACATGACCCCGCACCCGTCCAACACCCGCGCCGCGCTGGCCGAGCTCTCCGAGCGCTTCGCCGCGCAGGAGCCGATCTTCGGCATCGAGCAGGAGTACACCTTCTTCAAGGGCGCCCGCCCGCTCGGCTTCCCCGAGGGCGGCTTCCCGGCCGCGCAGGGCGGCTACTACTGCGGTGTCGGCTCGGACGAGATCTTCGGCCGCGATGTCGTCGAGGCCCACCTGGACAACTGCCTGAAGGCCGGCCTCGGCATCTCCGGCATCAACGCCGAGGTCATGCCCGGCCAGTGGGAGTTCCAGGTCGGCCCGCTGGCTCCGCTGGAGGTCTCCGACCAGCTGTGGGTGGCCCGCTGGCTGCTCTACCGCACCGCCGAGGACTTCGGCGTCTCCGCCACCCTGGACCCCAAGCCGGTCAAGGGCGACTGGAACGGCGCGGGCGCGCACACCAACTTCTCCACCAAGGCGATGCGCGAGGGTTACGACGCGATCATCACCGCCTGCGAGTCGCTCGGTGAGGGCTCCAAGCCGATGGACCACGTCAAGAACTACGGCGCCGGCATCGACGACCGCCTGACCGGCCTGCACGAGACCGCCCCGTGGAACGAGTACTCCTACGGCGTCTCCGACCGCGGCGCATCGGTCCGCATCCCGTGGCAGGTCGAGAAGGACGGCAAGGGCTACATCGAGGACCGCCGTCCGAACGCCAACGTCGACCCGTACGTGGTGACCCGCCTGCTCGTGGACACCTGCTGCTCCGCGCTGGAGAAGGCCGGCCAGGTCTGACCGGCCTACCGGCTCGCGTACGGGGGCGTCCACCACGACGGTGGGCGCCCCCGCGCGCTGCCACGGAGCGGGCACGGCGCCGGCTTCGGACCTCTGCGGCGTCCACGCAGTGAGAGGAGCCTCCTCTCCCACGCCTCCGTCTGCTTCAATGGGCCCATGGTCGGCTTCCGGAAGTACGCGGCGACGCGTCGCCATGACCTCGAGCCCTTCTGGCCCTCCCGTCAGCACGACGACTTCGACCGGGTGTGTTGCCGCGCGACGACCGCGCCGGCCCGTTAGAAAGCCGCACCCCGGGCCTTCCGCCGGCGCGCACGACGTACGTCCACGCGACGCGCCCGACCACCACCTCGCGCCCGTCGCCCCTTCCGACGAACCTCTCGCGCGAAAGAGCTGACGTCTCATGGCGACCACCCGTTCCCTGTCCACCGTTCCCCTCGGCTCCCCCGCCTCCGCCACCGCCCCGCCCGCCGCCGGCGACCCCCGGCACCGGCTGCGTGCCGTCGACCGGGACGAGGCGGCGCACGTCGCGGACCTGCTGCCGCCCGGCGCCACCTGGCTGCCCGCTCCCCCGCACACCCTGCCCGAGCTGCCCGGCCGGCCACCGATGGTCGGCTACCTGGTGCTGGTCCCGGCCGACCGGCACCAGCCGCCGTTCCCACCGGCGGGTGCGGACGGCACGCCACCGAAGGACACCGGGGACGGCACCGACACCCGGCACGGCGGCCAGGGCGGCGACCCGCTCGTCCTCATCGACACCGCGCGCCGCACCGCCGCGGTGGACGGCCGCGAACTCGACCTGACCTACCTGGAGTTCGAACTGCTCGCCCATCTCGTCGCGCATCCGCACCGCGTACACACCCGCGACCGGCTGGTCAGCACCGTGTGGGGGTACGGCCACGTGGGCGACGGCCGCACCGTCGACGTGCACATCGCCCGGCTGCGCCGGAAGCTCGGTA
This sequence comes from Streptomyces sp. NPDC037271, assembly GCF_055603605.1. Classification (NCBI taxonomy): domain Bacteria; kingdom Bacillati; phylum Actinomycetota; class Actinomycetes; order Kitasatosporales; family Streptomycetaceae; genus Streptomyces; species Streptomyces sp. NPDC037271. The sequence goes on from NZ_JBVJVN010000022.1 coordinate 61,626, forward strand.
CCGAGCACCGCCGGACGATCCAGACCGTCCGGCGCGTCGGCTACAAGTACACGCCGCCGACCGGACGGTGAGACCCCGCCGCCGGTCTCTGCCGACGGCAGACACCCCTTCCCCCGGGCTCCCGCACCGGGCACCGTGATCCGCATGAGGCTACTGGTGCTGGGCGGTACGGAGTTCGTGGGGCGGGCCGTGGTGGAGGCGGCGCTCGGACGCGGCTGGGAGGTGACCGTCCTCCACCGCGGGCGGCACGCGCCGCCGCCCGGGGCGCGGGCGCTGCACGGCGACCGCACCGCACCCGACGGGCTCACCGCCCTGGCCGACGGCACGTGGGACGCCGTCGTCGACACCTGGTCGGCGGCGCCCCGCGTCGTGCGGGACGCGGCGCGGCTGCTGCGGGGCCGCGCCGGCCGGTACGTGTACGTGTCGAGCTGCTCGGTGTACGCCTGGGCCCCGCCCGCCGGGTACACCGAGGACGCACCGCTCGTCGAGGGCGCCGCGGCGGACGCCGGGCGGACCGACTACGCGCGGGACAAGCGGGGCGCCGAACTGGCCGTGCTGGACGCCTTCGGGGCGGACCGCTCGGTGCTCGCCCGGTCCGGGCTGATCCTCGGCCCGTACGAGAACATCGGGCGGCTGCCGTGGTGGCTGAACCGCGTCGCGCGCGGCGGCCCGGTGCTCGCGCCGGGCCCGCGGGACCTGCCCCTCCAGTACGTCGACGTCCGCGACCTCGCCGACTGGATCCTCACAGCGGTGGAACGGGAGCTGAGCGGCCCGTACAACCTGGCCTCGCCGCCGGGGCACGCCACGATGGGCACCCTGCTCGACGCCTGCGTCACCGCCACGGGCGGCCCGGCGGAGCTGCGCTGGACGGCCCCCGGCACCGTCCTCGGCGCCGGCGTCGAGCCCTGGACGCAGCTGCCGGTGTGGACTCCACCGGGCAGCGACCTGCACGACGCCCTGCACCGCGCGGACGTCTCCCGGGCCCTGGCGACGGGCCTGAGCTGCCGCCCGGTGGGCGACACCGTCACCGCCACCTGGTCCTGGCTGCGGGGCCTCGGCGGCACCGCGCCGCAGCGCCCGGACCGGCCGCCGGTCGGGCTGGACCCCGAGACGGAGGCGGCGGTCCTCGCCGCCGCCGACGGGGAGGGATCCGGCGGTGGTGTACCTGGCACCACCCCCTGACCGGGGGCTCGGCCCCGTGACCCGTGCCGACGCCTCGGCGAGACTGACGGCATGGACATCGAGACGCAGAGCGGCAACGGGCGGACACGGACGCGGACCATGGCACTGTCTGCCGTGCGGGGACTGGCGCTGGCGCTGATATCCCTGCCCGGCGCGGTGCTGTGCTTCTGCCTGACCCTCGTGTCCATCGCACTCGTCCCGATCGGGATCGGCCTCGTCACCACACCGTGGGTGCTGACGGGCGTGCGGATGTTCGCGGACTGGCGGCGGCTGCTCGCCGCCGAGTGGGGCGGGGTGCGGATCCAGCGGACGTACCGGCCGCTGCCCGCGAACACCAATCCCTGGGGACGCACCTTCGGAATGCTCGGTGACCCAGCGACCTGGCGGGACTTCCTGTGGCTGCCGGTCGACATGACGGCCGGTTTCGTCACCGCGCTGCTGCCCCTCGCGCTGACGCTGTACCCGCTGGAAGGCTTCGCGATCGCGGCCGGGCTGTGGCGGGTCTGGTCCGACACCTACTGGTACGGCTTCGTCCCCGTCACCGACCAGACCACGGCGCTCTACGCCGCCGCACTGGGCGCCGTTCTCCTCGTCGCCGCGTACTGGCTCACCCCGCTCCTGCTGCGCGCCCACTTCCGGCTCACCGGCGCGGTCCTCGGCTCCGGCCAGGAGGAACTCGCCGAGCGGGTGCGCGTCCTGACCGAGACCCGCCGGGACGCCGTCGACACCTCCGCCGCCGAACTGCGCCGCATCGAGCGGGACCTGCACGACGGGGCGCAGGCCCGGCTGGTCGCCATGGGCATGGACCTGGGGACCATCGAGGCGCTGCTGGAGAAGGACCCGGCGAAGGCCCGGGAGCTCCTCGCGCAGGCCCGCCGGTCCTCCGCCGACGCGCTGACCGAACTGCGCGAGCTGGTGCGCGGCATCCACCCGCCGGTGCTCGCCGAACGCGGCCTCGGGGACGCCGTACGGGCCCTGGCGCTGCGGCTGCCCGTCGCCGTCGAGGCCGACGTGGACCTGCCCGGCCGCGCGGAGGCCCCCGTGGAGTCGGCCGGGTACTTCGCGGTCAGCGAGATCCTCACCAACGCCGTGAAGCACTCCGGCGCCGACCGGATCTGGATCGACATCCACCACTCCGCGGGGCAGCTGCGCATCGCCGTCACCGACAACGGCAAGGGCGGCGCGGTGATCGGGGCGGGGTCGGGCCTGGCCGGGGTGGAGCGGCGACTCGGTACATTCGACGGCGTCCTGGCCGTCAGTTCGCCCGCGGGCGGCCCCACCATGGTCACCATGGAGATCCCTTGCGCGTTGTCCTAGCCGAAGACCTGTTCCTGCTGCGCGACGGGCTGGTCCGGCTCCTTGAGGCCCACGACTTCGAGATCGCCGCCGCCGTCGAGACGGGCCCCGAGCTGTCCCGGGCGCTGGCCGACCTGAAGCCGGACGTCGCCGTCGTCGACGTACGCCTGCCGCCCACGCTCACCGACGAGGGCCTGCAGTGCGCGCTTCAGGCCCGCCGCGAGCGGCCGGGGCTGCCGGTGCTGGTCCTGTCCCAGCACGTGGAGCAGCTGTACGCGCGGGAGTTGCTCGCCGACGGCAACGGCGGGGTGGGGTACCTGCTCAAGGACCGGGTGTTCGACGCGGAGCAGTTCGTGGACGCCGTACGGCGGGTGGCGGCGGGCGGTACGGCGATGGACCCGCAGGTCATCCAGCAGCTCCTCAGCCGGCGTGCGGCGGAGGACCGGCCGCTGGAGCGGCTCACCCCCCGGGAGCTGGAGGTGCTGGAGCTGATGGCGCAGGGAAGGACCAACGCGGCGATCGCCGGCCGGCTCGTCGTCACCGAGCGGGCGATCGCGAAACACACGGCGAACATCTTCGCCAAGCTGAGCCTCCAGGTCTCGGACGACGACAACCGCCGTGTGCTGGCGGTCCTGGCGTATCTGGACCGCGGCCGCTGACCTCACCCTCCTCACCGGCCCCGGCAATTCCCGAGACGGCTGAACACCCGTGGGACGGCCCCCGTATGGAAGGGAGCCGCTTCACTCCTGTCGGGCGCCCTCGATGCCCCGCAAGGAAGTCAAAGAGGAGTTCCATGGGACGCAACACGAGAAAACGCCGTACGCCGCTGGCCGCCAAGGTCGTCGCCGGGGCGGCGGCCCTGGCGGTCGGCGGAGGCGGGCTGGTCTGGGCGAACTTCCACGCCTCGGCGCACGAGGAGAGCCCGGCACACCACCGGACGAGGTCCGCCGCCGTGCGGGTCGCGACGATCGACTGCCCCGACGTCGGCCAGCGGATCCGTGACGTGCCGGACCGGGCGCGCGGGGAGGTCGACGGCGAACTCGCCACGATGGACAGCCAGATCACCGAGGCCTACAAGCGCCTCGCCACCACGCGCCGCGCCCAGGCCGGTGACTCGCGGTACGTCCAGAACGCCGTTCTCGGCCCGCTCGAGGACCGCCGGAAGGCGGTCATCGACCGGATCCAGCTGCAGATCAACCGGGCCGGCGGCAAGGCCGACGACAACCTGGACGAACTGGCCCAGTGCCAGGGCCGGCCCGCGGAGCAGCCGCAGGACGGCGACGGCCAGGACGGCGACGGGCAGGACCAGGACGGCGACGGGCAGAACCAGGACGACAACGGCAACGGCGTCGCGGGCCCGGTGGCCGACGACTTCATCGACATCGACGACGTCGAGCCGGGCTCCCGCAACAGCCGCAACGGCCTGGCCGCCGACGGCGACGGCGGGTCCACGGGCAGCTTCACCACGGACTGCGGTGTCAACGAGAACGACCTGTTCAACAGCGACAACCTGATCGCCGCCCCGGGCGTCGACAACGGCGCGCACCACGTGCACGACTACGTGGGCAACCAGGACAACGACGCCTTCTCCAGCGACGAGGACCTGGCGAACGCCGACACGTCGTGCCGGAACCAGGGCGACAGGTCCACCTACTACTGGCCGGTGCTGCGCCTCCAGGACGGTACCGAGGAGTTCGACGCGAACGACCTGGGCGGCGGCGCCGACGGCAACGTCGGCAGGATCCTGCAACCGGCCCAGACCGAGCTGAGGTTCGTCGGCAACCAGCAGAGCGACGTGGTGGCGATGCCGAAGTTCCTGCGCGTCATCACCGGGGACGCCAAGTCCTTCACCAACGGCGACGCGAACGCCAACAGTTCGTGGAGCTGCACCGGCTTCGAGGACCGGCAGGTCACCGACAAGTACCCGATCTGCCCCGAGGGCAGCCAGGTGGTGCGCACGGCCAACTTCCAGAGCTGCTGGGACGGCCAGAACATAGACAGCGCCAACCACCGGGACCACGTGGCGTTCGTCCAGGAGGACGGCAGCTGTGCGAACGGCTTCCGGGCCATCCCGCAGCTCCAGGTCCGCCTGGTGTACGACATCCCCGCCCCGGCCGTCGAGAACGGCGAGGTGCGCAACCCGTACGCCGTGGACAGCTTCCCGGAGCAGCTGCACAAGCCGATCACCGATCACAACGACTTCATCAACGTCATGGACGAGGACCTGATGAACGAGGTGGTCGACTGCATCAACAGCGGTGAGGACTGCGAGTAGTCCTCCCGAGGCCCGGCCGAGGGGGGGGCCGGTGGCGGCACTCGCCACCGGCCCCCTTCTCGTCCCCGTACGGGTCAGCCGCCGTGCCCGCCGTGCCCCGGCGCGTGGCCGCCGCCGTGCCGCGTGCCCTCCTCCAGGGTCCCGCCGAGCCGTCCGCGCAGGTCCGCCACGACGTCCTCGTGGCCGACGGCTACCCACTTGCGGCCGACGAGGTAGTGACCGCCGTAGTCCTTGGCCGTGTCGAGCCACTCGCGCTGCCCCCGGTCGGTGGCGAAGGTGGCGAGGACGTACTTCTCGTCGCCCTTCTCGCACAAGGCCTGGCGGATGGTGTCCTCGTCGGTCTGCATGTCCGGGGCGCACCGCGCCTCGGCGGCCAGGTGCTCCAGGCTGCCGGTCGCCGTCTCGGGCACGGCCGCCCCGGCGTCCCCGTCGGGTCCGCAGCCCGTCAGCGCCAGTACCGCCGCCGCTCCGGCCAGCGCGAGCATCGGTCGGGTCAGCCTCATGTGTTCCTCCGGTCCGCTGTGGCGACATGCCGCGCGGAGCCCCGGCGAGGGCTCCCGCCATCGGTACGGCCGCGGGGCGCGAAGTATTCAGCGATCCGGGCGCCCTACCGGGCACGCCCGTGCGAAAGTGGCGGCCGTGGACCAGGACCGACATCCACCCTCCGGGCTTCCGGTCCCCCGGTGACCATCCCCCCGTTCGCTCGTTCTGCTGAACGTGCAGCCACAGGATGTCGCCCCGCGCCCCGCACCGTCCTCCGCCTCCCCCGCCCACCCGGTCGTCGACGTCGAGCAGGCCGAGGCCGCGCTCGTCGAGCACTATCCGCGTCTGGTCCGGATCGCCTACCTGGTGCTTCCGCCCGGCCTCGGGCGCAGCCGCCGCGTCCTGACCGCGCACGCCCTCACCCAGCGCGCGCTGCCCCGCAACCGGACGACGACACCCGTGATCCCGGCCCAGTCGGCGGGCCCCGGCGTCGACCCCGGCTACGCCCTGGTCCGCCTCCGGGTCGTCCGTACGGCACTGGAGGCGGGCCTCCCGCTCCGGCGGCGCGCGTGGCCCAAGCGGTCCCAGCTGCCGCCGCTGCTGCCCCAGGTGAGGGGGCTCAAGCTCTTCCCGCGCTCCGGCGGTGCCGACGAACTCGCCCTGGACCAGCGTCTGTCGGCCCTCACCGCGCCGGGCCGGGCGGCGTACGTGCTGCGGGGGCTGGAGAAGCTCCCCGACGGCGACGTGCGGGAGCTGCTCGGGGCCGCCGGGGTCTCCGACACGGACGCCGCGCTGCGGGAGGCCGCCGAGGTGCCCGGCCCGTACGCGCTGCTCGGCTCCGCCGAGTTCGACCCCTGCTCGCTCCAGGCCCGGCCGACCGACCTGATGCGTCGCCGGCAGCACACCAAGGCCGCGCTGGTCGCCGGGGCGGCCCTGGTGGTGTGCGGGGCGCTGCTGGGCCTGCCCGATGACGGTTGGGGGCCGGACGGTGCCGCCGCCCCGCCCTACGCCCGGAACCCGGCGGCCCAGGCCGCCCTCGACCCCGGCAGGCTCACGAAGGCCGCCCCCGCCGCGTGGAAGACCTCCGCGCGCACCGACTTCTCGGTGTGGCCGGCCCGCGGTGACCTCACCGGCGACGAGGAACTGCTGCGCCGCGCCCTCGCCGTCTGGGCCCGGCCCGGCGCGGGCGTGGGGGTGTCGGCGACGCCGGGCACCCCGACCGGCGGCCCCGCCGGCCCGCCCCAGCTGCTGTACGCAGGGAACGTCGACAACGCGCGCGTGGTGATCCTGCACGACGGTCTGCGCGTCACCAGGTACGCCGAGCCGAAGGACGGCACGGACGGTGCCGCCCTGGACTTCGCGCGCACCGACGGGGCCGACCGGGCCCAGGCGAACGCGGTGGTCCTCGGCCGGGCCGACGGCAACGTCCGCTACCTGACGGCCCCCTGGGTGACGAAGGCGGCCGGGCGGGACCTCGCCGACCCGGACTCCGGTGCGCGGGACCTGCCGCTGACCGGGGGCGTGACCCCGCCGGTGGCCGGCCCCGGGCAGCAGCAGCCGGAGGCGTGCACGTCCTGGAACGTCCTGGAGCTGACCGACGGCTCGGACACCCGTGTGGTGACCGACCTCGGCGAGCTGGTCCCGGCCCGCCTCACCACCGGGCGCCCCGGCTCGGTGGAGGACGCCTCCGGCGCGGAGGCGCTGGGTACCTGGGCGCCGTACGCCTGCTCGCTGGGCGCGGTGCGCGGCCAGGGCGTGCGCTCGGTGAACGCCTGGGAGTTCGCGACGCAGCCGCTGCCCGACGCGAGCGGAGCGGGACCGGGGTCCCTCCGCCCGGAGGGTGGGGGAGGTTCGGGGGAATGGGTGTGCACCCGGGCCGAGACCTGGCGCGGCAGGGGTGCGCGGGTGCTGGCCCAGTTCCGGACGCCGGGCGGGAAGCAGGGCGCGGTGGCGGCGAAGGCGCAGGACGTACCGGCGTGCGGTGAGCGCGACCCGCATGTGCTGGCCGGGGTGCTGTGGAAGTCGGAGGGCGGGCACTGGTACCTGCTCGCCGCCGGTGACCGCGGCACGGAGTCGGTGGCGGCGACGGGCGGCATCAGCGGCGCCGCCGACGGGAACCTGCTGACGGTGAAGACCGAGCAGGGCGCGCGGGCCGAGCTGACGGGCACCGTGGAGGACGGGCGGACGATCGGCGGGCTGCGGTAGAACACCGGCGCCCGGTCCGGCCCGTTCGGGGGCCGGACGCGATCGGTCGACGGCCCTGATCCGGCTGGACGGGCGTCGCGTCCCGCGCGCCCGAGCCGGAGGTCCAGCTCGTGCGGGACTTCGCCGCGCCGGCGGCGGTGAGCGCGGCCCACGACGAGGAGATCGGCGCCCTGCCGCGCCGCGTCTTCGACGGCGAGCCGGCCGACGGCCCGTTCAGCGACCTGGCCGGCCGGCTCACCGCTCTCTTGGGTCAGCTCTCGAACTTCCGGTACGACGAGTCCAGGTCGCGTATCTCGGCGGAGGCGTGCAGGGCGAGGCCGTCGCCCGGCTTGACGTACTGGCGCAGCAGCTCCAGTACGGCCTCGGTGAGGCGCACCTTGGTCTCGTCGGTGCGGCCGGCGAGCAGCCCGAGGGTGACGTGCACGACGGCGTGCCCCTCGGTGTCGGGGCCGACCGTGGTGTCCTCACCGCGGCGGAACTGCGTCTTGCAGGCCGGCGGCTTGGCGGCCGCGATCTCGACGACGGCGGTGTGCAGGGCCCGCGCGAAGGCGGGCCGGTCGAAGTCGTCCGCGAGCTCGGCGGAGTAGTCGACGGTGATCTGCGGCATGAGCCCTCCCGTTTCAGGAAACAGCAGGGCTCACCCTAACCGCAGCGCTCCCGCCGTCAGCCGGCCCGCTGGAACACGGCGACCGTACGGCCGGGCACGGTGAACGTGCCGGTCTTCGCCGCGTACGAGGACTGCTTCACGACGGAGTCGGCGCCCTCGGCCTGCACGGGATGCAGCCGGTAGCCGGTACCGGCCGCCGCCTCGACGCGCTGCTCCTGCCGCTCGGGGGTGGCGTTGAAGACGACCACGAGGTCACCGAGGCGCATCGTGATCACGCCGGGTGTCTCGTCCTTGCCGGAGAGCGGGAAGGAGAGCCGGGACTGCACCTGCCCCGCCGTGCCGAGGGAGAAGTCCCTCTCGCTCGTACGGATCTCCAGCAGGTCCCGGTACGCCGCCGAGGCGCCCGTGATCTGCGGGCAGCCGACCTTCACCGTGCTCAGCAGGGGCCCCGCGTACGGCCACTTGTCCTGGTTGTCGGCGGCCGGGGGCAGTCCGCGGCCGAAGCCGTTGCCGTCGGCGCAGTTCCAGTGGATGGCGTTGAACCAGTCCCCGCTGTCGTAGGAGTTGCGGTCCAGCGACTTGGAGCGCAGCAGGTCGGTGCCGGCCTGGGAGAGCGCCGGGCCCTGCGAGAGGGCGGCCGTCGCCATGGCGAGGACCTGCATGCGGGCCCGGTCGTCGGCGGACGTGTCCTTCGGCAGCTTGAAGGCCAGCGTGTCGAAGAGGGTCTCGTTGTCGTGCGCGTCGGCGTAGGCGAGGGCGTCGCCCGGGGCCTCGGCGTATCCGGCGGGGGCGCCGTTGTAGTCGACCTCGGAGCCCTTGACCTCCTTGCCGTCGGTGTCCGTGAAGGTGTAGCCGGCGAGGTTGCCGGTCAGGCCGACCTTGATCAGGTCCTGGTAGTGCAGCAGGCGGGCCTTCTGCTCGGCCGGGGTGCCGTTGTCCGCGGCGGGGTTGGGGTCGGTGTACAGGCCCGACGCGAAGCCCTGGACGCCGGGGTCGGCGTCGAAGGGGCCGCCGCCGCGCACGGCGTCGCGGGCGCGGTCGGAGAAGGTCGCGATGCCGGTGCCGGCCATGTTCTTCTGGGTGGCCTGCGTGAAGCGGGCGTCGTCGGCGACCTCGCCGAAGTTCCAGCCCTCGCCGTACAGGATGATCTTCTTGCCGTCGACGCCGTCCTTCTTCAGGGTCAGCTCGTCCAGCGCCTCGCGGACCGCGAGGATGTTCTCCTTCGGGTGGTGGCCCATGAGGTCGAAGCGGAAGCCGTCGACCTTGTACTCCTTGGCCCAGGTGACGACCGAGTCGACGACCAGCTTGCCCATCATGGCGTTCTCGGTGGCGGTGTTGGCGCAGCAGGTGCTGTTCGCCACCGAGCCGTCGGCGAGGAGCCGCTGGTAGTAGCCGGGCACGATCCGGTCGAGGACGCTGGTCTTCGCCTGGCCGCTCGCCGCCGTGTGGTTGTAGACGACGTCCATGACGACCCGCAGGCCGTCCTCGTTCAGCGCCTTCACCATCTCGCGGAACTCGACCGTGCGGGCGGTGCCGTCCGGGTCGGTGGCGTAGGAGCCCTCGGGCACCGTGTAGTGGTACGGGTCGTAGCCCCAGTTGTAGGCGTCCTTGGCGGCGGCCTTCGCCACGCACTCCTGCTGCCGGCCGGAGTCGGCCGGGAGCGCGGCGAGGTCGCAGTCGACGGTGGCCTGGTCGGATTTCTTCTCGGGGATGGTGGCGATGTCGAAGGCGGGCAGGAGGTGGACGTACGAGGTGCCCGCCTCGGCCAGCTCGCGCAGGTGCCGGGAGCCGTCGCTCTTCTCGTCGGTGAAGGCGAGGTAGGTGCCCCGGTGGTCAGGGTCCGCCGTCCGGTCCGCGACGGAGAAGTCGCGGATGTGCAGCTCCTGGATCTGGGCGTCCCTCAGCGGTACCGCCTCGGGCTTCCGGTAGCGGTCCCAGCCGCGCGGGGCGAGGGAGCGGTCGTCCAGGTCGACGACGAGGCTGCGCTCGGAGTCGGTGGTCAGGGCGAGCGAGTACGGGTCGGTGACCTTGTTGGTGACGACCTCGCCGGCGTCGGGCGCCCACACCTTCACGGCGTAGCGGTAGGCCTTGCCCTTCCAGGACTTGGGGCCGGTGGCGGACCAGACGCCGGTGTCGTCGTCGCGCCGCATCCGGACCGTGCGGTCACCGATCTCCAGGGACACGCTCTGCGCGGTCGGCGCCCACACGGACAGCGTGGGCCGGCCGTGCCGGAAGGTCGGTCCGAGGTCGGCCCGGGTCGCGTCGGCGGCGTAGAGGTCGTCCAGGACGCCGGCGGTCTGTACGCCCGTCGCCGCGAGGAGGGCGCCGGTGGCGGCGCGCTGGGAGGCGACGACCTGGCCGCGCAGCGCCTCGCGCACCCGGTCGCGGTCACGCGGGTCGACGGACCAGGCTGCGTAGTCCGCGAGGTGCGGGAACTTCGCCTTCTGGGCGTCGGTGAGGGTGGTCCTGGTGAGGCGGAGCCAGGTGGCGTCGTCGCCGCCGGTCAGGGTGCCGTTCTCGGCCTTGACCGAGCCGGTACGGGAGGCGAGCAGCTGGGTGGAGGCGGCGCCCTCGGAGCCGTTCCAGGCGACGGTGTTCCGGTCGATCCAGACCGCCTCGGAGGTGGTGAGGTCGACGGCCGCCGCCGAGCCGGCCGGCTGCGGGAGCAGGTACTTCTCCTCGCCGCTCAGCAGCCACACCTCGTGGCCGTCGGCCTTGAGGTCGAGGGCCTGGTCGGTGGGCAGGTCCTTCTCGTCGCCCTTGTGGACGATGTAGCTGAGACTGGTGGCGCCCTCGGTGAGCGGTACCTCGAAGACCGCGCCGTAGGGGTCGGTCCTCACCGGTGCCAGCGGCTCGGACCAGTCGGTGGGGTGCGCGGCGTCGCCCCAGACGTGCAGGCCCCAGCCTTCGTAGTTCCCGTCGGCGCGGTGGTAGTGCAGGACGGCCTTCGTCCTGTCCTGGGCGGGATACTCGGGGCGCTCGGTGAGCACCTGCTCCTTGCCCTGCTCGATCCACACCTCGCCCGTCCGCGTGACGTCGATCGTGCGGTCGGCGGTGACGTCCTTGGTGCCGTCCTTGTCGACGACGAGGAAGCTGACGTTGCTCGCGCCGGGCTTGAGCCTGACGTGGGCGAAGGCGCCGTAGGCGTCGCGGCCGGTGAAGGGGTGGCTGTCGGGCCAGGTGGTCGCCTCGCCGTCGGCGAGGTCGCCCCAGGCGTACAGGCCCCAGTCGTCGTAGTTCCCGTCCTCCCGCTTGTAGTGGACGATCGCGTGGTCGCGGGAGGCGGCGGTGGGCGGCTGCTCGACGGGCGGGGTGCCGGTCGTCGAGGCGGCCGTGGCGCTCGCGGTGCGGCCCGCCGAGTCGACGACGACCGCCTTGTAGCGCAGGGCGGTGCCGGCCGGGGTGTCCTCGCCGATGGTGTGGGTGACCTTGTACGGGGCGTGGTCGGCGGAGCCGAGGGTGCGCCACTTGCCGTCGCCGGTCTGGGCGGCGAAGACGACGCGGCCCAGCTGTCCGCCGTCGACGTCCGCCGTCACCTCGACGGTGCCGGTGGCGCCGGGGGCGGGGGCGGTGAGGGTGACCGTCGGCCCGGTCGCGGGCTCGGCGAGCGGGCCGGCGGCCTTGAGGACGACGGCCGACCCGGCCGGGACGGTGACCGTGACCTTGCTGTCGGCGCCCGACTTCACGTCGTCGTCGGTGCCGTACAGGCCGTGGAAGGTCATGCCGGGCGAGCCGGTCGCGAAGGTCGCGCTCTTCGCCTCGCCCGCGTTGTTGAAGGCGACGAGGTACTCGGTGCCGCTCTCGGCGTCGGTGCGGGAGACGGCGTAGACGCCGGCGCCGTCGGCCGCGTAGCGCTCGGTCTGCACTCCGTCGGCGAGGGCGGGGTGGGCCTTGCGGAGCTTCGCGAGGGCGCTGATCTGCCGGTAGAGCGGCGCTCGCGTGTCGTACGCGTCGTCGGCGTGGGTGCGGTCGGTGCCGAGCTGGTCGTCGTCCAGGTAGTCGGCGGTGCGGGAGGCGAACATGGTCTGGCGGGCGTCCTTGTCGCCGCCGGCGCCGGTGAAGCCCTGCTCGTCGCCGTAGTAGACGACGGGGTTGCCCCGGTTGAGGAACATCAGCTCGTTGGCGAGCCGCGCCTTCTTCAGCAGCTGGGCGTCGGTGGCCTTCGGGTCGTCCTGCTTGAGGAAGGTGCCGAAGCGGCCCATGTCGTGGTTGCCGAGGAAGGTGACCTGCTCGTAGGCGTTGGCCTTGTCGGTCGTGTACTTCCAGTCGTCACCGAAGACGGCCGCCAGCTTCCTGGCGCTGCCGCCCTGGGAGGCGTAGGCGCGGGCGGCGTCCTGGAAGGGGAAGTCCAGGGTGGAGTCCAGGCGGCCCTGGGTGACGTACGGGGAGGTGACGGCGGTGTCGGCGGAGTAGACCTCGCCGAACATGAAGAAGTCGTCCCGGCCCTTCTTCGCCGCGTAGGCGTCCAGCGCGGTGGCCCACTGGGTCCAGAACTCCATGTTGACGTGCTTCACGGTGTCGATGCGGAAGCCGTCGATGGCGAAGTCCTTCACCCACCGCTGGTAGATCTTCTCCATGCCGCTGACGACCTCGGGCCGTTCGGTCCACAGGTCGTCGAGGCCGGAGAAGTCGCCGTAGGTGGCGGACTCGCCGGCCCAGGTGGAGTCGCCGCGGTTGTGGTACATCTCCGGGTCGTTGAGCCACTTCGGGACCTTGAGGTCCTGCTTCGCGGCGGGGACGACCGGTGTGCGCGGGAAGGAGCCCTCGTCCACGCGGGGGAACCCGCGGTCGCCGTCGGCGTAGTCGGCGTCGTCGAAGGGCTCGCCGTCCCGGGTCAGGTACGGGAAGGCGCCCTTGGACAGGTAGTCGTAGGACTTCTCCTCGTAGTCGACGACGTCGGCGGTGTGGTTGGTGATGACGTCGAAGAAGACCTTCATGCCCTTGGCGTGCGCCTTGGAGATGAGGTTCTTGAGGTCCTGGTTGGTGCCGAAGTGCGGGTCGACCTGGGTGAAGTCGGTGATCCAGTAGCCGTGGTAGCCGGCGGAGGCGTTCTCGCCCGTCCCCTGCACGGGCTGGTTCTTGAAGATGGGCGCCATCCAGATGGAGGTGGTGCCCAGGCCCTTGATGTAGTCGAGCCTGTCGGTCAGGCCCTTGAGGTCGCCGCCCTGGTAGAAGCCCTTGTCGGTGGGGTCGTAGCCGGTGGTGAGCCGGGTGCCGGTCAGGCCGCCCTTGTCGTTGCGGGTGTCGCCGTTGGCGAAACGGTCCGGCAGGACGAAGTAGAACTGCTCGCGGGTGAGGTCGTGGCGCGCGTCGGCCTTGGCGAGCTTCGCGTCGGACGGGGGCGCGGGCGGGGCGTCGGCCCGCGCGGCGAGGGGCGGGAGGAGTGCTGCGGCGAGCGCGGTCACGGTGACGGCCGCGACCCGTCTCGCTCGTGCGGTGCGGCGCGCGACAGGCACCGGCCATCTCGGTATCACAGGCGTGAACTCCTTGCGACTACGGCTCGATCGGGTCCGACCCCGGCGAGACGGTAACGCCGACGCAAGGCTTGCAGCAAGAGCCTTGAAAGTAACGGAAAGGATTTTCACGGCTCTTGCTCGGAACTCCCGCCCAGCACAGACCGGCCTGCCCCGGGAGAAGGACTCCCGGGGCAGGCCGGTGTGTGGGCGCGGGGCGGGTCAGCCGGTGACGCGGAGTTCCAGCAGGACGGTGGCGGCGCCGCCGACGCCTTCGCCGACGCCCTGGAAGTCGTTCTTGTCCAGGTCGATCTCCTGGGACTTGCCCGCCGCGCTCAACTCGGCGTGCACGGCCGTCTCCCCGGTCTGCAGGGCGTAGACCTCGGGCACCTCGACGCTGAGGAAGCCCGAGGTGGAAGTGGTCTGGAAGCAGTACATGCCCTCGGTGCTCTTACGCGTCCAGACCTGTATCTGCTCCGGCGAACCGTCGCACTCCGCGAAGAAGACGTGCCCGTCCCCCCGGTGGACGGTGATGCCCTTCTCCTGGAGGATGCGGTCGGCACCGGGATGCTGGAAGTCCTCGACCGCGTACGGCATCGCGTCCGCCACCGCCGCGGTCCCGGCCGACGAGCCGTCGGACCCCGTGACGGCATAAGCGATCGACGACGCGCCCGCGACGGTGCAGACGGCGAGCAGCCCGGCAACAAGCGGCTTACGAAGGCGGGTTTTCATCAGAGTTCCCTTCCAGGGCGATGTGATACCTGATGAGCATGACCGTCCGTCGCGCTGCCTGGTGCGGCGGACACGCATGCTCGGCGCACCGGGGGGCGAAGGCATCGGCCGGTGCGAACCGGGGCAGCGGTGATTCCCCCTGGCCTCCCCGACCGTGAACGAGCCACTGCGTCACCCCCCTCACGGCGCACCGACTGCGCAAGCTATCACGCCGTCACAACACACCTACCTGTGGCACACATCCAGTTCACAAGTAGGCTCGGCGCGCCGAAATACGGCCCCCGACCAACAAGTTGTCGGACAGTGAGAGGTAAGACGCTCTTGAGTCGAAGACTCACCAAACGCGCAGTTCTTCGGGCACACGCGCATACGGACGGATACGGCGGCGAGTCGCGATGGCGGCTGGCTTCCCTGCGGTCGCTGTGCCTCACCCTCCTGATCGCCCTGACGCTGGGCATGCTGGGCACTGTCCCGGCGGCCGCCGTCGACGAGGTGCCGGGCGAGGAGGAGGTGTCCGAGTACATACCCGCCACCGACCGGGGCCGGGTGCTCGAGCTGTGGCAGTCCGGAGGGCCGGCCGTCAAGGCCGCGGCCGAGGCGGCGCTGCTCGGCACCGACGCCGACGTGCAGAAGTTCCTCGCGGAAGAGAAGGAGATCGCACAGCTCAGCGACGACCGGGTGTCGGCCGTCCAGATCCTGTCGCTGGGCGGGCGGGAGGTGCGCGCGGCCGCGCAGACGGCGCTCGCCGGCTCGCCCGAGGACCTGCGGGCCTTCCTCAAGGACGGCTGGCGGGCCCCGCTGGAGCAGGACCAGAGGGTCCAGGCCGTGCAGGTCATCTCGGCGGCCTCCGGACGCGGGGTCAAGGAGGCGGGTCAGAAGGCGCTCAACGGCACCATCGAGGACGTACGCGCGTTCCTCAACGAGGGGCAGTACGTCGCCGCGGACAGCGACGCCCGGGTGCAGACCGTCCAGATCATGAGCACCGGCGGGGACGCGACCCGCGAGGCCGCCCGGGTCGCCCTCAACGGGGACATCAACGACGTCCGGGAGTTCCTCGAGGTCGGGCAGCACATCGCGCGGGCCCGCGATCAGGAGCAGGCGACCGTCGCACAGCTCGCCGAGTGGGCCACCGAGGCCGGCCGGCAGGCCAAGGCCGAGACGGAGAAGGCCAAGGAGGCGTCGGCACGCGCGGTCGAGGCGACACAGCTCGCCAAGGAGTCGGCGCAGAAGGCAGCCGAGGAGACCGAGGCGGCCAAGGCAGACGCCCAGAAGGCGTCGAGTGCCGCGGGCCGGGCAGCCGACGCCGCCCGGGGCGCCGCACGTGCCGCGCAGCAGGCCATCGACGCCGCCAACGCGGCCACCACCTCGGCCCGTGTGGCCGCCAACGCCGCCTCGCAGGCCGCGTCCGCCGCCGCGGCGGCTGCCCGGGCCGCCTCCAACGCCCGGAACGCGGCCGCCGCCGCGGCGACCGATGCGGGCAAGGCGTCCGCCGCCCGCGCGGCGGCCGAGGACGCGCGGGACGCCGCCAAGGGGGCGCAGAAGGCCGCGACCGCCGCCGACCACGCCGGTACCGCCGCGTTCGAGGCGGCCAACGCCGCCAAGTCCGCGGCCTACGCGGGGCTGAACGCGGACGCCGCGGCCAGCGCTGCGGCTGAGGCGAGCGGCCAGGCGGGCGTTTCCGAGGCGCAGGCCGCCCGGGCCAGGGCCGCGGCGGCCGAGGCCCACCGCCACGCCGCGCAGGCCACCGCCGCCGCGAACCGGGCCGAGGCGCTGGCCGGCAAGGCGGCCAAGGCCGCGCACGAAGCGCGTGACGCCGCCAACTCCGCCGCCAAGCACGCCGAGAACGCCGCCGTCGCCGCCGACGAGGCGGCCGACCACGCGGGCGACGCCGCGACCGCCGCGGCGGAGTCCACGAAGCACGCCAACGCCGCCAAGGAAGCCGCCGACGCGGCGACGGCGGCAGTCACCAAGGCGCAGGCGACCTTCACCCTCGCCCGCGAGATCGAGCAGGAGGGGCTGACCACCCGCACGGCGGGAGCGATCGAGCAGGCCCGCTCGCTCAAGGCACTCGACGACGAACGCCAGGCGGCACAGGCCCAGCAGGCGCAGGCCTCCCAGGCCCTGGACGAGGAGGCGGACCGGCTGGCCGCCGAGGTGACCCAGCCCGACGTCGACGTCGCCACCGTCGCGCCGAAGGCCCGCAAGGTCGCGCTGAACACGGCGCAGACCCGCGGCCCCTGGAGCGTCGCCGCGGCCGAGGTGGCCCTGGCCGGCTCCGACCAGGACGTCATCGAGTACGTCCGCACCGGCCGGGACAAGGCGCTGGAGCTCGACAACCGGGCACGGGTCAACCGCCTCGCCACCGAGTCCGAGTCCGAGACCGTCCGCGCGGCGGCGGAGTCGGCGCTCGACGGGGACGCGGCGGCGGTCGCGGACTTCCTCGCCACCGGCCAGCACCAGGCCGCGGCCAACGACTACCGGGTCACCGTCACCCAGCTCATGAACGGCGCCGGGCCCGGAGTGCGGGCAGCCGGGCAGGCGGCCCTGAACGAGGGCTCCCCGGACAGTCTGCGCGCCTTCATCACCACCGACTACTACACCCAGCGCACCCAGGACGAACGGGTCCGCGCCGTCCAGCTGGAGGAGTCGGGCACTCCGGAGGTCGCCGCCGCGGCTCGCATCGCGCGGGAAGGGCCGCCGCAGGTCCTGCACGCGTTCATCGAGACGGGGCAGTACAAGGCCAAACGCCAGGACCTGCTGACGGCGACCCACGTGGCCCGCGTCCAGGGGCTCATCGCCGACGCCTCCGCCGTGGCCGCCACGGCCCAGCGGTACGCCGCGGAGGCCGGCCGTGCCGCGGCCACCGCGAACGACGCCGCCGACCTGGCGCAGAAGTACGCGCAGCAGGCCGAGGACTCGGCCAAGCTGGCCGCCGGCTACGCCGAACAGGCGGACGCGTCGGCCGACGCCGCCGCGAAGTCGGCCGCCGACGCCGCCGCGTCGGCGAAGACCGCCCGCGCGGCCGAGGCGGACGCCCATCGTGCCGCCCGCGACGCGGACAACTCCGCCGCCCACGCACAGGCCTCGGCGAACGCGGCGGCCGGCTCGGCCGCCGTCGCGTGGGCCGCGGCAGGGGAGGCCCGCGCGTCCGCCGAGGCGGCGGGCAAGGACGCGGCGGCAGCCGCGGAGGCCATGAGCGAGGCGCTGTTCGCGGCGGCCACGAAGGCGTGGGCGGAGGAGGAACAGCGGCGCAAGGAACTGGAAGAGCAGGACCGGGCCGACCTGAAGGGCCTCAAGGAGCTGGAGGACGCCTTCGCCGACATGGCTGCCGAGGAGGAAACCGACTGGTGGGACCTGTCCACCGTCGGCCACCTCCTCCTCGACACGGGGGGCCTGATCCCCGGTCTCGGTGAGGGCTTCGACCTCATCAACTGCGGGTGGTACGGAGCTGAGGGCGACGCCGTCAACTCCAGCCTCTCCTGCGCCGCCGCCGTCCCGATCCTCGGATACGGCGCCGTGGGCACGAAGTGGGGCAAGAGCGGCTACTCGGCCGTCGAGGCCTTCGCCAAGTCCATGCGGGCCAATGGCAAGGTTCCGCATATCTGGACCGCGAACCCCAGAAAGGGCTACACCAACGTAAGCAACGCCTACTCGCACTGGAAGAAGCACAGGGCCGAGTTCCCCGAGCTCAACAACGCGCGAGAATACGTGGAGCTCGCCCACAGGTACGGAGAGATCGCACGCGGCGGCAAGGCGGTCGACGGGTACCGGATCTACCAGCAGAACGGTGGTGCGCTCGCCATCTTCGACAAGAACTCCAAGACCTGGTCGGCGTTCACTCCGGACGGGATTCCGCAGACCATGTACAAGCCCTCTCCCTACGACCCGGTGACGAACAAGGGAGGCTACAGGACGACACTGGAAGACTGGCTGAACGAGCCGGGACGAGGGACGGAGATCAAGTAGTGGATTCCGAGAGCGCGCCGCGCCGTCCCCCGGAAACCGCCTGCCGAGTGTGCGGGTTGGACGACGGGGAAACCCTGTGGGACGAATTCGGTGCGCCGCAGTACGTCATCTGCGAATGCTGCGGCATGGAGTCCGGTATCGGCGATGACAACCTTCCGCAAGTGCGCGAGGTACGCGGGTACTGGGTCGCGAGCGGAGCTCAGTGGGAGGATCCGAAGCGCAAGCCGGACCACTGGGACGTTCTGGAGCAGTTGAAGAACATCCCGCCCGAGTGGCGTTAGCCGGGCGTCCGGCCGTGGGTGGTTTCCTCACCGCCCACGGCCGGACGGCTCAGGCCGTACGGGCTCCGGACCGCCCGGGCCGGCTCCGCCGGCTCCATCGTGTGCGGCGGGGCGAACGGCACAGGGGCCGGGGGGGGGGGTGGGGGGGGGGGGGGGGGGGGGTGGGGGGGGGGGGGGGGGGGGTGGAGTGTGGTCCACACCCTTGTCTCTCCCTTTCCTCTCTTTCTCTC
>NZ_JBVJVN010000022.1:80345-133718 GCF_055603605.1 Streptomyces sp. NPDC037271
CAAAGGACGGGGTGGCAAAGGGTTCCGTGCCCTACCCCCCCGCCCCACTCCCCCCGATCCCGGTTGTGAGCGATACAACAGCCCAAACCCCCCCCCCCCCCCCCCCTCCCCCCCCCCCCGGGCCCTGTCGGGTCAGCGGGGGCGTCAGGCCGTCGTCCACCACACCGTCGTGTCCGCCGGGACCTTCGCCTCGCCGGCCGCCTCGGTCACCTCGCCGCTGGCCAGCAGCATCCGCCCGTACGCGGGCATCGCCACCGACTCGCCGGTGGTGTTGGCCACGCACACGAAGTCCCCGCGCCGGAAGGCGACGACGCCCTCGGGGGCGCGCAGCCACTCGACGGCGTCGCCCGCGCCCAGGTCGGCCTGCTCGCGGCGTACGGCCAGCGCGGAGCGGTACAGCTCCAGGGTGGAGCCGGGCTCGCCGGTCTGCGCCTCGACGCTCAGCTCGCCCCAGTCGGCCGGCTGCGGCAGCCAGCTGCCGCCGTCGCCGAAGCCGTACGACGATCCCGTGCGTGTCCAGGGGATCGGCACCCGGCAGCCGTCGCGGAAGCCGTCCTGTCCGGCGCCCCGGAAGTACGCCGGGTCCTGGCGCACCTCGTCGGGGAGGTCGACGACGTCCGGCAGGCCGAGTTCCTCGCCCTGGTAGACGTAGGCCGAGCCGGGCAGCGCCAGCATGAGGAGGGTGGCCGCGCGGGCGCGGCGCAGGCCGAGTTCGCGGTCGCCGGCCAGGCGGAGCTGGGTGCCGAGACCCGCCGGGTTGGCGAAGCGGGTGGCGTGCCGGGTGACGTCGTGGTTGGAGAGGACCCAGGTGGCGGGGGCGCCGACCGGACGCATGGCGTCCAGTGTGCGGTCGATGACCGTGCGCAGCTCCTCGGCGTCCCAGTGGGTGCCCAGGTACTGGAAGTTGAAGGCCTGGTGCAGTTCGTCGGGGCGGACGTAGTTGGCGGTGCGCTCGACGGTCGGGGTCCACGCCTCGGCGACGAAGATGCGCTCGCCGGAGTACTCGTCGAGGATGCGCCGCCACTGGCGGTAGATGTCGTGGACGCCGTCCTGGTCGAAGAAGGGCGTGACATCGTTGCCCAGCAGCCGCAGTTCGTCGTGGGAGCCCAGGTCCGGCAGGCCCTCGGCCTTCACCATGCCGTGGGCGACGTCGATGCGGAAGCCGTCGACGCCCATGTCCAGCCAGAACCGCAGGATGGAGCGGAACTCGTCGCCGACGGCCGGGTGCTCCCAGTTGAAGTCGGGCTGCTCGGGGGCGAACAGGTGCAGGTACCACTCCCCCGGCGTGCCGTCGGGCTCGGTGACCCGGGTCCAGGCGGGGCCGCCGAAGATGGACTCCCAGTCGTTGGGAGGCAGTTCGCCGTTCTCACCCTTGCCGGGACGGAAGTGGTAGCGGTCGCGGGCCGGCGAGCCGGGGCCCTCGGCGAGGGCGCGCTTGAACCACTCGTACTGGTCGGAGGAGTGGTTCGGGACCAGGTCGACGATGATGCGCAGGCCCAGCGCGTGGGCGTCGCGGATCAGCGCGTCGGCGTCCAGCAGGTTGCCGAACATGGGGTCGACGGCCCGGTAGTCGGCGACGTCGTAGCCGGCGTCGGCCTGCGGGGAGGCGTAGAAGGGGCTGAGCCACACGGCGTCCACGCCGAGGTCGCGCAGGTACGGCAGGCGGGTGCGGACACCCTCCAGGTCGCCCATGCCGTCGCCGTTGCTGTCGGCGAAGCTGCGCGGGTACACCTGGTAGATGACGGCGTCCCGCCACCAGTCATGGCGCCCTGCGACGGTGGCGACGGCGGAGGTGGGGGCCGGTGCGGCGGAGTGCTGCTGGCTCATGACGTCCTTGTGATGTGACGGAGTTCCGGTCATGGAGACATGGGTGCGGGAGGGTGGGGGCGAGGCGGCCGGCCGCGGTGCTGCGGGGTCGGATGGGCACCGCGGCCGGACGTTTTCCCGGGCGGGCGTCAGCCCTTGGTCCCGCCGGCGGTCAGGCCGGTCACCAGGTTCTTCTGCACGAGGTAGAAGAACGCGGAGACGGGTATCGCGACGAGTACGGCGGTGGCGGCCATCAGGTGGCGCTGCGCGTCGTGCTCGCTGACGAAGCTCTGCAGACCGACCGCGAAGGTGTACTTCGTGTCGCTCAGCATGAACGTCGAGGCGAAGGCGACCTCGCCGAACGCGGTGATGAAGCTGTAGAAGCCGGCGACCGCGAGGCCCGGCCGGGCGAGCGGCAGGATCAGCCGGAAGAAGGTGCCGAAGGGGGTCAGCCCGTCGACGCGCCCGGCCTCGTCGATCTCGAACGGGATGGTGTCGAAGTAGCCCTTGAGCAGCCACGCGCAGTACGGCACCGCGGTCGAGCAGTAGACGAGGATCAGGCCGAGGTAGCTGTCGACGAGCTGGAGCTCGGACAGGATCTGGTACATCGGCACGATCAGCACGGCGATGGGGAACATCTGGGTGACCAGCAGCACCCACATCAGCTTCTTGTAGCCGGGGAAGCGCATCCGCGAGACCGCGTAGCCGGTGGTGGCGGCGACCATGACGCCGATGACCGTGGTGCCCAGCGACACGATCAGCGAGCTCTTCAGCCAGTCGAAGAACTGCGTGTGCTGGAGCACGTACGCGTAGTTGTCGAAGGTCATCTTCGACCAGATGCGCTCGGGGTGCAGGTAGTCGTTCTTGTCCGGGCCCAGCGACAGGTAGACCAGCCAGGCGACCGGGAAGAGCGCGATGAGGCTCGCGACGGTCAGGATGCCGTGGGAGGCGAGGGACGCGGCCCGGCTGCGTTCGCCGCGGCCACGCCCCGGGCGGGGCGGCTCGGGGGACGCGGTGACCTGCTCCGCCGGAGCCTTGGTGTGCGCGGTGGTGGTACTCATGGCGGCTCCTGCCTCAGTTCGCGAGCTGCTGCTCATTGCGGTTCAGCCAGCGGCGGTAGAAGGAGGTGAAGACGATCAGGATGGCCAGCAGCAGGATGCCGTAGGCCGCGGACTGCGCGAAGTCACGGGGCTGCTGTCCGAAGCCGAGCTGGTACGCCCAGGTGACGAGGATCTGGGCCTCGGGGGCGGTGTTGCCGAACAGCAGGAAGATCACGGCGAACTGGTTGAAGGTCCAGATGACGCCGAGCAGGACGACGGTGGAGCTGACGGACCTGAGGCCGGGCAGGGTGACGTAGCGGAACCGCTGCCAGGCGTTCGCGCCGTCCATCTCGGCGGCCTCGTACAGGCTGTTGTCGATGGACTGCAGGCCGCCGAGGAGGGAGACCATCATGAACGGCACACCGCACCAGGTGTTGACCATGATCGCGGCGAAGCGCTGCCAGAAGGTGTCCTCGAGCCACGCGGGCGTCGGCAGGTGCAGCCAGTCCAGGCCGGAGTTGATGATGCCCTGGTCGGCGAGCATGAAGCGCCAGCCGAAGACGGTGACGAAGGTGGGCACGGCCCACGGCAGGACCAGGATCAGCCGGTAGAAGGTGCGGCCGCGCAGCTTCTGGTTGAGCAGCAGGGCGAGGCCGAGGCCGATGAAGAAGTGCAGTCCGACGCAGACCGCCGTCCACACGATGGTCCAGATGAAGTGCGACCAGAAACGGTCGTACGCGGTCGGGCCCCACAGGATGTCGGCGTAGTTGTCCAGGCCGACGAACTTGTAGGTGGCCTCGATCTCGTTGACGCCGATCGTGCGGCCCGTGTTGAGGCTGTTGGCGTCGGTGAGGGTGAGGTAGAGGCCGTACCCGAGCGGGTACAGCACGAGGACGCCGATCACGACGGCCACCGGCGCGATCATGGCGTAGGCGTACCAGTGCTTCTGGTAGCCGTCTTTCAGACGCCGGCCAAGGCCGGGCCGCGGGGTGCGGTCACCGCGGCGCTTGCCGGTCGCGCGGTCGATGGCGACTGTCATGGTTCGACACCTTCGGGAGCATCGGGACGAGCGGGACGATCAGGGGGTACGGCGCCGGGGGCTGCGGCGCGCAGGCCGGTGGCCGCCGGGTCCCCTCCCCCCACGGCGGGGGACCCGGCGGCCGCGCGGACCTACTTGCTGAAGTCCGGCACCAGCTTGGCGATGGCGGTCTCCGCGTCGCCCAGGCCCTCGTCCAGGGACTTCTTGCCGCCGGCGATCTGCGGCAGCTCGTCGTCGAGCGGGGTCAGCAGGGAGCTGTACTCCGGCAGCGCGGGGCGCGGCTGGGCGGAGGGCAGGACCGTCTGGTAGCCGGCGATGCCCGGGTCGGTCTTGACCTTGTCGGTGTAGGCGTCGTCGCGGGTCGGCAGCGTGGAGTTCTTCAGGGCGACGGTCTCCTGCGACTTCGCGGAGGTCATGAAGTTCACGAACTTCAGCGACGCCTCCTGGTGCGCCTTGTCCGAGCCGGCGTACACCGAGAGGTTGTGGCCGCCGGTCGGGGCGCCCGCCTTGCCGGTGGAGCCGGCCGGGACGGTGGCGATGCCGAGGTTGTTCTTGTCCTTGAAGGCGGTGCCCTTGTAGAAGTTGGTGATCTCCCACGGGCCCTGGATGATCGAGGCGACCTTGCCGCTGACGAACGCCTCCTGGATGTGGGCGTAGGCGTCGGCGGTGGTGTCGGCCTTGTGCAGGCCCTTGCCCTCGAACAGGCTCAGCCAGGTGCCGTAGGCCTTCTTCGCCTCGGGCGACCTGACGGTGATCTTCTTGGCCTCGACGTCGACCGTGTCGGTGCCCTCGCCGTACAGGAACGGCTGCGCGTAGTAGCCGGCCGTGGAGGCCCAGTAGCCGTCGACGCCGGTCTTGTCCTTGATGGTGGCGGCGGCCTTCTTCAGGTCGTCCCAGGTCTTGGGGGCCTCGACGCCGGCCTTCGCGAACAGTTCCTTGTTGTAGACGAAGGCGAGGGTGTCGGTGACCAGCGGGACGCCGTAGGTCTTGCCCTCGTACTTGGCCTGCTCGATCAGCTTGGGCTGGAACTTGTCCTGCTCGGCGAGGGCCTCGGTGCCGTCCAGCGGCAGGAAGAAGCCCTTCTTGGCGAAGGCGGCGGTCCAGCCGACGTCCGTGCGCAGCACGTCCGGGGCGCCCGAGGCACCGGCGGCGGTGTCGAACTTGTTCTGCGCCTGGTCGAAGGGGACGTTGACGTACTTGACCTTGATGTCCTTGTTGGCGGCCTCGAACTCCTTGACCAGGGCCTTGTAGGTCGGCGCCTCGTTGGTCGCGTTCGAGGTGTCCCAGTACGTGATGGTGACCGGTCCGCCCGACCCGCTGTCGTCGCCGTCCCCGCCGCACGCCGTCGCCGTGAGGGCGAGGGACGCCACCAGAGCGGTGGCCGCTATGCCACGCCGCATGAGTTCTCCTTGAGGGTGAAAGCCCGAGTGGTGCAGGGTGCGGGCCCGTCCGCCGCTCCTGCCGACTGCCGACCGCGCCTTTGCCGCCGTCGGGCGACGTGAACGTAACAGCGCCGCAAGCTCGACGGAAAGGTCTTGCAGCAAAAAAGTGCAAGAAGTCTCTGAAGTTATCCGGGCGTGACCTCCCGGCGACCGTCGCGAGACGCTTGATTGCGGGGATCGAGCGGTATCGGGCCGGTTGTGCAAGACTCTGCAAGCTCTTGCCGTCACTTTTCCTGAGGGAGCGCGATGACGCAGCAGCCCGCGCCGGGCCGTCCGACGGGCCGTCCAGCAGGCCGCCCAACAGGCCGCCCACGACGCCCGATCGGTGTGCAAGGCAGCGGCCGACAGGTACAGTCCACCCCTGTGACCACACGGCTTGCCGACATCGCCGCCCAGGCGGGGGTGAGCGAAGCGACCGTCAGCCGCGTTCTCAACGGCAAGCCGGGCGTCGCCGCCACCACCCGCCAGTCCGTACTCGCCGCTCTCGACGTGCTGGGTTACGAGCGCCCCGTGCGGCTGCGGCAGCGCAGCGAGGGCCTGGTGGGCCTGATCACCCCGGAGCTGGAGAATCCGATATTCCCGGCGCTGGCCCAGGTCATCGGCCAGGCGCTGACCCGCCAGGGCTACACACCGGTCCTCGCCACCCAGACCCCGGGCGGCTCCACCGAGGACGAGCTGACGGAGATGCTGGTCGACCGGGGGGTCGCCGGGATCATCTACGTCTCCGGTCTGCACGCCGACACCACCGCCGACATGCAGCGCTACGAGCGGCTGCGCGCACAGGGCGTGCCCTTCGTCCTCGTCGACGGTTTCTCGTCGAAGGTGCAGGCGCCGTTCATCTCCCCCGACGACCGCGCCGCGATGAACCTCGCGGTCACGCATCTCGTCTCGCTGGGGCACACCCGCATCGGGCTGGCTCTCGGCCCGAAGCGGTTCGTGCCGGTGCAGCGCAAGATCGAGGGTTTCGTCCGCACCGTCCAGGACCAACTGGGCATGGACGCCGAGGCCGTGGAGAAGGAGCTCGTCCAGCACTCCCTCTACACCCTGGAGGGCGGCCAGGCGGCGGCCACCGCGCTCATGGAGCGGAGCTGCACCGCGGTGGTCTGCGCCAGCGACATGATGGCGCTGGGCGCGATACGGGCGGCCCGGCAGCGGGGCCTGGAGGTGCCCAGGGACTTCTCGGTCGTCGGCTTCGACGACTCACCGCTGATCGCCTTCACGGACCCGCCGCTGACGACCGTCCGCAAGCCGGTCCCGGCGATGGGACAGGCGGCGGTGCGCACGTTGCTGGAGGAGATCGGCGGGACGCCCGCGCCGCACAGTGAGTTCGTGTTCATGCCGGAGCTGGTCGTGCGCGGCTCGACGGCGTCGGCGCCCGGAGAGCGCCACCGGCCCTGAGTCCTCCCGTGGTTTGGCCGGATGCGACCCCGGTCCGCCGGGGGGATGATCGGGGGGAGAAGGCTTTTCTGGCAGACTTCATGCCTATGGGTGACACGACCGTGAGGACCACGGAACGCCAGGAAGAGGCCGTTCCGCACCCCGTCACGGAGGAGACGGGGCGGGATCTCCTGCGCCGGCTCCGCGCGCCGCGCCGGCCCCGCCTGTGGTTCGAGATCCTGTTGATCGCGGTCAGTTACTGGACGTACTCCCTCGTCCGCAACGCGGTACCGGAGCAGCGGACACAGGCGCTGCACAACGCGGACTGGATCTGGCGGGTCGAGCAGCAACTCGGCGTCGCCGTCGAGCAGTCGGTCAACCACGCCGTGAACTCGGTGACTTGGCTCATCATCGGCATGAACTACTACTACGCCACGCTGCACTTCGTGGTGACCCTGGGCGTGCTGGTGTGGCTGTACCGCAGCCATCCCGGCCGCTACGCGGCGACCCGGCTCGTGCTCTTCGCGACGACGGGCGTCGCCCTGGTCGGTTACTACCTGTATCCGCTCGCCCCGCCCCGCCTGATGAACGGCGAGCACTTCATCGACACCGTGATGGTCCACGAGACGTGGGGGTCGATGGCGTCCGGCGACCTGAAGAACATGTCGAACCAGTACGCGGCGATGCCGTCGATGCACATCGGGTGGTCGGTGTGGTGCGGGCTGACGATCTTCGCCCTGGCCTCGGTTCCGTGGGTGCGGGTGCTGGGGCTGGTGTATCCGGTGCTCACCCTGGTGGTGATCGTCGCCACCGCCAACCACTTCTGGCTGGACGCGGTGGGCGGGGTGCTGTGCCTGGGGTTCGGGTACGCGGTGGCGGCCGCCTGGTACGGGCGCCTGCCGCACGCGCTGCCGCGGACGGTGGTGGCGCGGCGAGGCGCGGCGCCTTCGCCCACACGGGCGTAGGACCAACCTCCACCGCCCCGCCCTCCTACCGCCCTTCACCCTTTCTGACGGGCCGGTCCCTCAGGCGCTCCCGGGGGCGCGGGTGACCTCCCAGGCCGCCTCGATCATCCGGAAGACCTCGTCCACCGCGGCTTCCGGATCGGCCGCCTCACGGGCGAGCGAATAGGCGTCGATCGCGAACCTCGCGATCGCCCGGCAGGCCGTCGTGGTCTGCGACAGGCCGGGATCGGCGGCGAGGGCCGCCGCCAGCGACTCCGCGTGGCGCAGCCTCATCGACTCCTCGTACTTCCGCAGGGCGGGTGATCCGTCGATCATGCGCCGGATCGGCGCGGCGCCGTCCGCCGTGCAGTGCCGCACCAGCGCCAGGACCTCGCGGCGCAGTGCGGGGACGAGCGACTCGTGCGGCGCACGGCCGGTGACCGCCTGCGTGAGGCGTCGCTCGAAGTCCTGGTCCTGCTCGAACACCAGGGCCTCTTTCGAGCCGAAGTGGGAGAAGAGCGTGGTGACGGCCACGTCGGCCTCGGCGGCCACGTCCCGGATGCCCACCGCGTCATAGCCGCGTTCCAGGAAGAGCCGCAGGGCGGTGTCGGCGATCTTCTGGCGGGTCGCGGCCTTCTTGCGCTCACGGCGTCCGGACTGCACGGTCATGCGCCTGACACTACCAAATACAAAACCGCAACCGTTCCTAAAACCTAACCGTTAGTGTTACGGTCGCCGGCATGAGGAAAGTGAGCTTCGCCGAGTTCGGCGGTCCGGACGTTCTGCAACTCATCGACGCCGAGGAGCCCCACGCGGGCCCCGGCCAGATACGCATCGCCGTGCGGGCGGCGGGCGTGAACCCCGTCGACTGGAGGGTCCGGGAGGGCCAGGTCCTGGGCGCCCATCCGATCCGGTTGCCCGCCGGAGTCGGGCTGGACGCCGCGGGGGTGGTGGACGAGATCGGTGAGGGCGTCGAAGGGATCGAGGTGGGCGACCACGTCTTCGGCGAAGGTTCGAGCACCTACGCCGAGTTCGCCGTGCTGGGGGCCTGGGCCCGGATGCCCGAGGGGCTGACGTTCGACGAGGCGGCCGGGTACCCCTCCGTCGTGGAGACCGCGCTGCGCGTCATCCGCGAGGTCGGTGTGCGGCCCGGGCAGACGCTGCTGGTCAGCGGTGCGTCGGGGGGAGTCGGGTCGGCGGTGCTGCAGATCGCCCGCGACCGCGGCATCACGGTGATCGGCACGGCCGGGGCCGCGAACCAGGACTACCTGCGGAGCCTGGGCGCCCTCCCCACGACGTACGGGGAGGGCTGGGCCGAGCGGGTGCGGCGGCTCGGCCGGGTCGACGCGGCTCTCGATCTGGCCGGCTCGGGTGTGATCCGCGAGCTCGTCGAGCTGACCGGGGATCCCCGGAGGGTGGTGTCCATCGCCGATCTCGATGCGCCGGAGTCCGGTGTCCGGTTCTCCGGAGTGGCCGGGAGCGTGCCCGACGCGCTCGCCGAGGCCGTCGGCCTCATCTCACGGGGACGGCTGCACATCCCGGTCGAGAAGTCGTACCCGCTCGCCGAGGCCGCGGCGGCGCACATCGACAGCCAGGCCGGTCACACGCGCGGGCGCCGGGTCATCGTCGTCTGAGCCGCTTTCCCGCGCGGCGGCACGGCCCGGCGAGGGGCCCTGGACCCTGGATCACCAGGGTTCAGGCGTAGAACAGGTCCTCCATCACCACTCTGGCCCGGCGGGCCGTGCGGCGGTACTCGTCGAGCATGTCGCCCGCGTGGCCGGGGCCGTGCCCGAGGTAGCGGCCCACCGCCGCCAGTTCGCGGGGGTCGCTCGGGAACGTGTCCCCGGCCCGTCCGCGCACCAGCATCACCGCGTTGCGGACGCGCGTCGCCAGTACCCACGCCTCGTCGAGCGTCCCGGCGTTCTCCGCCGAGACGAGGCCGGCGTCGCACGCGGCGGCCAGGGCCCGGCGCGTCCGGGTGGTCCGCAGCCCCGCCTCGGTGTGGCCGTGCCGCAGCTGGAGCAGCTGCACGGTCCACTCGACGTCGGACAGTCCGCCCGGCCCCAGTTTGGCGTGCAGCTTGGGGTCCGCGCCGCGTGGCAGCCGCTCGGACTCCATCCGGGCCTTGAGCCGCCGGATCTCCCGTACGGCGTCCTCCCCGAGCCCGTCCGCCGGGTACCGCAGCGGATCGACCAGCTCGGTGAACCGCCGCCCGAGATCCGCGTCGCCGGCGACGAACTCGGCCCGCAGCAGCGCGTGCCGCTCCCACACCAGCGACCAGCGCCGGTAGTAGGTCTCGTACGACTTCAGGGTCCGCACCAGCGGCCCGGACTTGCCCTCGGGCCGCAGGCCGGCGTCGATGAGCAGGGGCGGGTCGGCGCTCGGCACCTGGAGCAGGCGGCGCATCTCGGAGACGACCTTGTTCGCCGCGTCCGCCGCCTCCCGCTCGTCGACCCCGTCCCGCGGCTCGTGCACGAACAGCACGTCCGCGTCCGAGCCGTAGCCCAGCTCGTGCCCGCCGAACCGGCCCATGCCGATGATCGCGAACCGGGTCGGCAGGGTGTCGCCCCAGCCCTCCCGCACGACCGCCCGGAGCGTCCCGGCCAGTGTCGCCGCCGTCAGGTCGGAGACGGCGGCGCCGACCCGGTCCACCAGGGCGCCCTGGTCGGCCTCGACGGGCTGCGCGTCGGTGCCGTAGGAGCCGACGATGTCCGCGGCGGCCGTACGGAACAGTTCCCGGCGCCGGACCCCGCGCACCGCCGTGACCGCCTGTACCGCGCCGTCCGCGCGGCGGACCGCGGCGAGTGCCTCCTGCTCCAGCTGGAGCCGCCCGCGCGGCGCCAGCCCGCCGGCGTTGCCGTCCCCGAGCAGTGCGACGGCCTCGGGCGCCCGCATCAGCAGGTCGGGGGCGAGCCGCCCGGCGGAGAGCACGCGGGCGAGGTTCTCGGCCGCCGCTCCCTCGTCCCGCAGCAGCCGCAGGTACCAGGGCGTCGTGCCGAGCGCGTCGGAGACCTTGCGGAAGTTGAGCAGGCCGGTGTCCGGGTCGGCGGAGTCGGCGAACCAGCCGAGGAGCACGGGCAGCAGGGTCCGCTGGATGGCCGCCTTGCGGGTGACGCCGGACGCCAGCGCCTCCAGGTGCCGGAGCGCGGCGGCCGGGTCGGCGTATCCGAGGGCGACCATGCGTTCCCGGGCCGCCTCCGCGCTGAGCCGGGCCTCGCCCGGCGCCAGCTGGGCGACGGCGTCGAGCAGCGGCCGGTAGAACAGCTTCTCGTGCAGCCGGCGCACGACGGAGGCGTGCCGCTTCCACGCGCGCAGCAGCCCGGTGACCGGGTCGTTGCGCAGGCCCAGCGAGCGGCCGAGGCGCCGCAGGTCGGGCTCGTCCTCGGGCACCAGGTGGGTGCGCCGCAGCCGGTGGAGCTGGATGCGGTGCTCCATGGAGCGCAGGAAGCGGTACGCCTCGTCGAGCTGGGCGGCGTCGGCCCGGCCGACGTACCCGCCCGCGGCCAGTGCCTCCAGCGCGTCCAGCGTCGTGCCGCTGTGCAGGGAGGTGTCGGACCGCCCGTGCACCAGCTGGAGCAGCTGCACGGCGAACTCGACGTCCCTGAGCCCGCCGGGACCCAGTTTCAGCTGCCGGTCGACCTCGGCGACGGGGATGGTCTCCACCACCCGGCGGCGCATCTTCTGCACGTCCGGGACGAAGTTCTCGCGGTCGGCGGCCTGCCACACCAGGGGCTGGAGGGCGGCGACGTACTCGGCGCCGAGGCCGGGGTCGCCGGCCACCGGGCGGGCCTTGAGCAGCGCCTGGAACTCCCAGGTCTTGGCCCAGCGCTGGTAGTAGGCGAGGTGGCTGCTGAGGGTGCGCACCAGCGGGCCGTTGCGTCCCTCCGGGCGGAGGTTGGCGTCGACGGGCCAGATGGAGCCCTCGACGGTCGTCTCGGAGCAGATCCGCATCAGGTGCGAGGCGAGTGCGGTCGCGGCCCGCAGCGCCTTGGTCTCGTCGACGCCGGGGACGCCCTCCGCCGCCTCGCCGACGAAGATGACGTCGACGTCGGAGACGTAGTTCAGCTCGTGTCCGCCGCACTTGCCCATCGCGATCACCGCGAGCCGGCACAGCGCCGCGTCCTCGGGCGCGGCGGCCTCGGCGAGGGCGAGGGCGGCACGCAGGGTGGCGGTGGCGAGGTCGGCCAGCTCGGCGGCGGTCTCGGCGACGTCGATGGTGCCGCACACGTCGCGGGCGGCGATGGACAGCAGGCAGCGCCGGTAGGCGACGCGCAGGGAGACGGGGTCGGTGGCCTCGGCGAGGCCGCGTTCGAAGTCCTCCACGCCGCGGTGCAGGTCACGGGGTTCGTAGGTGACGAGGGCCTGCCAGTCACCGGCGTGCCGCGCGAGGTGGTCGGCGAGCGCCTCGGAGGCGCCGAGCACACCGAGGAGACGGTCGCGCAGCGGCTTGGCCGCTATCAGGGTGTCCAGCAGCTCCCGGCGGGCGGTGGGGTCCGGCTGCGCCTCCAGGAGCCGGACCAGGCCGTGCAGGGCGAGGTCCGGGTCGGCGGTGGCGCCGAGCGCCTCCAGCAGGACCGGGTCGTCGCGGACCGGGGCCAGCTCCACGCCGTCCAGCAGCCGCTCGGCGGCCGAGGGATCGGTGAAGCCGTGCCGCAGCAGCCGCGTGAAGGTACTGCTCCTGCGCCCCGGCGCCGTCATCCCGGCCTCCTGTCGGACTGGCGTTTCGTCGAACCCACGGACCCACGGCTCCACGGCTCCACGGACTGTCGGACCCTCGAACCGTCGGATCAAGGTCGTACGCCTGAGCGTAACCGGGAAGGCGTGCGCGGGCGCCGGGGCGTACCGGTCTCGGTCTCCGGTGACCGTTCCGGTAGACCGCTCCACACTCGTACGATATCTTGTACAAGCCGTGAAGGGAGGCACCGGTATGTCCATTACCGCGAGTGAGGCCCGTCAGAACCTGTTCCCTCTGATAGAGCAGGTCAACGAAGACCATGCCCCGGTACACATCACCTCCCGCAAGGGGAACGCCGTACTCATGTCCGAAGAGGACTTCACGGCCTGGACGGAGACGGTGCATCTCCTGCGTTCCCCCAGGAACGCCCGCCGCCTGCTCGACTCCATCGCCGAGGCCGAATCCGGCGGTGCGCGGCGGCGTGAACTGATCGATCCGGACACGGAGCGCCCGTGAAGATCACTTTCACGTCGCACGGCTGGGAGGACTACGTCCACTGGGCCGAGAGCGACCGGAAGGTGACCAAGCGGATCAACAAACTGATCACCGACATCACACGTGACCCGTTCAAGGGCATCGGCAAGCCTGAGCCGCTGAAGGGCGACCTGTCGGGCTACTGGTCACGGCGCATCGACGACACGCATCGCCTGGTGTACAAGCCGGTCGACGGCCAGCTGGTCATCGTCCAGGCGCGATACCACTACTGACAGCGAAGACCGACAAGACAACCGGCAACCGACAACCGACGCTGACACTGACACCGACACCGACACTGACAACTGAAACTGACATCGTGCTCGGCAAGGACACCGAAGGAGCCAGGCCATGGACTTCACCCTCGAAGTGATCCCGCTGCCCGTGACCGACATCGACCGCGCCCGGGACTTCTACCGGGACAAGGTCGGCTTCCACGTCGACATCGACCAGGAGGTCATGCCGGGGATGCGCATCGTCCAGCTGACGCCGCCGGGCTCGGGCTGCTCGATCGCCCTCGGCGACGCCATCTGGGACATGGCGCAGGGGCAGACCGCGCCGGCCCCCGGCACGTACCAGGGCCTGCAGTTGTGCGTCGCCGACATCAAGGCGGCCCACGCCGAGCTGGTGGGGCGTGGCCTGGACGTCTCCGAGCCGGTGCAGTACTCCCCGGACGACGGCGCCACGTTCATGTACTTCAAGGACCCCGACGGCAACGGCTGGGCGGTCCAGGAGTACCGGCGCCGGGAAACTGAGCCGCTGCACCAGCTGCTGGCGGACCTCAAGCGGCAGCGCTAGGGGCCCCCGGTCGACGGGCGGGCCCCCGGTCAGGTGGCCGTCTTCCTGGGCCACGGCAGGTGGTAGAGGCCGAGCGGCGCCGGGGGCGGCAGGGGGGCCGCCGCCGGGCCGGAGGAGTCCGCCCGGAAGGAGTGCAGCAGGAGGGCCACGAGCCGGCGGGACGCCGCGAGGGCGGCTTCCGTCGACCGGGCGTTGATGCCGTTGTTGGCCATGAACACGAGCGTGAGGTCACTCCGGTCGAAGTCGGCGCGCAGCCGCCCGGCCTCCTTCGCCCGCCGGGCCAGCACCGCGAAGCCCTCCTCGGCGCGCACCCGGGTCTCCTCGAACTCCGACGCGTCCGGGAACCGGGTGAGGAACGCCGCGGCGAAACCCCGGTCCAGGATGTTCAGCGCGCACACCTTCTCGACGACCCCGCAGAAGCCCGCCCAGGGATCGGGGTCGGCGAGCGCCTCGTCGATGGTGCCCACGCAGGCCGTGAACTGGTCGGCGAAGACCGTCGTGACGAGCGACTCGCGGGTGGGGAAACGCCGGTAGAGCGTGGCGATCCCGACACCGGCGCGGCGGGCCACGGCGGCCATCGGCACGTCCAGGCCCCGGGCGGCGAACAGGCCGCGGGCGGCCTCCAGGATGCGGTCGCGGTTGTGGCTCGCGTCCGCGCGCAGTCCGGACGGCATCCGAGAAGAACCAGCGGCCATGTCTCTCACATTAGCCGAAGTGGACGACCCCGTCCGGTTACGGGCCTAGCGTTCGGGACATGAGTGAGATGCGCGCGGCGCTGTACGACAGGTACGGCCCCCCTGAGGTCCTGTACGAGGGCACCGTGCCCAGGCCGGTCGCCGCACCGGGCGAGATCCTGGTGCGGGTCCTCGCCGCCAGTGTCAACGGCGGTGAACTGGCCGGACGGGCGGGGAAGGTCAGGCTGGTGACCGGACTGACGGGACGGGGCTTCCCCAAGCGGACCGGCATGGACTTCGTGGGCGAGGTCGTGACCCCGGGGCCGCCCGGGTCCGGCGTCGCGGCGGGCGACCGGGTGTGGGGGCTGCTGCCCCGCCACCGTATGTTCGGCAGCGCCGCGGAGTTCGTGGCCGTACCTCCGGAGCGGGTGGCCCCCGCCCCCTCCGCCCTCGATCCGGTCCAGGCCGTGTCCCTGCCCGCCGGGGGCACGACGGCCATCACCGCCCTGCGGGACAAGGCCCGCCTCCGGGTGGGTGAGCGGCTCCTGGTCCGCGGGGCCGCCGGAGGGGTCGGCAGCGTCGCCGTCCAGCTCGGCCGGGCCTACGGGGCCCACGTCACGGCTCTGGCGGGGGCCCGGAACCTCGGCTTCGTCCGTGACCTCGGCGCCGACGAGGCCTTCGACTACGCCACCACCGGTGCGGCCGGTCTCGGCCGGTTCGACGTCGTCCTCGACACGGTCGGCACCGGACTGCGCGCCTACCGCCGGCTGCTTGCCCCCGGGGGCCGCATGGTGGCGATCGCCTTCGACCTGGCGCACCCGGCCGCGTCGATCGCCTACCTGCTGGCGTCGACGGCGTTCGGCTCGCGCCGCGTACGGTTCTTCAGCGGCAACCCCACCCGCGCCCTGTTCACCGAACTGACGGCCCTGACGGAGAGCGGCGCCCTGCGTCCCGTGGTGGACACGGTGCACCCGCTGGCCGACATCGCCGCCGCCCACCGGGCGTTGGAGCAGGGGGGCGTACGCGGCAAGCACGTCATCCGCGTCGGCTGAGCCGCGACCGGGCAGGCCGGCGTGCGTACCGCCGACCGCCTCACACCCGCGGCCTCACACCCGCGGCTTCGCGCCCCGCTCCGCCAACAGGTCCGTCATCAGCCGGATCTCCGACTCCTGCGACTCCACCATGCCCTGGGCCAGCCGCTTCTCCACGCCGACCGTGCACCGGTCGGCGCACCCCTCGGCCATGTGGACGCCGCCCTTGTGGTGCTCGGTCATGAGCTGGAGGTAGTAGACCTCCGCCTGCCTGCCGTCGAGCGTCGCCAGCTTCTCCATCTCGGCGTCGGTGGCCATCCCCGGCATCAGAGAGCCCTCGCCGGCGGAGGGCGCGTCGCCCATGCCCATCCAGGTCATCGGCGGGTCGGACGACACCTTCGGCAGCCCCCACAGGTCGAGCCAGCCGATCATCATGCCGCGCTGGTTGGCCTGCGTCTGCGCGATGTCGTAGGCGAGCCGCCGCACCTCCTCGTCCTTCGTGCGGTCGCGCACGATGTACGACATCTCCACGGCCTGCTGGTGGTGCACCGCCATGTCCCGCGCGAAGCCGGCGTCCGCCGAGTCGGCGGACGGGACGCGGCCCGCGCCGTCGTCCCCGGCGACGGCGTAGGTGATCCCGCCGGCCAGGACGAGGACCGCCGCGGCGGCCCCCGCGATCCAGCCGGCCTGTTTCGGTGTCACTCGGACAGCCCGTTCGTGCAGGCGGCGCCCGGCTCGGGGGTCTGCTCGCCCTGGACGAACTTCTCGAAGAACTTGTCCACGTTCGGGTCGTCGGCGCCCGTCACCGTGCGCTGGTGGCCCCAGGCGGTGAGCATGATCGGGTCCTTCTGCTTGTCGTCCGGGCTCATCAGGGAGTACGGCGTCTTCTTCACCTTCGCCGCGAGCTTCGCCACGTCGGCCTTCGGCGCCTTGTCGGTGTACGTCACCCAGACGGCGCCGTGCTCCAGCGAGTGCACGGCGTTCTCGTTCTTCAGCGGCTTCGTGTAGACGTCGCCGTCGCAGTTCATCCAGACCTGGTCGTGGTCACCGCCGACCGGGGGCTCGGCCGGGTAGGACACCTCTTCGGTGACGTGGTTGCGGCCGAGCGTCCCCTTCCAGGTCTGCACCCCGTCCTCGCCGGCGACGAACTTCCCGGAGGTCTTGCCGTCGGACGCCGTGTCGGAGGAGGAGTCGTCGGACTGCGACCGGACGAGGACCACCCCGCCGACGACGAGACCGGCGACGACCACCGCGCTGACCGCGATGGTGAGGATCCGGTTCCGGCGGTCGCGGGCCTCCTCGGCGCGCCGCATCTCGGCTATGCGTGCCTGTCTCGCCGTGTTGCTGGTCTTCTTCGCGGAACCCATGAGGTGTGCCCTTTCGGGAAAAGGGGGGCGGTGGAGTCCGCTGATCGTAATGGCGGTGGAGGGATGAATCGTAGGGAGATCACAGGATCCGTCGCCGGGGGAGCCCAGGAATGGCCCGATCGAACAGGTGGCCTCTACCCTGCGGGGAGGGCCCGTGGGCCGATCGAGGCCCGCAACGCGTACGAAACCGTGCTGTGGTGTGATGCTCGGGTGCGGGGCCGCCTTCCGCCGTACCGGAGACAGGCGGCCTGACCAGCGAGGATGGGGAAGCGGAAGATGGACAAGCAGCAGGAGTTCGTGATCCGGACGCTGGAGGAGCGCGACATCCGGTTCGTACGCCTGTGGTTCACGGACGTACTGGGCTTCCTCAAGTCCGTCGCCGTGGCCCCGGCCGAGCTGGAGCAGGCCTTCGACGAGGGCATCGGCTTCGACGGCTCCGCGATCGAGGGCTTCGCCCGGGTCTACGAGTCCGACATGATCGCCAAGCCGGACCCGTCGACGTTCCAGGTCCTGCCCTGGCGCGCGGAGGCCCCGGGCACGGCCCGCATGTTCTGCGACATCCTCATGCCGGACGGCTCCCCGTCCTTCGCCGACCCGCGCTACGTCCTCAAGCGCGCCCTGGCCCGCACCTCCGACCTGGGCTTCACCTTCTACACCCACCCGGAGATCGAGTTCTTCCTGCTGAAGGACAAGCCGGTCGACGGCTCGGTACCGACCCCGGCGGACAACTCCGGCTACTTCGACCACACCCCGCAGAACATCGGCATGGACTTCCGCCGCCAGGCCATCACCATGCTGGAGTCGATGGGCATCTCGGTGGAGTTCTCCCACCACGAGGGCGCCCCCGGCCAGCAGGAGATCGACCTGCGCTACGCCGACGCGCTCTCCACGGCCGACAACATCATGACGTTCCGCCTGGTCATGAAGCAGGTCGCGCTGGAGCAGGGCCTGCAGGCCACCTTCATGCCGAAGCCGTTCTCGGAGTACCCGGGCTCGGGCATGCACACCCACCTCTCCCTCTTCGAGGGCGACCGCAACGCGTTCTACGAGTCGGGCGCCGAGTACCAGCTCTCCAAGGTCGGCCGTTCCTTCATCGCGGGCCTGCTGCGGCACGCGGCGGAGATCTCCGCCGTCACCAACCAGTGGGTGAACTCGTACAAGCGCATCTGGGGCGGCTCCGAGCGCACGGCCGGCGCGGGCGGCGAGGCCCCCTCCTACATCTGCTGGGGCCACAACAACCGCTCGGCCCTGGTCCGCGTCCCCATGTACAAGCCCGGCAAGACCGGCTCGGCCCGCGTCGAGGTCCGCTCCATCGACTCCGGCGCCAACCCGTACCTGACCTACGCCGTCCTGCTGGCCGCCGGCCTGAAGGGCATCGAGGAGGGCTACGAACTCCCGCCGGGCGCCGAGGACGACGTCTGGGCCCTCTCCGACTCGGAGCGCCGCGCGCTGGGCATCGAGCCCCTCCCCCAGAACCTCGGCGAGGCCCTCGCCCTGATGGAACGCAGCGACCTGGTCGCCGAGACCCTCGGCGAGCACGTCTTCGACTTCTTCCTCCGCAACAAGCGGCAGGAGTGGGAGGAGTACCGGTCCCAGGTGACGGCGTTCGAACTGCGGAAGTCGCTGCCAGTGCTGTAGGGACAGGCCGGTCGGACGGCCTCCTCCCCATGTGAATGGGGAGGCTGGGCTTTCGGCGGCAGTGCCCGGCGCGAATGGCGCGGTTCTGTCTCCTTGTTCCCATTCGGCTGTGTTCGCTCGTTATTCCAGGCGGAATTGCACGAGAGTTGAGTGATCGTTTTCGTGGTAGAGTTTCGGTGAATTCGCAGAACGCCGCGAAAAAAGGGGAATGGTGTGAACACCGAGAAGGTCACGGCTCGACGTCTTACGGCCGAAGAGCTTACGGGATTGAGTCCTCAGGACGAAATCTTCGTCTCGGCGGAGATGGACGGCCTTCCTCTCGACTGCTACGCCCCGGCCTCCCTGACGGAGCCGGGTAAAAATTTCGAGGGGGGCTCCTTCACCGCGAGGACGGTATTCGGTCAGGAAATCCGTGTTCTCCCGGACAATGCCGAGGAGCCCGGGATCTGGGTTGCCGACAAGACCGGGGAAGAGATCGAGGTTCTCCAGAATGCCGGCGTACTCCTGAACCTCGCCCTCTTCGTTCCCAACGGGAGCAAGGAATCCCTGGAGTCGCTCTACTCCGCGGCCCGGGACGCCTTCGGCGCGGGAATCGTCCAGCGCTGGAGCGAGCAGGTCATCACGGTGCCGGACGTCAAGGTCGACCTGTTCGAGGAGCCGGCCCGGGCGCGGAAGAACGCGAGCGGCCAGATCCGCGACCGCCGCGCCCTGGACATCTATCCGACCCGAGTGCGGTTCATGGAGCCCAGCGACGGCTGGAAGTTCATCGTCGAACCGCACAAAGAGGTCATCGACGAGACTCCGACCATCTGACCTGATGGCACTGACCTGACGGCACTGACCTGACGGCACCTTGACCTCAGCACTTCGCGAGAGCCCGCCGGCCTGCCGGCGGGCTCTTCCGCTGGGCCGGCCGCGACCGTCCGGCCTTCCGGCACGGCTCCGAGCGGCTGCTCGACCCCGGTCGAACCCCCTCCGTCGTGTCACACCCCCTTGTGCCGGAGTCCGACCCGAAACGTCCCTCGGACCCACACACCGTTCATCACACGGCCGCATGGAACGCGGGGGAAAGAGGCGAACCGGGTCCACCATGCGCGTCCTGGGCCCGGAGGGCACCCACTACCGACGGGTATTGTGAAGGCGCGGGCCATTTCCATAACGGCATTCGCACACTGATGAATACGGCGACGCCGCGCGGGAGATCCCGACAGCGCGCGGCTGGTCGGAAGATCACCGGCGTGCTTGGATCAGTGCGCGGCACGCCGGTGAGCGGTTCCGGATCCCCACTCCGGATTCCAGGCGTGCTTCGCCGCTCTGAATTCGTGCATACGAAAGGAAAGACCTGCCATGAACCTCGTCCCCCAGGTCGAAACGGCTGAAATCTCCGACGCGGACCTGGACCAGGTGTCCGGCGGCCAGATCGGCATCGACGCCGGCGCGGCCGTCATCACGGTCGGTGGTACCGCCGGCGCGGGCCTCTACGCGGAGGCCGGCCCGCTCGCCGTCAGCGGCGGCCTCGGCGCCTCGGTGACGCCCGGCGGTGCCGCGGAGGGCCACGCACGCACCACCAGCTTCTGAGCCACACCGCTGACGTGCGCTGACAACAGGTGAAGGCGGGCCCCGGACCGACAGCATCCGCCGTCGTCCGGGGCCCGCCCATGTCAGCTCAGTCCTCGCCGACGCTGCGCTAGGTGGAACCCGGGCGCTGCTGCCGGGCCTCGTCCTTGAGGTGCCGGCCGGAGTCCCGCGCCTGACCGGCGACCTCGCCGCCGCGGTCGCGGGCCTCGTCCTGTGTGGTGCGGGCGGCCTGCGCCGCGCTGTCCTTCACCTCGGCGGCCGCGCTCTGCGTCACCTCCTTGGCGCCTTCCTTCAGGTGCTGCGCGGACTCGGCGGCGGCCTGCTTCACCGGCTCCAGGGCCTCGCCGCCGCGCTCCATCAGCTCGGCGGCCTTCTCCTGCTCGGTCCGGGAGGCGGGCAGCAGGGAGGACGCCAGCAGGCCGACGCCGAAGGCGACCAGGCCGGCGGCCAGCGGGTTGCCCCGGGTCTGGCGGCGGGCCATCTCGGGCGCCTGCTGTGCGGCTTCTCCCGCCTGGCCGGCCGCGCCGCGCGCCGCCTCGGCCGCCCGCCCGGTCCCTTCCTGGACCGAGCCCGCCGCGGAGTGCGCGGTGTCCGAGACCGAACCCGCCGCGGAGTGCGCGGTGTCCGAGACCGAACCGGCGGCGGAGTGCGCGGTGCCGGTGACACTGTGGACGGTGTGCGACGCCGTGCCCATGACCCGGTCGCGCACGCCCGATACCGCGCCGCGCATCCTGGCCCGGCGGCGGCGGACCGCCCGCCGGGGACTGGTCCGCTCGGCGAGCTGGTCCACGTCCGTGGAGAGCTGGCCGCGCGTGGCCTCGATCTCGGCCCTCATCTGGTCGGGTGACGTGCCCATTCCGCGTTCTCCTTCATGGTCTCGACGGTTCGCTCGGGCTTCGGGGAGACCGTGCGCATGCCCGCGCGGCCCTTCATGTACAGCACGGCCGCGACGACGGCCCACACCGCGGTCACGATCAGGGCCGCCCATCCCCCGTCCATGACGTTGGCCAGGCCCAGCACGGCGGCCAGCGAGAGGAACAGGAGGACCATGTAGCCGGCGAAACCGGCTCCGCCGAACATTCCGGCGGCCTTGCCCGCCCTCGTTCCCTCCTCCTTGATCTCGGCCTTGGCCAGCTCGATCTCCTGCCGGAAGAGGGTCTGCAGGTCCGCGGTCACGCGGGACATGAGCTGCCCGACGGACCTGTCGTCGACGTGCGGTTCGGTGGGGCGTGCGGGGCGGGGCGCGGGTCGGACGGTGGCCATCTCACACCCCCGGGTGCGCACGTCCCGGCGCGCCGCCCGGCGGTATACCGGTGGCGGGTGGGACCGGTGCGCTGGCGGGGGCCACCCGCGGCGGGGCACCCGGCGCGGGGCCGGGCGGCAGCGGCGCGGTGTCCGGGGCGGCGGCCAGGCCGTCGCGGCCCGCCGGACCGGTGGCCGGCCCCTGTCCGGAGCCGTCCGACCGGGCGGCGCTGCCCGCCTTCGCCAGGCGCCCGACGGCCAGTCCGGCCAGTAGCGCGCCACCGAGGAAGGCCCCGGGGCGCCGGCGGGCGAAGCCCTGGAGGTCGGACACGAGGCCTTCGGCCCCCTGCCTCTCCAGGTAGCCGGCCGCACGGTGCCCCCGGTCGGCCGCCTGCGTCGCCAGGCCGCGGACCGCGGACTCCTTGTGGGCGTTCTCGGCGAGGTCGGCGAGGTCGTCCGCCCACTGCCGCAGCGTGCCGGCCGCGCGCCTGGTCTGGCCGTTGGCCTCGGTCATCGCACGGCCGCGCAGGTCCTGGATGGCCGTACCGGCCTGCTGCCGGGCCTCGTCGGCCACGTGCCTGGCCTGTTCCGCCGCGGTTCCGGCGACCTGGCCCGCGGCCTGTCCGGCCTGCCCGGCCGTCGCGGCGGCCTCTGTTCTGACCTTGTCCCCGGTTTTGCTCCTGGGGCCGGTCTGTACGGACTCACTCATCGGCGACTTCCCCTCGTCGGATGTCCTGTGTGAGGTCCCGTGTCCGTCTCCCGGACGACCCGGCGTGTGCCGGAGGGCGCACACCGGGCGTCACACGTGACCGTCCGTCTCACGACGAGTGGCTATTTGTCGGCCTTTGACACACTTTCCGCCCCAGTAATCTCCCGCTCCTCGCGCTCCTGCCCTCCCCCACCGGGCGGGCCCCGCGACGATCGGCGGACCCGGGCCGGCCGGTCGCGCGGAGAAAACCGCAGGTCGCCATCGCCGGGCCCGGCCCGGGCCCTCCCGGCACCTGTCCCTGGGAGACGGGCGCCGGACGTTACCGGCGGACCGTTTCCGCGGGCTCCGGCACGTGGCCCGCGACCACGCGTTCCCGCCCGGCGACCGGAGCGGAAGCGGCACGGCGGCGGTCCACCGCGTAGGCCGCGCCCGCGACCGCCACGCCGAGCACCGCCAGCGCCGCGCCCGCCGTCGCCGGGGAGGTGGCGCCGAAGCCCGCCGCGAGGGCGAGGCCGCCGATCCAGGCACCGCCGGCGTTGGCGAGGTTGAAGGCGGCCTGGTTGGCGGAGGAGGCCAGCGAGGGGGCCGCGGACGCCTTCTCCATGACCATCAGCTGGAGCGGGGAGCCGGTGAGGAAGGCGGCCATGCCCAGGAGGGCCACCGCGACGGCCGCGGTGACCTCCGTGCGCATCAGGAGCGGGAAGAGGGCGAGGACCAGGACCAGCGAGGCGAGGCCGCCGAAGAGGGTGCCCCGCAGGGAGTGGTCGGCCAGCCGGCCGCCCAGCAGGTTGCCCGCGGTGGCGCCGACGCCGAACAGCGCCAGCAGCAGCGTCACACTGGCCTCGGCGAACCCGGCGGCGTCCGTGAGCATCGGGGTGATGTAGCTGTACGCGGAGAACAGCGCGCCGAAGCCCGCGACCGTCGTGCCGAGCGCCAGCCAGACGGGGAGGGAGCGCAGGGCGGCCAGTTCGCCGCGCAGGCCGGTGGTGGGTGCGGGGGCGTTCTCGCGGGGGATCAGCGCGACGAGTGCCGCTATGGCCGCGACGCCGATCGCGCTCACGCCGAGGAAGGTGGCCCGCCAGCCCAGCTGCTGGCCCATGGCCGTGGCCGCGGGCACGCCGACGATGTTGGCGACCGTGAGGCCGAGGAACATCAGGGAGACGGAGCGGGCCTTGCGTTCCGGCGCCACCATCCCGGTGGCGACCACCGCGCCGACGCCGAAGAAGGCACCGTGCGGCAGACCGCTGACGAAACGGGCGGCCAGGAGGGAGCCCTCCCCGGGCGCGACCGCGGAGAGCGCGTTGCCGGCCACGAAGAGGACCATGAGGGCGATGAGGACCGTACGGCGCGACATCCGGGCGGTCGCCGCCGCGAGCAGCGGGGCGCCGATGACGACGCCGAGCGCGTAGGCCGAGACCAGGTGGCCGGCGCTGGGGATCGAGATGTTCAGGTCTTCCGCGACGTCGGGCAGCAGGCCCATCATCACGAACTCGGTCGTACCGATGCCGAAGGCGCCCACGGCAAGGGCGAGCAGGGCCAGGGGCATGAGGGGTCTCGCCTTTCGAGCGGAGGTGTCCGTACGGGATGGGCGTCTGTCTGGACGCCCCATCCGGACGTCGTTATGTTCCCGTACGGAACAAAGCCTCTCAGGGCGAGTATTCCACCGGCGAATCTCAGGAAGCCGTTGTGTCGACCTTCACACGGGCGGCGATCGGAAGGTGGTCGCTGCCGGTCTCGGGGAGGGTCCAGCTGGTCACCGGGTCGACGCCGGTGACCAGGATCTGGTCGATGCGGGCCATCGGGAACGACGCGGGCCAGCTGAAGCCGAAGCCGTTGCCCACGGCACCCTGCGGGGAGCGCATCTGGGAGGTGATCGCGGTGAGCGCGCGGTCGTTCATGGTGCCGTTGAGGTCGCCGAGCAGGATCTTGCGGGGCAGCTTCTCGTGGGAGATGGCCTCGCCGAGGGCCTCGGCGCTCTTGTCCCGCTGCCGGGCGGTGAACCCGGCCTCCAGTTTCACCCGTACGGAGGGCAGGTGGGCGACGTACACCGCGACCGGGCCGGACGGGGTGGCGACGGTGGCGCGCATCGCGCGCTTCCAGCCCAGCCGGATGTCGACGGCCTTCACGTCGCTCACCGGGTACTTGCTCCACAGCCCGACGGTGCCGACGACCGCGTGGTGCCGGTACTTCGGCTCCAGCGCCCGCTCGTACGTCGGCACGGCGGACGCCTTCAGCTCCTCCAGGGCCAGCACGTCCGCGTCGGCCGCGGCCACGGCGCGGGCGGTGCCGGCGGGATCGGCGTTGTCGGCGTTGACGTTGTGCGTGGCCACCGTGAGGTCACCGCCGGCGCCGGTCTTGTCGAAGAGCAGGCCGCCGAAGAGGTTGAGCCACACGCTCACCGGCAGCACCAGCGCGATCAGCGCCGTCGCCGACTTGCGGACGACGGCGATCACCAGCAGGACCGGGACCAGCAGGCCGAACCACGGCAGGAAGGTCTCCGTGAGGCTGCCGAGGTTGCCGAT
Source organism: Streptomyces sp. NPDC037271 (assembly GCF_055603605.1). NCBI lineage: Bacteria > Bacillati > Actinomycetota > Actinomycetes > Kitasatosporales > Streptomycetaceae > Streptomyces > Streptomyces sp. NPDC037271. Next base: position 104,762 of record NZ_JBVJVN010000022.1, read on the forward strand.
GGCGTTCGGGATGCGTGAGTGGGCCGCCATGACGCCGGCCAGGAGCAGGGCCACCGCGGCGGTGACCAGGCCCCGGCGCCAGATCCGCCGGTCGCCGCGCCAGCCGGTGACCAGCCGGTCGAACAGACGCCGAATCCGGGTATCCCGGCGCTCGGGACCCGAGTCGCCGTTGTCCGTCTCCGTCATGTACGCCTGCTGCGCCATACCGTTGCCTCACTGACTGCCGTGCACACCGTCGCCCCCCGTGACTCAGCACCCTAGGGGATGATCGGTTCCGATCCTGCCGTCCCATGACGGCCGTACGGGCACGAGGACGCACGAGGCGGAGTCCGGAGTTCCGGTGACCGTCGACACGGTCGGCCCTGTGACACAACGGGCACATTTCACCCCCTCCCTCCCCTTTCCCTCCCTCCCCTTTCCCCGCGCGAATTCCCCCTCGCGCTAATTTCCCCCGCGCGTCCTTCCCGGCGCGCGACGTTCCGCGTGCGCGGCCTTCCCCCCGCACGCGACATCCCCCCTCGCGCGCCCCGCGACGGGGGCCCCTAGCCGCCGGGGCTCACGAGGTGCCACCATGGAAGGGATCCGGGGACGCCGTCAGGGCGCCTCGAGATGACATGAAGGAGCCGTTGCCATGACGCAGCTCTCGGCTGCCCAGACGCCTCAGCGCAAGCCCGCCGACGGGAACAAGGCGCTGTACGGAGGCAAGAGCAACCGTCGTATCACCGTCCGGGACATCACCGCCGCCAAGGAGCGCGGCGAGAAGTGGCCCATGCTCACCGCGTACGACGCGATGACCGCGTCCGTCTTCGACGAGGCCGGCATCCCGGTCATGCTCGTCGGCGACTCCGCGGGCAACTGCCACCTCGGCTACGACACCACCGTGCCCGTCACGCTGGACGAGATGACGATGCTCTCGGCCGCCGTCGTACGGGGCACCAGCCGCGCCCTGATCGTCGCGGACCTGCCCTTCGGCTCCTACCAGGAGGGTCCGGTGCAGGCGCTGCGCTCGGCGACCCGGCTGGTGAAGGAGGCCGGGGCCGGTGCGGTCAAGCTGGAGGGCGGCGAGCGCTCGCACCGGCAGATCGAACTGCTGGTGGAGTCCGGCATCCCCGTGATGGCGCACATCGGCCTCACCCCGCAGTCCGTCAACGCCATGGGCTACCGGGTGCAGGGCCGGGGCGAGGAGGCGGCCCAGCAACTGCTGCGCGACGCCAAGGCCGTGCAGGACGCGGGTGCCTTCGCGGTCGTCCTGGAGCTGGTGCCGGCCGAGCTGGCCGCCGAGGTGACGCGGACGCTGCACATCCCGACGGTCGGCATCGGGGCCGGACCCGGCACCGACGCCCAGGTGCTGGTGTGGACCGACATGCTCGGGCTGACCGGCGGCCGGGTGCCGAAGTTCGTCAAGCAGTACGCCGACCTGCGCAAGGTCATGGGCGACGCGGCGAAGGCGTACGCCGAGGACGTCGTCGGCGGAACGTTCCCGCAGGACGAGCACTCCGTCCACTGAGCCATCGCGGCACCGAACACCGGCCCCGGGGGATATCGATACCCCGGGGCCGGTGTCGGCCGGATGTCGGTGGTTTGTCGGCGGGGGCTGACAACGTCGTCGGCATGAAGCGAATCGACGACAACCCCCCGGCCGCGGGCAGCGCGGTCACCGTGCGGGGGCTGGTCAAGCACTACGGCGAGACCAAGGCGCTGGACGGTGTCGACCTGGATGTGCGCGAGGGCACCGTGATGGGTGTGCTCGGGCCGAACGGCGCCGGCAAGACCACCCTCGTCCGCATCCTGTCCACCCTGATCACCCCCGACGCCGGCCGGGCGCACGTCGCCGGCTACGACGTCGTACGGCAGCCGCGGCAGCTGCGGCGGGTGATAGGGCTCACCGGGCAGTACGCGTCCGTGGACGAGAAGCTCCCCGGCTGGGAGAACCTCTACCTGATCGGCCGGCTGCTCGACCTGTCCCGCAAGGACGCGCGCGCCCGGGCCGACGAGCTGCTGGAGCGGTTCTCGCTCACCGAGGCGGGCAAGCGGCCCGCTGCCACCTACTCGGGCGGCATGCGGCGCCGCCTCGACCTCGCCGCCTCCATGATCGGGCACCCGGCGGTGCTGTACCTGGACGAGCCCACGACCGGTCTGGACCCGCGCACCCGCAACGAGGTGTGGGACGAGGTCAAGCGCATGGTCGGCGACGGCGTCACCGTGCTGCTCACCACCCAGTACATGGAGGAGGCCGAGCAGCTCGCCTCCGAGCTGACCGTCGTGGACCGCGGCAAGGTCATCGCGAACGGCGGCATCGAGGAGCTGAAGGCCAAGGTCGGCGGCCGCACCCTGCGCATCCGCCCGGCCGACCCGCTCCAGCTGCGCCCGCTCGCCTCCTACCTGGACGAGCTGGGCATCACCGGGCTCGCCAGCTCCACCGTGGACACGGAGCGCGGCGCCGCCCTGGTGCCGATCCTCAGCGACGAGCAGCTGACCGCCGTGGTCGGCGCGGTCACCGCGCGCGGCATCACGATCGCCTCCATCACCACCGAACTGCCCAGCCTGGACGAGGTCTTCCTGTCCCTCACCGGCCACCGCGCCAGTGCCCCGCAGGACACCGCGCCCGCCGACGCCCGCGAGGAGGTCGCCGTATGAGCGCCACCACCACCGCCCCCACAGCTCCCGCCTCCCCGGTCCCCGTGCGGCCGGCCGGCGACGCCCGGATCTCGGTGCGCGGGCATCTGCGGCACACCAGCGCCCTGGTCCGCCGCAACCTGCTGTGGATCCGGCAGGACCCGGAGTCGATGTTCGACGCCATCCTGTTCCCGATCGTCTTCACGCTCCTGTTCGTGTACGTCTTCGGCGGCTCCATCGGGCAGTCGCTGGGCGGCGGCCAGGAGGCGTACGTGCAGTACGTCGTCCCCGGCCTGATGGCCATGATGGGCATGACCATGGCCCAGGGAGTCGGCACCGGCTTCAACCAGGACTTCAACTCCGGTGTCATGGACCGCTTCCGGTCGCTGCCGATCGGCCGCGGCTCGGTGCTGTTCGCCAAGATCGCCGTGGAGCTCCTGCGGATGCTGTTCGCGACCGCGGTGCTGATGGTCGTCGCCGTTCTCGTCGGCTTCGACATCACCAACTGGGCCGGGCTGCTGGCCTCGGTCGGTCTGTCCGCGGTGTTCGGCTCGGCCCTGATGTGGGTGTTCATCACCCTCGGCGTGATCATGAAGAACGCGCAGTCCGTGCAGGGGATGGGCTTCCTGGTGCTGATGCCGCTCCAGTTCGGCTCGTCGATCTTCGCGCCGACCGACTCAATGCCGGGCTGGCTGCAGTCGTTCACCGACTACAACCCGCTCTCCGCCCTCGCGGACACCGCGCGCGGGCTGATGGTGGGCGGCCCCGTCACGCACGACCTGTGGGTGACGCTGGGCTGGTCGGCGGCCCTGACGGCGGTGATGGCGCCGGTCGCCATCCACAAGTTCCGTACGAAGAGCTGAGTCGCGTTCGCCTCAGACGAGGGCGGTGGCCTCCTCCACGGAGAGACCGCCGCCCTCGGCGTACGCGGCCTCGTACGCCTCGGAGTCGAGCACCTCGCGGACCCGCTCGGCGGCCCGGTCACGCGCGTCCCGCTCCAGGCCCATCGGGACGTGGTCCGGCGGCAGCATCGCCTCGGCGGCGCCGATGCAGCGTGCGGCGTCCACGGCCCGGCGCCCGCCGTCCACGCGGGCCAGCGCCATCGCGGCGATGGTCAGGTAGCCGGAGCGCATGTGCGGGGCGATGGCCGCGGACAGCGGGTCCTCGGCCCGCTCCAACGACTCCCGGATCTTGGTCAGGCACTCCTCGTGCCGGTCCTCCAGCGTGGCGATCCACGCCTCGGCGGCGAGGATGAAGGCGTCGAAGACGATGAAGTGCGAGATGACGAAGTCCTTGCGCAGCAGCCGCAGCTGCATCCGCGCCTCGGCGGTCCGGCCGGTCATGCCGAGCCAGCCGGCGAGGAAGAGCCGGGCGGCCGGCATGGCGCCGCTGTGCCCGGCCACGTCGGCGCGGTCGACCACGGCGTACAGGATGCGCTCGCCCTCCTCGCCGTCGCCCGCCTCCAGCAGCACACTGCCGAGGCGGGCCTCCAGGACGTCCACCTGGGCGTGCGCGCCGAGCCGCTCGGCGTGCTGCGCGGCGGCCCGGTAGTCGGCGGCGGCGAGCCGGAACTCGCCCTTGCGCTCCCGGGCCTCGCCGCGGGCGGCGAGGGCCTCGGCGGTGCCCCAGGCGTCGCCGAGGCGGCGGTAGATCTCCAGCGCCTCGTCGGCGTCACTGGTGGCGTCGCCCGCCCACTCGGCGCGGTTGGCGAGGAAGTTGGCGCGCATCTGGAGGCTGCCGGCCAGCGCCCAGTCGTATCCCGGCGTCTCGCGGCAGGTGCGCACGGCGCCGTCCATGATCTCGCGCAGCCGCTCCATGTCGCCGGAGAGCACCACGGCGAAGAACCAGAGCAGGCCGGGAGGGAAGCAGGTCTGGGGCATGCCCGGTTCGTACGTCTCGGTGATGGCGCGCAGCTTCCGCTTGGCCGCCGGGCTCTGCCAGGCGTCCAGCTCGGTGTCCATGCAGGCGAGATGGGCCAGGTGGACGCCGCGGCGGGCCTCGGCGAGCACTTCGCCGGTCATCGGGGGCGGGGCGGCCGTGCACCGCTCCCACACCGGCTCGGCGCGGCGGACCGGCTCGGCGAACGGGTCCGGGCCGAGGGTCATGACCTCGCTGAACCAGTTCCGGGCCTCCACCCGCATGTCGCGCATCTGCCAGTACCAGCTCAGCGACAGGGCCAGGCTCAGCGCCTCCTGCTCGTCGCGCTCGGCGACGGCGTGGCGCAGGGCGGTGCGCAGGTTCTCGTACTCGCGCTCCAGCCGCTCGACGGCGGCGAGCTGCCCCGGGCCGCGCAGCAACGGGTCCGTGGTGCGGGCGAGTTCCCGGTAGTACGTCAGGTGCGCGCGCTCGGCGGCGGGTCGGCCTCCGGTCTCGTCGAGGCGTTCACCGGCGTACTCGGCGACGGTCTCCAGGAGCCGGTAGCGCATCCCGTCGCTCCCGGACGGCGCGGCCACGACGAGGGACTTGTCGACCAGGGAGCCGAGCGCGTCCAGGGTGGCGGGCCCGCACACGGCCTCGGCGGCGGCGAGGTCGCAGCCGCCCGCGAAGACGGACAGGCGTCCCAGCACGTCCCGTTCGTGCCCGTCGAGCAGGTCCCAGGACCAGTCGACGACCGCGCGCAGTGTCTGCTGGCGGGGCAGGACGGTGCGGCTGCCGGAGGTGAGCAGGCGGAAACGGTCGTCGAGGCGGTCGGCGATCTGGCGCGGGGTCAGCATCCGCAGCCGGGCGGCGGCCAGTTCGATGGCCAGCGGCAGGCCGTCGAGGCGGCGGCAGATCTCGGCGCAGGCGGCCGCAGTCTCCTCGTCGGCGTCGGTACGGAAGCCGGGGCGGGCGGCGGCGCCCCGGTCGGCGAGCAGCCGCAGCGCGGCCGGCTCGGGCAGCGGCTCCACCGGGCGCAGCAGCTCCCCCGGTACGCCGAGGGGTTCCCGGCTGGTGGCGAGGACGGTCAGGTTCGGGCAGCGGGCGAGCAGTTCCTCGGCGAGGCGGGCGGCGGCGTCGACGACGTGCTCGCAGTTGTCGAGGACGATGAGCATGCGGCGCCGGCCGCAGTGCTCGACGAGGCGCTCGACGGCGGTGGCCTGCCGGTCGGTGGCGGCGACGGCCCGCATCTCCTCGGCGCCGGCGCCGTACAGCACGGTCTCGCGGGCGCCCAGCGCGGTCAGGACGGCCTCCGGTACGGCGTCGGGGTCGTCGACGGGCGCGAGTTCGGCCAGCCACACGCCGTCCCGCGCCGTGTCCCCGGCGCCCTCCGCGGCCTCCTGCGACAGCCGGGTCTTGCCCGCACCGCCGGGCCCGAGGAGGGTGACGAGCCGCGTGGTGGCCAGGTCGGAACGGAGGGCCTCCAGGTCGGCGGCCCGGCCGACGAACGAGGTCAGCCGGGCGCGGAGGTTGCCACGGGGGCGGGGCGCCGCGGCGGCGACAGGGGGCTCGGGAGCTCCGGGGGCGGCGGGAGCTCCGGGGGCGGCGGGAGCCGGGGACGGCAGGGACGGCGGGGAGGACGCCGGGGACGCCGGGGACGCCGGGGACGCCGGGGACGCCGGGGACGCCGGGGACGCCGGGGACGCCGAAGGTATCCCGCCGGTCTCGTGTGTCGCGGGCGTCGCGGACATGGGGGGCGTGGGGGGCATGGGGGGCTTCGCGGCCACGGGGGTCGCGGCCACGGAGGGTTTCTCGGGCGCCCCGGGATTGAGCAGCGCCCCGTGCAGGGCCCGCAGTTCGGGCCCGGGATCGGTGCCGAGCCGGTCCGCGAGCAGCCGGCGTACGGCCTCGTAGGCGGCCAGCGCCTCGGCGGCGCGGCCGGTGTCGCGCAGGGCGCGCAGCCGAAGGGCCTGGAGAGGCTCGTCCAGTGGGTGCTCGTCGCACAGCGCGGTCAGCTCGGGCAGGGAGGGCTCGGCCTGTCCGAGGGCCAGGGCGGCGGTGTGGCGCGCGCGCAGGGTGTCCAGGCGCCGGGTCTCCCAGCGGGCCGCCTCGGCGGTGCGGTCGGGCAGGTCGGCGAGGGCCGGACCGCGCCACAGGGCGAGGGCGTCGTCGAGCGCCGCGGCCGCCTTGGCGGGGTCGCCGTCGGCGAGGGCGCGGGTGCCCTCGCCGGCCAGCCGGTCGAAGCGGTGGAGGTCGACGTCGTCGGGGGCGGCGGTGAGCCGGTAACCACCGTCGGCCGAGGCGACCGCGTCCGCGCCGAGCGCCCGGCGCAGCCGCCCGACCAGCGCCTGCAGGGCGCCCGGTGCGTCGGCGGGCGGGTCGCCGTCCCACACCTCCTCCACCAGCAGCCCCGCCGGCACGGCCCGGCCGGGCCTGAGCGCGAGCACGGTCAGCAGCGCGCGCAGCCGCGCCCCGCCTACCGGGACGAGGGTGCCGTCGGGGCGGAGTACCTGAGTGGTGCCGAGGATGCGATAGCGCACGGGGTCCATTGTCCCCGCTGCCGTCGAAGCCGGTCACGGGGTTTCGACGGTGCGGCGCGTGGAGCCGCGGGTACCGGCGGCGGGACCACCGGCTCCGGGCGCCGGCGGGACCACGTCCCGGAACCTCCCGCCGTTGTTCCGGAACCCCCCGCCGCCCGCGAGACGTTTTCCCGGTGCGCCCGGTACGGTCGGGCAGTCCCGCCGGTCCCCCGGCCGGCCCCGCAGGCCCCATGTGTGTCCGACAGCCAGGGAGTCCCATGACCACCGCCACCTCCCGCCCCAGCGACCGGCGGATCAGTCCCGTGTTCCTCGGGATCGTCGCCGTCACCGCGGTCACGGGCTGGGCCACCTGGACCGGGTACGCCGAGCAGCCCGGCGTGGCGGTGTTCCTGTTCGTGACGGGCGCGTGGGTCGTGTCGCTGTGCCTGCACGAGTACGCGCACGCGCGCACCGCCCTGCACAGCGGGGACATCTCGGTCGGCGCGAAGGGCTACCTCACGCTGAACCCGGTGAAGTACACGCACGCCCTGCTGAGCATCGTGCTCCCGGTGCTGTTCGTGATCATGGGCGGGATCGGTCTGCCCGGCGGTGCGGTCTTCATCGAGCGCGGGCGCATCCGGGGACGTTGGCGGCACAGTCTGATCTCGGCCGCGGGTCCCCTGACCAACGTGCTCTTCGCGATCGTCTGCACGGCGCCGTTCTGGCTGGACGCGCTGGACGGCGTGCCGCGGGACTTCCGGATGGCGCTGGCCTTCCTGGCTCTGCTCCAGGTGACGGCCGCGATCCTGAACTTCCTGCCGGTGCCGGGCCTGGACGGCTACGGGGTGATCGAGCCGTGGCTGTCGTACAACGTGCGGCGGCAGGTGGAGCCGCTCGCGCCGTTCGGGCTGCTGATCGTGTTCGCGCTGCTGTGGATCCCGGCCCTCAACGGCGTGTTCTTCGACGCGATCGACGCGATCCTGCGCTCCCTCGGGATCGGCGAGATCGACACCTACTGCGGTTTCGAGCTGTACCGCTTCTGGCAGACGGACGAGCTGTGCACCGTCAGCCCGTGACGGACGTGGCGCGCCGGGCGTCGCGGCCCCGCTTCACGTAGTACCAGCACATGTTGGACGACACGCCGGACAGCAGCACCCACACGACGCCGATCACGACGCTGCCCTGCACGAAGGAGACGACGGCGGCGGCCACCGCGAGGACGCAGACGGCCAGGGCGTAGAGGGCGAGGCGGGGCATGGGGCGGGCTCCTGTCGGGGGACACGTGCGGGTACTGCGCCGGCGCGGCCGGCACCCCCAGTGTCCCCCATCGCCTCACACGTCGGTGACGCGGAGCCCGGCGTGCGCCTTGTAGCGGCGGTTGACGGAGATCAGGTTGGCGACGAGCGACTCGACCTGGTGGGCGTTGCGCAGCCGTCCGGCGAAGACGCCGCGCATGCCGGCGATGCGCCCGGCGAGGGCCTGCACGATCTCCACGTCGGCGCGCTCCTCGCCGAGCACCATGACGTCGGTGTCGATCTCGTCGATCTCCGGGTCCTGGAGGAGGACGGCGGACAGGTGGTGGAAGGCGGCGGCGACCCGGCTGTCCGGCAGCAGGGCGGCGGCCTGCTCGGCGGCGCTGCCCTCCTCGGGCTTGAGCGCGTAGGCGCCCTTCTTGTCGAAGCCGAGCGGGTTGACGCAGTCGACGACGAGCTTGCCGGACAGTTCCTCGCGCAGGGCTTCGAGGGTCTTGCCGTGGCCGTCCCAGGGCACGGCGACGATCACGACGTCGCTGCGGCGGGCGGTCTCGGCGTTGTCGGCGCCCTCGACGCCGTGCCCGATCTCCTCGGCGGCGGCCCGGGCGCGCTCGGCGGCGCGCGAGCCGACGATCACCTTCTGGCCGGCCTTGGCGAGGCGGTAGGCGAGGCCCTTGCCCTGGGGGCCGGTGCCGCCGAGCACGCCGACGACGAGCCCGGAGACGTCGGGCAGGTCCCAGGGGTCCTTGGCGGGGGCCTTCTGTGCAGCACTGTCGGTAGAGGTCATGGGCCGACCCTACGTCCGTACCGGCCGCCGGACGGGTTCGGGTTCCACCCGGTGTCGGGCCGTTTCCGGTGCGTCCCCGGTGCGTCCCCGGTGCGTCCCCAGAGCGCCCTCGGTGCGTCCCCGGAGCGCCCTCGGTGCGTCCCCGGAGCGCCCTCGGACCGTCTCCGGGGAGTCCCGGGCAGTCCTCCGGCCGTTCCCGGGCCGTCCCCGGGTCGGGCGAATTCCGGGCGAATCCCGGGCCGCGCGGGCCGGGTTGCGGCAGGATGCGGGCCCATGGACGCCGTACGGGTCGCGCTGCTGCGGGACGTGCTCGCCGGAACCGAGTGGCTGGGGGCCACCCGGAGGTTCGCGGGGGCGCTGCGCGGGTCCGTGGTCCCGCACGGCGGCGGGCTGCTGCTGGTGGGCACCGCCGGGTACGAGCCCTGGCACCTGGCGGCGCACCTGGTGGACGAGGCCGCCTGGTCGGGGACGCCGGAGCTGGCCCCCACGCTCGTACGGCACGACGCGCGCCCGTCGGACCCGGCGCACCTCGCGGTGGGTCTCGGGCGGCTGGCGGCGGCCCGGCGCGGGGAGACGCTGCTCGTGGTGACACCCGACGATCCGGGCGCCCCGCTGCTGGAACGGGTGCACGACGCCCGCCGGGCCGGCGCGACGGTGCTGGCGCTCGGCACCGGCGAGCGGGAGCTGACGGCCCTGGCGCACGAGACGCTGGCCGTGCCGGACGGCGCCGAGCTGGACCTGGACACGGTGCAGCACCTGGTCAGCGCGGCGGCCGGCGAGAACGCGGTGCCGCCGCCCCGGGGCCGCCGCCGCTTCCGGGACCGCCTCTCCCGCCTGGCCGACCACCTGACGGCCCCGCCTCCGTCCCGCTGGTGACCGGACGTCCGGGCAACGGCTGTCAGTCCTGTCAGCCCTGTCAGCCCTGTCAGCCCTGTCAGCCCTCGTCCGCGCGCCCCTCGGCGGAGGCGTCGTGCCACCTGGGGTCGTTCTCCCACTCCAGGTTGCGCTCGCGGGCGGTCTGCATCGCCTGCTCGGCCTCCGTGCGGGACGCGTACGGCCCGAAACGGTCCTTGCCCGGGCAGTCCGGCCCCTCCTCGACCTTCCGGTGCTCCAGGCAGTAGTACCACTCGCCCGGTTTTCCGACCGTGCGCTTCTTGAACAAGGCCATGACCGGCTCCTTTCACCCACCTGCCGGGGACATGCTCTCGCAGGCCCGCTGGTTAGACTCGCTGACATGTCTGGCCAGTCGCTGCTCGTACCAGGGGAGCTTTCTCCCACCCGTTCCGTACCCGGAAACATCCGCCGGCCCGAGTACGTGGGCAAACCCGCGCCGACGCCCTACACCGGACCGGAGGTGCAGACGCCCGAGACGATCGAGGCCATGCGCGTGGCCGGCCGGATCGCGGCGCGGGCGATGGAGGAGGCCGCGAAGATCATCGCGCCCGGCGTGACGACGGACGAGCTGGACCGGGTGGCGCACGCGTACATGTGCGACCACGGCGCCTACCCCTCGACGCTCGGCTACCGCGGTTTCCCCAAGTCCCTGTGCAGCTCGGTCAACGAGGTCATCTGCCACGGCATCCCCGACTCCACGGTGCTGCGCGACGGTGACATCGTCAACCTCGACGTGACGGCGTACATCGGCGGTGTGCACGGCGACAACAACGCGACCTACCTCGTCGGCGACGTCGACGAGGAGAGCCGGCTGCTGGTCGAGCGCACCCGCGAGGCGCTGGCCCGCGCGATCAAGGCGGTCAAGCCGGGCCGGCAGATCAACATCATCGGCCGGGTCATCGAGTCGTACGCGAAGCGGTTCGGGTACGGGGTGGTGCGGGACTTCACCGGCCACGGGATCAACTCGTCGTTCCACTCGGGGCTCATCGTCCCGCACTACGACAGCCCGCACGCGACGACCGTCATCCAGCCCGGGATGACGTTCACCATCGAGCCGATGCTGACGCTCGGGACGCACGAGTACGACATGTGGGACGACGGCTGGACGGTCGTCACGAAGGACCGCAAGCGGACGGCGCAGTTCGAGCACACGCTGGTGGTGACGGACTCGGGGGCCGAGATCCTCACCCTTCCGTAGCCCCGCCGCGTCTCTTCCCCAGGCCCGCTCTCCTCGGAGGGCGGGCCTTCGCGCGTCCGGGTACGCTTTTACCGACAGGGCGTCGGAAAAGTATTGACTTAGGTAAGCCTAACCATAGAAAATCGGCCTCATGGACTCCTTCTCGACCCTCATCCGCACGGCCACCCACGAGCAGCACGTGGAGGCGGAGACCTCCACCTTCATGAGCGACCTGCTCGGCGGCCGGCTCGGCGTCGACGCGTACGCGCGCTACACCGAGCAGCTGTGGTTCGTCTACGAGGCACTGGAGGGCGGCGCCGGGCGGCTGGCCTCGGACCCGGTGGCCGGGCCGTTCGTCCGGCCGGAGCTGACGAGGCTGGCCTCGCTGGAGCGGGACCTGGCCCACCTGCGCGGCCCGCGGTGGCGCACGGGGCTGACCGCCCTGCCCGCGACCGAGGAGTACGCGGCCCGGGTGCGCGAGTGCGCCGAGCAGTGGCCCGGCGGGTACGTCGCCCACCACTACACGCGCTACCTCGGCGACCTGTCCGGCGGGCAGATCATCCGCGACAAGGCGGAGCGGACGTGGGGCTTCGCCAAGAAGGGCGACGGGGTCCGCTTCTACGTCTTCGAGGAGATCACCAACCCGGCCGCGTTCAAGCGCGAGTACCGCGAGCTGCTGGACGGCATCCCCGCGGACGACCTGGAGAAGCAGCGGGTCGTCGCCGAGTGCAAGCGGGCCTTCGCCCTGAACACGGCGGTCTTCCAGGGACTGGGCGAGGAGTTCCCGCTGTCGGCGTGAGGAGGACCGGCCGGGCCGGCACGACGGCTGCCGGCACGACGGCTATCGGCACGACGGCTGCCGGCACGACGGCTGCCGGTGCGAGGGCAGCCGGCACGACGGCGGCCGGTCCGCGGGCGCGGCGCCGGGCCGCCGTCACCGCCGTCACCGCCGTCACCGCTCCAGGCGTACCCGTCCGCCGATCTCGACCCAGCCCTCGGGCTGCGGGGCCGTGAGGATCTGCGAACCGACACCCTGGGTGATGTTGAGGGCACGCCCCAGCCGCTCGGTCAGCAGCAGCGCCGCGGCGCCCGTCGCCTCGTCCTCGTCGATCCCGTCGTCCCGCCCCGGGAAGGCGCGGGCACGGATACGCCCGGCCGCCTCGTCCTCCCAGGCCCAGGCGTAGATCCACTCCCCCGGTGGCGGCACCCGCAGGTCGTCGACCTCGGCGACGGTGGCGTACTGGCGCAGGGTGCGCGGCGGCGCCCACTCGGGGCGGGCCTCGATCCAGCTGAACTCGCCGTCCAGTCGGGCGCCCACCGCTCCGGCCGGGGTGACGAGTTCGGGCACGTCGAGCAGCCAGGCCGTGCCGACGCAGGGATGGCCGGCGAACGGCAGGCGCAGGGTGGGTGTGTAGATGTCGACGACGCCGCGCTCGGGGTCGTCGACGAACACGGTCTCGCTGAAGCCGAGTTTCGCGGCGAGCTCCTGCCGCTCGGCCCGGTCCGGCAGCACGGAGCCGTCCCGGACGACGCCGAGCTCGTTGCCGTAGCCGCCGTTCGGCGCGCAGAAGACGCGCAGTACGTCGTAGTCAGTCACCGGCGCATTCAAGCATCGCCGGGGCGGCGGGCGCGTCCCGGCCACGCGGGTCTCCGGGCCGGGGCCCGGAGACGGTGCGGGCCGGGACGCACGGTCCGTTACGCCTGCGTCCGCCGCCTGCGCGCCGCGAACACCGCGCCCGCGCCGACCGCGACCGCGACGCCGGCCGCCGTGCCCAGGGCCGGGCCCGGGATGTCCGCGCCGGTGGAGGCCAGGCTGCCGCCGCCGCTCGAGCCGCCCGTGGTCGTGCCGGTGCCGCCGATGGTGGAACCAGTGCCTCCGGTCGTCGAGCCGGACGCGCCGCCGGTGCCGCCCGTGGTGCCGGAGCCGCCGCCCGAGCCGCCGGTCGTGCCGTCGCCGTCCGGCAGCTGTGCGTCCTCGCTCAGCGCCACGGACAGGTCGACCGCGTCGAGCGCGGTGCCGGCCCGGTAGTTGCCGAAGACCTGCTCGCCGGCGGCGGTGAGGGTGGCGGCGACGCCGTCGACGGTGATGACGTCGTTCCGGGCGGTCAGATCGGCGGACTTGGCCTTGAGGTCGGCCAGGACGACGCCCCTGGTCCGCGTGCCCAGGCTGTTCACGTCGGCGGTCAGTGTGCCGGTGCCGCCGTCGAGGGTGGCCTTGAGGTTGCTCAGGGTCAGGTCGAGGCCGTACGTGCCGTTCGTCTCGTGGCCCTTGAAGTTCACGGCGCCCTGGTAGGAGGCGGTGAGTGTGTCGGCGTCCGTGTCGTAGGTGCCGGTGGCGTCCTTGAAGGTGAAGGCGCCGTCTCCGGCCGCCTGGGTGGCCCCGCCCGAGACGGTCACCCCGCCCTTGGCGTGGCCGTCGACGACGTAGGTGCGGAAGGTCTCCTTCACGCCCCAGCCGAGGGTGCCGTCGGCTATCTCGCCCTTGGCGGGGGCCGCGGTGGCGGGGGCGGTGGCGGAGGGGGACGAGCCGGTGCTCGCGGTCGCGGTCACGCTCGGGCCCGGCGCCGTCGAGGTGGGCTCGGTGGCCGTCGGCTCCGGGCCCTCCGGCTGGGTCTGCGTCGCCGTCGGTGAGGGGATGGTGGAGGGCTCGGTGGTGGGGGCGTCGGTGGTGGGCGTGGGGCGCGCCGGCCGGGTCGCGGCCGGCGGGCCGCCGGCACAGGTGCTCTCCGAGCAGCTGCTGTCCGAGGTCTACGACCAGCCGGTGGAGGTGCTGCCGCACCCGCGCACGGGGGCGGTGCTGGTCGTCCCGAGGCGCGTGCCGTGACGGGAGGTCACGGTGTGGCCGCTGTACCCGGTCCCGGGGTTCGCGCGCCGCCTCGCCCCGGTAGGGTTCGCCTCCGGGAAGGGGAAGGTGAAGAAGACCTGATGAGCAGGGATCGCGGCCCTCGTAGGCCCCGCAGGCTTGACCAGTGCGCGCTCATAGCCGCCTCGGCGACCGCTTTGTCGTTGACGGCGAGCGGCTGCGTGGTGGTGCACGGAGAGCGCGAGGTGCTCCCCGCGACCACCCGGGCCGAGGCCGCGAAGGCGCTCCAGGAGTTCACCTCCGCGTACAACGCGGCCGACAAGGCGTACGACGCCTCCCTCGACGCCGAGCACACCACCGGCGCCCTCGCCGCCATCGACTCGGCGCGGCTGAAGGCGGGCCGGGCCAACAACCCGGGCGGCAACGCTTCGCACACGCCGCTGGAGCTGACGGACGCGAAGTTCACGATCCCGAAGAAGGCGGGCTGGCCGCGCTGGTTCGTCGCGGACGCCAAGGGCAACAAGGGCGGCGACTCGCGCTGGGTGCTGGTCTTCACCCGGGACGGCCTGGAGGAGACCTGGCAGGCCGCGTACCTGACGCTGGTCGCGCCCGGGAAGATGCCCGAGTTCAAGACCGACCGGGACGGCTGGGCCGAGGCCGTCCCCGCGAACACCACCGGCCTGGCCGTCCCGCCCGCCGGCCTGAGCAAGGGCTACACGACGTATCTGAAGGACGGCGGGAAGGCCTTCGCGGACGGCACCCACACCAGTGCCTGGCGGCAGTCGCGGGAGAAGCGGTCGATCCGCCCAGGCCTGGTCACGCAGTTCATCGACGAACCGCTGACGAACGGCGACTACGCGCCGCTGGCGCTGCGTACGGAGGACGGCGGGGCGCTGGTGTTCTTCACCACGCGGCACTACGAGAAGCGGACCGCCGCGCAGGGCACGTCGGTGCCGGCGCCGAACAAGGACGTGCTGGCGCTGACGGACGGCGAGATCAAGCAGTCCCTGACGATGGAGTTCGTCTCCAACCAGATCGCGCTCGACCCGGCGGACGGCTCGGGCGCCGGGCAGGTGTCGGTCCTGGGGCGGGTCCAGGGTCTGACGTCGGCGAAGGGCGAGTAGCGGCGGCGGGTGGCACCGCGCCGGCTCAGCGGCGCAGGGGCCAGGCCTCGCCCGCCTGGTCGCTCTCCTCGCCGGCGTGCCGGGCGCACGCGTCGGTGAGGGTCTCCAGCAGCGTCAGCGGGTCCGGCAGCGGGTGCTCGGGGCCGCGCACCCAGTGCACCGTCCGGCCCTCACCGGGCAGCCGGGCGGGCGGTACGAGGACGTACGAGCCCCGGCAGTGCCAGCGCAGACCGGGATGCTCGTCCATCGTCTCGGGGTGGCAGTCCAGCTCGCAGGGCCACCACTCGTCCTCGTCCTCGGGGGTGCCGCGGGTGAGGGTGAAGAGCAGCATGCGGCCGTCGTCGCTCTCGGCGACCGGGCCGACCTCGATACCCGCGTCGAGCAGGCGCTGAAGCGCCTCGCGACCGGCCTGGAGGGGGACGTCGAGGACGTCGTGCACCATGCCGGTCGCGGTGATGAAGTTGGCCTCGGGCTGGTGGCGGGCCCAGCGCTCGATCTGCGCGCGGTCGGTGGTGGACTGCGTCTGCCAGGCGAAGGACACCGGGTGCCGGGCCGGCGTGGGGCAGCCGACGCGGTCGCAGGAGCAGCGGTATCCGGCCGGGTGCGCGGCGGGCGCCAGCGGCAGTCCCGCACCGGCGGCGGCGAGCAGCAGGTCCTCCCGGCCACCGTCACCGGGGGCCTCCTTGGGGCGGCGTCCGCGCAGCCACTGGGAGAGTTTGCCCTGCAGGCCGCTCCGACCGCCGAACTCCGCGCTCATCTATCCCCTTCGCCTCGCCGTCGTGCGCACCAGCATGCCCTATGGTCGCACCATTCCGCGCTTCGGGGTCGGGAAGGGACAAACTTCCCCGGTCGGGTTTCCCGTGTCGGGTTTCCCGTGTCGGGTTTCCCTGGCCGGGTCTCTTCGCCGGGCTCCGTCGGTCATCGCGGCGCGAGCCCGTGGAGCGCGTAGTCGACGAGTGTGTCGGTGTAGGCGTGGGAGATCGGCCCCGTGTGCTGGAGCCAGCGCTGGGCGAGCGGGGAGACGAAGAGCTCCAGTCCGATGCGCGGATCGATATCCGGCCGTACGTGGCCGGCCTCCTGGGCGGCGCGCAGCCGGTCGGCGTGGAGCTGGAGCGACGGCTCCAGGAGCCGGGCGACGAACTCCCGGCCGAGCTGTTCGTTGACGACGCCCTCCGCGGCCAGGGCGCGGTAGGGGGCTTCGAACTTCGGATCCCCCAGTTCGTCGACGGTGGCGCGCAGCACGGTCTTGAGGTCGGCGGCGACATCGCCGGTGTCCGGGATGGTGTACGCCTCCTCGCCGGCGGCCTGCACGGCCCGCTCGCCCAGGTCGAGGAATGCCTCCAGCAGGACGTCCGCCTTCGAGGACCACCAGCGGTAGATCGTCTGCTTGCCGACGCCGGCGCGGGCGGCGATGCCCTCGATGGTGGTCTTCGGGTAACCGACCTCCGCGACGAGCGCGAGGGCGGCGTCGTAGATGGCCTGGCGGGACCGCTGACTGCGACGGGTGGCGTCGGGGTTCTGCCGGTCGGGGGCTGTTGTCGTCTGGGTGGGGACTGCTTTCTGGACGGCCATGTATCGAATTTACCAGGTTGACAAGACGGTGCGTCTCGCCGGACAGTGGACCGTGGAAGCAGTCGAGACGATACGTCTCGTACTCATGCTCGTACCGAGAGGGGAGAGTCCCATGTCCCGAGGTGGAGCCGGAAACATGCTGGGCGTCGGCGGCACGCGCCGCAAACTCACCCGCGACGCCCTGCGCGGCGGCGACCGGACCGGCCGGATCGGCGGCGGACCGGACCCGCAGGCGCAGAAACGCGAACTGCTGCGCAGGCTCCAGGAGCGGCAGCAGAAGGACCGGGAGGAGGCCGCCGCGAGCGACGGGACGTCGTGAGGGAGGGGTAGGCGGACGGCCCTCCGGGCGGCGCCGGCAGGGCGTCGGCGGCAGGCGTCGGCCGGTCGGCGGCGCCCGGGAGGCCGCCATCGGACCGGCCCGGGGTGCGGCAGGCCGCACCCCGCCGGTCAGTGGGGCTGCGGCCGCGCGTTCTCCAGGTAGTGCAGGACGGCCGCCACGCGCCGGTCGACCTGGTCGGCCGGGGACAGGTCGAGCTTGGCGAAGATGCTGCGGATGTGCTTGTGGACCGCGCCGTCGGTGACGACGAGCCGTCCGGCGATGGCGCTGTTGCCCAGGCCCTCGGCCATCAGGGCGAGCACCTCCCGCTCGCGCGGGCTGAGACGCTCCAGGCGGGTGTCCTGGCGGGTCCGGGTGAACAACTGGGCGACGACCTCCGGGTCGACGGCGGTGCCCCCTGCCGCGACCCTGCGCAGCGCGACCATGAACTCCTCGACCCGCCCGACGCGCTCCTTGAGCAGGTAACCGAGGCCGCCGACCCCGCCGGTGAGCAGGTCGGTGGCGAAGGACTGCTCGACGTACGCGGACAGCACCAGGACGGCCGGCGCGGGGCGGCGGCGCCGGGCCTCGACGGCCGCGCGGATGCCCTCGTCGGTGTGCGTGGGCGGCATGCGTACGTCCAGGATGGCCACGTCGGGCTCGTGCTCGTCGATGGCGTCGAGCACCGACTCGGCGGTGTCCGCGGTGGCGACCACGTCCAGGCCCTCCGCGCGCAGCAGCAGGGCGAGGCCCTCGCGCAGCAGGGGGTCGTCCTCGGCGATCACGATCCGCAGGGGGCGGTCCGCGCCGCCGGTCGTGCCACGGTCCATTTCACGTTCCACGGGGGAGGTCCACTTCCAGGGTCGTCGGTCCGCCGGGCGGGCCGGCCCGGCGCGGGGTGCCGTCGTGGGCCGCGAGGCGGCGCCGGACACCGGTCCGGTGCGAACCGCCGCCCTCGTCCGCACCGCCCCGGCCGTCGTCCCGGAGGGAAGCTCGCCGGCCGTGCCGTTCCGCGGTACCGCCGTCCGCCCCTCCCCGTCCTTCGGCCGACGACCCTACTGGCTCCGGGGGTTGGCCGTCATGTCCGGCCGGACGCCGTGCCCGCTCACGCCTCCGACGGGGGCCAGGGATCGCCCCAGTCCGCGTCGCGGGCGGCCTTGTACAGGTCGCCGTGGCGCTTGGTGACCGTCCGGCGGCCGAGCCGCTCGTGCGGGCTGGACGGCGACGTCTCGCACAGGTCGAGCAGGACCTGGCCCTTGCGGATCTGCGGACGCCGGACCACCCGGGAGGGGGCGGGGCCGGCCGGGAACCGGGTGGCGGCGACGTAGCTGAACTTCTCGTCCTCGTAGGCGAGCGAGCCGCCCTTGACCTGACGGTGCAGGGAGGAACGGCTGACCCGGGCCGCGAAGTGGCACCAGTCCGTGCCGGGCACGATGGGGCAGGCGGCGCTGTGCGGGCAGGGGGCGGCGACCTGGAAGCCGGCGGCGATCAGCCGGTCGCGGGCCTCGATGACCCGGGCGTAGCCGTCGGGGGTGCCGGCCTCGACGATCACGACGGCCTGCGCGGCGGTGGCGGCGGCGTCGACGAGCGCGTCGCGGTCGGGGCCGGTCAGCTCGTTGAGGACGTAGGAGACGGTGACGAGGTCGGTGCTCTCGACGGTGAGCGCCGCTCCGATCCGGGAGCGCTGCCAGCGGACGTCGCGCAGGGCGGGACGGGCGGCGGCGATCTCCCGGCCGAGGGCGAGCGCGGGCTCGGCCCAGTCGAGCACGGTCACCGGGCGAACGCCCTCCCACGTGTCGCTGACGGCCCAGGTCGCCGCGCCGGTCCCGCCGCCGATGTCGACGTGGCTCCCGGGCGCCCACCCGGGCACCGTGTCCGCGAACGCCGCCAGCGCCGACCGCACGGCCGCGAAGGTCGCCGGCATGCGGTACGCGGCGTAGGCGACGACGTCGGCGCGGTCCCGCAGGATCGGGGCGTCGGTCGGGGTGGCCCCGCGGTAGCTGGCGATCAGCCGCTCCACGGCCTGGGCGGCCTGCCGGGGCGGCAGCCCGTCGACCAGGTCGGCGAGGGCGGCACGCAGGGCGTCGGCGGGGGTGGCGGGGTCGTTCACCCGGTGATTCTACGGGGCGGGCCGGGTGGGCCGAGTGGGCTGGGCGGGCCGGCGGTGAGCGGGGGCGGGGATGCGGGCGGCCTCCCCCGCCGGACCCGGCTCGCGCAGGCCGCCGCGGGCGCCCCGCTCAGGTCTCCCGCACCGCCCGCACCGCGCGGGCCACCCGCGTCCCCAGCGCCGCCCGGGGCCGGTTGTCGGGGGCGCGGCGACGGGGATGGACCGTGTTGGCGAGGAGGATCGCGAACGTGTCCGTCGCCCGGTCGAGGACCAGCATCGTGCCCGTGAAGCCGGTGTGTCCGGCCGCACCGCGCCCCGCCAGCCCGCCCATGAACCACGGCTGGTCCAGGGCGAACCCGAGCCCCGGCTCGGTCAGGAGCAGTTCCACGAAGTCGGGGCCGAGGATGCGCGCCGGCCCGTACGAGCCGCCCGCGAGCAGCGTGCGGCAGAAGACCGCGAGGTCCCGGCCCGTGGAGAACAGCCCCGCGTGGCCGGCCACCCCGCCGAGTGCCCACGCGTTCTCGTCGTGGACGACGCCGCGCAGCATCCCGCGGTCCGCCTTGGCCCACGGCCGCCGCTGGTCCTCCGTCGCCGCCGCGCCCGGGCACGGCCCGAAGTGCGTCGCCGTCATGCCCAGCGGCCGGGTGATCCCGTCGTGGACGAGGACGTCGAGGCCGCGGCCGGTGACGCGTTCCAGGACCTGCTGGAGGAGGAGCATGTTCAGGTCCGAGTAGCAGTACGTGCCGGGCACTCCCACCGGTGGCTCCGCGCGCAGCCGCCGCAGCCGTTCCTCGTCGTCGGCGCAGTCGTACAGCGGCAGTTCGGGCCGCAGCCCGGAGGTGTGGGTGAGCAGCTGCCGTACGGTGACGCGGTGTGCGGCGGCCGCGCGGAAGTCCGGCAGGTAGGCGCCGACCTCGGCG
Source organism: Streptomyces sp. NPDC037271 (assembly GCF_055603605.1). Lineage (NCBI taxonomy): Bacteria > Bacillati > Actinomycetota > Actinomycetes > Kitasatosporales > Streptomycetaceae > Streptomyces > Streptomyces sp. NPDC037271. Next base: position 124,707 of record NZ_JBVJVN010000022.1, read on the forward strand.
TCGATGCCGAGGGTGCCCCGTTCGATCTGCTGCACGGCGGCGACCGCCGTGAACACCTTGGTGAGGGACGCCAGGTCGAAGGGCGTACGGACGGCCGTCGGCACGCGGGAGCGGGCGGGCAGCTCCACGCCCGTGTCGGTGCGCGGGTCGTAGGACGCGTAGCGCACGGCCCAGCCCGCCGCCTCCTCGACGGCGAGCACGGGTCCGCGGCCGACGGCCACGACGGCGCCCGCCGCCCAGGGACGCTCGCCGGCGGTGAGGCCGTGCACCTCCTCGACGACACGGCGGAGCTGCTCGGGGTCGAGTCCGGCCCGCTCCGGCGAGTCGCTGCGCAGTCTCGGAGCGCTCAGCTCTCTTCTCCCTTCCCGGGCGCACGCCCGGCCGCCGTCCGTCCCGCCGCAGGCCCGGCCGCCCGTCCTGCCGCCCGTCCTGCTGCCTTTCCTACCGTCTGTCCGGCGGCAGGACGGCACATCCCCACCAGGAACGCGAGCGCCACCAGCGCCGCCACCAGCTGGACGACGGCCATCGGCAGGGCGGTGTCCTCCCCCGCGATCCCGACGAGCGGGGAGGCGATGGCGCCGATGAGGAAGGAGGACGTGCCGAGCAGCGCGGAGGCGGAACCGGCGTTCTTCTTGACCCGCATCAGGGCGAGGGCCTGGGTGTTGGGCAGGCTGATGCCCATCGCGGACATCAGCACGAACAGCGCGACGGCGACCGGCGCCAGGCCGACCTCGCCGAAGACGCCCAGCGACATCAGGAGCAGGGCGGTCGCGGCGGCGATGACGATCAGGAGGCCGAGGCCCAGCACGCGGTCCAGACGGGCCCGTCCGACCAGGATCTTGCCGTTGATCTGACCGACGACCACCAGGCCGATCGAGTTGATGCCGAACAGCAGGCTGAACGTCTGCGGGGAGGCGCCGTAGATCTCCTGGATGACGAACGGGGACGCCGAGACGTAGGCGAACAGCGAGGCGAAGGCGAAGCCGCCCGCGAGCATGTACCCGGTGAAGGCGCGGTCGGCGAGCAGGCCGCGCATCGCGTGGAGGGTGTCGCCGACGCCGCCGGCGTGCCGTTCGGCGGCCGGCAGGGTCTCGGGGAGCTTGGCCCAGACGATCCCGCCCAGCACCACCCCGACCACGGTGAGCACGACGAACACGCCCCGCCAGTCCGTCACGCGCAGGATCTGCCCGCCGATGAGCGGCGCGACGACCGGGGCTACACCGGAGATCAGCATGAGGGTGGAGAAGAAGCGGGCCATGGCCATGCCGTCGTACAGGTCGCGGACGACGGCCCGGGAGATGACGATCGCGGCGGCGCCCGCGAGTCCCTGCACCAGCCGGAAGGCGATGAGGAGTTCGACGGAGTGGGCGATCGCGCACAGGGCGGTGGCGACGACGTAGACGGCGAGGCCGGCCAGGAGCGGGCGGCGGCGGCCCCACTTGTCGCTCATCGGTCCGACGACGAGCTGGCCGAGGGCCATGCCGGCCAGGCAGGCGGTGAGCGTGAGCTGGACGGTGGCGGCGGATGCGCCCAGGGTCCGGGTGACCTCCGGGAGCGCGGGGAGGTACATGTCCATCGCCAGCGGCGGCGTCGCGGTCAGGCTCCCGAGGATGAGGGTGACGAGCAGCCCGGTGCGGCGGGTGGCACGCAGCGTGCGGGCGGCCGGTCCCGTTTCCGGACCGGCCGCCTGTGCGGTCTGCGTGGTCTGCGTGGTTTTGGTGGTGATCTCCGTGGCCTGCGTGGCCTGCGTGGTTTTCGTGGCCTGCGTGGCCCGGGTGGTCTTCGGTGTGGTGTCCGGTGCGGTGGTCGTGTCCGGTGACTCGTGCGGTATGGACGGCCCGCGCTCGGGCATGTGCCCCTCCCTCTTCGACAGATCCGGCACCTATGCTCTCAGCTCGTACGGACTTGAACGAACAGACTTGAACGAACCTGAACGAGGGTGGGGCAGGGTGTCAGTGGAGACCGGGCAGAAGGTGCGCTGGGGAATTCTGGCGACCGGCGGTATGTCGGCGAGGTTCACGGCGGATCTGGTCGATCTGCCGGACGCGGAGGTCGTGGCGGTGGCCTCGCGGACCGAGGCGTCGGCGAAGGCGTTCGCGGAGCGGTTCGGGATACCGCGGGCGTACGGCGACTGGGAGACGCTGGCGCGGGACGAGGACGTCGACGTGGTGTACGTCGCGACCCCGCACTCGGCGCACCGGGCGGCCGCCGGCCTGTGCCTGGAGGCGGGGCGGAACGTGCTGTGCGAGAAGCCGTTCACGCTGAACCTGCGCGAGGCGGAGGAACTGGTCGCGCTCGCCCGGCGGGGCGGCAGCTTCCTGATGGAAGCGATGTGGATGTACTGCAACCCGATGGTGCGGCGGCTGAAGGCGCTGGTCGACGACGGCGCGATCGGCGAGGTCCGCAGCCTGCAGGCGGACTTCGGGCTGGCGGGGCCCTTCCCTCCCGCGCACCGCCTGCGGGACCCGGCGCAGGGCGGCGGCGCGTTGCTCGACCTGGGCGTGTACCCGGTGTCGTTCGCCCAGCTGCTGCTCGGTGAGCCGTCGGACATCGCGGCGCGGGCGGTGCTCTCGGAGGAGGGCGTCGACCTCCAGACGGGCGCGCTGCTCTCCTACGAGAGCGGCGCTCTCGCCTCGGTGCACTGCTCCATCACCGGTGGTACGCCCAACAGCGCCTCGATCACGGGCTCCCAGGGCCGTATCGACGTCCCGGACGGCTTCTTCTTCCCGGACAGCTTCGTGCTGCACCGGGACGGCCGGGAGCCGGAGGAGTTCCGGGCCGACCCGGCCGACGGGCCCCGGGCCGGCCTCCACCACGAGGCGCGGGAGGTGATGCGCGCCCTGCGCGCCGGCGAGACCGAGTCCCCGCTGGTCCCGCTCGACGGCACCCTGGCCGTGATGCGGACGCTCGACGCGATCCGGGACCGCGTCGGCGTCCGCTACCCGGGCGAGACGGGCGCGCCGGTCGTCACGCCGGCTTGAGCCCCTGCTCCCCCGCCTCCGTCACGAACGACGCGGCGGTCGTGAGCGGCGCGCCCTCGGTGGTCACGTGGGACACCGTCTTGAAGTCGACGCGCGCCAGCCGGCGGTCGAGCGAGACGGTCGCGTAGCCGCGCCGCCCGTCGAAGAACTTCAGGTGCGGGTTGGCGGCCATGAGCGTGTCCCAGTTGGACGGCTTCTCCGAGCCGTCGCGGCCGCTCGTGACGGAGGTGGTGACGATCTCGGTGCCCAGGGTCCGGGAGCCGGGGTCGTCGAAGTCGCGCTTGATGTCGAAGCCGTAGTGCACGTGCACGTCGCCGGTGAGGACCATCAGGTTCTCGACACCGGCGGCCTGCGCGCCGGCCAGCACCCGTTCGCGGGAGGCCGGGTAGCCGTCCCAGGAGTCCATGGAGACCTTGGACGGTGAGGCGGTGGAGTTGAACCGCTGCGAGAAGGTGACCTGCTGGGGGACCACGTTCCACAGGGCGTCCGACCGGTGCCAGCCGTTGATCAGCCAGCGTTCCTGCGCGTCGCCGGTCATCGTGCGCGAGGGGTCCTCGGACTCCGGTCCCGGGAACTGCCAGCCGTCGCCGTAGGCCTGGTTGGAGCGGTACTGGCGGGTGTCGAGCACGTCGAACTGGGCCAGCCGGCCCCAGTGCAGGCGGCGGTAGAGCTTCAGGTCGGCGCCGTCGGGCAGCTGCGGGCGGCGCAGCGGCATGTTCTCCCAGTAGGCGCGGTAGGCGGCGGCCCGGCGGATGAGGAACTCCTCCGGCGGGACGCTGTTCTCGGGTGTCCCGCCTGCGTAGTTGTTCTCGGTCTCGTGGTCGTCCCAGGTGACGACGAACGGGTGCGCGGCGTGCGCGGCCCGCAGGTCGGGGTCGGACTTGTAGAGGGCGTACCGCAGGCGGTAGTCCTCCAGGGTCACCGTCTCGTGGTTGAAGTGGGCGGGCAGGGTGCCGGCCGGGTAGGCGCGGGAGCCGCCGACGTCGTTGACGGCGTACTCGTAGAGGTAGTCACCGAGGTGGAGGACGACGTCCACGTCCTCCTGGGCGAGGTGCCGGTAGGCGGTGTAGTGGCCCTGGTCGTAGCGCTGGCAGGAGACCAGGCCGAAGGTGAGGCCGGAGACCCGGCTGCGCCCGGCGGGCGCGGTGCGGGTGCGGCCGGCCGGGCTGACCCAGCGGCCGGCGCGGAAGCGGTAGTAGTAGACGTGGCCGGGGGCGAGGTGGTCGACCTCGACGTGGACGGCGTGGTGGAACTCGGGGTGGGCGGTGGCCCTGCCCCGTCTGACGACGCGGCGGAACCGTTCGTCGAGGGCCAGCTCCCATTCGACGGTGACGCGTTCGGCGGGCAGTCCGCTGTCGGCCTGGTACGGGACGGGGGCCAGGCGCGTCCACAGCAGGACGGAGTCGGGCTGCGGGTCGCCGGAGGCGACACCGAGCGTGAAGGGGTCGTCGGTGAGCCGCGCCGCGTCGAGTTCGGCGGCGCTCGCGGTGCCGGCGGCCGGCAGGTTCACGGCGAAGGCGAGCGCGGCGGCGGCGCCGGTGACGGTCAGGAAGCGGCGGCGGCCCAGGTGCCGGGCGGCGGCGCGGAGCTCGGGCGCGTGCGAGGGCTGGGCCTGGTGGTTCGCGGGTGTCATCCGTTCCTCCCCTTGCGGTGGTTGCAAGGGGCATTCGACGGGCCGGGAACGGCACGCCCTTGGCGCGGACATGGCGAGCTCATGTCGGAAGGGTGAGGTCCGCATGATCGCCGGCCCGTACGCTGCCGACTCATGAACACCGTGAGAACCACTGACGAGGAACAGAACGGCAAGGAACAGGCCGGCGGGGAACAGGTCGGCGGGGAAGGGGCGCAGCGCGTCGCCGTCGTCACGGGCGCCGGCTCCGGCATCGGCCGGGCGGTCGCCGTCGAACTGCTGGCCGCCGGCTGGTCGGTGACCCTGGCCGGGCGGCGTCCCGGGCCCCTGGAGGAGACGGCCGCACTGGCACCGGCGGGCGGCACGGCACTCCCGGTCCGCGCCGACGTGTCACAACCCGACGACGTGGCGGCCCTGTTCACCGCCGTACGCGACCGCTTCGGGCGGCTGGACCTGCTGTTCAACAACGCCGGGACGTTCGGCCCGGGCGGCGTACCGGTCGAGGAACTGCCCTACGAGGCGTGGCGGCACGTCGTGGACACCAACCTCAACGGCGCCTTCCTGTGCGCGCAGGCGGCGTACCGGCAGATGAAGGAGCAGGACCCGCGGGGCGGCCGTATCATCAACAACGGCTCGATCTCGGCCCACACGCCGCGCCCGCACTCGGTGGCGTACACGGCGACGAAGCACGCGCTGACGGGCCTGACCAAGTCACTGTCGCTGGACGGCCGGCCCTACGGCATCGCGGTCGGCCAGATCGACATCGGCAACGCGGCGACCGACATGACGGCCGGGATGCAGACCGGCGCGCTCCAGGCCAACGGGGAGACGGCACCCGAGCCCGTGATGGACGTCGCCGACGTGGCGCGCACGGTGCGGCACATGGCGGAGCTGCCGCTGGAGGCGAACGTGCAGTTCGCGACGGTCATGGCGACGGCGATGCCGTACGTGGGGCGGGGCTGAGGCCCCCACCCCGATCCACACAATCGGAATTTCCCGGTCCGCTGTATTGCGGCCGGTGGCGAACATATGCTCAACTCTCCTTCACGAGAGCTTCACACTTGGAGTGTTGAGCTTCGGTAACTCCGCAGACCATTCCGAGGGGGAGGCGGCAGCCGTTCCGCCGCACCGGGTGGGGGTGGATCCCGCGGGCGACCGCGGGGTACGCACCGGTGGGCGGAACGGCTGCCGCGCAGATCACCGCCTGGGTCAGCGCCCCGGGTCCGGTCGGCGTCCGCCCTCTGCTCCCCGCCGAGCGGCCCCTTCGCCGGCGCGCCCGCGCTCTTCTCGGCCTGCGCGACGTTCTCCTCGGCCTGCGCGACGGAACGGAACCCGGGTATCGGCACGGCCCACGGGGCGCGGCCACAGCCGGGCCAGGACGACGTGCGGGCGTACGGCCGCCCACGGTGAGGCGGGGCCGGGACCGGTCCGTCAGCCCCGCGCCGACTACGCCTGCCCGGTCTCGAACCGCGCGATCCGCCCGTCCTCGCCCACGGTGAAGCTCCACCGCGTACGCATCTCGCCCCAGGTGTCGTTGCTGTAGCGGGCGATGAGGGCGCGACCGCCGTTCGACTCGTTGTCGACCTCCATGTGGCCGTGGGAGGAGAAGATCTCCTGGTCGATCCACTGGGCGAGGTCCCGATCGTCCCCGTCGTCGGCCATGGTGGCGTCCGGCGCGAGCAGCGCGAGGAAGGCCTCGCGGTCGTGGGCGTTGACTGCGGCGACGAAGGCGCGGACGGCCGGGTCGCTGAGTCGCGTCGTCTGAATGGTCATGCCGGCCAGCGTCACACCGCCCCCGGGCCCTCGCCACCCGACCGGCCACCCGGCTCGACCGGCCCCGACCCCCAGGCTCGACCGGCCCCGACCCCCAGGCTCGACCGGCCCCGACCCCCAGGTTCGACCGGCCCCAGCCCCCGGGCTCGACCGGCCCCGGCCCGGCCGGCTCCTGCCCTCCCGCCCGACCGGGTGACCGGCCCGCCGCGTGGGTCCACCACCCGAACGGCGTCCGCGGCGGGCCCGCGCGGCGCGGGCGGGCGACGGTGGGGAGATGAGCCGCCGCCGTCTGCGAGGGAGTCGACGTGAACTGTTTTGACCGGCGTGATCTGGGGCTGCTGCTGCTCCGACTGGGTACCGGCGGCGTCCTGGCCGCGCACGGCGCGCAGAAGCTGCTCGGCTGGTTCGGCGGCGGCGGGATCGAGGGCACCGGCCAGGCCATGGAGGCCATGGGCTACGCGCCGGGCCGGGCCAGCGCCACCGCGGCGGGCCTCGCCGAGGCCGGTGGCGGGGCGTTGCTGGCACTGGGACTGGCCACCCCGGCCGCGGGTGCGGCAGCGGCCGGAGCGATGGCGGGCGCCGCGGCGGTGCACGTCCCGAGCGGCTTCTTCGCCCAGGCCGGCGGTTACGAGTACGCGGCGTCGCTCGGTCTGACGGCCGTCGGCCTCGCGGTCACGGGCCCGGGCCGCCTCTCCCTGGACCACGCCCTCGGCCACACCGTCAACCGGAACTGGATGGTCCCGGTGGCGTTCGCGGCGACGGCCGCGGCCACGACGGTGGTCGTGGGGGCACGCAACAAGCGGGTGCGGAAGGCGGCGGAGGAGCAGCAGGAACCGCTGTTCGACTGACGCGGCGGTCCCATACCGCGCGCCGCGCCACCCGTGGCAGGCTGCCGCGCATGAGCGACGACGATCACGGCAGCCCGCCCGCCGGTCTCTGGGACACCATCGACGACCTGTGGCGGTGGCTGGAGACGGACCAGCCCGTCGGCGGCGGGGAGGGCCTCCTGCTGCGCATGCTGAAGCTGTCCGAGGAGGTCGGCGAGGTCGCCGAGGCGGTGATCGGCGCGACCGGCCAGAACCCGCGCAAGGGCGTCACCCACACGTGGGAGGACGTCGAGGCGGAGCTGTGCGACGTCGTGATCACGGCGCTGGTGGCCCTGCGGACGCTGACGCCTCAGGCGCGGGAGGTGTTCGGGCGGCATCTGGCGCGGGTGGCGGAGCGGTCTCTGGGGACGCCGGGGACACCGGGAGCACCGGGAGCACCGGGAGCACCGGGAGCACCGGGAGCACCGGAGGTACCTGGGACGCCGGGGACGCCGGCCGCCTGAACGTGGCGGAGCCCGGGAGTCGTATCCAGCTCCCGGGCCCCTGGGGATGCCACCCAATTGCGCACGCCGGCGGCGTTTAAGAGGACGGATCAGTCATCAGGCCGTCGTGTTCTTCCTTTGAACTACCGCACCATGGGAGAGGTGCAGGCGAGAGTCGAACTCGCATCCGACGGCGTTCGTCCGTCCCCGGTCGATCCGGCGATCGGCGGCGATACTGAAGCTGGAGCGAGAGTCTGAGATTGACGGCCCGGACGATCGTCGCCCGCGCCTCTTCAGGCTGAACTTCAGTTTCAGCTTGCGCTCGTCGCGCGAACCGGTCCTCAATCCGGCCCGCGCCTGTCGCGCACCCCCGCGCTCGCACGCGGGGGCATCTGTGGAGGCTACCCGTGCCCGGCCTCAGCCGAACAGGTAGCCGAACACCGCGTCGCCGACCCGCTGGTCGGTGACCTCGGCGCCGTTGGCCTCCTCGCGGGCGAACTTCACGGCCTGCTGGAGCTTCTCGACCCGCTCCAGCAGCTCGTTCACCCGCCGCGCCGGAAGCGCCCCGGAGAACTTCACGGTCGTCCAGTACCCGATGGGCACGTCCTCGTAGTACACCTCGACCTGCGCCGGGTGCTTGTCGGTCGCCTCGGCCTTGACGTGGTTGCGCGGGACCTTCTTCGTCCGGATCGTGCGGACCGGGTCGGTCTTCCACCAGTCCGTGGACGGGTCCTGGGACCAGGACTCGGCGGCGTCGAGCGTGGGGAGCTTCTTGACGAAGGTGTGCAGGTCGGTGAGCTGCTTCTCCAGGAAGAGCAGGTAGCTGACCGGGACGTCCGCGACGACCGTCCGCCCGTCGACCGTGACGTCCGCGCGGGCCGCGCAGTTCGCCCAGTCCTTCGTCGCGGTCACGTCGAACAGCCGCGTCAGCGACGCGGACATCTCGCGCAGCACGTCCTCGGCCCGCACCTGCACCCGCGTCGACTCGGGCGGCAGCTGCTCGCCCTCCTCGTCCTTCGGCTGGTACGTACGCGTGATCCCGGCGAGCAGCGCCGGCTTCTGCACCTTCTGGTGCGCCGCGGTGATGTCCTGGAGCGATTTGCTCTTGACGCCCTTTTCGACAGCGATGATCTGGTTCAGCTTCGCCATGTCGGTCCCCCTTCGAACAGGCATGAACATATCCCAGTGCCTCGGGGGCGTGCACGTCCTTTTGGGGCCGGCGGGCGGACGCTCGTGGGGGGGGGGGGGGGGGGGGGGGGGGGGGGGGGGCGGGGGCGGGGGGGGGGGGGGGGGGGGGGGGGGGGGGGGGGGGGGGGGGG
>NZ_JBVJVN010000023.1:0-104995 GCF_055603605.1 Streptomyces sp. NPDC037271
GCAGGCCACCTGGGTTTTTGGGAGGAGCGGGATCTAGGGGAATCGTGGGAGGTTCTTGGCGGGGGGGGGGGGGGGGGGAAAAGAGGGGGGGGGGGCGTGGGGGGGGGGGGGGGGGGCGTCCCCCCCCCCCCCCCCCCCCCCCCCCCCCTCCCACCCGTTGACCGGGATGGTTCGCCGCCTAGTCGGTCTTGGCGTACTCCCTGGCCATACCGCCCGCGAAGTCGTGGACCACGCACTGTTCGTCGCTCACGACCCAGGCGTCGTGCCCGGGCGAGCAGACGAAGACGTCACCGGGGCCCACCTCGCTCTCGGCACCGTCGTCCATGCGGATCCGCATGCGGCCGCGGACGACGTAGCCGTTGTGGTGGACCTGGCAGCTGTCGGTGCCCGCGAGCGGCGCCACGGACTCCGACCAGCGCCAGCCCGGTTCGAAGGTGGCCACGGCGAAGTCGAGGCCCTCCATGTGCACGGCCTCGAGGTGTCCCCGGGGGAAATCGCGCCGCTCGTCCGGCTTGTCGAGCGTCTTGACGTCGAGCATGACGCTCCTCCTTTCCCTGCCCACCACCCCATCGTCCGCCTGTCAACTCGGCACCGCCATCCGGGGGACGGCACGGTCTCAGCCCGGTGTGCCGCACAGCCGGGCGAAGCGTTCGGCGTCCACGTTGCCGCCGGAGAGGATCACGCCGACACGGCGGGGCAGCGGGCCGGCGCGACCGGTGAGGAGGGCTGCCAGCGGGGCGGCGCCGCTTGGTTCGAGGACGGTCTTCAGCCGCTCGAAGGCGAACCGCATCGCGTCCCGGATCTCGTCGTCGGAGACCGCCACGACCCGGTCGAGCAGTCGCCGGTTGAGGGAGAACGTCAGCTCGCCGGGGGTGGGCAGGGCCTGGCCGTCGGCGATGGTGTGCGGAACCGGGACGGTGACGCGCCGGCCCGCCTCCAGGGAGCGCCTGGTGTCGTCGCCGGCCTCCGGTTCGACGCCGAGCACCCGGGTGCCGGCGTGCAGGCCCTTGACGGCGGTGGCGCACCCGGCGATCAGCCCGCCGCCGCCGACCGGGGTGATCAGCGCGTCCAGCCGCCCCGTCTCCTCGACGAGTTCGAGGGCTGCGGTGCCCTGCCCGGCGATGACGTGCGGGTGCTCGTAGGGCGGGATCAGGCTCAGCCCGCGTTCGGCGGCCAGGGCCTCGGCGAGGGCGGCGCGGTCGCCGGTGTAGCGGTCGTAGGTGACGATCTCGGCGCCGTAGCCGGCGGTGGCGGCCCGCTTGGAGGGCGGCGCGTCCTCGGGCATGACGATCACGGCGGTGGTGCCCAGCTCGCGCGCGGCGAGGGCGACCGCCTGCGCGTGGTTGCCGGAGGAGTAGGCGGCGATGCCGCGGGACAGCTGCTCCGGCGTGAGGCGGGAGGCCGCGTTGTAGGCGCCGCGGAACTTGAAGGCGCCCACCCGCTGGAGGTTCTCGCACTTGAGGAAGACCTCGGCGCCGACGAGGGCGTCCAGCGTGCGTGAGCGCAGCACCGGGGTGCGGTGCGCGACGCCCCGGAGCCGGGCGGCGGCGGAACGGACGTCGTCGAGGGTGACCGGCGGGGTGGTGGTCGTCACGCGTGTCCTCCAGCGGGGTCGGCGGCCGGGCCGGTCGCGGCGCGGGCCTGGGAGAGGTAGCTGTAGGCGGAGGCCCGGGAGATGCCGAGCCGGGCGGCGACCTGCTCGACCGAGCGGCGTACGGCGAACACTCCGCGCCCGTCCAGGTCGCGGAAGAGCTCCAGGCGCTGTGCGCGGTCCAGTGCCGCCCAGCTCCTGTCCCGGCGCAGCGGGTGGGCGTCCACGATGGCGTCGACCACCGCGTCGATGTCGTCGCCGAAGGCGGTCGCGGGTGGATCGGCCGGGGTGCCCGCGGCTCCGGCCAGGGCACCGAGCAGCGCCTGGGCCCGGTCGACGGCGGTCACGTCCAGGTTGACGCACAGGGCGCCGAACACGGCCCCCGTGGAGTCGCGCAGCACCATCGTGGAGGACTTCAGCAGGATGCCGTCACCGGTCCGGGTGACGTAGTTCAGCTCGTCCCGCGCCTCGTCGCCGCGGGCCAGGACCCGCATGCCGATCTCGCTCATCGCCCCGCCCACCGTCCGCCCGGTCACCGAGCCGGCGACGGCCACGACCGACCGCTCGGGGCGCCGGTAGTCGTGCAGGACCACCTCGCAGACCGGGCCGAACGTCGCCGCGATCCCGTGGACGACGGGGCGCAAGGCGGCGAGGACGGCGTCCCGTTCGGCGTCCGGGGACGGTTCGCTCACCAGGTGCCTCCTTACTGGGCAGGCGGATGAACCGAGACTACACGTCCAATGTCTGGACTGTCAGTCCACACGAACTCCCCGTTTGACAACCGGTCCCCAGTTGATCATGCTTCTGCTAATGAATTAATGAAAGCATGGAAGGTGACGTGGTCGAGTACCGGATCGATCGGCAGAGCGGCATCCCCGCCTACGTACAGATCGTGCGGCAGACCGAACAGGCACTCCGGATGGGTGTCCTGCGGGTCGGGGACAGACTCCCGACGGCCAGGGAGGTCGTCGCCGCCACCGCCATCAACCCCAACACCGTGTTCAGGGCCTACCGCGACATGGAACAGGCCGGCCTGGTCCGGTCGCGGCGCGGACTCGGCACCTTCGTGACGCGGTCGCTGGCACGGCCCGGCACGGAGGACGACTCGCCCCTGCGTACGGAGCTCACCGAGTGGGTCGCCCGGGCCCGGTCGGCCGGACTGGAGCGGGACGACGTGCTCGCCCTGGTCTCGGCGGCCCTGGACGAGCACGAGCACGAGCACGAGTCGCACCAGCGGCACGAGAACGACCCGGACGACCGGGGAAGGACACAGGAGGACGTATGACCGGGCCCGACGAGCCCGCCGCGCTGCACGCCAGGGACCTCGGGTTCCGCTACCGGGCACGCGCCGAATGGGCCCTGCGGGACTGTGGGTTCACGGTGCCGCGCGGCCGCATCACCGCCCTGGTCGGCCGCAACGGCGCGGGCAAGAGCACCCTGCTGCACCTGGCCGGCGGGCTGCTGCGGCCCACGCACGGGGCGATCCGGGCGCTGGACACCGCCCCGGACACGGCCACGGCGCGCACCCGGGTCGCCCTGCTCACCCAGGACAAGCCGCTCTACCCCCGCTTCACCGTGGCCGACACCCTGCGCATGGGCGGCAAGCTGAACTCCGCGTGGGACCACCCGGTCGCCGAGCGGGTCGTGCGGGAGGGCGACATCCCGCCGGCCACCCGCGTGGGCGAGCTGTCCCCCGGTCAGCGCACCCGGGTGGCGCTCGCCCTGGCCCTGGGCAAGCGGCCGGAACTGCTGCTGCTCGACGAGCCGCTCGCCGACCTCGACCCGGTGGTGCGCGGCGAGATCATGGCGACGCTGATGGCCGAGGCGGCGGAGCGCGAGGTGAGCATCGTGCTGTCCTCGCACGTCCTGCCCGACCTGGAGCAGACCTGCGACCGGGTGCTGCTGCTGCGGGCCGGCCGGGTGGAGCTGAGCGAGGACGCCGACGCGCTCCGTGAGAGCCACACCCTGGTCACCGGACACGCCGACGAGGCGCCGGCACTGCGGGAGCACACCGTGGTGCACCGCCGTACGCACGGACGGCAGCTGACCGCCCTGGTGCGGCCGCGCGGCCCGCTCGGCGGGAACTGGCACGTCGAGCGGCCCGGCCTGGAGGAGATCCTGCTCGGCCACCTCCGGTCCGATGCCGACGACACGAAGGAGAGGGCGGCGTGAAGGGCACGCTGTGGCTGGCCTGGCGCCAGCAGCGGGTACTGGTCGTCTGCGGCGCGGCGGTCCTCGTGGCCACCGCCGCGCTCGCCGCGTACTTCCGTTCCGGCATGCTCGACGACCTGCACAGCGGGCTGTTCGACCACTGCGACCCCGGACCGCTGTACTGCGTCCGCTCCGCGGACGGCCTGCCCCAGTTCCTGGACGTCGAGCCGCTCAAGCTCCTCGGCGCGCTCAACATCGCCCTGCCCACCCTGATCGGCATGTTCTGGGGCGCACCCCTGCTGGGCCGCGACCGGGAACTGGGCACCCACCGGATGGTCCTGGCCCAGGGCGTGAGCCGGGCCCAGTGGTTCGCGTCCCGGTTCGCGCTCGCCGCGACGGGCACCGTGGTGCTCTCCGGGACCCTGGCCCTGCTGTTCCGGTGGTGGTGGGAACCCGCCGTCAACCGCAGCTACGGCGTCTTCTGGTACGAGGCCACCGCGCTGACCGGCTCGGGCCCCGCCACCGTCGCCGCCGCGCTGTCCGGCCTGGCCGTGGGCACCCTCGCCGGGCTGCTGACGCGCCGGGTGCTGTCCGCGATGACCTGGACGCTGCTGGTCACGGCGGCGGTCACGGTCCTGGTGCAGTGGACGCACCGGGCCCGCCTGCTGGTCCCGCCGCACCGGTACGTGAGCGACGGGTGGCAGCCCAAACCGCCGATGGGCGACAAGTGGTCCACCGGGCACTACGGCCTGATCACGGCCTCCGGACGCCGCGAGTCCGTCCTGGACTGCCCCTACCCGTCCGGCCGCGAGCTGAAGGAGTGCATGTCCCAGCACGGCTACGTCGCCCGCTTCTACGAGGCGAACCCGGCCGGCGACTACTGGACGTTCCAGTGGACCGACACGGCCCTCCTCGGCGGCCTCGCCCTGGGACTCACCGCCGTCACGGTCCTCCTGCTGCGCCGCCGGGTCTGACACCCTCTCCGGCATCCTCCTCACCGCCCCACCCGCACACGTCACACGGAGGTCGATCCGCTCATGCCCAAGGACGCCAAGTCCCCGAAGAAACTGCGCAGCAACCGCGCCGCGCTCACCCACAAGGTCGGGTACGCGCTGCGCCACCCCGAACGCGTCGGCCCCTACGTCCGCCGGGCCGGCCGCGACGCGTGGCTGCGGATCAAGCACCCGGACCACGTCGGTTACTACCGGGCCGTGATGGCCTCCGACACCCGCCGCAACCCCGAGGCCGCGGTCGGCAGCCAGACCCACGACCGCTGGCTGGCGCTCGGGCAGATGCAGTTCGAGTACCTCGTCGAGCACGGGCTGCGCCCCGGGCACCGCATGCTCGACATCGGCTGCGGCAACCTGCGCGGCGGCTGGCGCTTCATCGACCACCTCGACACCGGCCACTACTACGGCATCGACATCTCGCCGGACATACTGATCGCCGCCAAGAAGACGCTGAGCGAGCGCGGACTCCAGGCCAAGCTCCCCCATCTGACCATCACCGGGGACCTCACACTGGACTTCCTGCCCGACGACCACTTCGACGTCGTCCACGCGCACAGCGTCTTCTCCCACTCGCCGCTGAACGTCATCGAGGAGTGCCTCTCCCACGTCGGCCGCGTCCTGACCGACTCCGGGTTCTTCGACTTCACCTTCGACCGCACCGAAGGCACCGAACACCAGGTCCTCCGCGAGGACTTCTACTACCGCACCGACACCCTGCTCGCGCTGGCCCGCAGGCACGGTCTGCACGCCCGGTTCATGGAGGACTGGGAGCAGCGGCCGCACGGCCAGTCCAAGATCCGCGTCAGCCGCTCGCCGCTGCCGTCGTAGACGGCGGACCGAGCGGCCGCGGCACCCCGGGTCCGGGCCCTCCGTCCGGCGCTACGGCCGTGGGTCGGTGCGCCGCCAGCCGGGGCGGGCGTCCGCGCCCCGGCGGCCGGCCGCGGCCGCGCAGCGGGGGCAGACCCGGCGGACGGCGTCGGCCGCGCCGCCGGAGTCGGGCAGTACGTCGGTCCAGGTGACGGCCGGGAACCGGGACAGCTGCGAACGGTGCAGCGCGAGACCGCACACGGTCTGGTTCCTGCCCTGCTCCCACGCGTGCACCTCGCCGGCCGGCAGCCAGCGGTTGTCGTCCTCGTCCCACCAGCGGCCGGAGGCCGCCACGTCGTAACGCCGTGCCCTGGCCATCGGCTCCGCCCGCCGCCTTCCTCTCCCGTGCCCCCCGCCTCACCCGTCGTCCCCGGGTGCCCCGGCGGGCAGGCGCCCACACGCGCGTACCTCCTCCTGTGTGATCACTCCGCACGTCCTGACGGTTTCCGCCGTTATGTCTGCTTAGCATGCGGGGTCCGCGCATCGCGGGTCGGCGCCACCGCGCGACGGAACCCGGGCATGGACGGCGCACACCGGCTCGCCCCGTCGCGAGTACCCCGTGCCGGCGTGCGTGGGGCGACCGCCCGGGGCCCACCCGGTTCCCCGTGCCGTTCGCCCACGGACCGCCCGCCCCGTACGAGAGGACAGCAGATGGCGCCCACGGGCCGTCGCAGCTCACTGGCCGAGCACGCCTTCTCCCCCCACGACGCCGTGATGGGCGCCGCCGCCCGGCACCTCGGCCGCCGGCGTTTCCTCACCGTCACCGCGGCCGCCGCCGCACTCGCCTTCTCCACCAACCTGCCGGCCCGCGGCGCGATCGCCGCACCCCTGCGGACCGCCCGGATCAGCAGCGACCCGTTCACCCTCGGCGTCGCCTCCGGTGATCCCCTGCCGGACTCGGTGCTGCTGTGGACCCGGCTGGCGCCGGAGCCGTTCGCGGAGGACGGCGGGATGGGCACGGAGCGGGTCACGGTCGAGTGGGAAGTGGCCCTCGACGAGCACTTCGCGGCCGTCGTGACCCGGGGCACCGCCGAGGCCCACGCCGAGTACGCCCACAGCGTGCACGTCGACGTCCTGGGCCTGGCGCCGGGCACGGTGTACTACTACCGCTTCCGCACCGGTACCTGGCTCAGCCCGACGGGCCGCACCCGCACCGCACCGCCGGCGGACAGCGCCACGTCGGCGCTGAGACTGGCGGCCGTCGCCTGCCAGGCCTACCAGGACGGCTACTACACGGTGCACCGGCACCTCGCCGAGGACGACGTCGACGTGGTCTTCCACCTCGGCGACTACCTGTACGAGTACGCGGTGAACTCGGCCGGCGGGGAGCGCCGCTACACCGACATCGCACTGCCCGACGTGTTCAACCGCGAGACCATGACCCTCGCGGACTACCGGATGCGCTACGCGCTCTACAAGAGCGACGCGGACCTGCGGGCCGCGCACGCCGCGCACCCGTTCGTCGTCACCTGGGACGACCACGAGACCGAGAACAACTACGCCGGCAGCATCCCGGAGAACGACATCCCGCCGGACCAGTTCCTGCTGCGACGGGCGTCCGCCTACCGGGCGTACTGGGAGAACCAGCCACTGCGCGCCGCCCAGCTGCCCCAGGGGCCCGACGCGCGGCTGTACCGCCGGCTGCACTGGGGCACGCTCGCCCAGTTCGACATCCTCGACACCCGGCAGTACCGCTCCGACCAGGCCTACGACGACCGGCCGCACGCCCCCGGGCCCGAGTCGGACGACCCGGCGCGCACCATCACCGGCGCCGCGCAGGAGCAGTGGCTGCTCGACGGCTGGCAGAGCTCGGCCGCGCTGTGGAACGTCATGCCCCAGCAGGTCTGCTTCTCCCAGCGCAAGTTCGACGTGACCGCCGACGCCGCGGTCTCGATGGACGCCTGGGACGGCTACCGCGCCTCACGCGAGAGGGTCGTCGCCGGGGCGAAGGCCGCCGGGGTCGACAACTGGCTGATCCTCACCGGCGACGTGCACGTGGGCTACGCCCTCGACGTCAAGGACGATTTCGACGACCCCGCGTCGGCCACCATCGGCACGGAGGTCACCTGCACGTCGGTGGCCAGCGGCCGGGACGGCGTGGAGCAGCCCGCCAACTGGGATCTGTACCTGCGGGCCAACCCGCACATGAGGTTCTACAACGGCAAGCGCGGCTACGTCCGGGTCGGACTCGACCGCGAAGCCGCCCGCCTCGACTTCAGGACGGTCTCCGCGGTCACCACGCCCGGCGCTGCCATCAGCACGGCCGCGTCCTTCGTCACCGAGGCGGGTGCCCCGGGGCTGAAGCCCGCCTGACCCCGGCCCGGCGTACGCGTGCGCGTACTGCACTTGGCACCCCCCACGTCCCCCATCGCGCGAAAGACGCCCGGTCCCGGCATCGCCGCGGATCTTTCCGGCAAGGACTGTGACTTCGCCGCAGTCGCACCGTGATCCACGGTCACTCACCGATCCCCGCTGTCTCGCACAGCCCTCGAAGGAGGCACATCGCATGGTCGGCAGACATGCCGCGCGCAGCCGCCGCGCCGCCCTGACCGCGCTCGGCGCCCTGGTCCTGACCGCTCTCCCCGCGGCCGCCTCGGCCGCACCCCCGACCGCCCCGGAGCCGCAGCGCGTCACCGCCCGGACGCCCTCCGCCGGCAAGGCGTCGACGCACGTACTGCGCGCGATGGAGCGCGACCTGGGGCTGACGGCGGAGCAGGCGGCGGCCCGGCTGGTCAACGAGGCGGAGGCGGGCACCCGGGCGGGCATGCTGCGCAACGCCCTGGGCGACCGCTTCGCCGGGGCCTGGGTGAGCGGCGCGGCCTCCGCCGAGCTGACCGTCGCCACCACCGACGCCGCGGACACCGCCGCCATCGAGGCGCAGGGCGCCAGGGCCGCGGTCGTCGAGAGGGGGCTGGGCGAGCTCCGCGCGGTCAAGGAGAAGCTGAACGCCGCCGCCGCCCGTACGCAGACCCCGAAGACGCCGGTCTGGTACGTCGACGTGCGGACCAACCGGGTCGTGGTGCAGGCCACCAGCCGGTCGGCCGCGGCCGCGTTCGTCGAGGCCGCCGGGGTCGAGGACCAGAACGTGGGCGTCCGCATCTCGCCGCACCGGCCGCGGGTACTGGAGGACCTCGTCGGCGGCGACGCCTACTACATCGACGGTCAGGCCCGCTGTTCGGTCGGCTTCTCCGTCACCCAGGACGCCCAGCAAGGATTCGCCACGGCCGGTCACTGCGGCGACCCGGGCGACCCCACCACCGGGTTCAACGAGGCCGACCAGGGCACCTTCCGGGCCTCGACCTTCCCCGGCAAGGACATGGCCTGGGTGGGCGTGAACGCCGACTGGACCGCCACCCCCGACGTCAGGGCGCAGAACGGCCAGAAGGTGCAGGTCACCGGCTCGGTGGAGGCGCTCGTCGGCGCCTCGGTGTGCCGCTCCGGCTCCACCACCGGATGGCACTGCGGCACGATCCGGCAGCACGACACGAGCGTCAGCTACCCGGAGGGCACCGTCGACGGGCTGACCGAGACGACGGTGTGCGCCGAACCCGGCGACTCCGGCGGCCCCTTCGTCGCGGGCACCCAGGCCCAGGGCACCACGTCCGGCGGCTCCGGTGACTGCACGAACGGCGGGACCACCTTCTACCAGCCGATCAACCCGCTGCTCAGCGACTTCGGCCTCACCCTGACGACCACGTCCGGCGCGGCGGGAACGCCCGCGCCGCAGGACGACGCGGCGGCGGACGCGTGGGCGGCGGGCCGCGTCTACGAGGTCGGGGCCACGGTGTCCCACGCGGGCCTGCGGTACCGGTGCCTGCAGAACCACCAGGCGCAGGGTGTCTGGTCGCCCGAGAACACGCCGGCCCTGTGGCAGCGTGTCTGACGGACGGTGAGCCGCCGTACGGCGGACCGGGCGCGGGGTCGCTGCCGGAGGCGGCCCCGCGCCTTCGTCATTCCCCGGCGAGGAACGAGTAGGCCGTGGCGATGAACGGGTCGTGGGCGCGGAAGCGCCGGGTGCACACCGCGGCCAGGGCCGTGCCGGTGTCGGGCCGGAACCCCAGGAACGCCTGCTGGCCGAGGGTGGCGCCGCTGTGGAAGTACATCGGCCCGCCGTCGGTGGGGTGCCGGAACCACGTCACCGTGTGCACGTGCCGGTGGCCCAGCCCGCGCCTCAGCACCGGCACCCGTACGGCCCCCAGCGCGCCGGCGGCCGGTGAGCCGGCCGGGTCGAGGTGGGCCTCGAGGAAGGCGAGCAGGTCGTGCGGGGTGGACCGGACGGCCCCGGCCGCCTGGAAGCCGCCGGCGTCGAAGGGCGGGACGGGGGTGCGGCCGTCCTTGCGGTGGCCGGTGGCGTCGGTCTTCTCGTCCTCCGCGCGCAGGGCCGTGCCGCTCAGGCCGAGCGGGCGCAGGACGTACCCGGTGAGCAGGTCCTCCCATGCCGTGCCGGTGGCCGCGGCGACGGCGTGTCCGAGCACGGAGACGCCGTAGTTGGAGTAGTGCCAGCGGGCTCCGGGACGGTGCCGCGGGCGGTGGCGCAGGAAGGTGGCGGTCAGCCGCTCGGCCGGGTAGCGGGCGTAGGGGTTGGTGCGCCAGGCGGGCAGGGCGCGGGGGAAGAAGTCGGCCGGCAGGGCGGGCAGTCCCGACGTGTGGGTGATGAGGTGGGCGAGCGTCACGGGGTGGGGGCCTACCGGCCGGTCGGGGTCCAGGCAGGCTGCGGCCGGTTCGCCCCCGGTGAGGACACCGTGCCGGATCAGCCGGGTGAGCAGCAGTCCGGCGAGCGTCTTGGAGGCCGACCCGATCTCGTAGCGCAGGTCCTCGCGGGGGACCGCGCGGGGCGGGGCGGTGCCGCCGCTGTGGAGGGTGCGCCGGCCGTGCCGGGAGACGGCGAAGACGACGTCGGGTGCGTCGGCGGCGTCGACGGCGTCGACGGCGTCGGCCAGCCGTTCCCGCAGGGCCACCTCGTCGGCGGGTCCGGGGAGCCCGGGCTCCGGCGGGGCGTTCCCTTCGTCGTCGGGGTCGCCCGGCCACGGCGTGGGGCGGCCCGTCATGAGCCGGTGTGCGCCAGCGCGGTGAGGGCGCGGGAGGTGGCCAGCAGGGAGGCGAAGGCCGCGACCAGCGTCGGGTGGTAGACGATGTCGAACACCGTCTCGGGGTCGCCCGCGGGCATCGTCCGTATCGCGGGCATGGCGCCGTCGGGCTGCTGTGCGGCGGCGAAGCCCCGCCAGGCGGGTTCGTCGAGGGTGGGCCGGGGCAGGCAGGCGTCGACGACGAGGAGTTCGCCGAGCAGGTCCCAGCGTTCCAGGTCCAGCCAGTCGTCGATCCAGACCGGGAGCCAGGTGGCGAGGTAGTCGGCGATCGGGGCCGGCAGGCCGTCGGGGTTCTCGCCCCAGTCGGTGAGGTGGAAGACGGTGTGGGTGATGTCGTAGGCGGTATGGCCCTCGACCGTCCACGGTTCGGGGGTGCCGGCCAGCCAGGTGGTGCCCACCAGGTCGGCCTCCGGGGGCCGGGGCGGCAGGCCGAAGCGGCGCTGGAAGGCGGAGAGGCCCAGGCGCCGGGTCGGCGTCAGCGGCATCCGCGTCCAGCTCGCCAGCCGGTGGTTGAGGACCGCGGCCCGCTCCACCTCGGGCTGGCTGTAGCCGAGCTCCTTGAACGCCAGGTACACCTCGAACGGGATGGGTGAGAACGGCTCGATGCGCTGTCCGCGCACCAGCATGCGGCCCCCGTCCAGGGTTTCGCGCCAGGTGTCGTCGAGCAGCCGGCGGGCCAGTTGCGCCTGCCGGGACCCGGCGACGCCCTCGCGGAAGAGCACCTTGCAGATGAGGGCGAGTTCGCCGATCGGCTTGAAGCGTTCCAGGAAGCCGATCTCGGGGTCCACCTCCGGCTCCAGCCGGAAGCCGTCGCGGTGGGCCCACAGCCATTCCAGGGCACCGGCTCCGACGCGGTGGATCAGTCGGGTGTCCGTCATCCCGGCACTCCTTGTCCGGCGTGGTCCACGTCCCTCGGCCGTGCCGTGGTGAGGGCTGCCGCGAACGCCGCCATCAGGGTGGAGTGGTAGCAGTCGGTGAAGGCGTAGGGGGCGGCGTCGGCGCCGTCGGTGGACCCGGCGGCGTCCTGGACGGCGCCCTCCTCGGGGACCGCGCCGGACACGTGCTGTGCCGCCGCGACGCGCTGCCAGGCGTCCTCCAGGACGGCCGGTTCGGGCGGACGCGGCAGGCTCGCCGCCACCGCCAGCAACTCGCAGCTCAGGTCCCACATCCGCGCTTCCAGGCAGCTGTCGAGCCAGGGCGGCAGCCAGTGCAGCAGATAGTCCGCCAGGTCCGGCGGTACCCCTTGGGCGGTGCGTCCCCATTCGGTGAGGTGGAAGACGACGTGGGTGAGCGCGTAGCCGGCCGCGCGTTCGAAGGTCCAGGGTTCCGGCAGGCCGCCCAGCCAGGTGCGGCCGAGCGCCCGCGGTACCCGGTCGTGCGGGCTCAGGCCGCTGCGCCGCTCGGCCTCGATGACACCGAGCCGGCGGGTGGGGTACTGCTCGGTCAGCCGCCAGCCGCGGGTGCGGGCCACCACGGCGGCGGACGCCTCGTACCCGGGGTGCCGGTGACCGGCCGAGGCGAAGGCCGCGTACACCTCCAGCGGGTAGGTGGCGAAGGGCTCCAGCGACTGCATCAGCAGGAACAGTTCGCCCCGGCGGGTCTGCTGCCAGGCGAAGTCCAGCAGGTCGGACACGCGGGTGTGGAGCGGGTCCGACGGCGGGGCGCACGCGGACACGGACGCGCAGACCTGCGCCAGTTCGCCCAGTGGCTTCCAGGTGCGGTTCACCTGGCCGTCGGCGGCCAGGGCGTCGTCGCCGAGCGCGAAGCGGTCGCGGTGGGCCCACACCCAGGCCAGGGCGGCTTCCTCGACCGCCCGGACGCTCACAGGAGTACTGCGGCCGGCATCAGCCGGGCCGCCTCCAGCTGCAGGGCCACCCGCGGGTCGTTGCCGCCCATGAGCCGGACGAAGTCGAGTCCGGCCTCGAGACCGAGGGTGTCGGGCACGCCGTCCAGGAGGGTGAGCCAGCGCCCGGCTCCGGCCGCCTGCTGCCAGTCGCGGCGACGTACCGCGCGTACGAAGCCGCGGGCGACGTCCACCGGACGGCGCCGGGCCGCACGGGTCACCGCGCACTCCTCGCCGGGCAGCGCGAGCGGGGCGAGTACGGCGAGCTGGTGGGTCAGGTACTGCCAGCCCGCGTCGTCGAGCCATCCGGCGTCGGGTTCGGCGCCCGGATCGTCGCCGTCGAGCGGGTGGGTCAGGGGTTCTTCGAGCCGACGAAGGGCGCGGGCCATGGCCCAGTGGCTCCATACGACGGTGGGGGCCGCGTCGGCGCGCGGCGGATGGGCCGCCACGGCGTCCTTGAACACCGCGAGTCGCCCGGGTTCGGGCGGAATGCGCAGGAGTGCGGTGGGCAACAGCGTGTCGGCGCCCAGGACGCGTACCGCCGCGACGGCGACGCCTTCGGCGCTCCCCGTCAGGGTGCCCCCCGCTCGCACGTGGTCTCCGCTCCGAAGAGCGGAGACCACGTCGGAAGCGAGGTCCAGCACCGTCCCCTGGAGAAGGGCTGACGTGCTCGACTGCTCCATCTCAATGCTCCCGTCGGTCCGTCAGCCCTTCTTCGGGCGCGGGGTCGGCGGCGAAAGCAGCAGCTTGCCACCTCCGGCCTGGAGGGCGAGCGCGGCGCACTCGCGGCTGTCGCGGAAGACTCCGTCGGGCTCGGCGGGGTTCAGTGCCGCTTCGATGTCGATGTTCTCGGTGCGGACTTCCTCGAGCACCTTGTCCTTGGAAGGCATTTCACCATCTCCCTCTGGTAGCCAAAGGCCTTCACACCACAGGTGTCCGGGAAGCCACAAAACATGCCTCTCGTCACAAGATTCACAGAAGGTGACTTTTTCAACAAAATGGACAGGTGCTTTCCGGGGCGCCCCGCTGAACCGGTGCCGGCGGGCGCCGGGAGCGTCGGCACCGGTTCAGCGGGGCCGGGGGCTCACCTCCGCCGCAGGCGCCACACGTGGTCTTCACGGAAGCCTTCGACGCCCTGGGGCGAGGCGCTGGGCCGGCGGACGGTCTCCTTGGTCTCGACGGTCCATTCGCCGTCCGGCAGGGCGAGTTCGGCGAGGACCCCGTCCAGGGTGGGGAAGACGACGTCGAAGGGCGGTTCGGTCTGCCAGGACGGCCACCCGGCGTGCAGCACGACGAGCAGGGTGCCGCCGTCCGCCACGGCCCGCGCGGCGTCACGCAGTACCGTCCGCTGGTCGAGAGCGACCGGGGACTGCAGGTAGTGGGCGCTCACCAGGTCGAACGAGCCCTCGGGGAACGACGTGCCCAGCTCGTGACGTTCCCAGTCGACGCGTTCACCGACCCCCGCGTCCGCGGCGTGCCCGGCGGCGCGTTCGAGCGCGGTGCCGGAGATGTCCACGCCGGTGACCCGCCAGCCGCGCGAGGCCAGCCACACGGCGTCCGCTCCTTCCCCGCAGCCGAGGTCCAGCGCGGTGCCGGGCGCGAGGTCGCTCGCCTCGCGGACCAGCAGGTCGTTGGGGCGTCCGCTCCAGACGCGGTCGGTGTCACGGTAGCGGGCTTCCCAGAACTCTGCGGGAGCCGGCGCGGGCGTGTCGGTCATGGGTGCCTCCTGGGGCGGACGGATCGTCTGCTCGGTGGGGACGCGCGACGACCGCGTGCCCTGTGTGCAGACTGCACCTGCCGGAACCGGACGGCAAAGATCTTTGCCGGTCCCGCAAACACGATCGGCACCGTCCGCCCGGCCCGACCCCGTCAGCGCGTCAGTGCGCCGGGCCCGGAGTCCGCGGTGTCGGTACGCACCCGTACCGTCCGCCGCGGGAAGAAGCTGTCGGTGCCCGCCCAGTCCAGGGCGTCCTCGACCCGGCGGCGCAGCTCGCGGGTGACGCCCCCTGCTGGAGCGGCACGGTCTTCACGGCGAGGCGCACCAGGACAGCGGTCGGCGTCCAGGCGTCTCCGCCGTCGGGCCCGCATGTCCACGGACAGCCCGGACAAGACACCCGGAACGCCACGAGCGTGTTCACCCCCTTTGCCTCTTTCGCCTCTTATGCCAGACGGTTGCGTCATCTTCACCCGGGACCGGCCCATCACCGGCCCGGGCCCGGGCACCCGTGAGGAGTCGTCCACAGCGGAGGGGGGACCTGCGGCGTGGTTGTCGTTGCCGTCCTGCTACTGCCCGCACTGGGGCTGCTGTTGTTCACCATGACGTACCTGGAGGACCGGCTCTTCGGTGATCCGGGGCCGCCCCGGCACGCCCGGCGCCGCCACCTGCGTCTCGTTCCGGGCGGCAGAGCCAGGGAAGCGTCCCCGGCCCGGAACCAGGCACGGGCCGAACCCCGGTCACGCGACCGGGACGCTGCCTGAGGCCGGCCCCCGGCACGGCACCCGCGCCGGTCGCGGGCGTCTGCTCCGGCGGCCCCGGTGCGGCGCCCGGGCCGCAGGACGACCACCGGGGCCACCGCGAGCAGGACTTCGGCGACTGCGCGGTCATGGTGGCCGATGCCCCCTTCACCGGTCGGCCGCGTTCCGGCCGGGGCGGCCGACCGACGGCACCCTCGACCGCCCGGCCCGGGCAGGAGGATGGAGGGCGGCAGGTCACGGCGCACGTCCACCACAGGGTGGGGACGTGCCTGGGGCGGACCGAGTGAGCGGCGGGGGCGGCGCGGGCCGGGCTCGGCGGACGGCACCGGTGTCACGGCCGGTGCCCTGGCCGGAGGCTTCGGCCTGGCGCCGACTACGGTCAGGTCGTGGGACCGGTGCTACGGGCCGGCCCCGGTCGACCGGTAACGCGGTCGGTGCCGGCCGACCGCCACGGGAGTCCCGCCCGCGGAGGCGACGCGCGCGGCGAAGGCGGGTCAGGGCGGGGACACGAGCGGCTCACTCAAGGAGACCGGATGAACGCCGAGGCACGACACGACACGGACGCGGACGCCGAGTTCGTGAGGTTCTGGCAGGAGCGCCGGGTGTGCTTCCTGTCGACGGCGCGCGCCGACGGGACCCCGCACCTGGTCCCGGTCGGGGTGACGTACGACCACGCCACCCGTACGGCGCGCGTCATCACGAGCGGGGGCACCGCGAAGGCGCGCAACGTCCGGCGGGCCGAGCGGCCCGTCGTCGCCGTGAGTCAGGTGGACGGCAGACGCTGGTCCACCCTGGAGGGCGTCGCGACCGTGCGGGACGACGCCGAGGCGGTCCGCGACGCGGAGGCCCGGTACGCGGCCCGCTACCGGCAGCCCCGGGCGAACCCGGAGCGGGTCGTCATCGAGATCGCCGTCCGGCGCTTCCTCGGCACGGTGCGCCCCCTCACACCCTCCGGGGCCGGCACCCCTGGAGGGTGAGCCCGCCGGGGTCAGCCACCACTCCAGGGGCGGGAATCGGAGGTCCCGGCCGCTCCGGCCGGTGTCCGGCGGCCGAGACGCCCGGGCCACCACGCGACGGCGCCGATGTCGCGGGCGAGCGCCGGGACCAGCAGCGAGCGCACCACGAGTGTGTCCAGCAGGACGCCGAAGGCCACGATGAAGGCGATCTGCACCAGGAAGGCCAGCGGGATCACCCCGAGGGCGGCGAACGTGGCGGCGAGTACGACGCCGGCCGAGGTGATCACGCCGCCGGTGGCGGTCAGCCCTCGCAGGATCCCCTCCCGTACGCCGTGGTCCAGCGACTCCTGCCGCACCCGGGACATGAGGAAGATGTTGTAGTCCACGCCGAGGGCGACCAGGAACACGAACCCGTACAGCGGGACGGAGGCGTCGGTGCCGCTGAAGCCGAACACATGGGTGAAGACGAGGGCCGAGACGCCGAGCGTGGCCAGGAAGTTCAGCGCCACCGTCGCCACGAGCAGCACGGGCATCAGCAGGGAGCGCAGCAGGGCGATCAGGATGACCAGGATGATGGCGAGGACCACGGGCACGATGAGCGAGCGGTCGTGTTCGGCGGTCCGCTGGGTGTCGTACTGCTGCGCGGTGTAGCCGCCGACGAGGGCGTCCGCGCCGGGCACGTCGTGGACGGCGGACCTGAGCCGGGCCACCGTGCTCTTGGCGGCGTCGCTGTCCGCCGGCGCCTGCAGCGTCGCGTCGATGCGCACCCGCCCGTCGGCCACCTTCGGTTCACCGCCGCCGGGTCGGCCGGAGGCGGTCACCGCGGCGGCGGAGGCGACGCCGCGGGTGTCGCGGGCCGCCGCGAGGACGGGGTCGAGCCGGTCGGCGTCCGCGATGATCACGGCGGGGTTGCCGGAGCCGCCCGGGAAGTGCCGCGCCAGGGTCTGCTGGGCGGCGACGGACGGAGTGTCGTTGACGAAGATCTCGTCCAGCGGCACGCCCTTGGAGGTCAGGGTCGGTGAGAAGGCGGCGCAGGCGAGCAGCGCGGCGAGCGACACGGCCCAGATGCGGCGCGGGGCCCGGTCCACCAGGGCGGCGACACGGTGCCACAGGCGGTGTCCGGCCTCCGGGTCGCCGGTCCGGACGGGCTTGGCCGGCCAGTAGGCGGCCCGGCCGAGCACGACCAGGACGGCGGGCAGGAAGGTGAGCGTGCTCAGGACGGCGCAGACGATGCCGATGGCGCCGACGGGTCCGAGCGCGCGGTTGTTGGTCAGGTCGCTGAGCAGCAGCGCCAGCAGCCCCAGGGCGACGGTCGCCGCGCTGGCGACGACGGCTCCCCAGGAGGCGCGCAGTGCGGCGCGCATGGCGCCGAAGCGGTCCGGGTGCCGGGCCAGTTCCTCACGGTAGCGGGCGGTGAGCAGGAGCGCGTAGTCGGTGGCGGCGCCGATGACCAGGATGGAGAGGATGCCCTGGACCTGCCCGTCGACGCGTACGACGTCCCGGTCGGCGAGCGCGTAGACGATCGCGCAGGCCAGTCCCAGTGCGAAGACGGCGCCGAGGATGATGACCAGGGGCAGCAGGACGCTGCGGTAGACGAGCAGCAGGATCACCAGCACGGTGACGAGCGCGACGCCGAGCAGCAGCCCGTCGATGCCCGCGAAGGCGTCGGAGAGATCGGCCTGGGAGGCCGCCGGTCCGGCGAGTTGCGCGTGGGTTCCGGGGACCTGTCCGGCGGCTTCGCGGATGTGCTCCAGGACGTCGGGCAGGCGGTCGCCGAGGCCGGGCTCGACCTGGACGACGGCTTGGAGGGCTTCCCCGTCGTCGGAGGGCAGGGCGGGCGTCGCGGGGCCGGCGACCCCGGGCTCCCCTTCGAGGCCCGCGACCGCTCGGGTGGCGGGCGCCCGGTGTTCGGTGACGGCGCCACCGCCGTCCGCGGTCCACACGACGATCACGGGGAGGGTCTCGTCCTGCTGGAAGGCCTTCTGCGCGTCGATGACGCGGGTGGACTCGGCGCTGCGGGGCAGGAAGGCGGCCTGGTCGTTGGTGGCGACCTCACCGAGCTTTCCGGCGTACGGGCCGAGCGCTCCGCCGATGCCGAGCCAGACCAGGAGCAGGACGACGGGGACGAGCCAGCGGGCTCGTCGGGAGGGGATGGACATCGGTCTTCGGGTCTCCAGGTCTCCAGCGGCAGGGAAGTGACTCGATCATAAACAATCTCAATGATTGAGTTACTTGGGGTCGTCGCGACACACCGGCTTCTGCCCGGACCTGTCCCCCGGATGCCCCGATCGCCCGGAGAATCAGCGGTCGTGCGCCCGGACCAGCCGCAGCTCCTCGTTCATCGCCGCCAGGAAGCGGACCACCACCGCCAGTTCGCCGTCGTCGAAGCGCGAGCAGGTGACGGCGGCCGCCTCGGCCAGCGGACGGAAGTACGTCCGGGCCGCCGCCCGGGCGTCGGGCACGTAGCGCAGATGGACGACCCTGCGGTCGGCGCTCTCCCGCACCCGGCGCACGTGCCCGGCGCGCTCCAGCCGGTCGACGCACGCCGTCACCGCGCCGGAGGTGAGCCCCAGGTGCTCCCGCAGCCGCCCCGGCGTCATGGGCTCCTGTGCGTCCAGGATCGCCGCGAGTGCCTGGACGTCGGTGGCGTGCAGTCCGTGCGTGCCGGCGAAGCTCTGCACGAGGCGGTTGATCTCGCCGTTCATCCGCCGGAGCTGCGCCGCGAGGACGTGCAGGTCGCTCTCCTCGGCACCGGCTCCGGTCCCCCGCTCGTGCGCGTGCTGCCCGCGCTGATTCGCTGTCGCCACGTGATCAGCGTATAGAAGGGCCGAACCGGGCCCACCGCGCGTCCCGGGCGACCCTCGCGACAGGAGATCACCGCGACGACTTCCGGTGCGGGACGGAGCCCGCACCCCGTGAGCGGTCCCGGTGACCGTCCGTCGGGGCACGCACCGCGCGCCGGGGTCAGGCGAAGGGACTGTTCGGGAGCCGGGTGCCGGGGCTGTCGGGACGGGCCGTGTGGTCCGGGTGGTTGCGGGTGCGGCGGGCCTCCTTCAGCTCCGCCTCGTACAGATGGTCACGGCCCTCGGCGAGCCGGTCCACCGCCGCGCGCTCCAGGTCCCGGAACGCCTGGTAGTACGTCCGGTCGTACGCCTCGACGATCTGGAACGTCCAGTGCCCGGGGATGACGTTGCGCCCGAGGATCTCCGTGCGGACACGCTCCGCCCATTCCGTGTGGCCCGCCTTGCGCAGCAGCTCGACCGCGCGGTCCAGTTCGAAGTCCGCCGTGCCGGTGAGCTGGTGGAACGCGAACAGGTGCCCACGGGCACGGTCGGTCGTCTCCAGCGCCTTGGACAGGGACCCGAGGGCTTCCACCGTCTCGTCGCTGACGCCCTCGGGGCGCCGGTGCGGGTCTTCCACGTGGTCGGTCCCTTTCGGTGAGTGAAGGTGAGAAAGGTGGCACGTCAGCGGCTCGCGGCCCGGGTTCGTGAGCGCGAACCGGCGGCCGGGGCCTCGGTGCGCTCGGGGGACTTCTCCTCCACCGTCCCCTCGGCCCCGCTGCCGGGGCGGCTCCAGGCGGCCTTGTATCCCGTGCAGGGATTCCGCTCCCCGTCGCGGTTCTTCGCCACCTCACCGCTCCTTCCAGTCCAGACCAGCCTGAACCGGCTGCGGAGGTCCTACCACTCGACGCGGGACCCCGATCGGCTTCGACGTCCTGCGCCGCCGGGCTACGGCCGTGGAGACGTCCGACGACGGGAGTCACCGCACGTACTGCCCCGGGCGTCCACGGCGGGGAGACAGCCGTGACCCGATCGGCGCAGTCCTCCGTGACCCGCCCTGCGGGGAACCGTCGCCCGCCATAGGCTCACGGGTATCCCCCGGAAGCGCCGCTAGGAGTTCCCATGCGTCTGCCCGTCGAACCCAGGCATCTCCCCCCACGACTGGCCATCGGGGCTTTCATCCTCAATTCCGGCCTGGCGAAACGCGGGGCCGACGAGCAGACCGCCGCCATGCTGCATGGAATGGCGAAGAACACCTATCCGTTCCTCGACAAAGTGCAGCCGACGACTTTCGTCCGTCTGCTGTCCGCCGGTGAGATGGCCCTCGGCGCGGCGCTGCTCCTGCCGGTCGTACCGACGGCAGTGGCGGGGATCGGCCTGACCGCGTTCTCGGCCGGGCTGGTGGGTATGTACCTGCGCACGCCCGGCATGCGCGAGGAAGGCAGTCTGCGCCCGACCCAGGACGGCACGGCCCTGGCGAAGGACACCTGGTTGCTCGGCGTCGGTGTCGGATTCGTCGTCGACGGAGTCACGCGCGAGTCACGGTGACCGCGTGGTGTCCGTCGCAGGCCGCCGCGTGGCGCCGAGGATCGCGGTGTGTGCGTGGGCAGCCGCGCACGGGGACGGGTTGCTCGACACGCGGGTGCTGTACGAACACCACGGCATCACGACGCGGGCCGCCGGAACACCGCGGTTCCGGCCGACCTCTCAGGTGTCACGAACCCACGAACCGGCGCACTCCGACCGGGAGCGACCGCGACGAAGCCGACGCGGGTCCGGGGTGAGCGCTGTCCCGCCGGTTGCGCGCGGGTCCGGGGTGAGCGCTGTCCCGCCGGTTGCGCGCGGGTCCGGGGTGAGCGCTGTCCCGCCGGTTGCGCGCGGCACGGGCGGCGCAGGTGGCGAGATCGACGTTTTGCCCTCTTCGTCCCGGGTGACCCGTATGGAGCACATCCACGGTGACGAGGTGAGAACCATGCTGGTACTGGGCCTCCTGCTGATGGCGGGCGCCGCCGCCTTCGCAGGTCTGCTGATCGCGTACAACCTGTCCGGCGGTCCGGACTACACGGTGACCCTGCTGGGCAGCGACCCCTTCACGATCAGCACACTCGGGGCGTTTCTCGGCGGCATCGCCCTGACTCTGATCTTCGGCCTGGGCATGTGGATGCTGCTGGCCGGAACGGTACTGGCGCGCCATCGCAGCAAGAAGCGTCGCGGGGAGCGGGAGGCCGCCCGGCGGGCCGCCGCGGAGCGCGACCGACTGGCCGACCGACTGGGGGGCGGGAGCCGTGAGGACGGCAGCACCAGCCCTTCGGACGAGACGGCGGGACAGCACCGCCCGGCCGCCCACCGGCCGCACCGGCTTCGCTTGCACCACTGACCGACGGCGCTTTCACCGCTGACCGACGCAGCCGGGTGAGCGTCGGCCGTTTCCCTCCCTCCGCCGCTTGCTCTCGTGCCGGTTCGACCGGCACGAGAGCAGGCGGCGAGTTCGTCTCACGCGACGGCGGTTGCCTCGAGTTCGACCATCTGGCCGGGGATCGCCAGCCGTGTCACCCCGAGCATCGTGCTGGCCGGGGCCACCCCGGCGGCGCCCAGCCGCGACGCCAGCACGCCGTAGTGCGGGAACAGCAGAGCGACGTCGGTGGTGTAGACGTTGAGCCGGACGACGTTCGAGAGGGACATGCCGGCCTCGCCGAGCACGGCCTCCAGGTTGTCGAGGCTCAGCGCCAACTGGGCGGCCATGTCACCGTCGTGCTGGGGTTTGCCGTCGGCGGACATCGCGGTCTGTCCGGAGCAGTACAGGGTCCGGGTGTGTCCGGAGACGACCTCACCCTGGTTGAATCCCATCTCGACCGACCAGGTCACCGGGTTGACCGCTGTTCGTTCCACTGCCACATCAGCTCCATCTGTATGCACCGGGAGTAAGTACGACGCCCGGCGGCGACGCAGCCGCCTTCGTCGACGTCGGTGCTGACGAGCCTTCCGGAAAATCACGACACCCTTGGTCGTGTATGCGATGGGTTCCCGCCCGTTCGTGCGCCGATCGGCCCGTCGGGCGCACCCGGCGACTCAGGTGAGGCCGGCGGCGGTGACGGCGAGAGCGGTGCGCAGGGTCGCCGCGAGGTCGATCCTGACGGCCGCGGGGTCGGTGTTCGGCTCGGTCGTCCGGTAGGCGTGGTGCTCGACGGCCGCGCGCAGCGCCGCGTTGATCATGGCGGCCCAGATGGCCGGCCGTACGTCGCCGGCGGGGAGTCCGGCTCGCTCGGCGAGGGCCCGGGCGAAGGCGGGCTCCGCCTCGTCGTGGGTCTGCAGCCAGACCGCGCGCAGACCCGGCTCCGTCCGGGTCAGCCGCAGCAGCGCGCCGACGTCCGGTCCGGGCAGGACGGCGTCGGCGGTCCACAGGTGGTCGAAGGCTTCCTGAAGGGGTTGGCCGGGGCGCCACTGCCGCAGCGCGGTGGCGATCGCATCGATGCCGGTCGTGAACAGCGGCCCCACGCAGCTTTCCTTGGTGGGGAAGTAGCGCCACACCGTGCGCGCGGAGATTCCGACCGCCTGTCCGATCTGCTCCCCCGTCGTCGCGGCGACGCCCTGGGCGATGAACAGGTCGACCGCGGCCCGGGCGATCCCCAGCCTGATGACGGCCTTGCGCTCCTCGGTCAGGGGTGGCCGCCCGGTCCGTCCGCGAGCTGCGGTCATCGGCCCCTCCGGCGCACAGAGATCCACGTCATGAGCGTGTATTCTCCACCAAGACTTTATGTCACTCAGAGACATTAAGCGTGGGTGTGCCGGCGCGGTGGGACACGGGTCCGCCGCGTCAGCACTTCGGAGATGGAGTACTTCATGACCGCCGATCTGAACGGCCGCAGCGTGATCGTCACCGGAGCGGGATCGGGCATAGGCCGCGCGGCCGCCCTCGCCTTCGCCGCGCAGGGGGACCGCGTCGTGGTGGCGGACCTCAACGCCGACGGCGCCGACGCGGTCGTCGAGGAGATCGAGCAGGCGGGCGGCACCGCGGTGGCCGTCACGGGTGACCTGAGCGAGCAGGCTGTCGTGGACCGGGTGACGGCGACGGCGGTGGAGCGGTTCGGCGGCGTGGACGTCCTGGTGAACAATGCCGGGATCATGGACAGCATGTCGGCCCTGGCCGACGTGACCGACGCCGAGTGGGAGCGGGTCATCCGGGTCAATCTGACCGCGCCGTTCATGCTGGCCCGCGCAGTGCTGCCGCACATGCTGGGCGCGGGCCGCGGCGCCATCGTGAGCACCGCCTCCGAGGCCTCCTTGCGCGGGAGCGCGGCAGGCACCTCGTACACGGCTTCCAAGCACGGCGTGGTGGGCCTGACGAAGTCGCTCGCGGTGATGTACCGGAAGAACGGCATCCGCGCCAACGCCATCTGCCCGGGTGGCACCGCGACCGCCATCTCGGTGGAGGCCGACCGCACGGCGCACGGCCCGGCGGCGATCGGCCCGCACTTCGTCAACCTCGGCCGTGTGTCGCAGCCGGAGGAACAGGCGGCCGCGATCCTGTTCCTCGCCTCGGACGCCGCGAGCAACATCAACGGCGCGATCCTGCCCGTCGACGACGGCTGGTCCGCCGTCTGACACGGCGTCGGCCCCACGTACTGGGGGGGTGCCTCGCCGCCACGTCGTGAGCGCGCGGCACCGCACCCGGTGACGGACCGCGAGCCGGGCGGAACCCGGCAGTCGGCGACCTGGCCTTGGACGCACCGCCTCTCGGTCCCTACCTTCCAGGAGTCGTCGCAGCGGGTGGCGATGCCGCGTCAGGCCGCCTCGGGAGCGTCCGCGGCCCGGGCTGCGGAGCCCCCTTCCTCGCGCCCCGACGGGGTGCTGGTGGGCGCGGACGACGGTGGAGCGAGGACTCCGGCAGCACGCATCGGGCAGTCAGGTCGCCGTACCACCCGACCGTGATCCACCGCTCAACAGCCTGTGAAGGCGTCGCCTAGCAGCCCGCTTCGACACCGCTGTTCAGGAACGAGTCGATGTTGATCGAGTAGCCGGCACCGGTGGTGAGGTCGGGGCGGCTTCCGTGGCCGTCCTCCGCGAGGCCCTCGGCGGTGAGGAAGACGATCCGCAGGGTCATTTCCTCTTTGGCGAAGCACAGGTCGCCGGACGAGGCGTCCGGGTCGGGATTCCATCCGTTCCGCGTCGCTGCCGTCCGGTAGTGTGCGGCCACTTCGGCCCGCGTGCCGGGGAAGGCGTACGTCCGGTTGGCGTACACCGAGACGTCGCCGCTGTCCGCCCAGCAGCCGGCGTCGGCCTCCTCGAAGCCCCGGGCGACGGTGGCCTCGGCGGGGCGGGAGGCGAGGATGTCGAGCGCCGCCATCTCCTTCACCCGGTTGTCGGTTCCCTCGCAGCCCCTGGCGAGTTCCCGCAGCGTGCAGCCGGTGAGCGTGCCGACCGCTAGCACGGTCGACAGAAGCAGGGACATCGGGCGGGTGGTACCTGTCCGTAGAGGCAAAGGGGGCTCCAGGAGAAGGCCGGGCGCGGGACGTCCGCCAGGCAGCAGAGTGATCCGTGCCGCTCCACAGCGGCACCGGCCAGTTCTACCAAGGATTCGCCCTTTGTCGTTCCTGATGGGTGGAACCACCCGTGGCCGGAGGCGTCCTCGGCGATGACGGCGAGCCAGGCGTCCACCCGTCCCCGTCGCGACAACCGGGGCACCGGCCTGCCCACCTGCGGCCGTCCTCGTTGCCGCCCTCACCGAGTGCTGGTGACGTACTGGTCCGACGACAACTCGAACACCCGTACTCGCCGGCCACAGGTGGGATTGACGGTCTCACGGACCGGACGCATCCCCAGTTTGGCCATGATCCGCTCGGAGGCGACGTTGCCCACTTGAGCGATGCTGACGATCCGCTCCAGTCCCCGCTCTTCGAAACCGAACCGTACAGCGGCCGCAGCGGCCTCGGTGGCCAAGCCCTGACCCCAGTGGGCACGTCCCAGCCGCCAGCCGACCTCGACCGCCGGCAGTACCTCCGGCAGGAAGTCGGGCACCGAAAGGCCGGTGAACCCGGCCAGCTCGCCGGTGGACCGGATCTCCACGGCGAACAGGCCGAAGCCCTGTGCCTCCCACTCGCTCTCCCATGCCCGGACCCCGTCGCGAGTCTGCTGTTCGTCGCGGACGCTGCCGTCACGGATCCACCGCATGACCTCGGGGTCGGCATGGACGGCAGCCATGGGCGCAACGTCTTCCTCGCGCCAGCGACGCAGGATCAAACGGGGAGTCTCAAGCATGACCATCCCGTCATCCTGGACCACGAAGGGGCTCTCGGCCATCCTCACCAGGCACTTCGATGCACGGCCGGCAGCCGGCCCGATCGCCGGCCCCGGCCGACTCGACCGCCGAACAGATCACCATTGGCCCGACAGCCATCAAACCTGACGCATTGCCGCAGGTCAGCGCACCCTTCCTCGCGGTTTCAACGGCACCGCCGGCAGCGACGGCGCGGGCAGCGGCGCCCCGTCGTACCCCTTCACCTCGCCGAACCGTGTCCCTTCCATCCAGTCCCGGCGGGCCTGTGCGATCTCCTCCTGGGACCGTCCGATCCAGTTCCAGAACATGATCAGCTCCTCCTCGAACGGCTCGCCGCCCAGGAGCATCAGACTCGCGTCGGAGCCGGCGCGCAGGGGGAGTTCGTCGCGGCCGCAGCCGAGGTAGAGCATCGAGCCCGGCACCAGCGGCACGCCGTCGACGTGGGCCTCGCCGGCCATGGACAGGACGGCGTACTCGAAGTCCCGTTCCAGCGGGAGGCGTACGTCCGTGCCGCCTGTGAGAGTCAGGTCCGCGCCGACGAGGGGGGTGTACGTCGTGCCCGGTGAGGTGGCGCCGTCGAGGGTGCCGAGGAGCAGGGTGGCCGTCAGGCCGGGGGCCGTGACGAGGGGCAGGTCGGCGTGGAACTCGAAGTGCGGGTCGGTGTGGCGGTGGGCGTCCGGGAGGGCCACCCACAGTTGCGCGCCGTGCAGGTAACGGGCGTGCGAGCGCGGACTCTCCTCGGAGTGGCTGATCGCGCGGCCGGAGGTCATCAGTCCCAGCTGGCGCGGGCGGATGGTCTGCAGGCTGCCGGTGGAGTCGCGGTGCAGCACCTCGCCCTCGTGCAGCCAGCTGACCGTCTGCAGGCCCATGTGCGGATGGGGCGGCACCTGCATACCGGGCTCGTCGGCGATGTCGTCGGGACCGTAGTGGTCGACGAAACACCAGGCTCCGACCATGCGCCGGCCCAGGTTGGGCAGCAGTCGGCGGACCTCGGTGGACTCGCCGAGCCTGACGTGGCGAGGGCTGAGGAGTTCCCGCACGGGCTCCGCCACCACGAAGCCGCGGCCGCCGCACGGGCTGGGAACCGCCTCACGATCAAGATTGCTCATGCTGCCCAACCTAGCCCCGGACGGCTCCCCGCGTCAGACCGTCCCGCGGCCGTCACCGTGGCGGGACCACACGCCGCCGTCGACACGCTCGCGGTTGTGGAATGCTCAATCATGTCGCGCGGTTGAGTACGCCGAAGGAGGTCACCAGTGGACACGACGTACTACGACCACGGATCACCGACGGAGCGTTGGGAGCGCGCGCGGCTGTTCTTCGACGCCAAGGACTACGCGGCCGCGGCACGTGTCCTGAGCGGGCTGGTCGAGGAGGTGCCCGAGCAGACCGGGCCTCGGCTGCTGCTGGCTCGCGCCTACTACCACTCGGCCCAACTGCGGCGTGCGGAGGCGGAGCTGCGGGTCGTCGTCGAGCGCGATCCGGTCGAGCAGTACGCCCGGCTGATGCTGGGACGCACGCTCGAACGGCAGGGGCGGCAGGAGGAGGCCGACGCGCAGCTGCGGATCGCCGCTGCCCTGGCGGGGGACTTCGCCGGCCGCTGAGCGGCGGTGCCACGGCGGAGCGGTGAGTGCGTGAGCGCGGTGAGTGCGGTGAGCGCGATGCCGTACTCACCGCTCCGCCGCTGCGACTCGGCACTCGGCGCAGCCGCTCACCGTTTCGGCGACGCACCGCTCGCATACGTCCGACGGCCCCGGCGGTGAGCGATCTCGCCGAGCACGACGTCGAGCGCGACGAACGCGGCCAGTGGGATGCCCAGCAGTGGCACGAAGTAGCCGAGGACGGCGACCGCCGCCAGCAGGGGGACGAGGAGCAGTGGCGGCACCTGCTGCCACGCGCCGCGCGGGATCGGGCGGCCGAACGCGGAACCCCTGCCTCGCTGCCACCACATGCGGTAGCCCCAGATGATGAGCAGGATCAGTGAGGCCGCCAGCAGCATCAGGGCGATCTGGTTGGGCAGGCCGAACAGGCTGCCGGTGTGCAGGTCGATGCCCCAGCGGCTGAGCTTGGCGAGCACCGGGTAGTCGGCGAAGCGGAGTACGTCGGTCACTTCTCCCGTCGCCGGGTCCACGGCGACCGAGTCCTGCTTCTCGGGCCAGCTCCGCTGCACCTGCTTGACGACGTAGGCGGAGGACGCGTCGGCGGGCGGGACGATCTCCACGGGGTCGCCCAGGCCCTCGGCGCGCGCGGCGGCCAGGATCTTGTCGAGGCCGACCCCGTGATCGGCGTCTCCGCCGGCGCCCGCCGCCGCGCCGTGGCCGGCGTGCTCGCCGCCCGACGCGCCCGACGCCGAGGCCGAGACGGACGGGGTGGTCTGGCCGAGCGAGACACGCAGGTTCTCGATGTTCGCTCCGGCATACGTCGACCAGGTCAGACCGGTGGCCGAAAGGAACACGAACCCGGCCGCGGCCCAGGCGCCGACCGTGCCGTGCAGGCCCAGGGTTCGGCGCCGGCCGCTGGTGCCGCGCAGCTTGCGCCGGGCCCGGCGCCGGGAGAACCACAGCACCAGGCCGCCGCTCGCGATCACCCAAAGCCAGCTGGCGGCGAACTCGCTGTACAGGCGGCCCGGTTGGCCGAGGTGCAGGTCGCGGTGGAACTCGTCGATCCAGGTGCGCAGCGGCAGCGCGCCGGTCGAGCCGTACTGTTCGAGGGCGCCGCGCACCTTCGCGGTGTACGGGTCGACGAAGACCGCCAGGGTGTGGTCCGCGTCGACGCCCTCGACGCCGGACAGCAGCACCCTGGTGGTGGCGTCCGCCTCGGGCGAGGGGCGTACGGCCGACACCGTCCCCTCGGGGTGGGCCTGCCGGGCGGCGGCGACCTGCTCGGAGACCGGCAGCTTGCTCTCGCCCACGTCGGGGACGGTCAGTTCGTGCGCGTAGAGCATCTTCTCGGCCTGGAAGGAGGCGGCGTAGAGGAAGCCGGTGGCCGCCGCGATCAGCAGGAAGGGCGCCACGAACAGGCCGGCGTAGAAGTGCAGGCGCAGGACGAGCGGGCGCAGCGTGGACCATCTGCCGGGTGGGGGCGGCGGCGGGGTCGCCGGTCCTGGGGTCTCGTCCGTGGGGGTCGCGGAGGTGGTGGTCATCGGTGGGCGCTCCGGGGACGTCGTGGGGGCGGGGTGCTCCCAGTGGTCGGGGCGAGGACGCCCCCAGTTCCCCGTCGTTTTGGTGGTGTGCGTCACAGTGGGGCTCGGTGGTTGCCGTACGCCGTGGCATCCTGGCGCGATGGGAACTCCGAGTGATCGTGCGCCCTTTGCGGAGCGGGTCGGGGAACTGCTCGCCGTCGGCGGGCCGTTGCCGATCGTCGCGGCCGGCGATCCGGTGCTGCGGCGCGTGGCCGAGCCCTTCGACGGGCAGTTGGAGCCGTCGCTGCTGGCACGGTTCGTCGAGGCGCTGCGCCTCACCATGCACGCGGCGCCGGGCGTCGGCCTGGCCGCGCCGCAGGTGGGTGTCGGGCTCCGGATCGCGGTCATCGAGGACCCGGCGCCGGTGCCGGACGAGGTACGGGTGGTCCGGGGGCGGGTGCCGCAGCCGTTCCGGGTGCTGGTCAATCCGTCGTACGAGCCCGTCGGCGCCGCGCGCGCCGCGTTCTTCGAGGGCTGTCTGAGCGTGCCGGGCTGGCAGGCGGTGGTGGCTCGGCATGCCGAGGTGCGGCTGCTGGCGCGGGACGAGCACGGGCGGGCGGTGGACGAGGTGTTCTCGGGTTGGCCGGCCCGGATCGTGCAGCACGAGACGGATCATCTCGACGGCACGCTGTATCTGGACCGGGCCGAGCTGCGGTCGCTGGCGTCGAACCGGGCGATGGCCGAGTGGTGGGGACAGGCGACGCCGGAACGGGCGGCGGCGGAGCTGGGGTTCGGGCTGCCCGCCCCGGCGGTCTGACTGGCCGCCGGGGCGGCACGGGCGGGCTGTGCGCACCCGCGCGGTCGCGGGGGGCCGCCGCCGCCCGCCCGTGCCGCACCGGGAGTGCCTGCGGGGGCGTTCGGGCACCGGGAGGGGCCGGACTGCCCTCAGCCGGGGCACCGGCAGAGGCACGACTGCCCCTCAGCCGGGGCGGCTGCCCTCAGCCGTGTGAGGGGGTCACTGGTCCCGGTACGCCTCCAGCAGCCGCAGCCACACCTCGCTGATCGTCGGGTAGGACGGGACCGCGTGCCACAGGCGGCTGACCGGGACGCGGCCGGCGACGGCGACGGTCGCGGAGTGGATCAACTCGCCGACGCCGGGGCCGACGAAGGTGACGCCGCGGACGATCTCGTCCTCCAGGTCGACGACCATGCGGGCGCGCCCCCTGTAGCCGTCGCCGTACAGGCTCGCGCCGGCCACCGTGGCGAGGTCGACGTCGACGGCGCGGACGCGGTGGCCCGCCTGCTCGGCCTCGGCGAGGGTCAGGCCGACGGACGCCGCCTCGGGGTCGGTGAACACCACCTGGGGGACGGCGTCGTGGTCGGCGGTCGCGGCGTGTGCGCCCCACGGGCCGCAGTCCAGGTCCGCCGCGCCGGAGACGCGGGCGGCGATGGCGGCGCCCGCGATACGGGCCTGGTACTTCCCCTGGTGGGTGAGCAGGGCGCGGTGGTTGACGTCGCCGACGGCGTAGAGCCAGTCGTGGCCCGCCACCCGGAGGCTGTCGTCGACCGGGAGCCAGGAGCCCGGTTCCAGTCCCACGGTCTCCAGACCGATGTCGTCGGTGCGCGGGACGCGGCCGGTGGCGAAGAGGATCTCGTCGGCCTCGACGCGGTCGCCGGTGTCGGTGACCACGACGACGGTGCCGCCCTCCCGGGTGACGGACTCGACGGACGTGCCGGTGCGGATGTCGGCACCGGCCTCGGTGAGCGCCTCGGCGACCAGTTCGCCGGCGAACGGCTCCATGCGGGCGAGGAGGCCGCCGTCGCCGCGCACCAGGAGCGTCACCCGGGAGCCGAGGGCCTGCCAGGCGGTGGCCATCTCCACGGCGACGACTCCGCCGCCGACCACGATCAGCCGGCCGGGCGCGCTCTTCGCGCTGGTGGCCTCGCGGCTGGTCCAGGGGCGTACCTCGGCGAGCCCGGGCAGGGCGGGCAGGGCGGCGCCGCTGCCGGTGCAGACGGCGACGGCGTGCCGGGCGGTCAGTACCCGGCGCGTGCCGTCGGGGGCGGTCACCTCGACCGTGCGCGGTCCGGCGAGGCGTCCCTGTCCCCGGTGCAGGTCGGCGCCGATGCCCTTCACCCACTGGACCTGGCCGTCGTCCTTCCAGTGGGAGGTGTACTCGTCTCGGCGGGCGAGGACCGCCGCCGCGTCGAGGGGGTCCCGCACCGACCGGCTCAGACCTGGCAGGCGGTGGGCGTCCGCGCGGGCGAGGACCGGGCGCAGCAGGGCCTTGCTGGGCATGCACGCCCAGTAGGAGCATTCGCCGCCGACCAGTTCGCTCTCCACGATCGCGGTGGACAGCCCGGCCGCGCGGGTACGGTCGGCGACGTTCTCCCCCACGGGGCCCGCGCCGATCACGACGACGTCGTACGCGATGGAATCCGTTTGCGTCATGGGGCCAGTCTGGTGGGTGGTGTGCGGCGTGGCCACATGGGTACGAGCGCGGAATACCCAGCAGGTCGGCAGTGTTGTGCCGACGGCTCACGCCCCCGAACCCAGGAAGAGGGATCTCGCATGACCAGCACCGTGGAGCTCACCAAGGAGAACTTCGACCAGACGGTCACGGACAACGAGTTCGTCCTGATCGATTTCTGGGCGTCGTGGTGCGGTCCGTGCCGTCAGTTCGCCCCGGTCTACGAGAAGGCGGCCGAGGCCAACCCCGACCTCGTGTTCGGCAAGGTGGACACCGAGGCGCAGCCGGAGCTGGCCCAGGCCTTCGGCATCCAGTCGATTCCGACGCTGATGATCGTCCGGGACCAGGTGGCCGTGTTCGCGCAGCCGGGCGCGCTGCCCGAGGAGGCGCTGACGGACGTCATCGGGCAGGCCCGGAGGCTGGACATGGACGAGGTTCGCAAGTCGGTCGCCGAGCAGCAGGCGCAGGCCGGGGGCCAGGCCGCGCAGGACGGCCAGTAGGCGGACCGGTTTCCGGCCGGCCCGACAGTCAGCTCGACTCCCGGTGCACCACCGCCGCGCCCAGCACCTTGTGCCGCTCGGGCGCGGCGCCGGGGTCGCGGACCGCCCGGTCGACCAGGGCGGCCAGGTCGCGGCCGGCTGGCAGTTCCAGGTGGACGGTGCTCAGCCGGGGCCGCAGCAGGCGTCCCAGCACCAGGTCGTCGGCGCCGATCACCGCGGCGTCGCCGGGGATGCCGAGGCCCTCGTCCTGCAGCGCCCGCATCAGCAGCATCGCGTACTCGTCGTTGTACGCGTACACGGCGTCGAGACCGAGGGAGTCCCAGCGGGCGGCCAGCCGGGCGGCGTCCTGCTCCTCGTAGGCGAGGCGGAGTTCGGTGACGCTGGCGTCGGTGTCGTGCACGGCGCGGCGGGCGCCGGTCAGACGCGGTGCGGAGAAGACCTCGAGCCCGTCCTCCGCGGGCACGACGACGCCGATCCTGCGGCGTCCGCGTTCGTGGAGGTGACGGACGGCGCGGTGGCCGACGATCTCGTGGTCCATGAGCAGCGCGTGCGCTCCCTCGACGGCCTCGGGGCCGAGGGTGACGACCGCCCGGGCGCCCGAGCGCTTGAGGACCTCCACTCCGCGCGGGCCGAGACCCGGTCCGGGGACGAGGACGGCGACCGGGCGTAACTCGGCCCAGGCGCGGGCGGCCTCGTCGTCGTAGGGGCCGACGGTGCCGTACTGGACGACGGTGTAGTCGAGGCGGCCGAGGGCCTGCTGGAGTTCGTCGAGGAACCGGCGGTAGAGCGGGCCGGCGGGGAAGGACGGCGCGGGCATCAGGACCGTGCGGCTGTGCCCGGCGCGCAGGGAGCGGGCCGCCGCGTGCGGGACGTATCCGAGCTCCGTGGCGGCCTCGTGGACCCGGCGGCGGGTGGGCTCGCTGATCCGGACGGCGCTGGTGTTGTTGAGGACGTAGGAGACGGTCGCGCGCGAGACGCCGGCCAGGCGGGCCACATCGGCGCTCGTGGGCACGGAGCGCGGTGCGAGGGACTCGGGGGCGGGCGGTTTCGGTATCTGCACCATGACGTACGGCATCTTGGCAGAAGCCCGGCGGGGGGCGGCGGGCGGGGGAACGTCGTCCGGACCGGACGAGTACTCAGCCCTTGGGCGCGGTGGGCACGGTGGTCGCCGTGGTCGCGGGCTCGGCCGGGATCTCGGTGCGGGTCACCCGTGCGACCAGGTCCAGCCAGCCCGCCTGGAGCCGCGCCGGGGGCACTCCGCATTGTTCAGTGAGGTGGTGGACCAGGGCGGCGTCGAGATACGCCAGCAGCGTGTGGGAGAGGAGTTCACTGTCCCCGTCCGGGACCGCCTGCCGCAGCAGCAGGGCGACGTGGCCGCGCAGGAAGCGGCGCGGCGCGGAGGTGTAACGGCGTTCCGCGCTCGGTTCGGCGGCCAGTTGCAGTTCCAGTTCGTCGATGGAGCGGCGCAGCATCGCGCAGCCGAACGCGCGCAGCCGCTCGACGGGCGGCGCCCCGGGGCCCAGGGGCGGCGGGCCGCCGAGGAGCGCGGCCTGGAACTTCTTCTCGGAGTGGTCGAGGAGCGCCATGAGCAGGCCGGTGCGGTCGCCGAAGCGGCGGAAGACCGTGCCCTTGCCCACCGAGGCCGCCGCGGCCACCGCCTCCATCGTGACGCCGGCCGCGCCGTGCTCGGCGACCAGCCGCGCGGCGGCCTCCAGCAGCCGGGCCCGATTGCGCGCGGCGTCGGCGCGCAGGCACGGCTCGTCCTCCTCGGTCCCCGTGCCGAGCTGCAGCAGTTCGGGTGGACCGGCGGTCTCCTGGGGCTTCGGGAAGGGGGGCAGGGCGGCGGACATGGAGCCAGCCTAAGGCATCGGGAAGAAAACTGGACCGCGGTCCGTTTGGGATGTTAGAAATTAAACGGACCTCGGTCCGGATCCGTTACGGCAGTGTTTTCAGCAGCGTCTGCCCCGTCAGCGTCTGCTCCGTCCTTGGGAGTACTCATGTCTGTCCGCATCCTTGCGCTCGTCGGCAGCCTTCGCGCCGGTTCGCACAACCGCCAGCTCGCCGAGGCGGCCGCCAAGTTCGCACCGGAGGGCGCCGAGGTGCAGCTGTTCGAAGGCCTGGCCGAGATCCCCTTCTACAACGAGGACATCGACGTCGAGGGCAGCGTCCCGGCCGCCGCCGTGAAGCTGCGCGAGGCCGCGCAGGCCTCCGACGCCTTCCTGTTCTTCTCGCCGGAGTACAACGGCACCATGCCGGCCGTCCTCAAGAACGCCATCGACTGGCTGTCCCGTCCGTTCGGCGCGGGCGCCTTCGCCGGCAAGCCCGCCGCCGTGGTGGGCACCGCCTTCGGCCAGTACGGCGGCGTGTGGGCGCAGGACGACACTCGCAAGGCCGTCGGTATCGCCGGCGGCAAGGTGATCGAGGACCTCAAGCTGTCCATCCCCGGTTCGGTGACCCGTTTCGCCGAGACCCACCCGGCCGACGACGCCGAGGTCGCCGCCCAGCTGACCGAGGTCGTCGCCCGGCTGCACGGCCACGCCGACGAGGCCGTCGCCGCCTGACGCCCGCCTGCACGCGTACGGGACCAGAGCTCCGCCGAGCTCCGGTCCCGACGTGTGTCGCCGTCCGCGGCCGGCGTGAGCCGGGGTCCGCGGTGCCGGGGTCCCGCGGCCCCGCGGCTCTGCGGCTCTGCGGCTCAGCGGCTCAGCGGCCACAGCAGGCCGACGCCCGGATCGCGGGCGGGCTGCCGGATCTGACGGGAGGCGGCGGACGTGGGGAAGCGCGGGTCGTAGACCGGTGCGGGGCGTGGGGACCGGTGCGGGGCGTGGGGACCGGTGCGGGGCGTGGGGACCGCCGCGGTGACTGCAGGCTCCTGTCGTCGACGACCGCGGCACCCGCGTCGTCTCGCGCGGAAAGCCCTCGCCGCGCCTGGGGGCAGACAACCCCTGGTGGTGGCGTCCGGGCCTCGCGGCGCCATGTGGATC
Source organism: Streptomyces sp. NPDC037271 (assembly GCF_055603605.1). Taxonomy (NCBI): domain Bacteria; kingdom Bacillati; phylum Actinomycetota; class Actinomycetes; order Kitasatosporales; family Streptomycetaceae; genus Streptomyces; species Streptomyces sp. NPDC037271. The sequence continues at coordinate 34,111 of NZ_JBVJVN010000023.1, forward strand.
TCGACGCGCTCGGGACGGACCCTCACACCTCCGAGGTTCACGTGGGAGCCGTCGTCTCCTTGACTGGTCGCGCAACCGGAAGACACACGACCTCACGGGGGTACGTATGAAGCGCGGGACGAACGTCGTCATGGCCGGGATGGCCGCCACGGTATCGGTGCTGGCCCTCACGGCGGCCGGCTCCGCCGTTCCGGCGCCGGCCACGCCGCCCGGAACAGCTGCCTCCGCGGCAGCAGCCGGTGTCGACTGCGACGGCTGGGTGCACAACAACAACCCGGACCACGGCATCGCCGGTTGCAGCAACAACACCGACCGCACCATCACCTTCCGCGCCGAGATCGTCTGCGGCCGGGCACCCGACGTCTCCGGCCAGTGGGTGACACTGGCGCCCGGGCGGTACGGCGAGTCCTCGGGCGTCTGCGCGTTCTACAGCTCGGGGGTCGGCAGCGTGGGCTGGACCATCCAGTAGGCCTCCGTCACGCGTCCCGCCCCTTCTCCTCCGCCTCCTCCCGTTCCCGCTCCTCCTCCTGTTCCCGCTCCGGTTTCCTCGCGGCCCACAGGCTCGTCGCCGTGGTGACCGCGAGGACGAGCACGATGAAGCCGAGCGAGAAGGGGATGCCGATCTCGGGGACGTGGACCCCGGACTCGTGCAGGGCGTGCAGGAACAGTTTGACGCCGATGAAGCCCAGGATGACCGACAGGCCGTAGGAGAGGTGGATCAGCTTCTTCAGCAGGCCACCGATGAGGAAGTACAGCTGGCGCAGGCCCATCAGGGCGAACGCGTTGGCCGTGAACACGATGTACGGGTCCTGGGTCAGGCCGTAGATGGCGGGGATGGAGTCGAGGGCGAACAGGACGTCGGTGGAGCCGATCGCGAGCATCACGACCAGCATCGGAGTCATGACCCGCTTGCCGTTCTCCTCGATCCACAGCTTGGTGCCGTGGTAGCGGTCGGCCACTCCGAAGCGGCGTTCGACCGTCCTCAGCAGCTTGTTCTCCTCGTACTCCTCGTCGTGCCCGCCCTTGCGGGCGTCCTGGATGAGCTTCCACGCGGTCCAGATCAAGAAGGCGCCGAAGATGTAGAAGACCCAGGAGAAGGCGGAGATGATCGCCGCGCCGGCCGCGATGAACGCGGCGCGCAGCACCAGGGCCACGATGACGCCGACCATCAGAACCCGCTGCTGGTACTGCGAGGGCACCGCGAACTTCGCCATGATCAGGACGAAGACGAAGAGGTTGTCGACGCTCAGCGACTTCTCGGTGATGTAGCCGGCAAAGAACTCGCCGGTGGGCCCGCCCCCGGCGAACACCAGCAGCCCCACACCGAACAAGCAGGCCAGAACCACCCAGACGGCCGTCCAGATCCCGGCTTCCCTGATCGACACGTCGTGCGGCTTCCGGCCGATGAAGAAGTCGGCGGCGACGAGTACGCACAGGCCCGCGACGGTCAGCAGCCAGACCGTGAGTGAGACGTCCACTGGTGCTCCTGATACGTGTGAGGGGCCGACCCGGGTACGGGTTCTCGGTCAGCGTGTTTCCGTAATCCGGTGCAGGCAACCCGGCAGCGTGCGCGGTCCGCGCACCGAGGCCGGCGGTCCGGCCGACCCCGACGTGACGGGAGCCCCTGCATGACCACTGCCCCCTCGCTTCCGCCCCCCGCCCGGCCGCGCCCGCGCATCGGCGTGCTCGGTTCCTACGGCGGCTTCAACATCGGCGACGAGGCGATCCTGACCTGCGTCCTGAGCTGCCTGCGCGCCCAGCGGCCCGACGCGCACCTGATCGTCCTGAGCCGGAACGCGGAGCACACCCGCACCCATCACCCCGACGCCGACGAGGTGGTGCCCTGGGAGGGCGTCAGCCGCAACCACGTCCTCGACGTACTGCCCGGCCTGGACCTCCTGGTGCTGGGCGGTGGCGGCATCCTCTACGACGGTGAGGCGCGGCGCTATCTGCGACTGGTGCGCGCCGCGCAGACCCGCGACGTGCCGACCTTCGCCTACGCCGTCGGTGCGGGGCCGCTGACGGACGCCGAGGACCGGGACGCGGTGCGCACCGTGCTGGCGGACATGGACGACGTCGTGGTGCGGGACGAGGAGTCCCGGCTGGTCCTGGAGGAGGTCGGCCTGGAACGCGAGGTCACGGTCACCGCCGACCCGGCCCTGCTGCTGGGGCCCGAACCCTTCACCGAGGCCATGATGCGGGACGAGGGCATCCCCTCCGGCGCCCGGCTGGTGGGGATGTCGGTGCGCGAACCGGGCCGGGCCGCCGAGAAACTCGACGAGGGCGACTACCACGCGCTGCTCGCGGACGTCGCGGACTTCCTGGTGCGGCGACTGGACGCGCACGTGGTGTTCCTGCCGATGGAGCGGCACGACGTACGGCACGCGCACGCCGTGCTGTCCCACATGACCGCGCCGGACAAGGGCCGGATCCTGCACGGCGACTACAGCCCCGGGCAGGTCCTCGGCTTCATGCGGCATCTGGACGTGGCCGTCGGCATGCGGCTGCACTTCGTGATCTTCGCGGCGCTCACCGGCGTGCCGGTGCTGCCGCTGCCCTACTCCGGCAAGGTCTTCGACTTCGCCCGCCGGCTGGGCGCCCCGGCCCTGGTGGGCGTGGCACGGGAGCAGGCGGGGTTGCTGCTGGCGGAGGTCGACCGGATGTGGGACGAGTATCCGCGGCGCCGGGAGGACCTCCGGTCCCGGATGCGGGAACTGTCCGCGGCGGCCAGGGAGACCTGTGTGCGCTGCGGCTCGCTGCTCGACGCGATCGGCGAGGTGGACGCGGCCGGCGAGGCGGGCGACGGGCCGCGGGCACAGGCGGCGGGGCCGGACCCGGAGCCGTACGTCTCCGAGCCCCGCCCGTTGCACGCGTGACGGCCGACGCATGACCGGCCCGTTGCACGCGTGACGGCCGACGCCTGACCTCCGAGGAGAGCGATGCCGATCCTGGAAGAGCCCCGCGAACCCCGCACGGTCACCCTGCCCCCGCGGCCCGCCCGGCACGGGGGCCGGTGCGACGTGCTGGTGGTGGGCGGCGGCCCCGCCGGGTTCGCCGCCGCGGTCGGCGCGGCCGACGCCGGGGCCGACGTCGTACTGGTGGAGCGGTACGGGTTCCTCGGCGGCAACGCGACCGTGGCGCTGGTGATGCCGCTGATGTCGTTCCACAACGAGCACAAGCAGGCCGCGTTCACCGAGTCGGGGGACACCTCGCGGCTGCTGCCCACCGACCACGGCGAGGGCGAGCCGGTGGTCGCGGGCGTGCTGTGGCAGCTGCTCGACCGGCTCATGGGGCGCGGAGGCTGTCTGCCGCCCTCTCCGAAGACCGGGTACACGGTCCCCTTCGACCCGGAGCTCTTCAAGCTCTCCCTGCTCGAGATGATGGACGAGGCGGGGGTGCGGATGCTGTTCCACTCCTTCGCCTCCGGCGCGCTGCCCCTCGACGACGGCTCCGGCTGGCGGGTGGTGTTCGAGACGAAGTCGGGGCCGGTGGTGATCGACGCCGGGGTGGTCGTGGACGGCACGGGCGACGGCGACGTGGCGACGTCCTGCGGGGCACCGTACGAGATCGGCCGGCCCGAGGACGGGCTGGTGCAGCCCATGACGCTGATGTTCCGCGTCGCGGACTTCGCGCGGCCGGACTTCGCCGACTACGTGCGCGCGCACCCCGACCAGTGGCGCGGCGTGCACGGTCTGTGGGACCTGATCGAGGAGGCCAGGGCGAACGGCGAGCTCCGGCTGCCGCGCGAGGACATCCTCTTCTTCGCGACACCGCACCCGCGCGAGATCGCCGTCAACAGCACCCGCGTCAACCGTGTGCTCGGCACCAGCGTGTGGGACCTGACCCGGGCCGAGTACACGGCCCGGCGCCAGCTCTCCCAGATCGACCGCTTCCTGCGCACCCGCGTGCCCGGTTTCGAGGAGGCGTACGTGGTGCAGAGCGGCACGCACATCGGCGTACGGGAGAGCCGGCGCGTGCTCGGCGACTACCAGCTGACCGGACACGACATCCTGGCGGCGCGCACCTTCCCGGACGTGGTCGCGCACGGCGCCTACCCGGTCGACATCCACAACCCGCGCGGCTCCGGCACCGTCCTCAAACGGGTGCCGCGGGGCAGCTTCTACGACATCCCGCTGCGCTGCCTGGTGCCACGGGGCACCGAGCGGCTGCTGGTGGCCGGACGCTGCATCTCCGGGACGCATGTGGCGCACTCGTCGTACCGGGTGATGCCCATCGCCATGGCGACCGGCCACGCGGCCGGGTGTGCGCGGCGCTGACGGTCCGGCACGGGCGCGGCCCGCGCGGCCTGCCCTACCGGATGGTCCAGCACGAGCTGCTGCGGCAGGGGGCCCGGCTGCGGATGGATGCCCCCACGGCTGCGGACGGGTGACGCGAGGTCGTTCGACGGCTGCGGGAGGGTGACGCGAGGTCGTTCGCGGACGGGTGAGCCCTGCGGGACGGGGCGGACCGGTGAGGCTCGTGACCCTGAGGGGCTGGTGGGTGGGCGTCGAGGTCAGCCGGTCAGCTCGCCCAGTCCAGCAGGCGTTCCCGGGTCTCGGGGGCGCGCAGGTGGTCGAGGGAGGCCTTCTCCAGTTGACGGACGCGTTCCCGGGTCAGGCCCACGTGCTGTGCCACCTGCTGCAGGGTGCGGGGACGGCCGTCGTGCAGTCCGTAGCGCAGGCTGAGGATCAGGGCCTCGCGGGGCGCGAGGGTGCCGACGGCCTCCCGCAGTTCCGCCGCGAGGGCCTGGAACTCGGCCACCTCGGGGGCCTGGAGCACCTCGGTGTCGGGAATGAGGTCGCCGACGACGGTCTCCCCCGCCTCGTCCACCGGAGTGTCCAGGCTGACGGCGCTCCGTCCGACGCGGCGCAGCCAGACGACCTTGTCGCCGTCGATACCGCTCTCGGCGGCCACCTCCTCGGCGGTCGGCTCGCGGTCGAGGCTCCCACGAAGCCGCCGCTCGACCTTGGCGAGCTTCTGCAGCTGCTCCACGACGTGCACCGGCAGCCGCACCGTGCGCGCGTGGGTCGCCAGGCCCCGCTCGATGGCCTGGCGGATCCACCAGGTGGCGTACGTGGAGAACTTGAAGCCCTTGGTGTGGTCGAACTTCTCCACGGCCCGGATCAGTCCGAGGTTGCCCTCCTGGATGACGTCCAGGAGGGGCAGCCCGCGGTGGGCGTGGCGTTTGGCCATCGACACCACGAGCCGCAGGTTGGCCCGCACCATGTGGTCCTTGGCCGCCTGGCCGTCGTGGACGGCCTCCTCCAGCGCGCGGCGCCTGTCCGGTGTCGGGGCGGGCTCGCCGGTGTCGGCCGACTCCAGCTCCTCCATGGCCCGGACCCCGTCCTCGATACGCCGGGCCAGGCTCACCTCGTCCTCGGCGGTCAGCAGCGGGGTGGCGCCGATCTGGGTCAGGTACTGGCCGAGCAGGTCGGGTTCCTCGTCGGGTTCGGGTATCCGGTTGCGCAGCCGGGCGGTGCGGGTGGCGGCGCGGCGGTCCTCCCGGGCGCCTGCCGTCGTGGTTCGTGCCGGGGGAGCCATGTCGCTTCCTCCGTCCCCTTCCTCGGGTGGTTCTCGGGTCAGTGCGGTACAGGGGTGCCCCGTCCGCGCCGCAACCGGCCGGCCACGACCACCAGGTCGGCCGCCGCCGGCAGTGCGAACGCCGCGCACACGGCGGCGAGGGCCACCAGGCCGCCTCGTCCGGGGCTGTCGCCCGAGCCGGTGTCCGCGGCCCACACGCCGAAGAACGTGGCTCCGGCGACGAACAGCGGCAGGAAGACGGCCGACAGCAGCAGCCGCAGCCGCAGCGGGCTCTGTGCGGTGACCGGTTCGGTGCCGGTGCGCGGGAAGCGGCGGCCGGTCGCGCCGGGCCGCGCGCGAGGGGCGGGTTCCGCGGCCCCGTGGGGCCGGCGTCGGTCGCTCATGCCGTTCCCTCCGTGCGGGTCGGAGGCGTCAGTGGTCGGGCGGGGCCTCGCTGATGTCCGCCAGGGCGGAGTGCGGGTCGTCGGTGGCGGCCAGGTCGCCGAGGGTGACCACGCCGACCGGGACGCCGCCGTACTCGACGACCGGCAGCCGCCGCACGGCGTGGCGTCGCATCAGCTCGGCCGCGTAGTCGGTGCTGTCGTCCGGTTCGAGGGTGACGACGGGCGGGGGCGTGCAGACCGAGCCGACCGTGGTGTCGTCGGGGTCGCGACCGTCGGCGACGCTGCGCAGCACGATGTCGCGGTCGGTGAGTACACCGAACAGGTCCCGGTCGTAGGTCACCAGAACGTCGCCGATGTCCTCCTCGCGCATCAGCCGGGCCGCCCGGGCCACTGTGGTCATGGGCTCGACGGCCACCACGGCGGGTGACATCACGTCTCGGATGCGCCGTGTCATGGTCGCGCCTCCCGGGGTGGTGCGGAGTTCCGTGCGGGCCGCGTAGCCCTCACCCGGGCCGGTAAACCGCCCTGCGGCGGCCGGCTCAGCCCAGGTCGATCAGGGCCAGGCCGATGTCGGGGCGGTGGGTCTTGGCCAGTTCGGCCGGACTGTCCCGCACGACGACCTCCAGCGTCGGCCAGACCCGGCCGGACAGCAGGTGGCCGCCGCGGGTCGAGCCGTCGGACAGGCCCAGTACGGCGTGCAGGTGCGGGGCCGGTCCGTCGTCGGCGACGGCGATGTCCCCGATCAGGGACAGCACCTCGCACTGCTCCCCCACCGGAATGCGCCGGTAGTCCTTGGCCTGCCGGTCGAACCAGCCGACGACCGCCTCCGAGAAGGCGCCCACGGCCGTCACCTGGGATGCTCCGAGCGACCGGTCGCGGGCGAAGGCGGTGAGTTCGGCGAGCGCGTCCTCGCCGGGGTCGAGGACCACCACGTACACCGCGGACGGCCCGTCCTGCACCTGTCGCCACTTCATGCGCGGTCGGGTACCCGGCGCGGGTCGGGGCAACCCCGCTGCGCCGGGCGTCCCGCCGCCACGTCCGCCTGTGGACGCCGGCTCGGCCGACCCCGGCGGACCGCGCCGTCCGCGGCTGTCCGCCTGGTCGGTCGGCGGCAAACCGACGACCGCGGCTCCGACCGGGGTGCGGGGGCTCCGGGCCGGCTGACCGCCACCGCGTACGGCGGTCGCGGTGGCGGGCGTACTCGTCCTGGCGCCCCGCTGCTGCCCCGGCACGACCACGCGTCGGCATAGCTAGCTAGGACTGCGGTGTCCCCGGGCCCAGCGTGGGGAACCGGCGCCGGGCCAGCGCGAACAGGGCGGGATAGTCGGTGCCGTAGGTGATCGCGGCGGCGAAGAGGGCGTCGAGGGCGGCGCGCAACGGGTCCGGTCCGGCCGCGGCGGGCAGTGCGGGCATCGCCATCGCCTGTTGCAGCAGGTTGTCGCGGCATCCGTCCGACGAGTCCACCAGGGCGTGGGTCGTACGGTCGTCGGCGAAGAACCGGTCCCAGGCCCGCTGCGGGACGTCGAACGGCGCCGGCAGGGGCTCCCCGCGGTCCAGTGCCGCCAGCGCGGGTGCGATCCAGTCGACGCCGTCCAGCCCCGCCGCGGCGAAGGCCCGGTGGGCGGCCCACCGGGCGAGGTCGCGCTGCGTCGCCGGGCACGCCGCGTCGACGGCGTCGAGCAGGTCGCGGTCCAGCGGAACGAGTCCCCGCGCGTTGCCGCCGGCCTCGCGCAGGCGGCGGCTGGGCAGCCGACCGCCCCAGGACAGGGCTTCCGCACGCTCCTGTGCGGCCTGCTCCGCCGCCCGCCGCTCCTCCCGCCGGCGGCACTCGGCCGCGGCCCGCTCCTCGGGCGTGGAGGGCGGCGGCAGACCGCGGGCGTGCCGGTGCCGGTGTGCGGCGCTGCGCGAGGTCTGCCGGACGACGAGGTCCGCGGCGGGCGGGGCCGGCCAGAACTGGAGCAGGTAGTGGTCGACCGGCGCGCCGCCTTCGAGTACGGCGAGCTCCTCCTCCCGGCCCCGGTCCATGCCGCGCCCGCAGTAGCGCACCCGGTGGTCGGCCGGGAGCAGGTCCAGTGCGCACAGGGGGCCGTCGCCCCACGGCAGGACGACCGTCGAGGCGGAGGCCGGCCGGAAGGACACCTCCACCACGTCCTCCCAGCCGTCGTCGAGCGGCGGTGCCGCCCCGTGCACCTCGACGGTCAGACCGACGCGGCCGGTGTGCAGGCCCGTGACGAGGAAGAGGTGTCCGGGGACGGCCGCCCCGCACAGTCCGTTGGTCTGCCCGGCGCAGGCCGGCGACGGACCCGGGTTCTCCTCGTCAGGTCGGCTGTCCACGTAGAACTGTCCGTAGCTGACGTGTAGTTCACCGCTGTACACCGTCCGCACGGCCACCCCCTCCTCATGTCCGGCTCCCTGAGGCCACCAGTATGCGGAGGGGGTGTGACAACGGTCGCCGACGGCCGGTCAGCGTGCCCCGGGGACGTCCTGGGTGACGCCGTTCAACGGCGAGGACGGGTCGCTGCCGTAGGGGCGGGTGAAGGCCTCCATGCCGTGCCCGGACGGGTCGCCGAAGTACACGCCCCGTCCGCCGTCGTTGCGGTTGATCCGGCGCGGGTGCCGGCCGTGCGGGTCGGCCTGGATGGGGACCCCGTCCTCGACGAGCCGGGCGAGGATCTCGTCGAACTCGTCCTCGGAGACGAGGAACGCGTAGTGCTGCACCGGGATGTCGATGTCGACGGTGGCGAAATCGAGGGTGACGCCGTTGTCGGTCGTCACGGGCAGGAACATCCCGGCCGGCTCACCGACCTCCAGCCCCAGGATCCGGGCGAGGAAGTGAGCGGACTTCTCCCGGTCCCGGGAGAGAACGATGGTGTGGTTGAACTCGACTGACACGGGTGAATGCCTCCACGGGCATCTCCGCGGCGCCTCCATGCCTCACCCGGACGGTGACCGACACGCGATGCCGCGCCGTGGATCCTAGAGGAGGCGGCCGGTCGTGTCGATACCCGGCGGGATCCCCGTGGTCCACGGTGCCGGCCCCTGCTCAGCCGGACGCCTGGTCGCTGTCCTTCAGGGCGCCCCAGCCGTGCCAGCGCTCGACCTCGACCCAGGCGCTGACCCTGGCCCGGTCCCGGTTGGGGTACGGGTTCCCCGTGTAGTGCCTGGAGAGGCGGTCGATGCCGGTGAGGCCCTCGTCGTCGCGGGTCTCGGTGACGCGGCCGATGAGGGTGACGTGCGTGTACCAGTCGTCGCCCGCGAGGACGGTGAGGGTCACGCGCGGGTCGCGGCGCACGTGTCCCAGGCGTACCCGGCCCTCGTCGAAGTTGATCAGGACCCGGCCGTCGTCCTCCCACAGGTACCAGGTGGGCGTGGAGACGGGCGCGCCGTCCGAGCGGAGGGTGGCCATGACGCACGGGTTGGGGCGGCGCAGCAGGTCGACGGCCTCGGGCGGCAGCGGCGGCTTGGACATGCGGACTCCTTTGATCTTGGTGTGTGCCGAGACTACTTCGGTCTTCCGGTTGTTCCGCTCACCCGGTACCCCGGGTGAGCTCAGTCGGACGCCCTCTCCTCGAAACTGGCGAAGTAGGCCGCCGCCATGTCCTCGTCGCCGTGTCCCTGTGCGGCGGCGCGCGCCAGGCGTTCGGCGCCGGCGGCGGCCACGTCCAGGCGGACGCCGTTCGCCTCGCCCGCCTCGACGACCAGCCGGGCGTCCTTCGCGGCGGTGGTGACCGCGAACTGGGCCGGGCGCAGCGCGCCGTCGCGGATCAGGCCGGCCTTGGCGCGCAGGTAGCCCATGTCGAGCGGGCCGCCCGCGATGGCGTCGAAGAAGCCGTCCGGGTCCACACCCAGTGCCTTGGCGAGCGCCAGGACCTCGCCGGCCGCGTTGGTGGCGGCGAGGACCCAGCTGTTGGCCACCAGCTTCAGCCGGGTGGCGCTGCCGGCCGCGCCGTCCTCGCCGGTCCACACCGTGCGGGAGCCCACGGCGTCGAGGACGGGCGTCACCGTGCCCCGTGCGTCGGACGGGCCGGCGGCCAGGACCAGGAGCTGACCGGCCTCGGCGGGCCCGCGGGTGCCGAGGACGGGGGCGTCGAAGAAGACGAGGCCGTGTTCGTCGGCGAAGGCGGCCAGGTCGGCGACCGCGTCGACGCCGGCGGTGGTCGACTGCACCCACGCGGTGCCGGGGCGCAGACCGGGGGTGGCCTGCCGCATGACGTCCAGAGCGGCCGGACCGTCGTACAGCATGGTGACGACGACGTCGGCGTCCCGCACCGCCTCCTCGGGGCGGGCCGCGACGTGCGCGCCGTCGGCGGCCAGCGGCTCGGCCTTGTCCCAGGTGCGGTTCCAGACCCGGACGGTGTGTCCGGCGCGGGCGAGATTACGGGCCATCGCGGCACCCATGATGCCGGTGCCCAGGACGCTCACGGTGAGCTGGTCGGTCATGACGTCGGCTTTCTCCGCTCGTACGGTCGGGGCCGGGGCGGACCCCGGTATTCGGCCAGTCGGTGCCGGGGGCGGTCCGGCCCCGGTGATCGGCCAGCCGGTGCCGGGACGGTGCGGCCCCGGTGATCGGCCAGCCGGTGCCGGGACGGTGCGGCCCCGGTGATCAGCCTGCCACCCGATCGCGGGTGCCGCAGATCAGTCCGTCCGGCCAGGTCCGGAGACCGCCCCCACCGGGGACCGCGTCTGCGGCTCGGGGCGGCGGCCGACCCGCCCGCACCGGCACTCCCGGACGACGAGGACGCGGCCCCGCCGCCGGCACGTGGGACCGCTCCGGGCGGGACTCGTGGCCGGCGTGGACCGGGTGCCGCGGCTGCGCGACGCCGGTGCGCGCCACCGCGAGGCGTGCGCCCTGGACCGGAGGCCGTTCGGCGCCGTACCGCAGCGGCTGCGGGAGCGCTACGGCTGGAGCCGGCCGGGACGGCCCGCCCCCTCCGGGAAGACGCGTGCGAAGGCGGCCCTGACCGTGCCGCCCGGCGTGCGGTCCAGGATGCCGAACGTCACCCGCTCGAAGGCTTCCGCGAACCGTCCGCCGGGCCCGAGCCGCGTCCGGAAGGCGCCCGCCACCTCGGCCGGGTCGTTGCGGAACACTCCGCAGCCCCAGGCACCGAGCACCAGCCGCCGGTACCCGTGGGCGGCGGCCGTCTCCAGCACCCGCTCGGCGCGTGCGGCGAGGGCCGCGGGCAGCTCGGCGGCGCGCTCCGGGGCCGTGCGCAGCACCACGCCCGCGTTGGGTGCGGCGGACGTGAGGAAGCCGGCGGTGTACGGCTCGTCCAGCAGCCGGCCGCGGTCGTCGCGGAAGACGGGCACGCCGGGCGAGTGGATGACGCGGTCGGTGTAGAACGGGTCCCGGTGGGCGCGGTGGTGGTCGTAGAACTCGCGTGCCCGCAGCAGGCAGGTGTACAGCGCGGAGGCCCGGCACAGGGCTTCCTCCTGGGCCTGGGCGCCATTGAGATAGCCGCCGCCGGGGTTGCGGGCGGAGGCGAAGTTCAGCACGGCGACCTCGCCGCCGAGGCGGCGGGCGGCCTCTAGGCTGCTCTCGCCGGTGACCTCGAAGACCGTTCGCACCGGAACGGACGCAGCCGGTTCCACGGGTGACGGGCCGAACATGCGGGTGCGCTCCCGCGCCTCCTCGACCGCCGCGGCGATCGGTACCTCGCGCCCGTCGGACGCGCGGTAGGACCCCGCCATCACGATCTGCTCGGTCTGCTGTGCGATGCCCCGCAGGCGCGCGCTCACGGCGCCACCCCCGTGGACGCCGTGACCGCGCACCGCGCGGTGTCCCCCGTCGTGCTCATGCAGGAATCCTGGGTGATGCTGGTGATGCGGTGCAACGGAGTTTCCCGGCCCGGGAACGACGGGGAAAGCCCCCGGAAACGGACGGGTCACGGAGATTACCAAGCCGGTACGTCCCGGTATGCACCCTTGTGCGGGACCGCACGAGGGTCTTGGGTGGGACGAGTGTGCCGACCCGGCCCACCGCTGAAGGGTCGGCGGCATGGATGGAATCTCAGGAGGATCCCGACATGTCCGATGCGGTAAGTGGCTGCACGCGGCCACGCACCTCTGTCACCGAAGCCGAGGTCGAGGCGCTGGTCCGCGGCATCTGCTTCAAGACCGGTCCGCCGAGGCTGCTCGGTGTCGAAGTGGAATGGCTCGTCCACGAGCTGGACGCACCCCGGCTGCCCGTGTCACCCGAACGACTGCGCGCCATGTACGCCGCACTGCGGACCGTGCCCCTCAGGTCGGCGCTGACCGTCGAACCCGGCGGCCAGCTGGAGCTGAGCTCGCTCCCCGCCGCCTCCCTGATGGAGTGCATCGGTACCGTCTCCGCCGATCTCGACGCCGTCCGCGCGGTCCTGCGCGACGACGGCCTCGCCCTCGTGGGCCTCGGTCACGACCCCTGGCACTCCCCCCGCCGCTATCTGAGGCAGCCGCGCTACGACGCCATGGAGGCCTGTCTCGACCGCACCGGACCCGCGGGCCGCTTCATGATGTGCGCCTCCGCGTCCGTGCAGGTGTGCGTGGACGCCGGGTACGACGAACCCGGCCCGCTCGGTCACGTACGCCGCTGGTGGCTGGCCCACCACCTGGGCGCGGTCCTCACCGCCGCGTTCGCCAACTCCCCGCTGGCCGAGGGCCGGCCCACCGGCTGGCGGTCCACCCGGCAGCTGCGGTGGACGCAGATCGCCACCGGCCGGGCCGGTGGCCCCCCGCTGGACTCCGACCCGCGCGGCGCGTGGACCCGGCACGTCCTTCAGGCGCCGGTGATGTGCGTACGCCGGGAGGAAGGACCGTGGGACGTACCGGAGGGCCTGACCTTCCGCGAGTGGACCCGGAGCCGGGCGTCGAGACCGCCGACCCGGGAGGATCTCGACTACCACCTCACCACACTCTTCCCGCCGGTCCGGCCGCGCGGGCATCTGGAGCTGCGCATGATCGACGCCCAGCCCGGCGACGACGGCTGGATGGTGCCGCTCGCCGTGACGGCGGCCCTGTTCGACGACCAGGAGGCCACCGAGACCGCCTACCGGGCCGTGAAGCCGCTCGCCGAGCGCACGCTCGGCCTGCCCGCCCCGCACAACCCGCTGTACCGGGACGCCGCCCGCGACGGCCTCACCGATCCGGAGCTGCGCGAGGCGGCCGTCGTGTGCCTGACGGCGGCGCTCGCCGCCCTGCCCAGGCTGGGAGCCACCGCGGCGGTGACGGACGCCGTCGCGGCGCACCTGGAGCGCTACGCGCTCAAGGGCCGCTGCCCCGCCGACGACCTGCTGGACACGCCGGACGGCGCGAGCCGTGGCCCGCACGGGACGGAGACCCGCCCATGACCGACCCCGCCATGGACACCGCCGCCGACACCCCCGACACCACCACCGACACCACTGGCGGGACGGCCGTCGACGCCGGCGCCCTGCGCGAACGGGCCCTGGCCACGCTCGTCACGGCCCGCGACCGGACCACGCTGCTGACCAGCTGCGTGGACGGCCCCGATCTGACGTCCCAGGTGTCGCCGCTGATGTCCCCGCTGGTGTGGGACCTGGCGCACATCGGCAACCAGGAAGAGCAGTGGCTGCTGCGCGCCGTCGCCGGGCAGGAGGCGATACGGCCCGAGATAGACAGCCTCTACGACGCCTTCGAGCATCCGCGCGCGGAGCGGCCCAAGCTGCCGCTGCTGTCGCCCGCCGAGGCCCGCCGGTACGCGGCCGACGTGCGCGGACGGGCCCTGGACGTGCTGGAGAGCACCGCGTTCCACGGGACGCGGCTGACTCAGGCGGGTTTCGCCTTCGGGATGATCGCCCAGCACGAGCAGCAGCACGACGAGACCATGCTGATCACCCATCAGCTCCGCAGGGGCCCGCAGGCCCTGACCGCGCCGGACCCGGACCCGGTGCCGCTGTTCACCGGCCCCGCGGAGGTCCTGGTGCCCGGCGGCCCGTTCACGATGGGCACGTCGACCGAGCCGTGGGCCCTGGACAACGAACGCCCCGCGCACCGGCGCGAGGTGGCGCCGTTCTACATCGACACCACGCCGGTGACCAACGGCGCGTACCAGGCGTTCATCGACGACGGCGGCTACGACGACCCGCGCTGGTGGACCCCCGAGGGCTGGGACCACATCCGCCGGCACTCCGTGACCGCCCCGCTGTTCTGGCGCCGGGACGGCGGGCAGTGGCTGCGGCGGCGCTTCGGGCTCACCGAGGTGGTGCCGGCCGACGAGCCGGTGGTGCACGTGTGCTGGTACGAGGCGGACGCCTGGGCCCGCTGGGCCGGACGGCGGCTGCCCACCGAGGCCGAGTGGGAGAAGGCCGCCCGGTACGATCCGGCGGGCGACCGCTCGGCGCGCTATCCGTGGGGGGACGCGGATCCGGGGCCGGACCACGCCAACCTCGGCCAGCGGCATCTGCGCCCGGCGCCGGCGGGCAGCTATCCGGCCGGTGAGTCGCCGCTCGGGGTGCGGCAGTTGATCGGTGACGTCTGGGAGTGGACGTCGAGCGACTTCGCCCCGTACCCGGGCTTCAGGGCGTTCCCGTACAAGGAGTACTCGGAGGTGTTCTTCGGGCCCGAGTACAAGGTGCTGCGCGGCGGGTCGTTCGCCGTGGACGCGGTGGCCTGCCGGGGAACGTTCCGCAACTGGGACCATCCGATCCGGCGGCAGATCTTCTCCGGGTTCCGCACCGCCCGCACCCCGGAGGCCTTCTGATGTGCCGTCACCTCGCCTACGTGGGCCCCGAGGAGCCGCTCGGCCGGCTCCTCGTGGCGCCGCCGCACGGCCTGTACCGCCAGTCCTGGGCACCCAGGCACCAGCGCCACGGCACGGTCAACGCCGACGGTTTCGGCGTCGGCTGGTACGCCGGGGGCGACCCGGTGCCGGCGCGGTACCGCCGGGCCGGGCCCATCTGGGCGGACCAGTCCTTCGCCGACCTGGCCCGGGTCGTACGGACCGGCGCGCTGCTCGCCGCCGTGCGGGACGCGACGCTGTCGGGCGCGGACGCGGAGGCCGCGGCGGCGCCGTTCGCCGCGGGCACCTGGCTGTTCAGCCACAACGGTGCCGTGGCGGGCTGGCCCGGTTCGCTGGCGCGGGTGGCCGGCACGCTGCCGCCCGAGGACCTGCTGGCGCTGGAGGCGCGCAACGACTCGGCACTCGTGTGGGCGCTGGTCCTCGGCCGGCTGCGCGCCGGGGACGACGAGGGCCGGGCCCTCGCCGAGACGGTGCTGGAGGTCGCCGCGGCGGCCCCCGCCTCCCGGCTCAACCTGCTGCTCACCAGCGGCACCACCATCACCGCGACCACCTGGGGCGACACCCTGTGGTACCTGAGCCGCCCCGGGGGTGGCACGGTCGTCGCCTCGGAGCCGTACGACGACGACCCGCACTGGCAGGAGGTCCCCGACCGCACCCTGCTCGCGGCGAGCCGCACGGACGTGCTTCTCACCCCGCTCAAGGACCCGGGCGACACCGCCCTCGCAGACGCTTTCGTCTCTCCGAAGGAGCCCCGTACGTGAGCCCGTTCCGCCTCACCCGCACGCTGCCCGAGGACGCCACGGACGCCGCCCTGCGCGCCGACGTCCTGGCGGGCCTGACGAGCACGCCCAAGTGGCTGCCGCCCAAGTGGTTCTACGACGCGCGGGGCAGCGAGCTGTTCGAGGAGATCACCGCGCTGCCCGAGTACTACCCGACGCGGGCCGAGCGGGAGATCCTCGTCGACCGGGCCGGCGAGATCGCCGCGGCGACCGGTGCCCGCACGCTGGTGGAGCTGGGTTCCGGTTCCTCGGAGAAGACGCGGTTCCTGCTCGACGCGCTGACCGGCCTGCGCGGCTACGTGCCGGTCGACGTCAGCGAGAGCGCCCTGACCCAGGCCGGTCGGGCACTCGTCGCCGAGCGGCCGGACCTCCAGGTGCACGCGCTGATCGCCGACTTCACCGGAGGGCTGACGCTGCCCGGGACGCCGGGTCCCCGGCTGGTGGCGTTCCTCGGCGGCACGATCGGCAACCTGCTGCCCGGCGAACGCGCCGCGTTCCTGTCCGCCGTCCGCTCCCTGCTCTCCCCCGGCGACTCCCTGCTGCTCGGCACGGACCTGGTCAAGGACGAGCGGACGCTGGTCCGGGCGTACGACGACGCGGCCGGGGTGACGGCCGCGTTCAACAAGAACGTACTGTCCGTCATCAACAGGGAGCTGGACGCCGACTTCGCGCCCGCCGCCTTCGAGCACGTGGCGCTGTGGAGCGCCGACCGCGAGTGGATCGAGATGCGACTGCGCTCCCGTACCGCGCAGACGGTCAAGGTCCAGGCGCTCGACCTGGCCGTGGACTTCGCGGACGGGGAGGAGTTGCGTACCGAGGTGTCCGCGAAGTTCCGGCGGGATGGCGTGCGGGCCGAACTGGCCGCGGCGGGGCTTGAGCTGGCCCATTGGTGGACGGACGGCGAGGACCGTTTCGCGCTGTCGCTCAGCGTGGCCCGCTGAGGACGGCTCGCCGAGGACGGCTCGCGGCACGTGAGCGTGCCGGGCGCGGTCCGCCGACGCGGCGACGCCTCAGCGCGCGTCGAGGTCCAGCAGTTCGGTGACGCGGTCGGAGGCCTTGCGGGCCTCCGACTCCGCGTCGCCCCCGGTGAGCACCTTCGTCATGTACGTCTTGATCGGATTGTCCGCCTCGACCGCGCCCCACCGGGGCGTGCCGGGGGTCGCCCGGCCCTGCGCGGCGCCGGCCGCCATGGCGGCCACCCCCTCCTCGCCCGCGACGGCCGCGGCGAGCGACTTCTTGTTCGGGACGTAGTTCATGGTCCGGGCCAGGTCGGTGTTCCACTTGGTGCCGACGAGCGCCTCGACCACGGCGAGGGCGCCGTCGTGTTCGTCGGTGTTCTTCGGCACGACGAGGTCGGAGCCGCCGGTGAAGACGGCACCGGGCTTGCCGGCGCTCTTGCCGGGCACGGGGAAGAAGCCGAGCTTGCCCTCGAGTTCGGGGTTCTCGCGCACGATGGACCGGGCGAGCCCCGGCACCGCGACGATCTGCGCGACCCGCCCCCGGGCGAACACGCCGGCCTGCGGCGGGTGTTCCTCGTCGGCGTCCAGCGGGCCGTCACCGAGGGCCTGCAGCTCGCGGTAGAAGTCCATGCCGCGCAGGGCGGCCTCGGAGTGCAGGGCGCCCGACCAGACGCCACCCGACTCCGTGGCCAGCTCGCCGCCCTCGTCCCAGATGAAGCCGGAGAGTGTGTACCAGTCCTGTCCGGCCAGGTAGATGCCCTGGTCACCGCCCGAGTCGAGCTTCTCGGTGGCGGTGAGCCACTCCTCGCGGGTGCGGGGCGGCCCGGTGATGCCGGCCTGCTCGAACAGGTCCTTGCGGTAGATGACCACGCGGTTGGCCGCGTACCAGGGAATGCCGTACTGCTGGGACATCCACTTCCCCGGCTCGGCGAGGCCCGGCAGCCAGTCGCGGATGCCCCAGTCCCGCATCGACTCCAGCGTCAGATCCATCAGCCGGCCGCCCTCGGCGTACTGCGGAACCTGGGTGTTGCCGACCTCGATGACGTCGGGCCCGTCCGTGCCGTCGGCCTTCAGCGCGGTCTGCACCTTGTCACCGATCCCGGTCCACTTCTGGATCCGGATGTCCAGGTCGAGGCCGGGGTTCTTCCGCTCGAACTCCTCGGTGAACCGCTGCAGGAAGTCCTGCGAGGCGCTGTCCTTCATCAGCCACACGGTGACGGTGCGCCGCTCACTCCCGCCGTCCTGCGGCATCAGGCCGCAGCCGCTGAGCAGGGAGGCGGACACACAGACAAGGGCGAGCAGGCGACGTCTCACGGGGGGTCCTTCTGTCTGACGGACAGGGGGCGGTGGCGGACAGGGGTGTCCTGCGCACGCGAAGGGAGACCCGACGTGGGGGACGAGCCCGAGGCTCGAACGGGTGTCTGGGATTTTGGTATGGACCAATGCGGAGGTCAAGGGGTGACCTTGCCCGGACCCCCGACGCCTCGCGCTCCGTCGCGGCTTGCGGCACGGTGGAGTGACGCACGACACACGGCGTACGGCACGTGCCACAGGCCACCGCCGCCCCGCGGAAGGGAGCACCCGCATGTCGAACCACACCTACCGGGTCACGGAGATCGTCGGTACCTCGCCCGACGGCGTCGACCAGGCGATCCGCAACGGCATCACCCGCGCCTCGCGGACCCTGCGCAATCTGGACTGGTTCGAGGTGACCCAGGTGCGCGGCCAGATCGAGGAAGGGGAGGTCGCCCACTGGCAGGTCGGCCTGAAGCTCGGCTTCCGCCTGGAGGAATCGGACTGACGGCCCCGGGCGTACTCCGCTCCCGGTTCACCGCGGCGGCCGCCCTCGGGCTCACCGCGGCGGCCCCCTGGCCGACCGGGACGGTCAGGTGCGGCCCTCGCGCTCCTGCGCCACGCGCAGCTCGGCCGACCGGGCCGCCCAGCGTGCCCGGACGACGGTGAACCCGGCCCGTTCCGCGTCGTCGCACACCAGCTCGTCGTCGTCCACGAGGACCCGGACCTCGCGGGTGCGGGCGAGCCGCCGGAGGATGTCCAGCTTGGTGCGCCGGGCGGGCCGGCGGTCGGCGTTGCCCCGCATGTGCACGGGACCCTCGGGCAGGCCGTGCGCGGTCAGCCAGTCGAGCGTGTCGCGCCGGCAGCGCTCGGGCCGCCCGGTCAGATACACGATCTCGCACTCCTCGGCGCTCGCCCGCAGCAGCGCGATGCCCTCCGCGAGCGGCGGATCGTGGGGCGCGGCGGCGAAGAAGGCGTCCCAGTCGCGCGGCCGGCGCTCCAGGAACCGCTGCCGGTGCGCGGTGCCGGCGAGGGTGTTGTCCAGGTCGAACACGGCCACCGGGGGCTTCTTGCTGTCGGTCACCCGCCCACCCTAGAGCGCCGTACCGGGAATCCTGGCGCCGTCCGGACGTTGAACAGCGTGTGAGCTCAGTGATCGCGACCACCCGCTTCTCCGTTCTCGACCGCTCCCGCATCCGCGAGGGCCACACCGGCGCACAGGCGTTGCGCGACACCGTGGAACTGGCGCGGGAGGCCGAGCGGCTCGGCTACCACCGGTTCTGGGTGGCCGAGCACCACGGTGTGCCCGGGGTGGCGGGATCGGCGCCGACCGTGCTGGCCGCCGCCGTCGCCGGGGCCACGCGCACCATCCGGGTCGGCACCGGCGGTGTGATGCTGCCCAACCACCGGCCGCTGGTCGTCGCCGAGCAGTTCGGCGTGCTGGAGTCGCTCTTCCCCGGCCGGATCGACATGGGACTCGGCCGCTCGGTGGGCTTCACCGACGGCGTGCGGAGGGCGCTGGGCCGGGACAAGGAGGACGCCGACGACTTCGGCGCCCAGCTGGCCGAGCTGCTCGGCTGGTTCCGCGGCACCTCCCCCACGGGGGTGCGCGCCCGCCCCGCGGAGGGGCTGACCGTGCCGCCGTTCGTGCTGGCCATGGGCGAGGGCGCGGCCGTCGCCGCCCGGGCCGGCCTGCCGATGGTCATCGGGGACCTGCGCGACCGCGACCGGATGCGCCGCGGCATCGACCGCTACCGCGCCGGGTTCCGCCCCTCCGCGTGGAGGGCGGAACCGTACGTCGTCGTCTCGGGCACGATCGCCGTGGCCGGCACCCCGGAGGCGGCCCGGCGGCTCCTGGTCCCGGAGGCCTGGTCGATGGCCCACGCCCGCACCCGCGGCTCCTTCCCGCCCCTGCCCCCGGCCGAGGAGGTGGAGTCCCGGACGATGACCGCCAAGGAGCGCGACCTGTACGACGCCGGTCTGGCCGGCCACATCGCCGGCACCGAGGAACAGGTCGCCGACGAGCTGGAGTCGCTCCTCGAGGACACGGGCGCGCAGGAGGTCCTGGTGACCACGAGCACGTACGACCGCGAGGCGCTGCGGGACTCCTACCGGCGGCTCGCCCGTGTCACCGGCGCGGGCACGTGCGCCGGCCAGGCGTAGAATCGCGGGGTTTGTCCCACCGGCCCCACCGGCCCCACCGGCCCCACCGGCCCCACCGGCCCCCGGTCGGCGCCGGCCGTCACCGAAGACCCTACGGAGTCCCCCGCGATGCACAGCCCCCACGACCCCTACGTCCGGGTGCGCGACGCCCGCGAGCACAACCTCAGGGGCGTGGACGTGGACGTCCCCCGGGACGTGGTGGCGGTGTTCACCGGTGTGTCGGGGTCGGGGAAGTCGTCGCTCGCGTTCGGGACGGTCTACGCGGAGGCGCAGCGGCGCTACTTCGAGTCGGTCGCGCCGTACGCCCGCAGGCTGATCCACCAGGTCGGCGCCCCGAAGGTCGGCGAGATCACCGGGCTGCCGCCCGCCGTGTCGCTGCAGCAGCGCCGCGCGGCGCCCACGTCCCGTTCCTCGGTCGGCACGGTCACCAACCTGTCCAACTCCCTGCGGATGCTGTTCTCCCGCGCCGGTGACTACCCGCCGGGCGCCCCGCGGCTCGACTCCGACGCCTTCTCGCCCAACACGGCGGCGGGGGCGTGCCCCGAGTGCCACGGGCTCGGCCGGGTGCACCGCACGACCGAGGAACTGCTGGTTCCGGATCCGTCGCTCTCCGTCCGGGACGGCGCGATCGCCGCGTGGCCGGGCGCCTGGCAGGGCAAGAACCTGCGGGACGTCCTCGACGCGCTCGGGTACGACGTGGACCGGCCGTGGCGGGAGCTGCCCGCCGGGCAGCGGGAGTGGATCCTGTTCACGGACGAGCAGCCGGTGGTCACGGTGCACCCGGTGCGGGACGCGGGCCGCATCCAGCGGCCGTACCAGGGCACGTACATGAGCGCCCGCCGGTATGTGATGAAGACCTTCTCGGACTCCAAGAGCGCCACGCTGCGGGCGAGGGCCGAGCGCTTCCTCACCAGTGCGCCCTGCCCGGTCTGCGGCGGCGGCAGGCTGCGGCCCCAGGCTCTGGCGGTCACCGTCGGCGGCCGTACCATCGCCGAGCTGGCCGCGCTGCCGCTCACGGAACTCGCGAAAGCCCTGCCGAGGGGCGGCGAGACGGCCCGGGTACTCGCCGGGGACCTCACCTCCCGGATCGCCCCCGTCGTCGAGCTGGGGCTCGGCTATCTGAGTCTCGACCGTGCGACGCCCACCCTGTCGGCGGGCGAGCTGCAGCGGCTGCGGCTGGCGACGCAGCTGCGCTCCGGGCTCTTCGGGGTCGTGTACGTCCTGGACGAGCCGTCCGCGGGACTGCACCCGGCGGACACCGAGGCGCTGCTGACGGTGCTGGAGCGGCTGAAGGAGGCCGGCAACTCGGTGTTCGTGGTGGAGCACCACCTCGGCGTGGTGCGCGGCGCCGACTGGATCGTGGACGTCGGTCCGCGGGCGGGCGAGCACGGCGGGCGGGTGCTGTACAGCGGCCCGGTCGCCGGGCTGGCCGACGTCGGGGAGTCCGCGACCGCCCGCCACCTCTTCGACCGCTCCCCCGCGCCCGTCCGCGCGGTCCGGACCCCGCGGGGCACGGTGACGGTCGGCCCGGTCACCCGGCACAACCTGCGCGGGGTGACCGCCGAGTTCCCGCTCGGCGTCCTCACGGCGGTGACGGGCGTGTCCGGTTCCGGGAAGTCGACGCTCATCGGCGAGATCACCCAGGACCTGCCGGGGGTGGGCCGGCTGGTCTCCGTCGACCAGCGGCCGATCGGACGCACCCCGCGCTCCAACCTGGCCACGTACACGGGCCTGTTCGACGTGGTGCGCAAGGTCTTCGCGGCCACCGACGAGGCGCGGGAGAGGGGTTACGGTGTCGGCCGCTTCTCCTTCAACGTGCCGGGAGGCCGTTGCGAGACCTGCCAGGGCGAGGGGTTCGTCGGCGTCGAGCTGCTGTTCCTGCCGAGTACGTACGCGCCGTGCCCGGACTGCGGCGGGGCGCGCTACAACCCCGGGACGCTCGAAGTGGCGTACCGGGGACGGAACATCGCCGAAGTGCTGGACCTGACGGTGGAGGGCGCCGCGGAGTTCTTCGCGGACACGCCGGCCGTGGCGCGCAGCCTGGCCGCGCTGCTCGACGTCGGACTGGGCTACCTGCGGCTCGGCCAGCCGGCGACCGAGCTGTCCGGTGGCGAGGCGCAGCGCATCAAGCTGGCGAGCGAGCTGCAGCGGGGGCGTCGCGGCCACACGCTGTATCTCCTCGACGAGCCGACGACGGGTCTGCATCCGGCCGATGTCGAGGTGCTGATGCGCCAGTTGCACGGTCTCGTCGACGCCGGGCACACGGTGGTCGTGGTCGAGCACGACATGGCCGTGGTGGCGGGCGCCGACCGGGTGATCGACCTGGGGCCGGGCGGCGGCGAGGCGGGGGGCCGGATCATCGCCGAGGGGCCGCCGGCCGAGGTGGCGCGCGCGGGCGGGAGTGCCACCGCCCCCTATCTGGCCGAGGCGCTGCACGGGGGAACGCGCCGGTGAAGGCACTTCGCCGGCGCGCGCCCTCGCGGTGACGGCGGGGACGCCTACGTGCGGCCCCGTCGGGTGTCGTCGTCGGTGGTGGCCTCGGTCTCGGCCTCGATCCGCTCCTTGCGGACCTGGCCGCGTACCGTCTCGTTCTCGGTGTGCTCCTCCGTGGTCATCCGGACACGCTCCACCGGCACCGTCTCCGTGTCGACGACGGGGCGTTCCTCGTGCAGCGTGACCTCGTGCTCGTCCTCGCTGATCTCCGGGCCGGAGAGCGCCGCGTCACGGTTGGCGTCCGTGATCGGTTCGCGCTCCACCCTCACTTCCTCGTGGCTCACCGGGACGGTCTGCTGAACCTCTTCCGTGACCACGTACTTGCGCAGCCTGGCCCGGCCGGACTCACGCCGTTCGACGCCTACGTGCATCTGCTCCTCGGAACGGGTCATGGCGTCGTCGCGCATGCCCGTCCGCTCCGGGGCGTCCTGGTAGCCGGTCGTGCCGGCCGTACCGGCGGCTCCCGCGGCTCCGGCCGTGCCCGTGCCCGCGGCCCACCGGCCGTCGTCGGTCCGCTCGGCCTCGGAGAGCACGCTGTCCCAGTTGATGCCGTAGTAGTCGTAGAGCCGGTGCTCCTCGGTCTCCGACAGATGGCCGCCCGCGTCGACGTCGACGTTGGGCGCGTCCTTGACCTGGTCCTTGCGGTAGGGGACCTCGATGTGGTCCTGCACCAGCGAGGCGTCACGGATGGGTACGAAGGACTCGTTGGAGCCGAACATGCCCGTCTTGACGCTCACCCATTCGGGGCGCCCGGTCATGTCGTCGAAGAAGACGTGCTTGGCGTCGCCGATCTTGTTGCCGTCACCGTCGTAGACCGGATGGTCCAGGACGTTGGCGATCTCTTCACGGGTGATCATCTGGCATCACCCTCCTTCCGGAGTGCCTGCCTTCCGATTGTCCGCATCAGCAGTACGGAAACGGCACATACATCACAAAGCGCACATACTTTTCGAAGGTGCTTTCCCCTGGGCGGCGCGGGCGAGCGACCGCCGGTCGGGGTGCCGGCCCGCTCCGATGACCGGCCCCACCTCCACCTCGGCGGTCAGCCCGCGCGCCGAGGCCACCCGCCACAGGGAGGCGAGCAGGGTGTCCTCCCCGACGAACGCGGGCGCCGTGCTCACCGCCCGCTCCCCGCTCCGGTACCGGATACTGACCGGCTGGACCGGCACCGCGGCGTCCAGGGCGGCCTGGAAGACGGCCCGGTGGAAGTGTCCCTGGGCCCGGCCGCACCACGTGCTGCCCTCGGGGAAGGCGGCGACCGCGGCGCCCGCCCGCAGTGCCCCCGCGATCGCGGCGACCGTGTCCGGCAGGGCCCGCAGCCGGTCCCGTTCGATGAACAGCACGCCCGCGCGCGCGGCGAGCGGGCCCGCCACCGGCCAGTGCCGGATGTCGCTCTTGGCCAGCATCCTGGCCGGGCGCACGGCGGCCAGCAGGGGGATGTCGAGCCAGGAGACGTGGTTGGCGACGAGGAGCAGCCCGCCCTCGGGCGGGGCGGCCCCCGTGACGCGGACCCGGACGCCGGCGGCCCGCACGAGCCACCGGCACCAGTGCCGCACCACGGCGGCGGGGATCCTCCGCCGCGAGCGGGGGCTCCCCCGGCCGAGCGGTGTCAGCACGACCACGATCGCGGCGAGGAGCAGCACGGCGAGCACGGTGAGCCGCAGTACGGCGAGCGGTACGGCCGCCGCGGCCCGGGACGGCTCCACGCACGCCCCGGGGGTACAGGGCGCGGCGGGCAGCCAGGCGCTCATCAGGCCGGGACGAGCGAGAGGAAGTGCCGCAGATAGCGCGGGTCGACCCGGCTCATCGGCAGCAGCACGTACAGGTCGGCGACGCCGAAGTCCACGTCGTGCGCGGGTTCCCCGCAGACCCAGGCGCCGAGGCGGAGGTAGCCGCGCAGCAGGGCCGGCAGTTCGGTGCGGGCCGCCGGCCCCGCCGCGCGCGGGATCCACGGGAGCAGCGGCCGTACCCGGTACTCCTCGGGTGCCAGGTGCTTGGCCCGCACCCGGTCCCAGGTGCCGGCGGCGAGGGCGCCGCCGTCGGCGAGCGGGATCGAGCAGCAGCCTGCCAGCCACTCGTGGCCCTGGTCGGTCATGTAGCGGGCTATGCCGGCCCAGATGAGTCCGATGACGGCGCCGTCCCGGTGGTCGGGGTGCACGCAGGAACGGCCGACCTCGACGAGACCGGGCCGGATCGCGTCCAGCGCCGCGAGGTCGAACTCGCTCTCCGCGTACAGCCGCCCGGCGACCGCCGCGCGCTCCGGCGGCAGCAGCCGATAGGTGCCGACGACCTGCCCGGTCGTCTCCTCCCGCACCAGCAGGTGGTCGCAGTACGCGTCGAAGGGATCGACGTCGTACCCGGGCTGCGGGCCGGCGAGCAGCGCGCCCATCTCCCCGGCGAAGACATCGTGCCGCAGCCGCTGCGCGGCCCGCACGTCCTCCTCGTCACGGGCGAGGGCGACGGTGTAGCGGCGGGGTGCGGCAGGCTTCGGGGGACGGTCTGCGGTCAGTACGCCGGGCATGGCACTCTCCTGGTCACGGGCCGGGGCGGCGACGGCGGACCGACGGTGTACGGTCTGCCGCCCCTGTTCTTCCGCTGCCGGTTGGCCGGTGCGTGACCTGGGCCGGGAGAGTGGATGTGGGCCTGTTGAATGCCAGGAGCGGGAAGCGAGACGGGGCCGGGAGGAGCACCTCTCCCGGCCCCGTCCGTCCGCACCTTCCGGCGAACGTCCGGTCGGGCCTTGGCTAACGCCTGGCCACCTTGCGCGTGGCCCGCAGCCACTCCTTGTTCATGCTGGTGATGGACACCAGGGGGATGCCCTTCGGGCACGCCGTGGCGCATTCGCCGGCGAGGGTGCAGCCGCCGAAGCCCTCGTCGTCCATCTGCGCCACCATGTCCAGCACCCGGGTCTCGCGCTCGGGCGCCCCCTGCGGCAGGACGTTCAGGTGGTTGACCTTCGCCGAGGTGAACAGCATCGCCGCCCCGTTCGGGCAGGCCGCGACGCACGCGCCGCAGCCGATGCACTCGGCGTGTTCGAAGGCCAGCTCGGCGTCCGGCTTCGGCACCGGGGTCGCGTGGGCCTCCGGCGCGGCGCCCGTGGGCGCGGTGATGTAGCCGCCGGCCTGGATGATGCGGTCGAAGGCCGAACGGTCGACGACCAGGTCCTTCACCACCGGGAAGGCGGACGCCCGCCACGGCTCGATGTCGATGGTGTCGCCGTCCTGGAAGGACCGCATGTGCAACTGGCAGGTGGTGGTGCGCTCGGGCCCGTGGGCGTCGCCGTTGATGACCAGCGAGCAGGCGCCGCAGATGCCCTCGCGGCAGTCGTGGTCGAAGGCGACCGGGTCCTCGCCCTTGAGGATGAGCTCCTCGTTGAGGGTGTCGAGCATCTCCAGGAAGGACATGTCCCGGGAGATGCCGTCCACCTCGTACGTGGACATGGCGCCGTCGGCGTCGGCGTTCTTCTGCCGCCAGACGCGCAGGGTGAGCTTCATGCGTAGCTCCGCTGAGTGGGGTGGACGTACTCGAAGACCAGGTCTTCCTTGTGCAGGGCCGGGGCCTGTCCCGTACCCGTGAACTCCCAGGCGGCGGCGTACCCGAACAGGTCGTCCCTGCGGGCCGCCTCGCCGTCCGGGGTCTGGGACTCCTCCCGGAAGTGGCCGCCGCAGGACTCGGCCCGGTGCAGCGCGTCGAGGCACATCAGCTCGGCGAGCTCCAGGTAGTCGACGATGCGGTTGGCCTTCTCCAGGGACTGGTTGAACTCCTCGCCGGTGCCGGGGACCTTGATGCGCCGCCAGAACTCCTCGCGGATCTGCGGGATGCGCTCCAGGGCCTTGCGCAGGCCGGAGTCGGTGCGGGCCATGCCGCAGAACTCCCACATCAGTTCGCCCAGTTCGCGGTGGAAGGAGTCCGGCGTGCGGTCCCCGTCCACGGAGAGGAGCAGGTTGAGCCGGTCCTCGGTCTCGGCCAGCACCTCCTGCACCGCCGGGTGGCCGTCGTCGACCTCGTCCTTGTGGGGGTTGCGGGCGAGGTAGTCGTTGATGGTGGCCGGCAGGACGAAGTAGCCGTCGGCGAGGCCCTGCATCAGCGCGGAGGCGCCGAGCCGGTTGGCGCCGTGGTCGGAGAAGTTGGCCTCGCCGATGGCGAACAGGCCCGGGACGGTGGTCTGGAGGTCGTAGTCGACCCACAGTCCGCCCATCGTGTAGTGCACGGCGGGGTAGATCCGCATCGGTACCGTGTACGGGTCCTCGTCGGTGATCCGCTGGTACATGTCGAAGAGGTTGCCGTACTTGGCCTCGACCGCCCCCCGGCCCATGCGCTTGATCGCGTCGGCGAAGTCCAGGTACACGCCCTGGCCGCCGGGCCCCACTCCCCTGCCCTCGTCGCAGACGTTCTTGGCGGCGCGGGAGGCGATGTCGCGGGGGACGAGGTTGCCGAAGGACGGGTAGACGCGCTCCAGGTAGTAGTCGCGCTCGTCCTCGGGGATCTTGTTCGGCGGGCGGTCGTCGCCCTTGGCCTTCGGCACCCAGATCCGGCCGTCGTTGCGCAGCGACTCGCTCATCAGCGTCAGCTTGGACTGGTGGTCGCCGGTGCGCGGGATGCAGGTGGGGTGAATCTGCGTGAAGCAGGGGTTGGCGAAGTACGCGCCGCGCCGGTGCGCCCGCCACACGGCGGTCGCGTTGGAGTTCATCGCGTTGGTCGACAGGTAGAAGACGTTGCCGTAACCGCCGGAGGCCAGGACCACGGCGTCGGCGAAGTACGTGTCGATCTTCCCGGTGATCAGGTCCCGGGCGACGATGCCGCGCGCCCGGCCGTCCACGACGATCAGGTCCAGCATCTCGGTGCGCGGGTGCATCTCGATGTTGCCCGCCGCGATCTGCCTGCTGAGGGCCTGGTAGGCGCCGAGCAGCAGCTGCTGGCCCGTCTGGCCGCGGGCGTAGAACGTGCGGGAGACCTGGACGCCGCCGAACGAGCGGGTGTCGAGGAGGCCGCCGTACTCGCGGGCGAAGGGCACGCCCTGCGCCACGCACTGGTCGATGATCTCGACCGAGATCTGGGCGAGCCGGTGCACGTTGGACTCGCGGGAGCGGAAGTCGCCGCCCTTGACCGTGTCGTAGAACAGGCGGTGGACGGAGTCGCCGTCGTTGCGGTAGTTCTTCGCGGCGTTGATGCCGCCCTGCGCGGCGATGGAGTGGGCCCGGCGGGGCGAGTCCTGGTAGCAGAACTGGACGACGCGGTAGCCCTGTTCGGCGAGCGTCGCGCCGGCCGAGCCGCCCGCGAGGCCGGTACCCACCACGATGACGGTCTGCTTGCGCCGGTTGGCGGGGTTGACCAGCTTCGCCTCGAAACGGCGCGTGTCCCAGCGCTCGTTGACCGGCCCGGCGGGGGCCTTGGTGTCGGCGACCGGCGCACCGGTCGTGTAGTCGGCGTAGGTTGTCATGTCAGCTCACCACTCCGGTCATGACGCCCACGGGTACGGCGACGAAGCCGGCCGTGAGCAGCAGCGCGAGGACGTTGGCGACGGTCTTGAGGGCGCGGTCGCGGGTGCGGCTGCCGGCGCCGAGGGTCTGGGCGGCGCTCCAGAAGCCGTGCCGGACGTGCATGCCGACGGCGAGCACCGCGACGATGTAGATGACGTTGCCGTACCAGGTGGAGAAGGTGTCCACGACGTTCTGGTAGGGCTTGCCCGTCTCGAAACCGCCGGAGTGCACGGTGCCCGTGGTCAGGTCCAGGATGTGCCAGACGATGAACAGCGCCAGGATGATCCCGCCCCAGCGCATGGTGCGCGTCGCGTAACTGGAACGCGGCTTCCTGTGCACGTACTTGCTGGGCCGCGCCTTGATGTCGCGGCGGCTGAGCTGGTACGCGGAGACGGCGTGGGCGACGACGGCGACGACCAGCACGACGCGGACCAGCCAGAGCGTCCACTCGTAGTGCATGAACGGTTCGCCGACCGTGCGCAGCCAGTGGGCGTAGTGGTTGAACTCGCTCGCCCCGAAGAAGATCTTCAGGTTACCGATCATGTGGGCGACCAGGTAGAGCAGCATGACGAGACCGCTGACCGCCATCACTGTCTTCTTGCCGACGGTCGAGTCCCACACGGTGCGCGCCATGGACGGCCGTCGGTCCGTCCGCGTTGCCAGAGCCATGGCACAGGACGCTACGGGTCCACGACCCCATCGGTCCAAGACATGGAACGCCTTGTTTCCATAGTTGATCCCTATCAACCCCGTATGCTTGCCGTATGCAGCTGCAACAGCTCCAGTACTTCGTGGCGGTCGCCGAGACCCGGCACTTCACCCGGGCCGCGGAGACGGTGCACGTGGCCCAGCCGTCCCTGTCCCAGCAGATCAAGGCGCTGGAGCGGGAGCTGGGCGCCGACCTGTTCCTGCGTGCGCGGGGCAACATCACGCTCACCGACGCCGGCGAGGCACTGCTGCCACTGGCCCGGCGCATCCTGGCCGACGCGGACACCGCCCGCCACGAGGTCCTGGAGCTGGTGCAGCTGCGCCGCGGCCGGGTCCGGCTGGGCGCCACCCCGAGCCTGTGCACGGGGCTCCTGCCGGACGTGCTGCGCGCGTTCCACGACCGGTATCCCGGTATCCGGCTGCTGATCGAGGAGGGCGGTTCGCACGACCTCGTACGCGGGCTGGCGCGCGG
This sequence comes from Streptomyces sp. NPDC037271, assembly GCF_055603605.1. Taxonomy (NCBI): domain Bacteria; kingdom Bacillati; phylum Actinomycetota; class Actinomycetes; order Kitasatosporales; family Streptomycetaceae; genus Streptomyces; species Streptomyces sp. NPDC037271. Next base: position 63,119 of record NZ_JBVJVN010000023.1, read on the forward strand.
CGCGCTCGACCTCGCCCTGGTCGTGCTGCCCCTGCCCACCGCGTCGCCGGCGCTGACCACGGTGGAGCTGCTGCGGGAGGACCTGGTGGTGGTGTCGTCCCCGGAGTCGCCCCGGCCGGGCGGCGGACGGCGCGCGGTGCGGATCGCCGACCTGGAGGGCGAGCGGCTGGTGATGTTCCGGCACGGATACGACCTGCGGGAGCTGACCGTGGCCGCGTGCCGTGCCGAGGGCTTCGAACCGGACTTCGCGGTGGAGGGCGGGGAGATGGACGCGGTGCTGGGGTTCGTGCGGGCGGGGCTGGGGATGGCCGTGGTGCCGCGCATGGTGGCGGCGCGGTCGGGGCGGGGGCTGCGGGTCACGCCGCTGGTCCGGCCCGGGCTGCACCGGACGATCGCGCTCGCCCACCGCAGCGATGTGGCTCCGCCGCGGGCGGCTCGGGAGTTGCAGCGGATGTTGCTGGAGCGGTGACGGTTCGAAGGCCATGGGTGCCCCGCGTGGGCGGCGAGGTACGCCTCCCGCAGCCTTCGCGGGCAGGCCCCGGGGGCGCCCCCGTTGTCCGGCGCCCCCGGTTCGTCGTGGCTGGTCGCGCCCGCGCGGCGGAGCCGCACCGTGTCACAGCCCCGCGCCCCTCGCGGGGCGCTCCCCGACGCCCGCGGCCGGGCGCCCCGGGAGTCAGGCCGTCGCGTCCACCAGTGCCAGTTCGTGGAGGCGTTCCGGCGGGCCCGGGCGGGCGTAGTACCAGCCCTGGGCCGTGTCGCAGCCGAGTATGCGGAGCTGCTCGGCCTGGGCACCGGTCTCCACGCCCTCCACCGTGACCGTGAGGTCCAGGCTGTGGGCCAGGGCGACGATGCCCTCGACGATCTTGAGGTCGACCGGGTCCGCCGGGAACCGCTGCATGCTCTGGGTGAACGAGCGGTCCAGCTTGAGGACGCTCACCGGCAGCCGGCGCAGGTTGGCGAGGTTCGAATAGCCGGTGCCGAAGTCGTCCAGAGCGATGTCGACGCCCATCTCGGCGAGCCGGCGCAGCGGCTTCAGCAGGTCGTCGTCCGCGCCGATCAGCGCCGATTCCGTGACCTCCAGGCAGAGCGCGTCGGGCGTGACCCCGGTCCGCTCCAGGATGTCCACGGTGTCCTGGACCAGGCCGGGATGGGTGAGCTGGCAGGGCGAGAGGTTGACGTTGATCCGCAGCGGACCCGCGGGGGTCGTCCCGCCGTACCGCTCCCGCCAGGCGCGGGCCTGCCGCACGGACTGCTCCAGCACCCAGCGGCCCAGCGGCACGATCAGCCCCGTGTGCTCCGCGAGCGGGATGAACCGGTCCGGGCCGAGCACACCGTGCTGCGGGTGCAGCCAGCGCACCAGTGCCTCGGCGCCGTGCACGCTGCCGTCGCCGAGGTGCACCAGCGGCTGGTACTCGATGAAGAACTCACCCCGTTCCAGGGCCGCCGGCAGCGCGGTGGTCAGGCCGTGCCGGGTGATGACGCGGGCGTCGGCCTCCGGGTCGGCGAGCTCGAAGCGGTTGCCGCCCGCCGACTTGGCCCGGTACATGGTGATGTCGGCGCTGCGCAGCACCTCCGCCGGGCTGCGCTCGCCCGCCGGGCCCTCCACGACGCCGATGCTGCCGCGCACGGTCAGTTCGCGGCCGTCGATGCTGATGGGGGCGAGCAGCGCGTTCATGATCCGCCCGGCCAGCTCGTCGGCCTCGTGCCGGGTGTCCGTGCCGGTGGTCAGCGCGACGAACTCGTCGCCGCCGAGCCGGGCCACCATCTCGCCGGGCGCGGTGGCGCAGGCCTGCAGGCGGTCGGCGACCTCCACGAGGAGCCGGTCACCGGCCGCGTGACCGAGGCTGTCGTTGACGGTCTTGAAGCCGTCGAGGTCGAGATAGCACAGGCCGAAGCGCCGGCCGGGCCCCGCGCTCAGGGCCTTCTCCAGGCGTTCGAAGAAGAAGCTGCGGTTAGGCAGGCCCGTGAGCGCGTCGTGCGTGGCCTCGTAGCGCAGCCGCAGATTGAGCAGCCGGCGCTCGGTGGTGTCCTCCATCAGCGCGAGCTGGTACTGCGGGGTGCCGTCGGCGTCGCGCAGCAGGGAGACGGTCAGATTGGTCCACAGGACCGTTCCGTCGGGCCGGTAGAAGGCCTTCTCCACGTGGTAGTGCTCGCGCTCGCCGCGCACCAGCTCGTCGTAGAGCCGCCAGGTCTGCGGCGCGTCGTCGGGGTGCGTCCACTCCACGGCCCTGCGGCCGCCCAGGGTCGGGTCGGCGATGCCGAACATACGCATCAACGCGTCGTTGACCTGGAGGATGTTGCCCTCCAGGTCGGCGATGCCGATGCCTATGGCGGCGCCCTCGAAGACCGCGCGGAAGCGGGCCTCGCTGGCGTGCAGGGCCTCGGCCACCACACCCTGTGCCTTCAGGGCGGCCTGCGCGATGGCCTCCTGTTCGGCCAGGGTCCGGGCGCGCAGCGCCCCGGCGAAACCGGCCGCCATGGCGTGCTGGAGCCGCGCCGAACGGGCCAGCAGGTCCTCGGGGTCGCCGCCCTCCCCGCAGTAGAGCACGAGGTAGGCGTCGACGCAGTCCAGGGTCCGGGCGAGCGCTTCGGGGTCGGTGCAGTGCGAGTCGACGAGCGCCGCGCCGACCGCCCTGGCCTCCTCGGCGTCGAGGCTCCGCGCCCGCAGCACCTCGCTCAGCCGGCGGGCCAGCGGCAGCAGTTCCTCCTCGAACTCGGGCCGGGTCGACGACGTCGAGGTCACCGGGAACACCGCTCGGCTCCAGATCGTCGCGAACCGGCGCAGTCTGCCCTCCGGCCCGTCCGGCTCCGCGATCACGCCGTACGCCCCACGCCGGCGAACCCCGAGAACGCATACGGGTCCTCGTCCTCCGGCACCCCTTCGGGCCGCCAGCGCGGCATCGGAACCAGTCCGGGTTCCACCATGTCGTACCCCTCGAAGAACCGCGCGATCTCGTCGCGCGAACGCATGATCAGCGGATGGCGGATGCCCTTGTACACGTCCACCGCGCCCCCGGCCCGCTCGGCTGGCAGGGGGATTCCCTCGTACGAGGCGTGCGTGAGGACCAGCAGGCTGCCGGGCGCGAGCGCGTCGCTCAGCTCGGCCACCGCCGCGTACGGGTCGTCCGCGTCTTCCACGAAGTGCAGTATGGCAACCAACAGCAGGGCCACCGGCCGATTCAGGTCGATCAGCCGCTCCACCTGCGGGCTGGAGAGGATCTCCCGCGGCTTGAGGAGGTCGGCGGCCACGACGTCCGCGTCGTCGTGGCCCGCCAGGACGGCCTCGCTGTGCGCGACCGCCACCGGGTCGTGGTCGACGTACACGACACGGGCCCCGGGGCGGCTGCGCCCGGCCACCTCGTGGACGTTGCCGAAGGTGGGGATGCCGGAGCCGATGTCGAGGAACTGGTCGATGCCCTCGGCGGCCGCGAAGCGCACGGCGCGCCGCATGAACGCCCGGTTCGCCTGCATGATCTTGGGGAGTCCCGGCAGGAACTCCATGGCCTCGCGGGCCGCTTGCCGGTCGACCTCGAAGTTGTGCGAACCGCCCAGGTAGAAGTCGTAGATCCGGGACACGCTGGGCACCGAGATGTCGATGCTGCGGGGGGCCCAGGCGGGACGCTCCATCTAGCTCTCCAAGGCATAGGCGATCCGGTGTTCGAGGTGAGGCTACTGATCGTCCGGCAAAGGGGCGAGCCCAAACGGAAATTGACAGTCCGTTCCCGGTCACTGCCCGGGGCACGTGCCGCGCGCCAAGACACACCAAAGCACGCGAACGGGGCCGCTCCCTCCGCCTTGGTACGGAGGGAGCGGCCCGCTGTCCGCGCTGGGGGCGTCTCCGACGCCCACGGGCCGGTCCGGGGACCGCCCTCGGCGCCGGCCGACGCCAGGTCCTACTTCCTCGGCGCGCCGACCGGCTTCCCGTCGGGCGCGACGGCGTACCAGGTGCCGCCGACGCCCTGGCCGTTGGTGTCGCCGGCCTTCTTGTCACCGGCGAAGGTGTAGACCGGCCAGCAGTCCACCGTCTGCTGCTCGGCGCCGTCGGGCCGGGTGAACGTCATCAGGTCCTCCTTCACGACTCCCTCGGTGTCATCGGGCTCCACGGGCGCCACGACCGGCCACTTCTCCAGGCAGGCGCCGGTGCACGCCGAGACCGGCTTCGGCCAGGCCTCGTCCTTCATGAAGCGGTAGACGGTCATGCCGTTCCCGTCGACGACGATCTCGCCGAGCTCCGGATCGTCGCGGGTGGACAGTCCGGGCCGGTCGGCCGCCTCGGCCTTCCCGCCGTCGGCGGCGAGGGCGTACCACGTGCCGCCCACGCCCTGGCCCTTGACGTCCCCGGCGGCGGTGTCCTTGGCGTAGCGGTACGCCGGCCAGCCGCCGATGGTCAGCTGCTGGGTGCCGTCGGGCCGGGTGACCTCGCCGAGCAGCGCCTTGTCGATGCCCTCGCCGGCGAGGGCGTCGTCCGCGGCCACGGGGGGCCATGCGGTGGCGCAGTCGGCCTCGCACGTGGTTTTGGGCGGCTTGGCGGTGTCCTCGTCGAAGCGGTAGAGGGTGCGGCCCGCTCCGTCGGTCACCAGCTCGCCGATCTCGGCGTTCGTGGAGACGGACAGCTTGCCCGCGGGCTGCGGCGGGCTCGCCGGCGCCTGTGCGCCGTCCGTGCCGGTCCCGAGTCCGTCGCCGGCGCCGATGGTGCCGACATCGCCGGGCGCGGCCGTGGCACCCACGTTCTGGCTGCCGGTGGCGCTGCCGCCGTCCTGGCCGCACGCCGTCGTCAGCGCCAGCACCACCGCGGCGCTCGCCACGAGTGAGGCGCTCCGCCAGGAGGTCTTCATCGTCAATCCCCGATCATCACGAAGGTGTTGGGACGGCCGCTGCGCCGCCGCACGACACTGGGTACGCACGGGAGAGCGGGTCGTGTTCAACGGGGCGCGGTTTTCCTTCCGGGGCCTCCCCGGCCCGCTGCCGCGCCCCGTACGCCCGGTACACCCGGTACGCCCGCTCGTACGCGGGTGCGAGCCGCGGCGCGAGCGGGTGTGCGCCGGTCAAACCGCCAGGGGGCCCGTGTACCTCCTTCGGGTCAATCGTCCGGTAATCGGGCGTGGCCCCGCGCGTCAGGCTTGATGATCTGCGTCGTGCATGGACTCGAACCGACCCGACCCGCCTCTGCCGGACGGGTGCTGGCCCTGGTGACACTGACGTTCACGCTCGTCGGTGCCCCCATCGGCCCGGCGCAGGCCGACGCCTGCGCGTACGTGTCGACCGGACCGGGCGGCATCGACGTGGTGGCGGTCGCCGGAAGCGGCTCCTGGCCGACCTTCCCGCCGTGCCCCGAGCCCTCACCGCCGCCCCCACCCACCCCGACTCCGACTCCGCCGCCACCACCGCCTCCCCCTCCCCCTCCCCCTCCCCCTCCCCCTCCCCCTCCGTCACCGTCTCCGCCGAAGCCCACGCCCCCGCCCCCGCCGAAGCCCGAACCGCCGGCGCCGCCCACTCCGAAGCCCGAGCCTCCGCCCGCCCCGCGGCCGGTGCCGGCCCGGCCGACGCCGGCCCCGACGCCCAGCCCCACCCCGACGCCGGTCCGTCCCGCGGCTCCCGCGCCCGCCCCGTCGGCCACGCCCACGCCCCGGCCTTCGCTCAGCCCGGTGCACTACCCGCGCTACCGGGCCGCACGCCAGCAACAGCGCCCCTCACGCGGTGCCACGTCGCCGCTCGTCTTCGTCCTGCTCATCACGGTGCCCGCGGTGGTCGCCGTCGCCGCGCTCCGTGCGCGCTGATCCCTGGAGGCCCTCTTGCCGGAATGGCTTGTTCTCACCCTCGCGATGCTGTCCGCCTGCGTCGTGGTCGTCATCATCACCGTCGTACGGCACCGCAGGGCGTCCGACGACGAGGACATCACCGAGACTCCGGACGTCATCGAGTACATGACGATGTGGATCGGCGTGGTGTACGCCATCGTCCTGGGTCTGGCCATCGCCGGGGTCTGGGAGGCACGCAGCGCCGCACAGGACCACGTACAGGCGGAGGCGGTCGCGCTGCACGAGATCTCGGAACGCGTCCGGGTCTATCCGCCCGACGTCCGTGACCGCATCCGGGAGGATGTCAACGCCTATGTCGGACACGTCGTCACCACCGAGTGGAAGGCCATGGCCGACCGCGGCGAGGTGACCGAACGCGGCACCGAGCTCCTCGACCGCGTCCGCGCGGACGTCACCGACTACGAGCCGAGGTCGGACTTCGAGGCCCAGGCGTACCAGCCGCTCGTCGACCAGGTGACCGCCGCGGACCAGGCCCGCATCGCCCGGGCGGAGTCGACCGGGGCGACCATGCCGGGTGTGGTGTGGTTCGGGCTCGTGACGGGAGGCGTCATCACGGTCGGCATGGTCTTCGCCCTGCAGATCCGGCGTACGACACGCGAACTGGTGCTCGCCGGGCTGTTCTCGGCGCTGATCGCCTTCCTGCTCTTCCTGATCTGGGATTTCGACGCACCGTTCAGCCGCGGCGTCGCGGCGTCCACGGATCCGTTCCTGAGCCTCTTCCCCGGGGCCGAGGGCTGACGCACCCACCCGTGCGTCCCCCGGCGGCCCCTGCACCGGGAAGCCGCCGGGGGATGCCCGACACACCGTCACGGTCCCCTGAGCGGCCCACACGTTTGCCCCATTCGCGCGACTGCGATCGCGCCGACGCGCACGGCTTCCTAGCGTTTCGGGCATCGAGGTGCATTTCTGGCGCGAGCGGAACAGGTCCGCCGCCGCTCCTCGGGGACCCGGAGGATTCACCATGCGCGCGATACCCGTCGCCTCGGTCGCACTGCTGGGCGCCGCCGCCCTCGCCGCCTGCGTACCGGCCGGGGCGGCCACAGGCGGCAGCCCGACGTTCGGCTTCCTCGTCCACCCCGCCACCGTCGCGCCGGGAGGCGAGGTCACGCTGGGGGTGGGCCGCGGTGCCGACGGCTGCCGGGGACGCGTGACGGTCTCGTCGCCGGTGTTCGACACGGTCACCATCCCCCGGCACGAGTCGTCGGCGACGACGCGGGTCGACCGGGACGCCAGGCGCGGTACGGTCCACCAGGTGAGGTTCGCCTGTGACAGGCGGACCGGGACCGTGAACCTGACCATCGCGGGCGGCCACTCGCACCGCCCGCCCGCCGAATCCCGCCACCCCAAGGGCGTGCACGCCGGCGAGGGCGGCAGCACCGCCGGGTTCGACGTGCGGGAGACCGGGCTCGGCGCCCTGTTCATCGCGGGCTCGGTCGGGGCGGCGTACCACCTCTCGCGCCGGCGCTCCGGCGAGGACGGCGCCTGATCTCCCCGCCCCGCGCGCCGGCACGGCTTCGCCCCGGACCCGTCGAGGGTCCGGGGCGAAGCCGTGCCGGGGCGCGGTCCGGCCGTGCGACGCGGGCGCGCGATCCGCAGGGGCCGGACGGGCCCGCCCCCGAAGGGCAGAGCCCGTACGGTGACTGGCCGAAGACGGAAGGGGACCGGGGGCGGCGGGGAACGGGTCAGATCCTCCGCTCGGCCCGGCGGCGCATCCAGAACAGTCCGCCACCGGCGACGGCCGCGGCGACGAGCCCGCCGCCGATCGCGATGTCGGCCGGGGTCGCCCCGCTGGAGCTGCTGCCGCCGAGGCCACCGCGGACACCGCCGATGACGGTGAAGGCGGCCGGACGCGTCAGTCGCCTGCCGGAGCAGTTGACGGTGATGTCGTACGAACCCGGCCGGGCGTCCTCCTTGATGGTGGCGGTGCCCTTGGACGTCTCGTTGGCACCCCTGACCGGGGTCAGGTGGGTCGTCCGGAACGCGTCCGAGGTCATCGTGCCACCCTGCGGGCAGCCGTCGACCGTGACGGTCATCTGCCCACCGCGGGCGATCACGCTGGGCAGGGCGACGATGTTGGACGGCTGGTTGTGGTCGCCGCCGGCGGTGGCCGTGGGGGCGGCCAGCCCGAGGACAGCGACCGCGGCGCCGGCTGCCGCGAGGGCACGAGTGTTACGCATGTGATCCTCCGCGGAAGACGCCCCGGGTCCCGTCCCCGGTCGATCGGCGAGAAAGCGCCTCCCAGAAAGACCCTCAGTTGCCTTGCTCTGCACCGCATTTCGGGAATGGTCCGTCCTGGTGAGGGGGCGTGCCGGGCGGGTGGCGCACGAGTGGATAACGCCGCAGGTCACGGACCGTCAGACAGGTCCTTCCGGGGAAATCCCGGATGGCTCACGGAAGGGCGTCCGCGCCACCCGTTCGCCGCCGCCCCGTCGCCGGTCGGGCGCACGGCGCTTAGCGTGCTCGTATGCGCACGAGACACGGCGACGGCCGGGTCGAGAGGGGATGACGAATGGATGCGTCCGAGTGGGCCGAAGAGGAGGAGCGGCAGAGGAAGCGCGCTCCCTGGGGCGTGATAGCGCTTGTTCTGCTGACCGGACTCGCGCTCATCCGGAACGGTTCGGGGGAGTTCGACGCGGGCCCGCCGCAGCCGGCGTCGGCCGCCGCCTCGAACACCCGCGCCGCCGGTGAGGACAGCGCCACCGCGGGCATCGCGCCGCTGCCGTACGCCGTACCCGACCGGGTCTCCGTCCCCGCCATCCACGTCGACGCGCCGATCACGCCGGTCGGTCTCGACGCGGACGGCTGGATCGACGCGCCGCCGCCCGAGGACCCGAATCTGGCCGGCTGGTTCACCGGTGCGGTCTCCCCCGGGGAAAAGGGCACCGCGGTCGTCGTCGGCCACGTGGACAACCAGCAGGGGCCTGCTGTCTTCTACGGACTCGGCGCCCTGGAAAAGGGAAACAAGGTGGAAGTGCACCGCCGGGACGGAAAGACGGCGGTCTTCGAGATCTACGGCATCGAAGTGTTCGAGAAGGACAACTTCCCCGGCGACCGGGTCTACGCGTCCAAAGGCAGCCCCGAACTGCGGGTGATCACCTGCGGCGGCGGTTTCTCGAAGCAGGACGGGTACCAGGGGAACGTCGTCGCCTTCGCCCGCATGACCGGGACTCGCTGAGCGCGTCCCGGCCCGGCGGGCGTGCCGGGCGTCAGACGTGGCGTCGCCGGGGGACGGTCAGGTGGTAACCGGAGTCCAGCAGCTCGGGCAGATAGACGCGCAGGGCGCGGACGCTCTGCGAGCGGTCGCCCCCGGCGTCGTGCGAGAGCACCACGACGCCGGGGGCGGCGCCGTCCTCGACCCGGTCGACGATGGTGCCGGTGCCGGGGGTGGTCCAGTCGAGGGTGTCCACCGTCCAGGCGAGCGGTTCCATGCCGAGTTCGGCACCGAGCTGGAAGGCGGCGCGGTTCCACGCTCCGTACGGGGCCCGGAACCAGCGGGGCGGCTCACCGTAGGCCTGTTCGACGACCTCGCTGGTCCGTTCCATCTCGGAGCGGATGCGGCGTCGGCCGAGGCGGGTCAGCAGCGGGTGGGACCACGTGTGGTTGCCGACGACGTGCCCCTCGTCGGCCATCCGGGAGAGCAGGTCCCGGTTGTAGTCCGCCATCTCGCCGCACACGAAGAACGTCGCGCGCACGCCGTACCTCGCCAGCGTGTCCAGGATGTCCGGGGTGTAGCGGGGGTCGGGTCCGTCGTCGAAGGTGAGCATCATGGTGCGTCCACGGCCCGACATGCGCAGGATAGGTTCGCTGCGCACCGGGGGCCGCAGAGGTACGGCACGGGGCGCGCCGTATCCGGTCAAGGGCTGGAGGCGGTAGGCGGAGGGTCCCAGCGGCCGGTGCGCCGGAGGGCCCGGGGCGGGGGTGACCGGCCGGACCGGACCGTCCCCCGAGGTCACCGCGAGCGCACCGGCGGTGCCGGCCGCTCCCACGGCGGCGGCGCCGGCGAGCAGTGCGCGGCGCCGGGTGAGCAACTGATCCTTCTTCATGACCCATCAGTCGCCCGGCCGCGGTCCGGCGCACCTGAGCAACACCGGTGCGGCGGCACGGAACCACCCGCACGGCTCAGGATCGGGACGGACCGGATAGCCTCGCCGCGTGACGGAACAGCACTCCCAGCAGTTCGAACGGGGCACGGACGGGCCGAAGGTCATCGTCGCCGGGGTCGACGGCTCCGGCTCCTCGCTCCGGGCCGCGGCCTACGCCGGCGGTCTGGCGCGGCGGCAGCACGCGCTGCTCGCCGTGGTGTACGTGCAGCCGGTGCTGGCGGCGGGGGCGGCGCTCGGGGCGCCGGTGGCGGAGACGACGGACGAGATCGCCGAGGACCTGGTGGCTCAGATCAGGGAGGCGACCGAGCGCACCAGGGGGATATTCGACGTGCGCTGGGAGTTCCACACCTTCCGCGGTGACCCCTACAGCGGTCTGGTGAAGGCGGCCGACGAGCTGAAGGCGGACGCCGTGGTCGTGGGCGCCTCGGAGCAGGCCGGGCACCGGTTCGTCGGCTCCGTGGCGGTGCGGCTGGTGAAGGCGGGGCGCTGGCCCGTGACAGTGGTGCCGTAGCGCCCTTCGGGTGGCGCGTTCGTCGTGGCTTCCGGCACGGGCGGGTGTGAGTCGTCATGATCCACCGTCAGTCGTTCGCCGTGCACGAAGAGGTGAGGCCCGTGGCCGGGTTCCGCGTGGGTGAGGGTGTTCTCCGCCGCAAACCCATCGAGCACATCGAGGACACCGAGGGCGGTGAGGGCGCCGGCCTGGTGCGGTCGCTCGGGCTGTGGCAGCTCACCGCGATCGGTGTGGGCGGCATCATCGGGGCGGGCATCTTCACCCTGGCCGGCACGGTCGCCGGCGGCACCGCGGGGCCGGCGGTCCTCGTCTCCTTCCTCGTCGCGGGCGTCGCGAGCGCGGCGGCCGCGCTGTCGTACGCCGAGTTCGCCGGGCTGATCCCGAAGGCGGGCTCCGCCTACACCTACGGCTACGCCGTCCTCGGTGAGCTGGTGGGGTGGTTCATCGGCTGGGACCTGCTGCTGGAGTACACGGCGATCGTGGCGGTGGTCGCGATCGGCATCTCCGGCTACTTCAGCTTCCTGGTCGGTGAGATGGGCGCCGACCTGCCGAACTGGATGCTGGGCGCGCCCGGCACCGGCGACGGCCACCGGGTCGACCTCTTCGCGGCGGTGCTGTGCCTGCTGATCGCGTACCTGCTGACTCTCGGCATCAGGAACGCGGCCCGCTTCGAGATGGTCGTGGTCGTGCTGAAGGTGCTGGTGGTGCTGCTGGTGATCGGGGTCGGCGTCTTCCACATCGACGCCTCGAACTACCACCCGTTCTTCCCGTTCGGGGTCGGCGGGGCGTTCACCGGCGCGGCGACGGTGTTCTTCGCGGTCTTCGGCTACGACGCCATGTCGACGGCGGCCGAGGAGTCGAAGGACGCCCAGCGGCACATGCCGAAGGCGATCGTCTACTCGCTGATCATCTCGATGGTGCTGTACGTGGCGGCCTGCCTGGTGCTGACCGGCATGCAGGACTACGAGGACATCGACCCGGAGAGCGGCTTCTCGACGGCGTTCAAGTCGGTGGGGCTGGGCTCGCTGGCCGACGTCATCGCGGTGGGCGCCATCATCGGCATCCTCACGGTGATGTTCACGTTCATGCTGGGCGTCACCCGGGTGTGGTTCAGCATGAGCCGGGACGGCCTGCTGCCCAGGTGGTTCGCCAAGACCCACCCCACGCGGCACGTGCCGACCCGGGTCACCTGGATCGTCGGGTTCGCCTCGGCCGCGCTCGCCGGGTTCCTGCCGATCGGCGAGGCGGCCGAGCTGACCAACATCGGCATCCTGCTGGCGTTCGTGGTGGTGTGCGCGGCGGTGATCGTGCTGCGTTACCGGCAGCCGGATCTGCCGCGCACCTTCCGTACGCCGTTCATGCCGGTCGTGCCGGCGGTGGGGATCGCCTTCTCGATCTGGCTGATCACATTCCTGCAGTGGCAGACCTGGGCGCGGTTCGCCGTGTGGTTCGCGGTCGGCCTGGTGATCTACTTCGCGTACTCCTACCGCAAGTCGGAGCTGGCGCGCCGTTAGAGGCCGCGGAGGAAGCCGGCGACGATCTCGCCGAAGACCTCGGGCTTCTCCATGTTCGGGTAGTGCGCGGTGCCTTCGACGGTGACGGAGCGGCCGTCCGGGACCGTACGGGCGAGCCGTTCCGCCTCGGCGATCAGGTCGGGCGCGTCCAGGTCGCCGTTGACGGTGAGGACCGGAACGTCGATCTTCGGGACCCGGGCCCAGGTGTCGGTCAGGGGCACGTGGTGGTTCTCCTCGTCCGGGGTGTGCTTGGAGAGGGTGCCGAAGGCCATCTCCCGCAGCCGGCGCGGGATGTCCGGGTCGATGTCGCCGAGGGTGCGGGACTCCCCGGCCACGAAGCGCAGGAACGCGGTGAGCCAGCCCTCGACGTCGCCCGCGGCCAGTGCGTCGGCCTGCTCGCCCTGCACCCGGCGCACCCACGGGTCGGTGTACTCGAACTCGCTGGTGGCCGCGCCGACGGCCACCACCGCGCGGACCAGCTCCGGATACTCCAGCACCGTGTCGGTGGCGATGGCGCCGCCCATCGACACACCGACGAGCACCGCGGGGCCGGCGTCGAGGTGGCGCAGCAGGCCGGCCAGGTCGTCGGCCCACCGGAACGGCTCGGTCGCGTTGGCCGAGGCGCCGTGGCCGCGGACGTCGGGGGCGATCACGCGGTACCCGGCGGCGGCGAGGGTCGGAATCTGGGCGTCGAAGACCCGGTGGTCCGCGAACCCGGAGTGCAGCAGGACGACCAGGTCCCCGGCACCGGTGTCGCGGTAGGCGAGGTCGCCGTCGGCGGAGTGGAAGAAGCGCAGATCCGAAGCAGCAGTCATGACAACCAAGGTGTCATGACCGGTCGAATTTGGCAACCAGGGTGTCATGATGGCGGGATGAAGGACATCGACGCACCACTCCCCCCGGACGCGCTCGCCCGGCGCCTCACCGAGGTGTACGACCTGGTCGGCCCCCTCTACCGGCGCGCGCAGCGCAGCGTCGAGCAGGGCCTGACCACCGACGGCCTGTCCGTCGGCGTCCGGGCCGTGCTGACCCTGCTGCACCGCAACGGGCCGATGACCGTGCCGCAGATGGGCCGGGCACAGTCGATCAGCCGTCAGTTCGTGCAGCGGATGGTGAACGACGCCGCCGGCCGGAGCCTGGTGGAGAGCGTCCCGAACCCGGCGCACCGGCGGTCGTCGCTGATCCGGCTCACGGACGAGGGCCGGGCGGCGATCACCGGTGTCCTCGACCGGGAGCACCTGCTGTTGCGCGAGGTCGGCGGGAACCTCACGGACACCGACGTCGCCACGTGCCTGCGGGTGCTCGGGGCCATGCTGACGGCCCTCGACCACGTGGACGACGCCTGACCCGCGCGGACACCTGCCCGCCCGCGCGGACACCTGCCCGCCCGCGCGGACACCTGCCCGCCCGCGCGGACATCTCCCCGCCCGCGCGGATGCCACCCGACCCGCACAGACGCCTCCCGATCCCCACAGACGCCGCCCGCCCCACGCGGGCGCCACCCGACCCCCACAGACACCACCCGCCCCACGCGGGCGCCACCCGGTCTACTCCCCCATCACCAGCCCGTCCTCGGCCGCGCCCCGGCTGAGTACGACGTCGCGGATGCGGTCGCGCACGGCCCGCACGTCGGCACCCTCCTTCAGCGCGCGGTTGAGGTTCACCACCCGGCCGGCGTCGACGTCGAACAGCTGCGGGACGAACTCGGCCCTGGTCACCTGCCAGCGTTCGCCGGGCCGGACGGGCGGGGCGAAGGTGAAGCGGCCGATGGTCGACTGGTTGCCGCGCGGATCGCGGACGCCCTCGTCGTTGATCATCTCGCCCGCGATCTGATCGCCCATCCCGTAGATCACCCAGGTGCCGTTGACCTTCTCGTACGCCTGCGGGACATGGGCGTGGGTGCCGAGGATCAGGTCGATGTCGGGGCGGTCGCCGCTGCGTGCGGCGGTCAGGCTCCGGGCCAGGTCCAACTGGTCCCGGTCGGGCTCGTCCTGCCATTCCGTACCCCAGTGCAGGGACACGACGACGATGTCCGCGCCGGACTCCCGGGCGGCCCGGGAGTCCGTGACGATCCGCTCCTCGTCGATCATGCCGACCGCCCAGGGCTGCCCCTCGGGAATCGGGTGACCGTTGGTGTGGAGGGTGTAGGCGAGGTGGGCGACCTCGGCCCGGCCCGCGCGCAGGACCGTCACGGTGCGCGCCTCGGCCTCGGTGCGCGCCGTCCCGGCGTGCCGTACGCCGGCGCGGTCGAGGGCGTCCAGGGTGCGGCGGATGCCGTCGGCGCCGTCGTCGACGCTGTGGTTGGAGGCGGTGGAGCAGCCGTCGTAGCCGGTGGCGGCCAGTGCCTCGGCCACCTCGGGCGGGGACTTGAAGAGGGGGTAGCCGCTGTAGTGGCCGGGCGCGCCGTACACGGTCTCCATGTGGCACAGGGCGAGGTCGGCGCGCGAGACGACGGGTTCGGCACCGGCGAGCATCGGGCGGAAGTCGTAGCCGGTGCCGCCCGCGTCGAAGCGCGCCCGCTCGATGATCGAGTCGTGCGGCAGTACGTCGCCGGAGGCGACCAGGGTGAAGACGCCGGTGTCCGCGGCGGACGGGGCCGGGGCCGGTCGTCTCGGCGGTTCGTGGTCGCGGGCCTGACAGGCGGCGCCCGCGGTGAGGAGGGCGGTCAGGGCCAGGGCCACCAGCCGACTGCGTGTGATCATCCGTTCACTCCGCTGTGGTCGCTCACACCAATGAAAAGTCACATTTACTTACAAATAGATAAGGAGGCCGTCTCGTCACGGACGGCTCCGACACGCTCATTAGCCCGTCCGGCGTGCGTGAAGGGGGCGCGCACACGGTTCGAACGGGGCGCGCCGCCGGTGCGTACGGGGCGCGCCGACCGTTCGTCGAACCGTTCGTCGACGCGATCGACCGTCCGTCGCACGCCCGTGCGCGCGCCCTGTCCCCGGGCGGCGCCCTGGGGTGCCATACGGCCATGACGGCCGGAATCACCCTCATGGACAGGACGAACGGGACGACCGCCGAGCACGAGCTCGCCGCACTGCAGCGCGAGCACGGCCGGCCGCTCTTCGCGCTGCTGCTGCGGCTCAGCGACGGCGACCGGCAACGTGCCGAGGACCTCGTACAGGAGACCCTGGTCCGCGCCTGGCAGCACCCCGAGGCCCTGCGCGCCCACGACTTCGACTCGGTGCGGCCCTGGCTGCTCACCGTGGCCCGGCGCCTCGCGATCGACGCGCGCCGGGCCCGGCAGGCACGGCCCGCCGAGGTCGGTGACGCCGTACTGGAGAACGCCCGGGTCTGCGCCGATCACGCCGAACGGGCCGCCGCGGCCCTGGACGTGCGCGAGGCTGTGAAGACTCTCACTCCGGAGCACCGTGAAGTCCTGGTGCTGGTGTACTTCCAGGGGGCGAGTGTGGCGGAAGCCGCGGCAACCCTGGGCATCCCGCCCGGTACCGTGAAGTCCCGCGCGTACTACGCGCTGCGCGCCCTGCGCAGGGTACTACCGGGATACGCCGCCGACCTGCGGTGAAACCGAAGGCAGAGTCAAGCCTTCGCAAAGCGCCTTGCCCTGGACCCCGGTTGGGTAATCGGCTGTCCTCATCCGTGTTTCGGACGGGGGCCCATGACCCGGATCGGGCGACGCGCACGCACCGGAGGAAGGCAGGAAGGGATGCTGCACAGAGGTCAAGAGAGCACGGACGGCGCCGGAAGAGGCGAACTGGCCGTGCCGATGGCGTGGTTCTACGCCGAATACATCGCCGACGAGCTGCTGCGGACCGGTGACCTGATGCCGCCGACGTCCTTCGAGTTCCGCGCCGGACGCGACGCCCTGGCGCTGACCGTCTTCCTGTCCGACACCGACGACGAGCTCAGCGGCATCCGGGTCATCACCCATCTGGAGACCTGGCTGTCACTGACCGCCTACGACCAGCCGTGGCACGAGTGGGTGCGGGAGCGCCTGACCGAGGCCACGGCCGACGCGGTCGCCGCCGGCCGGCACTCGCCGGACCTGGAACTGGCACGGACGGCCTGGCGCTGGCTGGAGGAGACCGAGCTGCTCGCCCCGGACCTGAACGCGGTGCCCGGCGGTGCGCCGGTGACCGGGGAGGACGAGGGACCGAAGGTGTGGACGCCGGCCTGGCAGCTGGGGCTGCCCCTCGGCCATCTCGCCATCCACCTCTTCTAGCCGCCCCGGCCGGTCTCCCCCGGAGCCCGGCCGGTTCACGGACGGTTCCGGGACCGGACCGGTCCGCGGGCCCGGCCGCGTCGGCCCCTCGGTCTCGAATCCGTCCGTGGCTTGAGTGATTCGGCCGTCCGGTGCGTACGGGTGGGAGCAAGGAGCAGCCCCACCCGCACCCAACGGCACGAGGATTCGGCATGAGGTCCCTGGGAAGGCATCGTGACGTCGGCGCCTACGCGCTCGGCGTGCTGGACGAGGCGGACGCGTTCCGGTTCGAGGACCACCTCGCCGAGTGCCACCGGTGCGCGGCGCGGCTGACCGGATTCGGCCCCGCCACCCGTCAGCTGATGCTGTACCGGCAGGCGACGCCCCGCCTCGTCCACCCCATGACCGGGCCCGGCACCGGGCTCCTCGACCGGCTGCTGTCCGAGGTGGCGGCACGTCACCGGGCCGGCCGCAGACGGGTGCTGTACGCCGTGACCGCCGTGGTCGTGGGTGCCGTGGCCGGCCCCGGTGTCGTGATCCACGCGAGCCAGGCCGACACGGCGGCGCGGGTCGACGCGACCGACGTGCGCACCGGAGTGTGGGCGCAGGTCACGACCGAGGACGAGGCCTGGGGCACCGGCGTGGAGCTCGAGGTCAGGGACGGGGCGGGCCCGCGCTCCTGCCGGCTGGTCGCCGTCGGCCGCGACGGCACGGAGCAGACGGTCACCAGCTGGAACGTCCCCGGCCACGAGACCCGGCCGAGCATCATGCACGGCGGGGCCGCCCTGCGTCCCGACCAGATCGCCCGCTACGAGGTGCGGACCACGGACGGGAAGCGCCTCGTGACCCTGCCCACCGGATGACCGCTCGACGACCGACCGGCGACCCGCCACCTGAGCAGCTACTTGAGCAGCCGGGACAGCCTCCGGTCCGCCAGCGGCTTGCCGCCGGTCTGGCAGGTCGGACAGTACTGGAGCGAGGAGTCGCTGAAGGACACCTCCCGCACGGTGTCGCCGCACACCGGGCAGGGCTCGCCGGTACGGCCGTGGACGCGCAGGCCGCTCTTCTTCTCGGCCTTCAGCCGGCCGGCCGCGATGCCCCTCGAGCGCTCGACCGCCTCGGTGAGCGTCGTGCGCAGGGCCGCGTACAGCAGTGCGGTCTCCTCGTCGGTGAGCGACGCGGCCAGTTTGAACGGGGACATCTTCGCCGCGTGCAGAATCTCGTCACTGTAGGCGTTCCCCACGCCCGCGATGAGGCTCTGGTCGCGCAGGGCTCCCTTGAGCTGCCGTCGCTCGCCGTCGAGGAGGGCGGCGAAGCGCGCCTCGTCGAAGTCGTCGGCGAGCGGGTCGGGCCCGAGCCGGGCCACGCCCGGCACCTCCTGCGGGTCGGCCACGACGTACACGGCGAGCCGCTTCTGGGTGCCGGCCTCCGTCAGGTCGAAGCCGGCACCGGTCTCCAGGGCGACGCGCAGGGCCAGGGGCCCCTTGCCGGGGCGCGGAAGGCCGCCGGGGAGAGCGTCCCTCCAGTGCAGCCAGCCGGCTCGGGCCAGGTGGGTCACCAGGTGCGGGCCCCCGGCGGTCTCGACGTCGAGGAACTTGCCGTGGCGGTGCACGGCGGCCACCTGGCGGCCCTCCAGGGCGGTGAGCGGAGGGTCGTACGTCTTCAGGACGCTGATCGCCACGGGCAGCACACGGACGATCTCGCGGCCGGCGAGATGCTCGGCCAGGAAGTCCCTGAGCGCCTCGACCTCGGGCAGTTCGGGCATACGTCCAGGGTGCCACCGGGGCTCCGGAGCGCCAGTGGGGTTCAGCCCGCCCGGTGGGACACCAGGAACTCGGACCACACGCACTTGCCGCCGCCGCGCGCCTCCACCCCCCACCCGTCGGCGAGCGCCTCGACCAGGAGCAGCCCCCGTCCGGAGACACCGGAGTCCCCGGCCTCGCGGCGGCGCGGCAGGGCGCTGGAGGTGTCCTCGACCTCGACCCGCAGTCGGCGGTCGGTGCCGGTGAGCAGCCGCAGGGTGACGATCGCGGAGCCCTCGGTGTGCATGAGGGCGTTGGTGACCAGCTCGTCGGCGACCAGTTCGATCTCGTCGCTCTGGTCCCCGGCGCCCCAGGACCGGACCGCGGCGCGGATCATGTGCCGGGCTTCGGTGAGGGCCTCGGGATCGCCCGGGGAGACATGCTGCTGGAGCCGGCCGAAGGTGCGGGGAGCGCCCGTCCCGTGGCGGTGCAGCAGGAGCAGCGCCACGTCGTCGTCGCCGCGGCGCTCCTCGGCCACGTCGATGAGCCGGTCGGCCAGGTCGCTCACGTCCTTCGGCCCGGAGGCGACCAGCCCCGTGAGGATCTCCGTTCCCTCGTCGAGGTCGGCGCCGGGCTGCTCGACCAGACCGTCGGTGCACAGCAACAGGGTGCTGCCCGGGTCCAGCTCGACGGTGGCGACCGGGTAGGCGAGGCGCCCGAACTCGGCGGACAGGCCGAGCGGCAGCCCGCCCTCGACGGGGACGCGGCGGCAGGAGCCGTCGCCGTACCGCAGCAGTGGGTCGATGTGGCCGGCGCGGACCACCTGGACCACTCCGGTTGCCAGGTCGGCCTCCGCGTACAGGCAGGTCGCGAAGCGGTCGGTGTCGAGTTCGTGGAGGAAGACGGAGGCGCGCGCCATCACCGTGGCCGGGGGATGGCCCTCGGCGGCGTAGGCGCGCAGCACGATGCGCAGCTGGCCCATGACGGCGGCGGCGTGTGTGTCGTGGCCCTGGACGTCGCCGATGACGGCGCCGACACGTCCGCCGGGCAGTGGGATCACGTCGTACCAGTCGCCGCCGATGTCGCGGCCGAGGGCGCCGCCGATGGTGGCCGCGCGGTAGCGGACGGCGACGTCGCAGCCGGGCACGCTGGGGATGGTGCGCGGCAGCATGGCCTGCTGCAGGCCCTCGGCGAGGTCCATCTCCTGCTCGTAGAGCATGGCCCGCTGGAGGCTCTGCGCGATGCCGCTGCCGAGCGCGACGAGTACGTTGCGGTCCTCCGCGGAGAAGCCGTGCCGGTCGCTGTAGAGCAGCCCGATCGCGCCGATCGGGCGGGCCTGGGCGATCAGCGGCAGGTAGGCGGCCGCGGTGATGTTGAGGTGGGTGATGTCCTTCCACAGGCGGGGGTAGCGCTCCGCGAACTCCTCCGGCGACTCGATGAAGCGGGGACTGAGGGTCCGTACGGCCTCGCTCATCGGGTACGGCTCGTCGATCCGGGTGACGCGGGTGCCGGGGACGAAACTGTTGTCGGGGCCGTCGGCGACCAGCCGGATGCGGTCGGCCTCGACCAGGCCCATGACGAGGCTGGCGGCGCCGAGCCGGGTGAGGCCGTGGGTGTCCCGCAGGACGTCGATGACGTCGTCCACGGTACGGGCGTGCGCGAGTGCGGCCGTGGCGAGCTGGACGACGTTGGTGAGCCGGCGGCGGGCCTCGTCCTGTGCGGCCTGCTCGCGGCGGGCCTCGATGTCCGCGACCTCCTGGGTGGCGTCGCGGACGATGCCGATGATGCGGCGCGGCCGGCCGGTCTCGTCGCGGCGGATGTAGCCCTGGGTGCGGGTCCAGCGCAGGGTGCCGTCGCGGCAGCGCAGGCGGAAGTAGGTGCCGTAGTTCTCGCTGCCGTCCTTCATGGCCTGGGCGACCAGGGCGTCCAGGCGGCTGCCCTCCGCCGCGGGAACGCGCGCCGACAGCGACTCGGGGCGCCCGTCGTACTCCTCGGGGCGCAGGTCGAACACCTCGTAGGCCTGGGCGTCCATGTGGAAGAGTCCCGTGTCCAGGTCCCAGTCGAAGCTGCCCATGCGGTTGAGCGCCAGGATGGGGTCCGGGTGGGCGGGCCAGTCGTCCGGGAGTGACGGGGCACTCGCTCCCCGATCAGCCATGGGCCCCACCTTGCCAGGATTCGCCTGATTCTTCGACTGCTGGTCCGCCACCGGGCCCTGCCTCCGGGAAACCTCCGGCCGGCCGGGGTACACCGAGCGTTATCGTACGAGAGGAGCGCGGCCGTGGAGTGGTTCACCGCACCCGACTACTGGCTGAGCCGGCTGGTCTTCCAGCGGGCCCTGGCCGTCGTGTACCTGGTCGCGTTCCTGACGGCGGCCCTCCAGTTCCGTGCGCTGATGGGCGAGCGCGGCCTGACGCCCGTGCCCCGGTTCGTCGAGCGGGTGCCGTTCGGACGGGCGCCGAGCCTGTTCCAGCTGCGCTACTCGGACCGTCTCTTCGCGGCCGTGGCGTGGGCGGGCTGCGCGGTGTCGGCGGCGCTGGTGGCGGGGCTGGACTCGCTGCTGCCGCTGTGGGGCGCCATGCTGCTGTGGCTGGTGCCGTGGGTCCTGTATCTGTCGATCGTCAACGTCGGGCAGACCTGGTACTCCTTCGGCTGGGAGTCGCTGCTGCTGGAGACCGGTTTCGTCGCGGTGTTCCTCGGCAACGACGAGGTGGCGCCGCCGATCGTCGTGCTGTTCCTGCTGCGCTGGCTGCTGTTCCGGGTCGAGTTCGGAGCGGGGCTGATCAAGATGCGGGGCGACGAGTGCTGGCGGAAGCTGACCTGCCTGGACCACCACCACGAGACCCAGCCGATGCCGGGCCCGCTGAGCTGGTTCTTCCACCACCTCCCGCGGCCCGCGCACCGGGTCGAGGTGGCCGCGAACCATGTCACCCAGCTCGTGGTGCCCTTCCTGCTGTTCACGCCGCAGCCCGTGGCGACGGCCGCCGCGGCACTGATGATCGTGACCCAGCTGTGGCTGGTGCTGTCGGGCAACTTCTCCTGGCTGAACTGGATCACCATCGTGCTGGCCCTGTCGGCGGTGGAGTTCCCGGCCGATCCCCCGTCCGTGGCCGCCGCGCCGCTCTGGTACGAGGTGGTGGTCCTCGCGGTGGCGGCGCTGCTGGTGTTCCTGAGCCACCGGCCGGTCCGCAACATGCTCTCCCGCGGCCAGGTGATGAACCGCTCCTTCGACTCGCTCCACCTGGTCAACACCTACGGTGCCTTCGGAACCGTCAGCCGGGTCCGCTACGAGGTGGTGGTCGAGGGGACCGCCGACGAGGTGGCCCGCGAGGACGGGGACTGGCGGGAGTACGAGTTCAAGGGCAAGCCCGGGGACCCGCGGCGCTGGCCGCGCCAGTTCGCGCCGTACCACCTGCGCCTCGACTGGCTGATGTGGTTCGCCGCGCTGTCGCCCTCGTACGCCGCGTCCTGGTTCGGCACCTTCGTGGAACGGTTGCTGGAGAACGACCGGGCGACGCTGAGGCTGCTGCGCCGCTCCCCGTTCCCGCCCGACGCGCCGCCGCGTTTCGTCCGCGCCCGGCTGTTCCGCTACCGGTACACGACGTGGCGGGAGCTGCGGGAGACGGGCGCGTGCTGGGAGCGGACGTACGTGCGGGAGTATCTGCCGCCGACCCGGCTGGCGGGAACCGCTCGGCGACCATGACGAGGCCCCGGCCCGGCCGACGGGCCGGGCCGGGGCCTCGTCGAGGCGCTACGCGCGCGTCAGCCGCAGCGTCATCAGCTGGAACGGACGCAGTCGTACGGCGATCCGGTCGCCGTCTGCTTCCACCGCGGCCTCCTCCCCGGCGAGCGGGCGTTCCAGCAGGTCGGTGACCGCCACGCCAGCGACCGGGAAACCTGCCGTCAGGGTGGCCCTCGCCCGGCCGCCGTGGGCCTCGTGGAAGCGGACCACCACGTCGCCGCTGCCGTCGTCGGCCAGCTTGACGGCGGTGACCACGACCGCGTCCCGGTCGGCCGCGATCAGCGGCGCGACCTCGCCGGCGCCCGTCACGCGCCGCTCGGGCAGGTTGATCCGCCAGCCCTCGCGCACGGCGTCGCCGATGCCCGCGCCCGGCACCAGCGCGTGCCGGAACCGGTGCACGCCCTGGTCGGTCTCGGGATCCGGAAAACGCGGGGCGCGCAGCAGGGAGACCCGGACGGTGGTGGTCGTACCGGCGTCGCCGTCGGTGCGGACGGTGCGGGTCACGTCGTGGCCGTACGTCGAGTCGTTGACGACGGCGACTCCCCAGCCGGGCTCCTCGAGGTGGACGAAGCGGTGGTTGCAGGCTTCGAACTTGGCCGCCTCCCAGCTGGTGTTGGTGTGCGTGGGCCGGTGGAAGTGCCCGAACTGGGTCTCCGACGCGTACCGCTCGGCGTGTACGTCGAGCGGGAAGGCGAGCTTGAGGAACTTCTCCGTCTCGTGCCAGTCGACCTCGGTGTCCACCTCCAGCCGCCGTTCCCCCGGTGCGAGCGTCAGCACCTGGGTGACGCGGGAGGAGCCGAAGGAGCGGACGATCCGCACCGACGCGC
Source organism: Streptomyces sp. NPDC037271 (assembly GCF_055603605.1). Taxonomy (NCBI): domain Bacteria; kingdom Bacillati; phylum Actinomycetota; class Actinomycetes; order Kitasatosporales; family Streptomycetaceae; genus Streptomyces; species Streptomyces sp. NPDC037271. Next base: position 85,542 of record NZ_JBVJVN010000023.1, read on the forward strand.
CGTCGTCGCCGGGGACGGCCTCGTCCGCGTCGGTGAGGTCGGTGGCCGTGTTGCGGTAGAACGCGTCGACGTCCCAGGCGTCCCACTTGTTCGGGACGTCGGGGTGGAGCTGGAGCAGGTTGCCCGCACCGCCGGGCGCGATCGTCTCGCGGTCGGCGCCGATGTCGTACGCCGAGACGACCAGCCCCCGGTCGTCGATCCCGACGCGCAGCAGACCGTTGTCCAGGACGTACCCGCCGCCCGGGCGGGGGGTGAGGAGGGTGCGGCCCTCGGTGGCGGGGGTCGCGGCGGCTCCCGCCCGGACACCGGCCCGGGTGTGCGGGGCGGCGTTGAAGACCAACGGGGTGTCGCCCTCGCCGGCCAGGGCGCGCTGGGCGGCGTCGATGATGCGGTTCAGCTCGGCGGCGATCCGGTCGTAGGTCGCGCGGGCCTCGCGGTGCACCCAGGCGATGGAGGAGCCCGGCAGGATGTCGTGGAACTGGTGCAGCAGCACTGTCTTCCAGATCCGGTCCAGGTCCTCGTACGGGTAGGGGAACCCGGTGCGCACGGCAGCCGTGGCCGCCCACAGCTCGGCCTCGCGCAGCAGGTGTTCGCTGCGGCGGTTGCCCTGTTTGGTCCTGGCCTGGCTGGTGAGGGTGGCGCGGTGCAGTTCGAGGTACAGCTCGCCGACCCAGACCGGCGGCTCGGGGTTCTCGGCCTCGGCCTTCTCGAAGAAGGCGTGCGGGGTCTCCCATTCGACCGTCGCCGAGCCTTCGAGGTCGCGCAGCCGGGCCGCCTTGGCGATCATCTCGCGGGTGGTGCCGCCCCCTCCGTCACCCCATCCGGTGGGGGCGAGGGAGTGCCGGGCGACGCCCTTGTCCTTGAAGTTGCGGGCGGCGTGCGCGATCTCGCCGCCCTTCATGGAGCAGTTGTAGGTGTCGACCGGCGGGAAGTGCGTGAAGATCCGGGTGCCGTCGATGCCCTCCCAGCGGAAGGTGTGGTGCGGGAACTTGTTCGTCTGCGACCAGGAGATCTTCTGCGTCAGCAGGTACTTGGTGCCGGCCGCCTTGATGATCTGCGGCAGTCCGGCCGCGAAGCCGAAGGTGTCCGGGAGCCACGCCTCGTCGTTCTCGACGCCGAACTCGTCGAGGAAGAACCGCTTGCCGTGCACGAACTGCCGGGCCATCGCCTCCGAGCCGGGCATGTTGGTGTCCGACTCCACCCACATGCCGCCGGCCGGCACGAACCGGCCGTCCGCGACGGCCTTCTTCACCCCGGCCCACACCTCGGGCCGGTGGTCGCGGATCCACGCCCACTGCTGGGCCTGCGACATGGCGAAGACGAAGTCCGGCTCGTCCGCCAGGAGGGCGGTCATGTTGGAGGCGGTACGGGCCACCTTGCGCACGGTCTCGCGCAGCGGCCACAGCCACGCCGAGTCGATGTGCGCGTGGCCGACGGCGCTGAGGCGGTGCGCGGAGGGGACGGCGGGGGCGGACAGTACCTCGGTGAGGCGGGAACGGGCCTCCTCCGCCGTGCCGTTGACGTCCTGGAGGTCGATGGCGTCCAGTGCCTTGTCCACGGCCCGCAGGATCTCCCAGCGGCGCGGCGATTCCACGGGCAGTTCGGCCATCAGCTCACCGAGCACCTCCAGGTCGAGCACGAGGTGCCACACCGTCTCGTCGAGGACGGCGAGGTCCATGCGGGTGAGCGTGTACTGCGGTTCGCTGCCCGCGGTGTCCTTGTCGCCGAGCGGCGTGGGCACGAAGGGGCGGTAGCCGAACACGACGGGGTTGGAGGCGGCTTCGATGTGCAGGCGCACCTGCTCGCCGCCCTCCGCGGGAGCGGCGATCCGCACCCACTGGTTGCGCGGGTTGAGGCCCTTCACCGGGGTGCCGTCGGGCCGGTAGACCAGGCCCTCGCACTGGAAGCCGGGCATGTTCTCGTCGAAGCCGAGGTCGAGGACGGCCTCCACCGTCCGTCCGGCCCATTCCTCGGGGACGGTTCCGGTGACGCGGAACCAGCTGGTGCCCCAGGGGGCGCCCCAGCGGGCTCCCACCTCGATGGGACCGGGTTCGGCCGCGAGCCCTTCGGCGACCGGCACGGGTTCGTCGGGCGCGTGCCACACCGCCACGTCCAGCGGCACGGACTCGGGGTACACGGCAGGGCGGACGCGCTCGTCGAGAACGCGCTCGAGGCGGGCTTCGACCAGGTCGCGGTCGTCGTGCATGCGGGACGCTCCGTGGTTGAGGGGGCGGGTGAGGACGAGGGTGCGGGGGGTACCGGGTGTGTCACGGCGGCGGGTTCCGACGTGGTGTACAGCTCCCCCACCGCACGCGGTTCGAACCGTGCGGCGCGCTCGCTCCGCTCGGGGGAAAGCCGCCGGCGAACCAGGCACGCCGGCAACGGCAGAGCCGCCGAGGGCGCGGCGGGCGCCGGGCGGACGGACACGGTGGAGGGTGCGGTGGCGTACGTCGTCACCGTGCGCGTGGTTCCAGGGCGGAGCGCGGGTCGCCGGGGGCTCGCCGCGGTGATCCGCAGGACCGTGGGCGCGGCGGGTGCTGTCGTCCAGCCGGTGCGGACGGCGAGGCCGCCGGTCCGCCTGTGCGCGGGGCCGGGCCTCTCGGCCGCGGGGAGCCGCACGCCGATCGCGTGCAGAATGCCGGACAGGCCCGGGAGCGGTACGGTCACCGGCGAGGGCCGGGAGGCCGCGCCGGCGCCTGGCGCCGTTCCCGGCCGGGTACGACGTCCTGCCCACCCCGGCGCCGGCCCACCGCTCCCCCGGGGCGGGCCCTGGCACGAGCGGGGCCGGCGGGGGGACACGGCGGCCAACTCGGCGTACTCGCCCTGCACTCCGTCCTGGAACCTGACCGGCCGGCCCGCGACGGTGGTCCCGTTCGCTCGTGCGGCACCCTGCGCCTCGGGCCCGCGCCCCCGCGCCGTACGGCTGGTGGGGCTCCCGGGGCCGGAGGCCGCGCCGCCGGAGCGTGCGGAGCGGATCGAGGCGCCGCGTCCCTGGCGGCGGCCGGCCCCGCCGGCCTGAGGGTCCCTACAGCGCGCGGTGCATGACGTGCAGGCCGACCCGCCCGTGCCGCGGGTGGTCGAAGGCGTCCGGCACCGTGCCCAGGACGGTGAAACCGAGGGAGGTCCAGAGCTTTACGGCGGGGTTGGTCTCGACGACGGCGTTGAAGACCATGCCCCGGTACCCGTCGGCCCTGGCGGCGGCCAGGACGTGTTCGGCGAGGGCCCGGCCGGTGCCCCGTCCGGCCCGGTCGGGGTCGACCATGAATCCGGCGTTCGCGATGCGGGCGGCGGGGCCGCCGTAGTTGGGGGTGACGTAGGCGGAGGCGACGACGGTGCCGGTGTCGTCCTCCGTGACGTAGACGCGTTTGGCGGGGTTCATCCACAGGGCCCGGGCGTCCTCCTCGGACGTGTCCGGCTCCCAGGCGTAGGTCTCGCCGGCCGCGACGATGCGGTGCCAGAACGGCCAGATGTGCGGCCAGTCGTCGGCCGTCGCTTCCCTGATCAGCATGGGCGCGAGTCTCGCACGCCCATGCGTCCGGCACGTCCTGAGGGTGGTGGCGCGGGTCAGTCCACGCTGGGCAGGATGTGGGGCTCGGCGAGGTCCTCCTCGTAGCCCGCGAGTCGGATCGGGGCGGACCGGGCCCACACGTCGAGGCTGCCGATCTCTCCGGGCCGGCGGACCGCGCGCTCGGTGCGTTCCTCGGGGCGTTGCTCTGGACTCGTCGTCGTCTCCGGTGTCACCGCGCACTCCTTATGTGTCGGGTCACCCTCGGGGCCTGTCGGCCAGTCTCCTGTCCGGCACCCGGCGCCCGCTCGGGTGTGGGTCGAATGCAGTTCGGACGCGGTGGCGCCGGCAACTCGTGCGAGAGCGGGCCGTTGTGAACCGGCTTGCCCCATGACGGACCTTGGGTGTGGGTAGTGCCCTTGTACTGCCGTCCATCCGCTCCAGATTAACCAGATGAGCGGGGGTGCGCTCTATGGGGCTCAAAACATGAGAGAAGCATTGCCCTTCGTTCCACGTACAGTTGGCCCCAGTTCGCCCCGGTTCACCCGCTTGTGCACCGCTCACAGCTCACCCGTTCGGCCCACATCATCGACCTGACCTTCGAATGACGTCGGCGGCGGGTCGCGCAGTTAAGTTGCCGTTGGCTGCGGCGCAAGCTCGCCATGGTCTGCTGCTGGTCGGCAACGGCTGTCTCGTGGGAGGACCGAGGCATGGAACTGCGCAGCGTCGAGGAGCTGATGGACCTGCTGTACGCCTGCCGGGGCGAACGGTCCTCGGCGGAGCACGGCAGCGAGCCCGTGGACCTGCACGGACACGCACTGCGGACCGCCGCGCTGCTGCGCCGGCGCCGCCCCGCCGACAAGGAACTCCAAGTGGCCGGCCTGGTGTCGCCCGTGGGCCGGCTGCTGTGGCCCGGCAACCCGGCCGGCCGGACGGCGGACGCGGTGCGGCCGCTGCTCGGCTCACGCGTCGCCCGCCTGGTGCGCCGGCACGCCCACCCGGACGCCTGGGCCCACGACGACGACCTGGCCAGCCTGCGCCAGGCCGACGAGGAGGCCCGCACCACCGTCTTCGACGCCGGGGTGCTGGAGGACTGGCGCACGATACTCGAGCTGACGGCGGCGCGGCACTCGCGGATCGGCGCCGTCGACTTCAGACGCCCCTGAGGAGGGTTCGCGTGCGAGCGCGCGAGGGGCGCCCGGGATCCCGGAGGCCACGCGGTGGCCCCGACGGGCCGCGGGCGCGCGGCGGGGTCTGTACGGGATCACGTCACGCAGTACGCGTGACCGACGCGCCGGGCACACCGGCGTTCGCCCCGACGGTGGCCGGGGGCCCGGCTGGCGGCCTCCAGATGGGACACCGTCGGCCCGTCACCACGATCACCACGGGCCGGGTGGGTGGCCCTTCGTGATCACCACGGGCCGGGTGCGTGGTCCTTCGTGATCACCACGGGCCGGGTGGTGATCCCCGGCGATCACCATCCGGGTGCGTCAGTCCCCCGCGGTCACCACTTGCCAGGTGCGTAGTCCTTGAGGAAGACGCCGTACAGGTCCTCGCCCGCCTCGCCGCGCACGATCGGGTCGTAGACGCGGGCCGCGCCGTCGACCAGGTCGAGCGGGGCGTGGAAACCGGCGTCGGCCAGGCGCAGCTTGTCGTAGTGGGGACGCTCGTCGGTGATCCAGCCGGTGTCGACCGAGGTCATCAGGATGCCGTCGGTGTCGAACATCTCCTGGGCACTGGTCCGGGTCACCATGTTCATCGCCGCCTTGGCCGCGTTGGTGTTCGGGTGGCCCGCGCCCTTGTAGCCGCGGGCGAACACGCCCTCCATCGCGGAGACGTTGACGACGTAGGCGCGCCCCGCGGGCGCCTTGCGCGCGGCCTCGGCCATCGACGACCGCAGCGCGCTGATGAGGATGAACGGCGAGGTGTAGTTGCACAACTGCGTCTCGAGCAGTTCCACCGGGGAGATCTGCTCGATGGTCTGGACCCAGGTGTTGGTGTCGACGACGTCGGGGACCAGACCGCCCGCGTCGATGGCGGTGCCCTCCCGGTGCCGGACCACACTGGCGTTGCCGGCGACCAGGGCGAGGTCGGCCACCTGCTGCGCGTCGAGCCCCGTGACACCCGCGGGCAGCGCGGCCAGTCCGTCCACCGCACCGGAGTTGAAGGCGCCGATGACGTGGTGGGCGGGGAGCTCACCGGCCGGCAGCGGGGCGCTCTCGCCCTCGACGAGCGCGGCGTACGCGGAGGGCAGGCGGCGCACGGTCTGCGTCGCGTTGTTGATCAGGATGTCGAGCGGGCCCTGCTCGGTGACCTGCTCGGCGAGGGCCACGGCCTGGGCCGGGTCGCGCAGGTCGATGCCGACGACCTCCAGGCGGTGCATCCAGTCCGCGGAGTCGTCCATCGCCTTGAAGCGGCGGATGGCGTCCTTGGGGAAGCGGGTCGTGATCGTGGTGTGCGCGCCGTCGCGCAGCAGCCGCAGCGCGATGTACATGCCGATCTTGGCCCGGCCGCCAGTGAGCAGCGCCCGCTTGCCGGTGAGGTCGGCGCGGGCGTCGCGGCGGGCCCGGTTCTCGGCGGCGCAGCTCTGGCAGAGCTGGTGGTAGAAGTAGTCGACCTCGGTGTACCGCTGCTTGCAGATGTAGCAGGAGCGGGGACGCTGGAGTATCCCCGCGATGCTGCCCTCCTCGGTGCGGGAGGAGGGCAGGAGGCCTTCGGTCTCGTCGTCGATGCGTTCGGCGGAGCCGGTGGCGGTGGCCTCGGTCACCGCCTTGTCGTGCGCGGTCTTCGCGGCCCGGCGCTCCTGGCGCCGGCGCTGCTTGACCATCCGGTAGATGTGCGAGGTGGCCCGGCGGACCCGGACGGCGTCCGGGTGGTCGACGTCGAGTCCGTCGAGTTCCTCCAGCACACTCAGGCAGACGGCGAGCCGCTCCGGGTCGATACCGGGGCCGTACCCCGCCTCGTTCCCGGGCTCCTGCGCCACCTCGTCCGTGGTCGCCGAACCGTCCTGTGTCACCGTCATCGCCGCTGCCGTCCCTGGTCACCGTCGCGGCGCTCCGAGACGCGTCCGCTTTCGAACAGCGGATTTTATTCGGCGCCGGGGCACGGAGCCAAACCCGTCCGCCTCAGGGAGCGCAGGCGGTGAGCAATGTCTCCACCTCCTCCGCCAGGGCCAGGGCGAACCGGTCGAGGTCCGGCACCGCCTTGGCGTCGGCGACCAGGCCGTAGTGGACCTGCCCCCGGTAGGTCGAGACGGCCACCGCCATGGAGTGGCCCCGGGCCAGCGGCGCCAGCGGGTAGACCTCGGTGAGCGGGTGGCCGCCGAGCCGCAGGCCGAGGCTGGGCAGGGGGACACTGGTGACCAGGATGTCGAACCACAGACGGGCTGCCTGTCCGACCAGCGGTCCGCCGAGCCGGTGGCCGAGCGCGGGGACGTGATCGGCGAGCAGGGCGACGGCGCCGGCTCCCCGGCCGGGTCCCGCGTCCTTGTTGCGGTCCATGGCCGCGCGGACCGTGCCGAGGCGGGACAGCGGGTCGGGGTCGCCGACCGGAAGCCGTATCAGGTAGCCCGAGAGCCGGTTGCCCTGTGGGTGGGCGGCACGCGGGCGGCGTTGGGACACGGGGATCAGGGCGCGGGGCGCGACGCCCTCGCTGCCGTCGCCGCGCTCGTCCAGCCAGCGGCGCAGGGCGCCGGCGACGACTGCGATCAGGACGTCGTTGACGGTGCCGCCGACGGCCTTGCGCACGCGGTGGACGTCGTCGAGGTCGATGGCGACGCCGGCGGTGCGGCGGGTGCCGGAGGATCCGGCGGTGAGCGCGGCCGAAGAGCGCACGTCGAGGGTGGACAGGGCCGCGGCGGCGCCGATGTCGAGGGCTCGGCCCGCGTCGGACAGGGCGCCGCGCACCCTGCCCGGCAGTCCGCGCACGTCCGGCAGGAGACCGCGCGGGGGCCGCGCGGGGCGGGGCCTGGGCGCGGGAAGGTCGATCGGGTCGAGGACGCCCGCGGCGAGGGTCAGGGCCCGCAGGCCGTCGGCGAGGGCGTGGTGGAACTTGAACAGCACGGCGAAGGAGCCGCCGTCCGCGCCGGGCAGCACGTGCGCTTCCCACGGTGGCCGGCCCCGCTCCAGCGGGCGCTCCATGAGGCGGCCCGCCCGGGCGTGGAAGTCCGTCGTCGGCGCGTGCAGCCGGACGTGGTCGAGCGGGTCGAAGCCGGGATCGGGTTCACGGGTGGCGCCACCGAACGCGAACGGCCGCCGCAGGGCGAGCGGCGGCTGCCAGGTGTCCCGGATCCGCATCCGCAGTCCGGGCACGGAGGGGGCGCGGGCGGCGAGCAGGTCCGCCGCGTGGGCGCCCGCCGTGGACGAGTGGGCCGTGAACACCCCGAGCGCGCCGAGGTGCATGGGGTGCTCGGCGGACTCGATGTTCCAGAACGCGAGGTCGAGGGGAGCGAGCGGGTCGGGAGTCAAGGGCTTGCCTCGCAAGGACGACGCATGGACGACGGATGGACAAGCAGTCAATCGCCCTCTGCCGATTACGGTCAAGTACGATCAGGCTACGCACAGTTAACAACAGATTAAAGTCCCACCCCTGTGTGAAGGGCGGGATTCCAGGGACTCATGGGGTGTCTGTGCTCAGGTCAGGGGGTGGCGGCGCCGCCGCCGCGGGGGTTCCCCACCCGGACGGCTGCGGGCCGACCGTGGACCCGGGCGACCGGAAGGAGCGCAGGGCGTCGGCCGTCAGGCAGGTCCGGTCGTAGGCCGCGCCGTCGGCGCGGGCCGACGGGACATAGCGGTCGGTGTCCGAGGTGCCGGGCGCCGTGACGGTCGGGGCAGCCTCGTTCTCCGTCCCGACGAACGGGTTCACCAGGTCGGTGAGGTGCTGGTGGGCGGCTGTGCGGCCCGGGCCGCCGGGGCGGTGACCAGCGCGGACGCTGCCACCACCCCGGCCACGCACAGGCGCAGACGCCGGATGCCTCCCGTGTGCGGTGCCCTCCGGATAGTCTGCGGTGTCGTGCGGGATGCCGTACGGGGATGCCGTGCGCGGGCTCAGCCGGCCGGGCACCCCGCCGGGGTGGGCTGGGACGCGTCGTGGATCAGGGCCTCGTGGGCGGCCTTCACCCGCTCGACGTCCGGCTTGAGGACCTTGCGGTCGTAGGTCGTCAGGCCGTTGAGCTCGCCCTCGACGTCCGAGATCTGGGTGTAGACGGCGCCGTTGCTTCCCCGGCAGACCAGGGCGCGCACCTCGTCGAGCTTGGTGAGGTAGCCGTCGGTGTAGGCCTGGGGGTCGACGTCGACGTACGACTGCTGCACGGACCAGGCGTGTCCGGGCACCGCGAGACCGAGGCCGCCGTACTCGCCGCTGACCAGGGCGCGTTCGCCGTCCGGCGAGGGCGGCAGGGCGGGGCTCGGGTAGCCGTGCTCGTCCATGATGTCGCCGGCGCCTCCGTCGGCCCCGAGGTTCAGGCCCGACTGGTTGTTGACGAGGCGGGTCGGATCCCAGGCCTTGGCCTGCTCGGCGACGCGCTTGATGTCGTACTGGCCCCAGCCCTCGTTGAAGGTGACCCACATGATGATCGACGGGTGGCTGATGTGTTCGTCGATCATCTCCTTCATCTCACGCTCGAACTCGGCCCGGGAGGCGGCGTTCGGGTTCACCCCCGGCGTCATCGAGGGCATGTCCTGCCACACCATCAGACCCAGCTTGTCGGCCCAGTAGAACCAGCGGTCCGGCTCGACCTTGATGTGCTTGCGCACGGAGTTGAAGCCGAGCTGCTTGTGCAGCTTCAGGTCGTGCGCGAGGGCCTCGTCGGTGGGCGCGGTGTGCAGGCCGTCCGGCCAGAAGCCCTGGTCGAGGGTGGCCATCATGAAGACCGGTTCACCGTTGAGCATCGTGCGCGGCACGCCGTTCACCTTCTCGACGGCGATGGAACGCATCCCGAAGTAGCTCTCGACGCGGTCGTGTCCGACGGTGACCTTCAGGTCGTACAGGAACGGGTCGTCGGGCGACCACAGGCGCGGGTCGTGGATCCTCAGCGTCAGCGGCTCGCCGGTGCGTCCGCTCGCCGTGGCGACCTTGCGGTGTCCGGCGTACGCCGTCGCGCGGACCCGTACGCCGTCGCGCACGCCCTTCGGCTCGACGGTCAGGGTGCCCGCCTCCCCGTCGATGTGCGGGGTCAGCTTCAGCGAGTCGACGTGGTCCCGGGCGACCGGCTCCATCCAGACCGTCTGCCAGATGCCGGAGCTGGGTGTGTACCAGATGCCGCTCGGGTCCAGGCTCTGCTTGCCGACCGGCGGGTTCTCGGCGCCCCGCGCGTCGGTCGGGTCGTAGACGCCGACGATCAGTTCCTGGGTGCGGCCGGGCTTGAGCGCGTCGGTGACGTCGGCGCTGAACTTGTCGTAACCGCCCTTGTGGTCGGCGACCTTGACGCCGTTGACGTACACCTCGGACTGCCAGTCCACGGCACCGAAGTTGAGCTTGAGGCGCTGGCCGCGGCCGATGTGCCAGTCGCGGGGCACGGTGAAGGTGCGGCGGTACCACATGCGGTCCTCGTGCCGCTGGATGCCGGAGAGCTGGGACTCCACCGGGTACGGGACGAGGATGCGCTCCTTCAGGTTCTTGCCCACCGGCGGCTGCTCGCCGGCCTCGGCGGCGGCGAACTGCCAGCGGCCGTTGAGGTTCCGCCAGTCGTCGCGGGTCAGCTGCGGACGCGGGTACTCCGGGAGGGCGTTGTCCGGGCCCACCTCGTCGGCCCAGTCGGTGCGCAGTTCGTGGGTGGACTTGTTGCCGCCACTGCTCCAGAAGGCGTTGACAACGTTGCCCGCGGCATCGGTGAGGCCGCCCTCACCGTCGTAGCGGACGTCGGCGGTGCCGGGCGCGTCGCCGTCCTTGTTGCCGACGACCGGCTGGTCGAGGGCGACGAGGAGGGCGGTCGGGTCGGCGGGGTCGACCTTCGCCTCGCCGAGCGGCCACTGGGCGCCGCCGATCACCGCTTCGAGGTGGTCGGTGAGACCGGCCGGGGCCGCGGCGAGCGGGCGCGGGAAGTCGAGCTTGAGGGTGCGGCCGGTGGACTGGACGGTGGTCGCCGTCGCGCCGTCGTAGTCGAAGCCGTCGGGCAGGCGGAACGCCGACTGCGGGACCGGCTCCTTGCTGCCACCGGGCTCGGTCCAGCGCAGGTGCAGGTTGGAGCCGCCGTAGTGCTCGAAGTACTCCAGCTTGATGTCGTAGGGCTGACCGGCCGTCAGCTCGATGGGCTCGGCGGTCTGCTCACGGTCCCAGTCGTCGACCCAGTGGTCGATGGCGAGTTGTCCGCCGATCCAGAGGCGGAAGCCGTTGTCGCCGATGACCGAGAAGGTGTGGGCACCGGTCTTCTCCGGCACCAGCTTGCCGGTCCAGCGGACGCTGACGTCGTCCGACTGCCCGGTGGCGAAGGCCAGCCGCGGCTCCAGGGTGTTGAAGTCGAGCTGCGGGTCGAATCCGGTGGCCTTGAGTTCGTGGAAGTCGAAGGCGCCGGGGGCCGAGTGGGTGTAGTACTCGCCCTTCAGCCCGTGGATCTCCGCGGCGGCGTCGTCCGCCGCGCTCGCGTGCGGCACGGCGGCGAGTCCGGTGACGCCGAGTGCGGCGGCGAGCAGTAGTGCCAGTCGGTCTCTGAGTCGTTTGGTGCGCACTGACCCTCTCCTCGAGAACGGGTGGTGGCTGATGGCTCAGGACATCGATGTCATACATCGATGTAACAGCGAGGTGCAGAGGCATGACAGCACGGATTGCGCGTGGCGTCCAGGGACATGACAACGGTCCCGGATGTGTCGCGCGTATCGCGCACCTCGCACGCCCCGGGGCCGCCCCCACAGCAGTCGACCGGTCGTCACCCGTTCGTCACACCACCCGCTGCCCCTTGCCCAGCGCGATCACGCCACCCTTGGAGACGGTGTACAACTCGGCGTCCCGCTCCGGGTTGACGCCGATCGTCGCCCCCGGCGGCACGTCCACGTTCTTGTCCAGCACAGCCCCGCGCACGACCGCTCCCCGGCCGATGTGCACGTTGTCGTGCAGCACCGAGCCCTGCACGACCGCTCCCGGGTCGACCACCACGCCCGGCGAGAGCACCGACCGGGTGACCTGCCCGCGGACCAGAGAGCCCGCGCTGACGATCGACTCGCCCGCGATGCCGCCGGCGTTGAAGCGCGCGGGCGACAGCTGCGCGGAGTGGGTGTAGATCGGCCAGTCCCGGTTGTAGAGGTTGAAGGCAGGCCGCTCGGCGATCAGGTCCATGTGGGCGTCGTAGTAGGCGTCGAGGGTGCCGACGTCCCGCCAGTACCCCTGGTCCCGGGTGGTCTCCCCCGGCACGTGGTTGGCGCTGAAGTCGTACAGCGCTGCCTCGCCCCGGTCGGTGAGCCGGGGCAGGATGGAACCGCCCATGTCGTGCACGGAGTCCTCGTCCTCGGCATCGCGGTGCAGGGCTTCGACGAGGGCCTTGGTGGTGAAGACGTAGTTGCCCATCGAGGCGAAGACGCGCTCGGGGTCGCCGGGCAGCCCGGGAGGGTCGGCGGGCTTCTCCAGGAAGCCGGTGACGGTCCGGCCGTCGGAGCCCGGGGTGATCACCCCGAAGGACGACGACTCGGTGCGCGGCACCCGTATCCCGGCCACGGTCACGCCCGCGCCGGACTCGATGTGCTGGGCGAGCATCTGGCGCGGGTCCATCCGGTAGACGTGGTCGGCGCCGAAGACCGCGACGTACTCGGGCTGTTCGTCGTGGACCAGGTTCAGGGACTGCAGGATCGCGTCGGCGCTGCCCAGGTACCAGCGCGGGCCCAGGCGCTGCTGGGCGGGGACGGGGGTGACGTAGTTGCCGAGCAGGCTGGACATCCGCCAGGTGGTGGTGATGTGCCGGTCCAGAGAGTGCGACTTGTACTGCGTGAGGACGCAGATCCGCAGGATGTCGCCGTTGACCAGGTTGGACAGCACGAAGTCGACCAGCCGGTACGTGCCGCCGAAGGTGACCGCGGGTTTGGCGCGGTCCGCGGTCAGGGGCATCAGGCGCTTGCCCTCCCCGCCCGCCAGCACGATCCCGAGCACCGAAGGACCTCCACGACGCATGGCCGCTCCCCTCACCCTCGTTCACCCCTGGCCGCCCCGGGCGGGGCGGCCTCAAGCCTGCTTGAGGATCTCCTCGTAGAGCCGGACGGTGCGGCGGGCGACCGCGTCCCAGCCGAACTCCTCCACCGCGCGCTGCCGGCCCGCCTCGCCCATCCTCCGGGCGGCCTCCGGGGCGCCGAGGAGGGAGTCCAGTGCCCGGGCGAGGCCCGCCTCGAAGACGTCGTCGCCGTCGCCGTCCTTGGGGACGAGGACCCCCGTTTCGCCGTCCGCCACGACCTCGGGGATGCCGCCGACCTCGGAGGCGACCACCGGCGTACCGCAGGCCATCGCCTCCAGGTTGACGATGCCGAGGGGCTCGTACACCGAGGGGCAGACGAAGACCGCGGCATGGGTCAGCAGCTGGATCACCTCCGGGCGCGGCAGCATGCGCGGGATCCAGTGCACCCCCTCCCGGGCGCGGCTCAGTTCGGCGAAGAGGTCGCGGAACTCCTGGTCGATCCCGGGGGTGTCCGGGGCGCCGGCGCACAGCACGATCTGCGCGGCCGGATCGATGCCCCGTACGGCGCGCAGCAGGTGGGGCACGCCCTTCTGACGGGTGATGCGGCCGACGAACAGGACGTACGGACGGGAGCGGTCCAGGCCGATCCGGTCCAGGACGCCGGTGCCGGGGTCGGGGCGGTAGAGGGTGGTGTCGATGCCGTTGTGGAGGACGTGGACCCGGGAGGCGTCCAGCGCCGGGTAGCAGCCGAGGATGTCCTCGCGCATGGCGCCGGACACGGCTATCACCGCGTCCGCGCTCTCGACCGCGGTGCGCTCGGCCCAGCCGGAGAGGGCGTAGCCGCCGCCGAGCTGCTCGGCCTTCCAGGGCCGCAGCGGCTCCAGGGAGTGCGCGGTCATCACGTGCGGGACGCCGTGCAGGAGCTTGGCGAGGTGGCCGCCGAGGGCCGCGTACCAGGTGTGGGAGTGGACCAGTTCGCGGCCTTCGAGGGCGGCGGCCATGGCGATGTCCACGGAGAACGTGCGCAGCGCGTCGTTGGCGCCGTCGAGCGCGGACCAGGAGCGGTGGCGCAGCACGCCGTCGGTGCGGCCCTCGCCCCAGCAGTGCACGTCCAGGTCGACGAGGCGGGCGAGCTCCCGGGCGAGGAACTCCACGTGGACCCCCGCCCCGCCGTACACGTCCGGCGGGTACTCCCGGGTCAGCAGTCCCACGCGCACCCGGAACCTCCCGTCTCGGCGGCTGGTCCCTTCATGGTCACTCAGACGGGCCGCCCGGGGAAGGGCGCGTCGGCTGCGGAGACCGCGGAGACGCCGGCGGCCGGGAGAAGCAGCAGTCGCCGCAGACCCCTGCGCCGGGCGCCCGGTAGTACAGGCAGCAGCTGCGGCGCCGGAACGCGGTGCCGGTGAGGACGCCGGTCCCGGCGAGCAGGGGGTGGGCGAGCAGACCGGTGGTCAGGGAACGGGCGCGGGCGGCGGTGTCCCCGCGGCCGTGGCGGCGGGCCCAGCGGTCCAGTTCCCGGCCGGCGCCGGCCAGCGCGGAGGCGGCGTTGCCCCACAGCAGCCCGGTCGCGACGCGGTAGCGGGCGTGCAGGGCCGCCGTCAGCGGCACCAGATGGCCGTGGAGCACGAGCTCCGCGATCGCGGCGACGTCGCCCGGCAGGGGGCGTACCCCGGCGAGCCACAGGTCGTCGGGGGCGGTGGCGTCGGGGTCCCAGCGCAGCAGCGGCGGGGCGAGGTCGGGGACGCCGCCGTAGAGGGCGGCGCACCCCAGCGTCACCGACCACAGGCGGGCCGCGAGCCCCTGATGGGCCACGGAGGCGGCGACGCGGGTCTCGGGGACGCGGAGTGCGGCGGCGACCTTCTGGACGCGGAAGGCCAGTGGGTCCTCCCGCATCTGGATCCGAACCTGCGCCCGCGCGTCCGGCGTCGCGTCTCCGTGCCCCGGCGCGTGTCCCGGCGCGTAGGCGTGTGCGAGGGTGGGGAGCGGCCGCGTCGGCGACGGCCGCGACGGGTGCGGGGACGCGTGCAGGACGGAGAAGCCGCCCAGCGGGCGGAGGGCGGCGAGGCCGGGGTCGAGGTCCACGAAGAGCAGTAGTACCAAGGCCCCTGGGGGGCCCGGGTCAGGGGCCCCCACCTGAAGTCGCCCACCCTGGGGAGGACGGCACCGCCGTCCTACTCCATCGGCAGTATGACCCAATGAGTGCTCAGGGACGACGACGGGAAGACGCGGAGACGGCATCGTGTTGTCCATGGAAGACGACCGTTCGCCGCGCCGGGCCCAGGGCCCCCGCCTCACGCAGAGGAGCAGCCGATGAGCGCCCTCGCGTTGTCCGTGCTGCTCTCGCTCGTCTCCGCCGTGGCGTACGCGGGCGGAGCGATCGTGCAGGAGCAGGTCGCGGCGTCCTCCCCGGGTGCTCAGTACGCTCCGCTGCGCCGGCCCGGCTGGTGGGCGGCGGTCGGACTCAACGGCCTCGGTGGCCTCCTGCACGTCGTGGCCCTCGCCCTCGGTCCGCTGAGCCTGGTGCAGCCGCTGGGCGCGCTCACCATCGTGTTCGCCCTGCCCATGGCAGCGCTGTTCGTGGGCCGCAAGGCCGGCGCGACGGCCTGGCGGGGCGCGCTCATGGCGACGGTCGGTCTCGCGGGTCTGCTGTCCCTGGTCGGCGCGTCCGACGCGCAGTCACTGGACACGGAGCAGCGGATCGGGGCGTCCGTCGTCACCGGTGGTGTGGTCGTGGCCCTGATGATCGCCGGTCGGGCCGTGCACCGGCACCCGGCGGTGCGCAGCATCCTGCTGGCGACCGCGTCCGGCATAGCCTTCGGCATGTCCTCCGTCTTCACCAAGACGGTCGCGGTCGACTGGACCGGTGGTGTTTCAGCCGCCGACCTGCCGTCCCTGGCCGTGATCGGCGTGCTCGCCACGGCCGGCATGCTGCTGTCGCAGGCCTCCTACCGGGGCGCCGGTCTGGCAGCTCCGCTGGCCACGCTGACGGTGGTGAACCCGGTGGTGGCCGCCGCGGTCGGCATCACGATGTTCGGTGAAACCTTCCGCTACGGCACGACCGGCACCGCGCTCGCCCTGAGCTGCGGCGTGGTGGCCGCGGGCGGGCTCATCCTGCTGACGACGGAACGGATCGCGCGGGAGGCCGCCGGGGAAGCCCCGGCGCCCGCCGGCGACGAGGCCCCTGCGACGCCTCCCGGACCAGGGCCGGAGCCGGGCGAGGACACGCCTGCGCGGGAAGAGGCCGGGCAGCGGGTCACCCCGCTGCCCGACAAGGTCTGCGTGCCCGGGCCACGGCGGCCGGTGTCCTCGCAGGTGCCGGACACCGTCCCCGCCGAGGAGACGTACGAGGCCCGGGAACCGGCGGAGAGCGACGACGCGCCGCTCTCCTACGGCCCCTTCTACGGTGGCCCGTTCGTCCCGCCGCCCGTTCTCGGCCGGCATCGGGTGCGGATCAGATCCTGACCCCGCCGGCCCGCAGGTACGCCACCGGGTCGACGTCCGAACCGAAGCCGGGCCCCGTCCGCACCTCGAAGTGCAGATGCGGGCCCGTGCTGTTGCCGGTGGAGCCCGAGCGGCCGATGCGCTGTCCGGCGCCCACCGACTGGCCGTCCTTCACGGAGATCGCCGAGAGGTGCGCGTACTGGGAGTACCGGCCGTCGCCGTGCCGGACGACCACCTGGTATCCGTAGGAGCCGCCCCAGCCCGCGCTGACGACCTGGCCGGCCGCGACCGACTTCACCGAGGTGCCGGTGGCGACGGGGAAGTCGACGCCGGTGTGGTAGCCCTTCGACCAGGAGGAGCCCGCCTGGTGGTACGGCGTGCCGGTGGGAGCGTCGACGGGGGCGACGAAGCTGTGGCGGGTGGTGGCCTTGTCCGCCTTGGACGCCTTCTCCGCCTTGTCTGCCTTGTTGTTCTTGGCCTTGCCGCTGTCCGGAGACGACTTCTTCGGCTGCTTCTGCTGCGGCTTGGCGGGCGACTGCTTGGCGGGCGACTGTCCGGTCGCCTTCGTCTTGGGCTTCGCGGCCGTCCCCGACTCGCCGCGGGACGCCGTAGCGGTCCCCTCGCCACGCAACTTCAGGTGCTGGCCCGGAAGAATCACGTCGGGATCCGCGCCGATCGAGCCGCGGTTGGCGTCGTACAGCCGCTGCCAGCCGCCCCGGACCTGCTGTGCGTCGGCGATGCCGGACAGGGTGTCGCCGGTGACCACCGTGTACATCTTGGCCTTCCCGGCCCGGGACTGCGGGGTGGTCTGGGGCTGGACGTCCTTCATGGAGTCGGACTTCCCGGCGGACTTCCCAGTGGGCTTCCCGGCCGATTTCCCGGTGGCCCGCTCCGGACTCTTCCCGGCCTTCGCGTCCCCGGCCGGCCGGATGTCCAGCGTGTCACCGCCCCGGGTCAGTCCGGCCCGCTGCGAGCACACCGGCCAGGCACCGGGTCCCTGGCCGTCGAGTACCTTCTCGGCGACGGCGATCTGCTGGTCCTTGGTGGCCAGGTCCGCGCGCGGGGCGTACCGGGTGCCGCCGAACGCCTCCCAGGTGGACTGGGTGAACTGCAGCCCGCCGTAGTAGCCGTTGCCGGTGTTGATGTCCCAGTCATTGGTGGACTCGCAGGCGGCGACCTTGTCCCAGGTCTCCACGTCGGCCGCCTGCGCCGTGCCGGTACCGATGAGCGGGAGCGCCAGTCCCGCACCGCCGGCGGTGACGGTCAGTGAGGCGCGGTTGATCCTGTTCGGCTGATACCGGCGGTGCCGGCCGCGTACGGCCATGGATATCCCCCTCGACATTGCGTCAGGAGGGGCAAAAGTAAGCGCTGCGAACAGGCCAGGACAAGACGGCAATCGGCCGGTTGGTCACGCCAAGTGGCCGGGAAAGACCCCCCGTTGGCCGAATGCGCCGTCCTCCGGCTGAGGCACCGGACCCCTCCGGCCCGTACTGGAGTCCGCCGGTCCAGAACGTGCGACCTGCGGACCGGCACGTCAGGATGGTCGTGCGGCGAAACCGGCGATACTGGCGGGCACGACCGGCGCCACGGACACACAGGCATCCCGGCGCACAGACACACGAGGCACCGGCGCACGGACGCACAGGACACAAGGCACAGGCGCACAGACACACACGGCATGGGCGTACGGACGCACAGGACACGGGCGTACGGACGCACAAGCGCACAGAGGCAGACACCGACACAGGGCATCGCCCCCACCAAGGTCACCAGGAGCCAACTCGATGAGCACTACAGCGCAGATCGGCGTCACGGGTCTCGCGGTCATGGGCCGCAACCTCGCCCGCAACTTCGCCCGCAACGGCTACACGGTGGCGCTGCACAACCGGACCGCGTCGCGCACGCACGCGCTGGTGGAGGAGTTCGGGCGCGAGGGCGACTTCGTCGCGACCGAGACCGCCAAGGAGTTCGTGGCCGCGCTGGAGCGGCCACGACGCCTGGTGATCATGGTGAAGGCCGGTGACCCGACAGACGCGGTGATCCAGGAGTTCGCGCCGCTGCTGGAACCCGGCGACATGATCATCGACGGGGGCAACGCCCACTTCGCGGACACCCGGCGCCGGGAACGCGAACTGCGCGAGCAGGGCATCCACTTCGTCGGCACCGGCGTCTCCGGCGGCGAGGAGGGCGCGCTCCACGGCCCGAGCATCATGCCGGGCGGCTCGAGGGAGTCGTACGGCTCGCTCGGCCCGATGCTGGAGAAGATCTCCGCGAAGGCGGCGGACGGGACGCCCTGTGTCACGCACGTCGGTCCCGATGGCGCCGGACACTTCGTGAAGATGGTGCACAACGGCATCGAGTACGCCGACATGCAGCTGATCGGCGAGGCGTACCAGCTGCTGCGCGATGTCGCCGGGTACTCCCCCGCGCAGATCGCGGACATCTTCCGCACCTGGAACACCGGCCGCCTGGACTCGTACCTGATCGAGATCACGGCGGAGGTGCTGTCGCACGTGGACGGGGCGACGGGGGAGCCGTTCGTGGACGTGGTGGCCGACCGGGCGGAGCAGAAGGGCACGGGCCGCTGGACGGTGCAGATCGCGCTGGACCTGGGCGTTCCGGTGTCCGGCATCGCGGAGGCGGTCTTCGCCCGCTCCCTGTCCGGGCACGCGGCGCTGCGGGAGGCCTCACGCGGCCTGGCGGGCCCGAAGGCGTCGCCGCTCGGCGAATCGGAGGCGGCCGCCTTCGCCGACCGCGTCGAGCAGGCGCTGTACGCGTCGAAGATCGTGTCGTACACGCAGGGCTTCCACGAGATCGCGGCGGGCAGCGAGGAGTACGGCTGGGACATCGACCTGGGCGCGGTCTCCGCACTGTGGCGCGGCGGCTGCATCATCCGCGCGGCCTTCCTGGACCGCATCCGCGCCGCGTACGACGCCCGGCCGGACCTGCCGAGCCTGCTGTCGGACGGGACGTTCGCGCAGGAGATCGCCGACGCCCAGGACGACTGGCGCGAGGTCATCGTCGCCGCGACCCGGCAGGGCGTCCCGACACCAGGCTTCGCCGCGGCCCTCGCCTACTACGACGCCCTGCGCGCGGAGCGGCTGCCGGCCGCGCTGACTCAGGGGCAGCGGGACTTCTTCGGGGCGCACACGTACCGGCGGACCGACCGGGACGGTGCGTTCCACACGCTGTGGGGCGGGGACCGGTCTGAGGTCACCGCGTAGGCGTACCAGGCGGGTAACGGGCGGGCGGGCAGCGCGGTGAGCGAGCGCCGGCTACTGGGGGGGGGGGGGGGGGGGGGGGGGCACCACCACCCCCCCCCCCCCCTTTTTTGTGGCGTTTTTCGCGGATTCAGGGGGGGGTGGGTTCCGGTTCGGGGTGGGGAACAGATTCCGCACCCGCGGGGGCGGGGAGGGG
>NZ_JBVJVN010000023.1:105005-118470 GCF_055603605.1 Streptomyces sp. NPDC037271
CGTGTTTTTCTTTGGATGTGTTCACCCACCGGGGGGGGTGGGGGGGGGGGGGGGGTGGGGGGGGCGGGGGGGGGGCGGCTCCCCCCCCCCCCCCCCCCCCCCCAGTACCCTCCTTCCGTTCGTGCGGCCGTTGCCCGCGGCTCAGGTGAGCGGTGGTCCCGGTTCCGGGTTGGGCACCGGCTCCGGCCCCGGCGGGATCGGCGACGGGGAGGGCTCGGGCGGACCGGGGTGCGGGGGCGGCGGGGTCGGCTGCGGGCCCGGAGGCGGGGGCGCCGGCTCCGGACCCGGGCCGGGCGGAGGCAGAGGTGTCGGGGCGGGGCCCGGCGGCGGCACCGGGTGTGGCTGTGGCTCCGGGTCCGGACCGGGTGCGGGTCCCGGGGTGGGCCCTGGTGGAACGGGATCCGGATACGGGTTCGTCATGACGCTGTCCTCCGGCCAGTCGGTCGACATCGGCTCTGGACTTGTCCCCCGCCTACCCGACGGCCGTCCCCTCACTCACTCCCCCGCAGGAACGGCCGGGCCCAGGTGGCCCACCATCCCGGGTGACACGGCGGCGGAAGAGTACTACCCGAGACGTGCGGCCGCCGCCCCGGCGGCCAGGCCGGGCGCGGGGCTGGCCAGCACCGGGACCGCGGACCTGGTCGCCGCCCGGGCCGGCGCCATGGACGCCTGGGCCAGGACGATCACGTCCGCGCCGGTCACGGCGTCGGCGGCCTCGGCCACCAGCCGCAGGTAGCCCTCGGTGTCCCCGGCCTCGAACCGCGGCCAGGCGCCGTCGACCAGGAGGGGACGCACCTCGACGGAGCGGCCGGCCCTCCGGGCCTCCTCTCCGATCAGTGCCGTCGTCGGCGCGAGCGTGCTCTCCAGGGCGGCGAGGACGACGACACGTGAGCCGGCGGCCACCGCGGCGGCGGCCATCGGCCGGTCGACCCGCAGCACCGGCACCCCTGCCCGGCCGGCGGCTGCCTCGGCGACACCACCGAGGGTCGAGCACGTGCACAGAACGGCCCGTGCCCCCTCTGCGACGGCCTGCCGCAGCACGGCCCGTACGGCATCCGTCACCGCCTCCGGCCCCTCGCGCCGCGCCCGCTCCAGCAGCTCGGCGTCGACGTGGTGCCGCAGTTCCAGACCCGGGTGCGCCTCGTCACGCAGGGCGTCGAAGACCGGGACGTGAACGGGCGAGGTGTGCAGCAGCGCCAGCACGCGCGGCCCCTTCGTCGTGGTTGCTCGTGATCCTCGCCATCCCCGGTTCAGAACCGCCCGGGATGCGCCGCGAGCCACTCCCTCGCCGCACGCAGCAGCTCGGGACCGGCCACGGGTGCCTCGTCCGGGTGGCGCTCGGCCCACTTCGTGACGTACGAACACAGCGGGGCGACGGCGACGCCCTCGCGCCGCGCGCCGGCGTACAGCTCACGTGCCAGCGAGCCCGCGACGCCCCGGCCCTCGTGGGCCGGCTCGACGACGGTGTGCACGGGGACGAGGGCGCGCTCGGGCTCGTCCAGCACGAAGTACTCGATACGCCCGACGACCTCACCGCCTGCGACCGCCTCCAGACGGCCCGCCGCCCGCTCGTCACGGATCTCGATGTCGCTCACGGCCACGCTCCTCGTCCGCGCAGGTTCGGTACGTCAGGCCGACACGGCCTGCGGGCTGCGTTCCTGGTCCGAGCCCGGTACCGGCTCGGACGCATCGGCGCCCAGGGCGACGATACGGTTGTCGCCGTCCACGTGCACGACCCGCGGCTTCAGCGACCGCGCCTCGGCGTCGGTGACCTGGGCGTAGCTGATGATGATCACCAGGTCACCGGGGTGGACGAGGTGAGCGGCGGCCCCGTTGATCCCGACCACGCCGGAACCCCGCTCGCCCTCGATGACGTACGTCTCCAGCCGGGCACCGTTCGTGACGTCCACGATGTGAACGAGCTCACCGGGCAGCAGGTCGGCGGCGTCCAGCAGATCGGCGTCGATGGTCACCGAACCGACGTAGTGCAGGTCGGCCTGGGTGACGGTGGCTCGGTGGATCTTGGACTTGAACAGAGTTCGCAGCACTTTGGACTCCTGGAAGACGGCTCCCTGCCAGCTTTCTGCAGGTCAAGGGCTTTGTTCACTGTACATGGGCATGCCTTTGACTCGAAGACCCTCAACAAAATCGTGCGCCGTGGTGAGCGGGCTTCTCACCAGCGCGATCTGCGCGAACCAAGCTGCCGCGAAGCCGTCGACCAGGAGCATGTACGCCAGACTGCCCAAGGACGGGCCTTCTGAGGAGGGATACCCCAGGGCGTGTTCCAGCTGTCCGGACTCCCTGCCCCCGGACGACAGCCGGGTGGCCTGTCAGCCTGCGGTTCCGGCGTCTGCAGACCAGTAGGCCAGAATCTGGCGTACGTCTGTGGTGACATGGTGATGCGGGCCCAGAGCTCGTGTCGCCTGGTCGGCCACGTTCGCCATTTGCGCGCGGGCGCTCTCGGACTGTCTGGTCCGCCGCGACGACACGGCAGCCGTACCGCGGATCGTCTCCCGGCTCGGACAAGCCGGGAGAAGACTTGCCGACGGCGACGAGGCGACGGAGGCCGCCCAGCTCGTCGCCCTGCAGCAGGCGCTCGGCGAGCTGCCCAAGAAGCAGCGCGACCGGCTCGGTCCAGGCATCGGACGGGCCGTTCTCCTCAACGGCTTCACCTACGACAAGGACGGGACCGAACAGGCCCGCCGTGTGCAGCCCGGCGCCGCCTATCTCACCCAGGCGCTGGAGAGCGCCGACGGGGACCGGTTCGAGGTCACGGCACGCAGGACGCCCGGTCTCGTCTGCGGCGTGGTCCCGGTGACCACCGACGTCGGCGACATCGTCCCGCCGCCGTCCACGATGTCGAGGCGCCGCCTCAGCCCACCGAAGCGCCGATGCCGCGGGCGCCGCGCTGCGGGCGCATCTTCGTCGTCACCCACTCGACGACCTGCTGTGGCGAGGCGCCAGGTGTGAAGAGAGCGGCCACTCCCCGTTCCAGCAGAGGCGGGATGTCGGCGTCGGGAATGATCCCTCCGCCGAAGACGGTGATGTCCGAGGAGTCGGCCTGTCGGAGCAGATCGACGACCTCGGGGAAGAGGGTCATATGGGCGCCTGAGAGGACGGACAGGCCGATCCCGTCGGCGTCCTCCTGGATGGCGGTGGCCACGATCTGCGCGGGTGTCTGGTGCAGTCCGGTGTAGATGACCTCGACTCCGGCATCCCGCAGGGCACGTGCGATGACCTTGGCACCGCGGTCGTGGCCGTCGAGGCCGGGCTTCGCCACGACGACACGGAGGGGTTCGTGCGGCACAGGAGCTCCTTCGAATGGGTTGTCCGCTTTTACGCTGCGTCAGCGGGGACGTAGGTGCCCCAGATCTCCCGCAACGCGTTGCACACCTCGCCCACCGTCGCGCGAGCCCTGAGCGCGTCCTTCATCGGGTAGAGGACGTTGTCCTCGCCCTCCGCCGCCTTCCTCAGGGCCGCCAGGGCCGCGTCCACCGCGCCCTGGTCGCGCTCGGCGCGAAGTCCGGCTAGGCGTTCGGCCTGCTGTGCCTCGATGGCGGGGTCGACGCGCAGCGGCTCGTACGGCTCTTCGTCGTCGAGCTGGAAGCGGTTGACGCCGACCACGACCCGCTCGCCGGAGTCGGTCTCCTGGGCGATGCGGTACGCGCTGCGCTCGATCTCGCTCTTCTGGAAACCGTGCTCGATGGCCGCCACCGCGCCGCCCAGCTCCTCCACCTTCGCCATCAGCTCCAGCACCGCTGCCTCAACGTCGTCGGTCATCTTCTCGATGACGTAGGAGCCGGCGAAGGGGTCGACCGTGGCGGTGACGTCCGTCTCGTAGGCCAGGACCTGCTGGGTGCGCAGTGCAAGGCGGGCGGACTTGTCCGTGGGCAGCGCGATGGCCTCGTCGAAGGAGTTGGTGTGCAGCGACTGCGTGCCGCCGAGCACCGCTCCGAGGCCCTGCACCGCCACCCGGACCAGATTCACCTCCGGCTGCTGCGCGGTCAGTTGGACGCCTGCCGTCTGCGTGTGGAAGCGCAGCATCCACGACTTGGGATTCTTCGCGCCGAACTCGTCCCGCATCACTCGCGCCCAGATCCGGCGCGCCGCGCGGAACTTGGCGACCTCCTCGAGGAGCGTCGTACGGGCGACGAAGAAGAACGACAGGCGCGGCGCGAAGTCGTCGACGTCCATCCCGGCCGCGACCGCCGTGCGGACGTACTCGATGCCGTCGGCGAGGGTGAAGGCGATCTCCTGCGCGGGCGAGGCACCCGCCTCGGCCATGTGGTAGCCGGAGATCGAGATCGTGTTCCACTTCGGGATCTCGGCCCGGCAGTACTTGAAGATGTCCGCGATCAGCCGCAGGGACGGCTTGGGCGGGAAGATGTATGTCCCCCGCGCGATGTACTCTTTCAGCACATCGTTCTGGATCGTGCCCGTCAGCTTGTCGGCGCTGACGCCCTGCTCCTCGTCCACCAGTTGGTACAGGAGCAGCAACAGCGCGGCCGGGGCGTTGATGGTCATCGACGTGGACACCTGGTCCAGCGGGATGCCGTCGAAGAGGATCCGCATGTCCTCGACGGAATCGATCGCCACACCCACCTTGCCGACCTCGCCGTGCGCGATCGCGGCGTCGGAGTCGTGGCCCATCTGGGTTGGCAGGTCGAAGGCGACGGACAGACCCATCGTGCCGTTGGCGATCAGCTGCTTGTAGCGGGCGTTCGACTCCGTGGCGGTGCCGAAACCGGCGTACTGGCGCATGGTCCACGGTCGGCCCGTGTACATCGACGGGTAGACACCGCAAGTGAAGGGGTACGCGCCCGGCTCACCCAGTTTGTCCGCCGCATCCCAGTCCGCCAGGGCCTTGGGCCCGTACACCGGCTCGATGGGCAGTCCCGACTCCGACTCGCGCACGAAGGTTCTCCTTGATGTCATGCCGTCCTCCCGACGGCGTCGCTCGTCACGGCGATCGCCGTGACCACCAGTCCCTGGCGTGCCAGCCACGCGCCGTCGAAGCCCGACAGGCGGGTGCCGGCCACCACCGGTCCTGGTACCAGCAGACGGGCGGAGAAGCTGCCTGCCGTCGGATCCACCTCGATCAGGGCCTCGTCGAAGTCCAGCGGGCGTCCGGTGAGGGGGTACCACGCTTTGTAGACGCTTTCCTTGGCGCTGAACAGCAGCCGGTCCCAGCACACGTCGGGCCGTCGGGCGGCGAGGCCGGTGAGCATCCTGCGCTCCTCGGGGATCGTCACCGCCTCCAGGACGTCCTGGTCGGGCAGCGGCCGGTCGGGCTCGGCGTCCACGCCCACGGTCACCACATCCTCGACGAAACCGACGGCAGCCGCGCGGTATCCCGCGCAGTGCGTCATGCTGCCGACCACGGAGGCCGGCCATCGGGGGGCGCCACGGGTGCCCGGCAGGATCGGCACCGGGCCCAAGCCGAGCTGCCCGAGCGCCTCACGGGCGCAGGCCCGTACCGTGCGGAACTCCGCTTGCCGTGCCGGCACCGAACGGGCC
The DNA here is from genome assembly GCF_055603605.1 of Streptomyces sp. NPDC037271. NCBI lineage: Bacteria > Bacillati > Actinomycetota > Actinomycetes > Kitasatosporales > Streptomycetaceae > Streptomyces > Streptomyces sp. NPDC037271. The sequence goes on from NZ_JBVJVN010000023.1 coordinate 110,523, forward strand.
ACGAGTGCGGCCTCCTCGGCGAACAGCACGGGCGGGACGGCGGGGTCGCCGAACGCCTCGGCGGCGGCCATCGGTGCGGGCAGCAATTCCTCTATCATTCGGCGCCCGACACGGCCGGGTGACTTCTTCCGGCAAGCTTCTGCATTCCCCCGACGATAGACAGATGACTCACGCAGGTGTACCCCTACCAACCCCTTATGCCGCACCCAGTCCGTTTGCGGCGGAGTGACCCGACTGCCGTTGCCCTAAGGGTAATTGAGGGGTATCCAAAAAAGGCCGACCCGAAGAAGAATATTGGCGTGACGATAGGAGGCCCATGCGTAGAGTCACCCCGGATTCCTCTGCCATGGCGATGAGCTCGGTGCGGCTGGAGGGCGGGCCCAGTGCGTTGTCCGGATCGATCGAGTTGACCGAGATGGAGGAAGTGATCTTCTCCGCGGAGAGGATCAAAATCCGTTACGGCAACGGGTACGAGCATTTCGAGCCCGTCCAGGCTCCGCTGCATCGGACCGGCAACGGGGCGGAATCCGAGCTCATGACCTTTCGGTGGGTCGGCCGCACCAAAATCGCCGAGTAGGCGGAGCCACCCGCTCTGCGGAACTGCGCCCCGCCTACGAGTTCGAAGACCAGCAGTGGCCCCGAACCTTGGCTCGGGGCCACTGTCGTGTGCCGTTTGCCGGCGGGTCACGCGAAGCGAAGGCCGGGGTCACGGACGATCCGTGACCCCGGCCTCACTTGTCTGCGGTGCCGGCCCGATGGTTCAGTCCCGTCGGCTGCCGGAGCACCACGGCGCGTACGAGCCGCTGTCCTGAACGGGTCCCGCGTGCTGGTCCGCCGGGAGCGGCGCACTCTGGTGCGCCGCCGGCGGATGGATGCGGCGCGGCCACCAGGCGGCGCGTCCGAACAGGGTGGTGAGGGCCGGTGTGAAGAACATCGCCATGACGAACGAGGCGATGACGATGCCGAAGGCGACCGCGAAACCGGTCTGCCCGACCCCGAGGCCCTTGTCCCTGAGGTGCTCGATCACTCCCCGGGAGGGGGCACCCCCAGTTCGGCCTCGTCCGGGGACGGTCGAGGTCCGCCGCAAAAACGCGCTCGCGGCCTTCAGAATCTCGTTCGCCCGCCTCAACTGCGCGTTCTCCCTGCGGAGCTGCCTCAGCTCCTCGCGCTCGGCGGTGGTCAGCCAGATGCCCAAGTCCTTCGCGACATGCGCGATCGGACGGCCGGAAGTGCGAACCTCGCGGACGGCCCTCGCACGGAGCTCGAACGGGTATTTACGTGGTGCTGGCACTGCTCGCGGTTCTCCTTCGGGCCAGGATCATAAGCCTGGTGTCAGGGACTCCACGAAACCGGGGTCGGCTCAGTGTGCGGGGTGCCGTCTGGTGCCGCGTGTGGGCAGGGGACGGTGCGCTCCCCAGATGTCGCGCAGTGCGTTGCAGACCTCGCCGACGGTGGCGCGTGCGCGCAGCGCGTCCTTCATCGGGTAGAGGACGTTGTCCTCGCCCTCCGCCGCCTTCCTCAGGGCCGCCAGGGCCGCGTCCACCGCGCCCTGGTCGCGCTCGGCGCGAAGTCCGGCTAGGCGTTCGGCCTGCTGTGCCTCGATGGCGGGGTCGACGCGCAGCGGCTCGTACGGCTCTTCGTCGTCGAGCTGGAAGCGGTTGACGCCGACCACGACCCGCTCGCCGGAGTCGGTCTCCTGGGCGATGCGGTACGCGCTGCGCTCGATCTCGCTCTTCTGGAAACCGTGCTCGATGGCCGCCACCGCGCCGCCCAGCTCCTCCACCTTCGCCATCAGCTCCAGCACCGCTGCCTCAACGTCGTCGGTCATCTTCTCGATGACGTAGGAGCCGGCGAAGGGGTCGACCGTCGCCGTCACGTCCGTCTCGTAGGCCAGCACCTGTTGCGTGCGCAGTGCAAGGCGGGCGGACTTGTCCGTGGGCAGCGTGATCGCTTCGTCGAAGGAATTGGTATGCAGCGACTGCGTGCCGCCCAGCACCGCCGCCAGGCCCTGGACCGCGACGCGCACCAGGTTCACCTCCGGCTGCTGAGCCGTCAGCTGCACCCCGCCGTCTGCGTGCGGAACCGCAGCATCCACGACTTGGGATTCTTCGCCCCGAACTCGTCCCGCATCACCCGCGCCCAGATCCGCCGGGCCGCACGGAACTTGGCGACCTCCTCGAGGAGCGTCGTACGGGCGACGAAGAAGAACGACAGGCGCGGCGCGAAGTCGTCGACGTCCATCCCGGCCGCGACCGCCGTGCGGACGTACTCGATGCCGTCGGCGAGGGTGAAGGCGATCTCCTGCGCGGGGATCCCGTCGAACAGCACCCGCATGTCCTCGATCGAGTCGATCGCCACACCCACCTTGCCGACCTCGCCGTGCGCGATCGCGGCGTCGGAGTCGTGGCCCATCTGGGTCGGCAGGTCGAAGGCGACCGACAGACCCATCGTGCCGTTGGCGATCAGCTGCTTGTAGCGGGAGGTGGACTCCACCGCCGTACCGAAACCGGCGCACTGACGCATCGTCCACGGACGGCCCGTGTACATCGACGGATACACACCGCGGGTGAAGGGATACCGGTCCGGCTCACCCAGCTTCTCCGCGGGTCCCAGCCCTCCAGCGCCTCCGGACCGTAGACCGGTTCGATGGGCAGTCCGGACTCCGACTCACGCACGACGGGGCTCCTTAAACACGGAGAGTGGATTCGGCCACTGGCTCCGAAGATAGGAGTCGGCGCCGGCTTCCGCGTACCCCTGGATGTGCGGTAATCCGTAGGGGGAATTCAGGGGTGTCAAAGGGTGAGCGAGGCAGAGAGGATTCGTGGCGAGACGAGAGGAGGCCCATGCGTATGGTTGCCCAGGAATCCTCCGCCATCGCGCAGAGCCAGGTGGAGCTGGAAGGCGGTCCCGGTCACTTGTGCGGGACAGTGGTACTCGCCGAACTCGACGAAGTGATCTTCTCCGAGCAGAAGATAAAGATCCGTTATCTCAATGGATATGAGCACTACGAATCCATCGGCGCATCCCAGCGGACAGCGGACGAGGGTGCCGTGTCCACTCCCGTGAAGTTCCGGTGGATCGGGCGGACCAAGATCGCAGAGTAGCCGAGAGCCGCATCCGTCCCCGTCCCACCGCTCCGCGCCCCGCCGACCGCCGGCGGGGCGCCGTGCTGTCCGGCGACATGACCGTGTGAAGGAGGGACCGCCACCCGTTCGGGTGGCGGTCCCTCCTTCGGGTTCTGAAGCCTCAGCGCCGGTCGGCCGTCGACGGGGTGCGGCTGTCCGTCCTGTCCGGAGCGGGCGTAGCTGTGGGTGCGATGCGGCGGGGCCACCATGCCGTACGGCCGAGGAGGGTCGTGAGCGCGGGGGTGAAGAACATCGCCATGACGAAGGAGGAGATGAGGATGCCGAAGGCGACTGCAAACCCGGTCTGGGCCAGCGTGGGCTCGTTGGCGAGCAGCATCGCGGCGAAGCTGCCGGCCAGGATCACGCCGGCGGCGGCCACCGTGGGGCCCGCGTGCCGGATGCTCTTCGCCGTCGCCTGCCGGGCGCTGAGGCCTTCCATGGCCTCTTCCCGCAGACGGGCCACCATCAGGATGTTGTAGTCGGTGCCGATGGCCACGACGAACAGGTACATGATGACCGGCAGGAAGAAGGTCAGCCCGGCCTGGCCCTCGATGTGCTGGAAGAGCACCACGCTCGCGCCGAGGGTCGCCCCGAAACCGAGGGCGACGGAGATCATCAGGTAGATCGGTGCGACGAGGCTGCGCAGCAGCAGTCCGAGGATCAGCATGATGAGCGCGGCGGCGGTCGGGAACACCACCGAGAAGTCGCGGTTGACGGCCTCGTTGATGTCGACGTACACGGACGTCACGCCGCCCACCTTGGCCTCGGTGCCCGCCGGGGCGCCACGGTGGGCGGCGGTGCGCAGCGGGCCACGGACGATGTCCATCGCCTTGCTGCCGTTGGGATCGACCGAGAGGATCACGCTGAACTCGGCGGTGCGGCCGTCCTTGCTCAGCTGCGAGCGGGACACCGAGCCGACTCCCTGGACCTCCTTCAGCCGCCCGGCGTAGGCGGTCATGTCGGCCCCGCGCAGCTTGTCGCCGCTGGTGGACCGCAGGAGCACGGTGCTGGGGTTGGTGCTACCGGCGGGCAGGTCCTGACGCATGGCGTGCAGGGCGACGGAGGACTCCTGGGCGGAGTCGGCGGACGCCTCGGACGCGAAGGTCGGCTTGTAGCCGAGTGCCCCGACCGCGAGGACGATCATGAGCAGGCCCGAAGCGGCGGCGAACAGCCCGGGGCGGCGGGCGACGGCGTTGCCCATGGCACCGAAGCGGGCCGCGCGGGCCTCCCGGCGCCAGGCCTTGGAGGGCCAGAACACCTTGGTGCCCATCAGCGAGATGATCGCCGGTATCAGAGTCAGGCAGGCGAGCAGGGTCACGGCGATCGCGATGGACAGCGAGGGGCCCATGGAGGCGAGGAAGCCCAGCGAGGACAGCAGCAGCGCCATGAAGCAGACGATGACGGCGCCGGCCGCGCAGGCGATGGCCTCGCCGACCCGGCCGATGGCCGAGACCATAGCGGTCTTCGGGTCCTCCCCGATCCGCAGCCGCTCGCGGTAACGGAACATCAGGAACAGGATGTAGTCCGTCCCGACGCCGAAGAGCACCACGATCAGCAGCGAGGACACGGAGCTGTCGGCCTTGAGGTGGAACACCTCGGCGGCGGTGGCGATCAGTCCGTTGGCCACCTGGGAGACCAGGACGATCCCGACGATGGTGATGATCGTGATGGTCGGGCTGCGGAAGATGATCGTCATCAGCACGATGATCAGGACCAGGGTGCCCACCCAGATCAGACCGTCGGCCTTCTTACCCGCCTCCTCGGCGTCGTAGGCGGTGGCCGCGTCACCGGTGACGCCGGCCTTGAGGCCCGTGCTCTTCACCAGTGGCTTCATGTCCTCGCGCATGTCGACGACGGTGTGCTGCTGGCTCTTGTCCCCGGCCGGCACGTCGGCCATGGACACCAGCACCGTCTGCACCTTCTTGTGCGGGGACGGTGGTGCGACGATGACCTGTTCGACCTTGTCGTATTTCTTGCGTTGCAGGATCTGGCCGATCTCGGCCACCTTCCGGGAATCGGCCTCCTCGAGGGCCTTGCCGTCCTCGCGTGTGAACACCACGATCGCGGACGGGCTGAATCCCTGCGGGAACTCCTTCTCCTGGATTTTCTGCGCCTGGATCGACTCGTAGTGCCCGGGGAGAAACTCCGCCTGGTCGGTCGTGGTGGTCAGGGTCGGCGCGAAACCGATGACGGCCGCTCCGGCGATGAGCCAGCTGGTGATCACCAGCCAGCGGTGGGCTACTACGAAACGGCCCAATGCTTTGAACATGGTTCCTCCACTGCGGCCGCGCCGGAGCACTTGGTCTTTCCAGGGCTTGGCGGGGCTCGTCGGTCTTCGTGTGACGCTGTCGGCGCCGGGTCGGTCAGTGCGGCAGGGGGCCGACCGGGGTGCGTTCCATGAACGGCTCGAGCAGGCCGGTAACCGCCACCGAGGCGAACCGGAGTGCTGCGACGGCGTCCATGTCGGGGATGCGGACCACGCCCCGGCCCGCCGCGGTGGTGGCGCTCAGCGTGAGCAGTCCGGCGCGGCGCTGGAAGTACGACTGCCTGCCGCGCCAGCCGATGATCCCGTCCCGTCTGAGCGCCACCGTGCGGCGGACGAAGGTGCCCTGCCGCACCACGACGTATCCCTCGGTCAGCCCGTGTCCGAGGCCGCGGTAGGCGTCACGGGCGAACAGCGCACCGAAGGGCACCAGCAGGGCAGCGCCGCCGAGGCTCCACCACGGCAGCAGGCCGGTTGCGGCCAGGCCGCCGAGCACGGCCGCGACCGCGGCGGGCAGCAGCAGGCAGCCACGCAGCACCCGCCGGCGCAGCGCGGCCCGGGGGTGGCCCCGCAGCACCGCCTCGGCGATGGGTGAGGCGGCGTCGTGCAGCACCTTGGCGGTCACCTCGTGCACGGCTGCCAGAGGGGCGGCGGGCAGCAGCTGCGCCGGGTGCGTCAGATGGTTGCTGTTCCTGGTGAGCCCGGTGGCCAGGACGTTGACCCGGGCGGCACGGGCCCAGCGCAGCGGCAGCGGCTGGACGATCTCGACGCCGCGGATCCGGCGTTCCTCCACGGACACCGACCGGGAGGTGAGCAGCCCGCGGGTCATGTGCAGCAAGCCGCCGGGCTCGCGCTCCAGACGGTGCCCGAACCACGCCTCGGCGAAGGCGGCCAGGGCGCCTGCCACGCCGATGGCGAGCAGCACGGCGATGACCACGGCGACGGCCACGACCGCCGGCAGGGACGACAGCCAGTCCCAGACCGTGCGGGCGGTGCCCAGCTTCGTGATGTCGATCCCGAAGCTGTCCAGGAGCTTGGACAGGCCGGTGACGACCGCCATCACCCCGGCCAGTGTGGTGACGGTCAGCGGGGCATAGCGCGCCCAGGACCAGCGCATCCGGGCCAGCCGCACCGGCACCTCGGGTGCCGGGCCCGCGCCGCCGGTCGTCTGACGCAGCAACAGGGCCCGGAGTTGGACCGCCTGTTCCCGGGAGATCCCGTCCAGGACGAGTTGCTCGTCCTCGTCACGGCCCTGGTGCTCGCCGGTGCCGATCTTCACGGCGGCGAGGCCGAAAAGCCGGTGCACCGGGTTGGCCGTCAGGTCGGCGCTGCGCACCCGGTCCCGCAGGATCGACTTCTCCTTGCGGAAGAGGAGCCCGGACCGCAGCTCGACCTTGCGGGCGGTGAAGCGGAATCGGGTCGTGCGGTAGCGAACCCACTCGTGGCCGGCCTGCACCGCAGCGACGACGATGTAGGAGCCGAGCGCGATCCAGCCGTGTGCGTTCAGTCGCCCGGCGGCGAGGATCATCGCGCCGACGAGCGGAATCGTCGGTCCGGCCAGCCAGCCGATGCTGACCAGGACCATCCTCGGGTGCAGCCGCTGCCACGCTTCCTGTTCCACCTCTTCCTGGGCGGCGGACGTCTCGGGCACCGGGTGGGTCTCCGTACGGCTGCTCACGTGCCGTCCTCCTGCAGCGCGCGGACGTGTTCGCTGAGGCGCTCGACCATGTCGACGGCGAGCTGGTGGTCGAGGCCCTCAATGGTCACGGGGCCGGCGGCCGAAGCGGTGGTCACGGTCACCGCGGAGAGCCCGAAGAGCTGCTGGAGCGGACCGCGCTTGGTGTCCAGGGTCTGGATCCGGTTGAAGGGCGCGACCCGCCACTCACGGACGATCCATCCGGAGGTGGTGCACACGGCCTCGCCGCCGGCCTCCCAGCGGTGCACGCGGTACCGCCACCACGGAGTCAGCAGGACGTACAGGGCACCGAGCGGGCAGGCCACGGCGAGGGCGGCGCGCAGCCAGCCCCGGGCGTCCGGGGCCAGCACGTAGGCGGTTGCGAGTCCGCCCAGGACCGGGGCCACGAGCAGCAGGTTCTGCGTCATCCACCAGCTCACGGCTCGCCGGGACAGGCGGTGGCGCGGCACCAGTCGGCCGGTCGGGAGCCCCGAGCCGGTGCCCCAGGCGTCCCGCGGCGACCGCCACTCCTCTTGTCGCACTGCTCGTCCCTCTCCTCGGGCCCCTCTTCGGCGTTTACCTCATCAGCCAAGCAAGCCGGAGCGGGGGTGTGGGAGAGCGCTTCGTGGGAAGTGGCAGCGACCAAGGTTGCTTTCTCAGCCGTGCGATACCGACTTTCGTACGGTCTGCGCCCGGCAATGCAACTCGCCCGTACCCGCTGCTCCCTTGCCGCCAGTACGGTGGCTGGCGTGAAAAGCCCGAATCGCTTCTTGGGCCACGGAGTCCTGCTGGATGTTGTTCTGGTTGTCGGGCTCGTGGCGCTCAATGTGTATGTGGCGGTGTGGAGTGGTTTGCCGGAAGGGGGTCGTTCCGGTGTGGGGCGTT
>NZ_JBVJVN010000024.1:0-117977 GCF_055603605.1 Streptomyces sp. NPDC037271
CCCCCCCCCCCCCCCCCCCCCCCCCCCCCCCCCCCCCCTCCCCCCCCCCCCCCCCCCCCCCCCCCCCCCCCCCCCCCCCCCCCCCCCCCCCCCCCGGACTCAGACCCTCATGAGGCGAGGCGCAACGTCACTTGTTGATGCAGACGTTGCCGAAGGCGGGGTTCAGCAGACCGATCACGGAGACCGTGTTGCCGCAGACGTTCACCGGAACGTGGACGGGCGCCTGAACGACGTTGCCGGAGAGGACACCGGGCGAGTGCACGGCGGCACCCTGGGCACCGGAGTCGGCGGCGGCCATGCCCGCGCCCGCGAGAACCAGACCACCGGTGGCAGCCGCGACGGCGACGACCTTCTTGAGCATTATTCCTCCTAGTTGGCAAGCGCGATCCCAGCTTGCTGATCGCATCACCTGTAACGAGGAGGAACTAATGAGGCTACGAGCTTATGAATGCATTCACTCGTCCCGGTCGCCACCCGCACGCGCGGCCGAATACCGTCGCGTGCGGCAGTCACGTTCGAGCGGGCGAATCAGGACGCGTCGATGAAGCGGTCGAGCACCCGCACGCCGAACTGCAGTCCCTCCACCGGCACCCGCTCGTCCACCCCGTGGAACATGCCCGCGAAGTCCAGCTCCGGCGGCAGCTTGAGCGGCGCGAAGCCGAAGCAGCGGATGCCGAGGTCGTCGAAGGACTTGGCGTCGGTACCGCCGGAGAGCATGTAGGGCACCGCCCGCGCGATCGGGTCCTCGGCGCGCAGGGCCGTCTGCATGGCGTCGACGAGCCGGCCATCGAAGTCGGTCTCCAGCGCCTTGTCGGCGTGCACGTCCTCGCGCCGCACGCGCGGGCCGAGGATGCGGTCGAGGTCGGCGAGGAACTCCTCCTCGTAGCCGGGCAGGAAGCGCCCGTCGACGTGCGCGGTGGCCTGGCCGGGGATGACGTTGACCTTGTAGCCGGCGCCGAGCTGGGTGGGCGCCGCCGAGTTGCGCAGGGTCGTGCCGATCATCCGGGCGATGCCGCCCAGCTTGGCGAGGGTCTCCTCCATGTTCTCGGGGTCGAGTTCGGTGCCGAGCGCGTCGGACAGCTCGTCCAGGAAGGCCCGTACGGTCTTGGTGACCCTGACCGGCCACTTGTGCCGGCCGAGCCTCGCCACCGCCTCGCACAGTTCGGTGATCGCGTTGTCGTCGTTGGTCATCGAGCCGTGCCCGGCCGTGCCGTCGACGGTGAGCCGCATCCAGTGCATGCCCTTCTCGGCGGTCTCGACGAGGTAGAGCCGCAGCTTCTCGTTGACCGTGAAGGAGAACCCGCCGACCTCGCCGATCGCCTCGCTGACGCCCTCGAACAGCTCCGGGTGCTCGCGCACCAGGTGCTTGGCGCCGTACGTGCCGCCGGCCTCCTCGTCCGCGAGGAACGCGAGCACGATGTCGCGCGGGGGCTTGCGGCCGGTGCGCAGCCGGTCGCGGACGACCGCGAGGGTCATCGCGTCCATGTCCTTCATGTCGACCGCGCCGCGCCCCCACACGCATCCGTCCGCGATCTCGCCGGAGAAGGGGTGGTGGGTCCAGTCGTCCGCGTTGGCCGGGACGACGTCGGTGTGGCCGTGGATGAGCAGCGCGGGCCGGGACGGGTCCTCGCCCTCGATCCGGGCCACCGTGGAGGCGCGTCCGGGGTGGGACTCGAAGATCTGCGGTTCGAGTCCCACCTCGGCGAGCTTCTCGGCGACGTACTCGGCCGCCTTGCGCTCGCCGGGGCCCGAGTGGTCGCCGTAGTTGCTGGTGTCGATCCGGATCAGCTCGCGGCAGAGGTCGACGACCTCGTCCTCGCCGGTGACGCTCCTGGCCGTGCCCGAGTCGCTCACGTGCTTCCTCCCGCTGTCGCTGCTGGTGGGTCCCTCTCATCCTCCCCCTCCGGCCGCCCCCGCCCAAGGCGGGGGTGATCGGCCACCCCGGAAAGCCTGGTAATGTTTACGTCGTCGCCGCGGGGAAAACCCGCACGACAGACACCTTGTCCGGGTGGCGGAATGGCAGACGCGCTAGCTTGAGGTGCTAGTGCCCTTTATCGGGCGTGGGGGTTCAAGTCCCCCCTCGGACACCAGCGAGATCACCGAAGGCCCCTTGATCATCAAGGGGCTTTCGGTGTTTCCGTCGAGGCTCGGCGCCGACCGGGCAGAATGGCCGCCATGCCAACTCGTTCCTGCCCGTGTGGGCTGCCCGACCCGTACGAGAAGTGCTGCGGCCGTTTCCACGCGGGGGAAGCCTCCGCACCCACCGCCGAGGCCCTCATGCGCTCGCGCTACAGCGCCTTCGGGCGTCTGGACGCGGGCTATCTGCTGCGGACGTGGCATCCGAAGACGCGCCCCGAGCGCCTCGACCTCGACCCGGGGACGCGGTGGACCGGTCTGGAGATCCTGGCCGCGACCGGCGGGTCGGCCTTCCACTCCACCGGGACCGTGACGTTCCGGGCGTCCTACCGCGGCGGCTCGCTGCACGAGCGGAGCCGGTTCGAGCGGGTCGACGGGGCGTGGGTGTACGTCGACGGGGAGTTCCTCGCGTAGAGCCCCGCCCAGGCCCCCGTCCGCGCGCTACGGCGCCAGGATGTCCAGTTCCTGCAGCGCCCCCACCGTGATCTCCCGGGTCAGCCGCTCGGCGCGCTCGGCGTCCCGCGCGCGGACCGCCTCGGCGACCTGGACGTGCAGGGTGACGGCGGCCGGGTCGGGGTCCTCGAACATCACGTCGTGATGGGTGCGGCCGGCCAGGACCTCGGCGACGACGCCGCCGAGGCGGGCGAACATCTCGTTGCCGGAGGCGGTCAGGATGACGCGGTGGAAGGCCACGTCGTGGAAGAGGTACTGCTCCAGTCGGTGGCCGCTGGAGTTGGCGACCATGCCGAGCGCGCACTCGGTCAGTTCGGCGCACTGCTCCGGCGTGGCGAGCCGCGCCGCCAGCCCCGCCGCCACCGGTTCGACGGCCGACCGCAGCACGGTCAGGGAGCGCAGCTGCCGCGGGCGTTCGGCGCCGGCCAGGCGCCAGCGGATGACCTGCGGGTCGTAGACGTTCCACTCGCACTCGGGCAGGACGGTCACGCCCACCCGGCGGCGTGACTCGACCAGGTGCATGGACTCCAGCACCCGGACCGCCTCCCGCATCACGGAGCGCGACACCTCGAAACGCTGTGCCAGCTCGTCCGTGCGCAGAACGCTGCCCGCAGGGTACTCGCCCGCCGTGATCGCGGGGCCGAGGGTGTCCAGTACGCGGCCGTGCAGCCCTCGACCCGGTGTGCTCATGCACTCAGCGTACGGGGCGCGTTACGGGAACAAAAAGTCAGACTTATATGTCACAGACTCTTGAATTCGTCGTACCTAATGGGTTTCAGTTGCGTCGACATCACGTGTCGACGAAGACAGCAGACAGCGAGAGTGCGATGCAGCAACTGCATACCCCCCACGTCGTCGTGGTCATGGGCGTAGCGGGCACCGGGAAGACCACCATCGGCCCCCTGCTCGCGGCCCGGCTCGGCGTTCCCTACGCCGAGGGCGACGACTTCCACCCGCCGGCCAACATCGCCAAGATGACGGCCGGCACCCCGCTCACCGACGAGGACCGCTGGCCCTGGCTGGACGCCATCGGCAGCTGGGCGCACGGGCGGGCGGGGCTCGGCGGGGTGGTGAGCAGTTCGGCGCTGAAGCGGTCGTACCGCGACCGGCTGCGGGCCGCCGCTCCCGGTGTCGTCTTCGTGCACCTCTCGGGCAGCCGCGAGCTGATCGAGGACCGGATGTCGCACCGGCAGGGGCACTTCATGCCGACGGCCCTGCTCGACTCCCAGTTCGCCACGCTCCAGCCGCTGGAGCCGGACGAGGCGGGAGTCGCGGTGGACGTCGCCGGCACGCCGGAGGAGATCACCGAACGGGCCGCGAACGCCCTGAAGGACCTCCCCGGGCCGATCGGGTAGCCCCCCGCCGCACCCCCACACCCTCCCCCGGGGCCGTGCCGCCACCCGCGGACACGGCCCCGCCCTCCCCCGACCCCCCATCACCGCAAGGGAACCACCGTGACCAGACTCAGCGTCGAGATGCTGGCAGCGGACACCGCCGAGCCCATCACCTCGGCCGGCCATGCCCAGCTGGGCATCGCCGTGCTCCTGGGCATCGCCGTCATCGTCCTGCTCATCACCAAGTTCAAGCTGCATGCCTTCCTGTCGCTGACCATCGGGTCACTGGCTCTCGGCGCGTTCGCCGGAGCGCCGCTGGACAAGGTCATCACCAGCTTCACCAGCGGACTCGGCTCCACCGTCGCGGGCGTCGGCGTCCTGATCGCCCTCGGTGCGATCCTCGGCAAGATGCTCGCCGACTCCGGCGGCGCCGACCAGATCGTGGACACCATCCTCGCCAAGGCGAGCCCGCGTTCGATGCCGTGGACGATGGTGCTGATCGCCTCCGTCATCGGACTGCCGCTGTTCTTCGAGGTCGGCATCGTCCTGCTGATCCCGGTCGTCCTGATGGTCGCCAAGCGCGGCAACTACTCCCTGATGCGCATCGGCATCCCGGCGCTGGCCGGCCTGTCCGTGATGCACGGTCTGGTCCCGCCGCACCCCGGCCCGCTGGTCGCGATCGACGCGGTGGGCGCGAACCTCGGTGTGACGCTCGCGCTGGGTGTCCTGATCGCCGTCCCGACGGTGATCATCGCCGGTCCGCTGTTCTCGAAGTACGCGGCCCGCTGGGTGGACGTGCCCGCCCCCGACCGCATGATCCCGCAGCGCGCCTCGGAGGAGCTGGAGAAGCGCCCCGGCTTCGGCGCGACCCTGGCCACGATCCTGCTGCCGGTCGTGCTGATGCTGGCCAAGGCGCTCGTCGACATCATCGTCGACGACCCGGAGAACGTGGTGCAGCGCACCTTCGACGTGATCGGCAACCCGCTGATCGCCCTGCTCGCCTCCGTGATCGTCGGCATCTTCACGCTGCTGCGTCCGGCCGGGTTCGGCAAGGACCGCCTGTCGGGCCTGGTCGAGAAGGGCCTCGCGCCCATCGCGGGCATCCTCCTGATCGTCGGCGCGGGCGGCGGCTTCAAGCAGACGCTGATCGACTCCGGCGTGGGCCAGATGATCCTGGAGATCTCCGAGGACTGGTCGATCCCGGCGCTGCTGCTGGCCTGGCTGATCGCGGTGGCGATCCGGCTGGCGACCGGTTCGGCGACCGTGGCGACCGTCTCGGCGGCCGGTCTGGTCGCGCCGCTGGCGGCCGACATGTCGACGACCCACGCGGCCCTGCTGGTCCTGGCGATCGGCGCCGGCTCGCTGTTCTTCAGCCACGTCAACGACGCCGGCTTCTGGCTGGTGAAGGAGTACTTCGGCCTGGACGTCGGCCAGACCATCAAGACCTGGTCCGTCATGGAGACGATCATCTCGGTGGTCGCGGGCGCTCTGGTCCTGCTCCTCTCGCTGGTCATATAGACGCACGCCGCAGCGTGCCGCCCACGGGGAGGCGCAGCCGGGTACGAGGACGGGGAGGCGCGGCCGCATGTGGCCGCGCCTCCCCGTCGTCGTACCCGGCCGGTTGCGGGCATCGCCTGCCGGGGCCGGGCCCCGCAGCGGCGCCGAACCGGGCGGCCGCTGCTTGGATGGACGGCATGAGCGCTGCTGACGAGATCCTCGACATCGTCGACGAGAACGACCGCGTCGTCGGGCAGGCCCGGCGGGGCGACGCGTACGCCCGGGGGCTGCGCCACCGCTGCGTCTTCGTGTGGGCCCGGGACGCCCAGGGGCGCGTCTTCGTCCACCGCCGTACGGCGACGAAGCTGGTGTTCCCCTCCCTGTACGACATGTTCGTCGGCGGGGTGGTGGGCGCGGGCGAGTCCTACGACGACGCGGCGCTGCGGGAGGCGGAGGAGGAACTGGGGGTGACGGGGCTGCCGCGCCCGGAACACCTCTTCACGTTCCTGTACGACGACGGCGCCGGGCGGACCTGGTGGTCGGCGGTGTACGAGGTCCGCTGCGAGGGGCCGGTCGCCCCGCAGGCGGAGGAGGTGGCCTGGCACGGGTTCCTCGAGGAGGCGGAGCTGGAGCGGCGGCTCGGGGAGTGGGAGTGGGTGCCGGACGGGTTGTCGGCGTACGCGCGGCTGCGTGCCCGTCGGGAGTGAGGCAGGAGGGCGGTCTGTTCCGCCGCCGGGGCGTTCGGGCACCCGCACAGGCCGCCGTAGGCGTGCCGCCCCCACCCGATAAGGTCCCCAAGTGATCGAATTCGTGCGGAACGCCCGGCTCTGGTTGGCGCCCGGAGAGATCCGGCGGGAGGGCGGCACCCCCGACTACCGGTTCTCGCTGGCGAACGAGCGCACCTTCCTGGCCTGGTTGCGCACCGCTCTCGCCCTGGTCGGCGGCGGGTTCGCGGTGGACCAGTTCCTGCCCGACCTGCGCTGGGGCTGGCGGGTGGGGCTGGCGCTCGCACTGCTCGCGTCGGGCGCCCTGTGCTCGCTGCGTGCCGTGAACCACTGGGTGCGCTGCGAACGGGCCATGCGCCGCGGCGAGGACCTCCCCGTCTCGCGCTTCCCCGCCCTGCTCAGCCTGGTCGTCGCCGTGGTCGCCGTCGCGATGGTCGTCGTGGTACTCGTCGGCTGGGAGGGCTGAGCGTGGGCGCCGACGCCGACGCGGGCGCGGGCGCGGACGCCGCACCGGCCGGCCCGGAGCGCGACCCCGGGCTCCAGCCCGAGCGCACCCGGCTCGCCTGGCGCCGTACGACGCTGTCCGGCACCGTCGTCGCCGTGCTCGCCGGGAAGACCGCGCTGCACGGCGGCGCGACGCCCGCCTCGGTCGTCGCCGCCGCCCTGTGCTGCGCCCTCTGGCTGGCCTTCCTGGCCATCGCCCACGACCGCATCCGCACGCTCGCCTCGGCGAACCGGCCCCGCGCCCTGACCCCGCCGTACGCCACGGCGGCGGCCCTGTGCACGGTGGCGCTGGCGGTGTGCGGCGCGTTCCTCGTCCTCTAGGGGGCCGGGACCCGTTGGGGGCCGGGACCCGTTGGGGGCCGGGACCCGTTGGGGGCCGGGACCCACCCCTACTCCCAGTCCACCGTCACCACGATCTTCCCCCGCGTCCGCCCCTCCTGGTTCCGCCGGTGCGCGTCCGCCGCCCGTTCCAGGGGGAACGTCTCCGACACGTGCACGGTCACGACCCCCTGCTCCGCCAGCTCGGCCAGCCGCGACAGGTCCTCGGCGTCGGGGCGTACGAAGCAGTACCGCCCGCCGTGGTCGACGACGTCCGTGTCGGTGATCGACGCCAGCCGGCCCGCGGTGGCCAGCAGGTTCGCCGAAACCCTCAGCGCCTCGCCGCCGACCGTGTCGAACACGGCGTCCACGCCCTCGGGCGCCAGCCCGCGCACCCGCTCGGCCAGCCCCTCCCCGTACGCCACCGGCTCCCCGCCCAGCCCGCGCACGAAGTCGTGGTTGCCCTCGCTCGCCGTCCCGATGACCCGCGCCCCCAGATACCTCCCCAGTTGCACGGCGATCGAGCCGACCCCGCCCGCGGCGGCGTGCACGAGGACGGTCTCGCCCCGCTTCACCCGCAGCGCCTTCACCAGCACCTGGTACGCGGTCAGCCCGGCCAGCGGCAGCCCGGCGGCCTCCTCGTAGGAGAGGTTGCGGGGTTTGCGCGCGAGGGTGCGCACGGGCGCCGCCACGTACTCGGCGAAGGTCCCCCGGGAGAGGAAGTCCTCGCGGACGTAGCCGATCACCTCGTCCCCGGCGGCGAACTCCGTGACGGCGGCCCCGGGCCGCACCACGACCCCCGAGACGTCCCACCCCGGGATCACGGGGAAGACGGGCTGGAGGATCGCGTCGAGGTGGCCGTCACGGCACTTCCAGTCGACGGGATTGACGGCGGCGGCCCGCACCTTCACGAGCACCGAGTCGGGGCCGACGCGTGGATCGGGGACGTCCGCGTACTCCAGCGTCTCGGGGCCGCCGTACCGTGCGTAACTGATCGCCTTCATGGCTCCGACCCTCCGGGGTACCCGGACACCACGCAAGCCGAATGTCCGGATATACACCGTTAAGGTGAGCGCCATGACGACTCTCCACCAGGAACACACCGCCCACGACCACGTGCACGGCCCCGACTGCGGCCACACGCGGGTGCCCCACGGCGACCACGTCGACTACGCGCACGACGGGCACCTGCACCGCGAGCACGGCAGCCACTGGGACGAGTGCGAGCCCTCCGTGCACACCGCGCACGAGAGCCACGACCACCGGCACGGCGAGGACTGCGGGCACGCGCGCGTGCGGCACGGCGACCACGTCGACTACCTCCACGACGGCCACCGGCACGCCGCGCACGACGGCCATTGGGACGACCACTGACCCACGGGCACTCCGCTCCGCCGCCCCGCCCCCCCGACGGCTCCCGCGCCCCCGCGCCGGGAGCCGTCGGCACGCCGTGGCGCCGATCACGTTCCGCTCCCCCACTGGACGGCATACCGACTGGTCGGCATCATGACTCGGGTACTGTTCGCCTGCCCGTAGGAGCGACGATGAGCCCCGACCACCCGCCCGGACTCGATCTCGACCGGTTGCGCGGCCTGCTCGACCGCGAGCGGCCCGGCCTGGTGACCGGCCCGCTGTCCGGCCGGCTGATCGAGGGCGGACGGTCGAACCTCACCTACGCGGTCTCGGACGGTACCGCCCGCTGGGTCGTACGGCGCCCCCCGCTCGGCCACGTCCTGGCCACCGCGCACGACATGAAGCGCGAGCACCGCGTCATCAGCGCCCTGCACCCGACGAACGTGCCGGTGCCGCGCCCCGTCCTCCTCTGCGAGGACGAGGGCGTCCTCGGCTCGCCGTTCTACGTCATGGAGTTCGTCGAGGGCACCCCCTACCGCACCGCCGAGCAGCTCGCCCCGCTCGGGCCCGAGCGCACCCGGGCCGCCGTGCTGAACCTGGTCGACACGCTCGTCGACCTGCACGCGGTGGACCCCGCCGAGGTGGGCCTCGCGGACTTCGGGCGCCCCGAGGGCTTCCTGGACCGGCAGCTGCGGCGCTGGGCCAAGCAGCTGGACGCCTCCCGCAACCGCGACCTGGCCGGCATCGACGAGCTGCACGCCACGCTCGGCCGGGAGCTGCCCCGCTCCCCCGCCGCGACCGTCGTGCACGGCGACTACCGCCTCGACAACGTCCTGATCGGCGGCGCCGACGACGAGATCAGGGCCGTCCTCGACTGGGAGATGTCCACCCTCGGCGACCCGCTCACCGACCTGGGCCTGCTGGTGATGTACAGCATGCCGCTCGGCATGCCCGACTCGCCCGTCTCCACCACGGCGCAGGCCCCCGGCCACCCCGCCCCCGCCGAGCTGATCGAGCGCTACGCCGCGCGCTCGGGGCGCGACGTGTCCGCCGTCGCCTGGTACACGGCGTTCGCCTGGTTCAAGCTCGCCGTGATCCTGGAGGGCATCCACTACCGCTACACGCTGGGCCAGACGGTCGGCCGCGGCTTCGACCGCATCGGCGATCTCGTCCCCGTCTTCATCGAGCACGGCCTGACCACCCTTCAGAAGGGCTGACCCGCCATGGACTTCGCGTTCGACGCACGCACCGAGGAACTCCGCGCCAAACTGCTCGCCTTCATGGACGAGTACGTCTACCCCGCCGAGCAGGTCGCCCACGAGCAGCGCGCCCGGCTCGCCTCCCCCTGGGACACCCCGCAGGTCGTGGAGGACCTGAAGGCCGAGGCCCGCCGCCAGGGCCTGTGGAACCTCTTCCTGCCCGACGCCGAGCACGGCGCCGGCCTCACCAACCTCCAGTACGCGCCGCTCGCCGAGATCACCGGCCGCAGCCCGCAGCTGGCCCCGACGGCGACGAACTGCGCGGCTCCCGACACCGGGAACATGGAGGTGCTGGCCCAGTTCGCCGACGAGGCGCAGCGGAAGCAGTGGCTCCAGCCGCTGCTCGCCGGTGAGATCCGCTCGGCGTTCGCGATGACCGAGCCGGACGTGGCCTCCTCGGACGCCACGAACATCACCACGCACATCGAGCGGGACGGCGACGAGTACGTCATCACCGGCCGCAAGTGGTACATCTCCGGGGCGATGAACCCGGACTGCAGGATCTTCATCGTGATGGGCAAGACCGACCCGGACGGCGCGGACATCCGACGCCAGCAGTCCATGGTGCTGGTGCCGCGCGACACGCCCGGCGTCACCGTCGACCGGGCCATGCAGGTCTTCGGGTACGAGGACCACTACCACGGCGGTCACGCGGAAGTGACCTTCGACCACGCGCGCGTGCCGGTCTCCAACCTGATCGGCGAGGAGGGCGGCGGCTTCGCCATCGCCCAGGCCCGCCTCGGTCCGGGCCGCATCCACCACTGCATGCGGCTGATCGGCATGGCCGAGCGGGCGATCGAGCTGATGTGCCGCCGGGCGGTGTCCCGCGAGGCCTTCGGCAAATCGCTGGCCCAGCAGGGCGTCGTGCACAACTGGATCGCGGACGCGCGCGTCACCGTCGAGCAGCTGCGGCTGCTGGTGCTGAAGACCGCCTGGCTGATGGACACGGTCGGCAACAAGGGCGCCCACACCGAGATCCAGGCCATCAAGATCGCCACGCCCCGCGCGGTGGTCGACATCATCGACCGGGCGATCCAGCTGCACGGCGCGGGCGGCGTGAGCCAGGACTTCCCGCTGGCCGAGCTCTACGCCGGTGCCCGGACCCTGATGATCGCCGACGGCCCGGACGAGGTCCACCAGCGGTCGCTGGCACGCCGGGAGATCAAGAAGTACCTCTGACCTTCTCTGACCTCTGAGCGAGGCGGCGCCCCCGGCACCCGGGGGGCCGTCACCTCACGGGCGCAGTGCCCGCAGCAGCAGGTCGGCCAGGTGGTCGGCGACCTCCTGCGGGCCGAGCGGGCCGTCGGGGCGGTACCAGGTGGAGAGGTGGTGGACGGAGCCGAAGTGGTAGTCCACCACCAGGTCGGCCGGGGACTCCTTGGTGAAGACGCCGGCCTGCTGGCCCTCCTCGATGAGCGCGCGGAAGCGTTCGTGGTAGCGCCGGCGCTCCGCGCGTACCTGCTTGTTCTTCTCCGGGCTCAGCTGGTGCATGGAACGGAAGAAGATCGACGCGTCGTCGAGGTTGTCGATGGTCGTGACGACGACGTCGGCCGCCGCCTCCCGTACCCGCTTCTCGACCGGCTCGTCGGATTCCGCGAAGGCGTCCAGGCGTTCCTGCTGGAGGCGCAGCACGCGCGCGTAGACCTCGTGGAGGAGGTCGTCCTTGGAGCCGAAGTAGTGGTACAGCGCTCCCTTGGTGACGCCGGCCGCCTCCACGATCTCCTGTACCGAGGTGCGGTCGTAGCCCTGCTCCGCGAAGAGCCGGGTGGCGGCGGCCAGGAGCCGCTGCGGCACCGGAGTGCCGTCCCCGTCCGTGGTCCTGGGCACTGCCGTCACCTGCCTTTCCTTTTCAGCGGCCGTTCAGTGGCCGTTCCTGTTCGTCCTGTCGCGTACGGGAACGCAGTTCCCGACGGAGGATCTTCCCACTCGCCGTCTTCGGCAGGTCGGGCAGGATCTCCACCTGGCGCGGGTACTTGTAGGCGGCCAGTCTCTCCTCGCAGTACGCGGCGAGTGCGTCCGGGGCCGCCTCGGCACCCGGACGGAGGCTGATGTACGCCTTGACGGTCTCCCCGCGGTACCCGTCGGGCACGCCGACGACGGCGGCCTCGCGTACCGCCGGGTGGGTGTAGAGGACGTCCTCGACCTCGCGCGGCCAGACCTTGAACCCGGCGGCGTTGATCATGTCCTTCTTGCGGTCGACGACGTAGAGCCACCCCTGGGCGTCCATGAAGCCGACGTCGCCGGTGCGCAGCTCGCCGCCGGGGAAGGTCTCGGCGGTGGCGTCGGGGCGCCGCCAGTAGCCGGGGACGACCTGCGGGCCGCTCACGACGATCTCGCCCTGTTCCCCGAAGGGCACCTCGGCGCCCTGCTCGTCGACGATCCGGACGATGCTCTCGGGGCCGGGCACGCCGACGGCGAGGGTTCCGGAGACCGGGTCGACGGGCGCCTCCAGGTGCGGCGGGACCGAGGCGCACGGCGCGGTGCACTCGGTCAGCCCGTAGCCGTTGCGGATGTACGGGCCGAAGCCCGCGCGGAACTTCTCCACCAGGGCGGGCGGCAGCGGGGCGCCCCCGGAGGAGATGTTCGCGAAGGAGGCGAAGTGCTCGCGGGTGACGGAGGGGTGGGCGGCCAGCGCCATGAAGGCGGTGGACGGGCCGACAGTGTAGTGCGGCCGGTGCTCGGCGAACGCGTCGAGCACGACGCCCGGCTCGAAGCGGTAGGCGAGGACGAGCGTGCCCGCGCTGTTCAGGCAGGCCCCGAACTCGCAGACCATGCCGGTGATGTGGAACAGCGGCGCCAGCGCGAAGTAGACCGGCGCCTCGGGCAGGCCGAGCCCGGTGCGCTGCCGTTCGGCGTTGTACATGATGTTGCGGTGCGTGTTGGTGGCGCCCTTGGGTGTGCCGCTGGTGCCCGAGGTGTAGCTGATGAGCGCGGTGTCGCCGGGCTCCGGGTCGCGGCCCTCGGGTGCCGGGTGACCGGCGCGGGCGGCCTGGGTGAGGTCGTCGGCGTCGGTGGCGCCCGGCAGCCGCTCGAAGGTCAGCACGCGCGCGTCCTGGCGGGTCTGGAAGTCCAGCTCGCACCCGGTGAGGACGATCCGTACGGGCGTGCCGCCCGCCGTCTCGCGCAGGTACGACTCCCAGGCCCGGTCGGAGCAGATCAGCGCGGCGACCTCGCCGTCCCGCAGGACGTGGCCGACCTCCCCCGACTTGTACATGGGGTTGACGGGCACGACGACCGCGCCGGCCTTCCAGGCGCCGAGGACGGCGAGCACGAAGTGCGGGGAGTTCTGCAGCAGGACCGCCACCCGCTCGCCGCGCCGCAGGCCGCGCGCGGCGAGGTGCCCGGCGACGGAGTCGCTCAGCTCGTCCACCTCGCGGTAGGTGAGGCGGCCGTCGAAGTAGGCGAGGAAGGCGCGGTCGGGGGCTGCGGCCGCGGCCCGGCGCAGGGCGTGCACCAGGGAGGCCTCCGGGTCGAGCGGGGCCTTCTGGGCGTCGGTCAGCAGGTCCAGCCAGGGCCTGGCCGCGTAACGGGAGCCGGTCACCGGGCGGTCGCCTCCTCCCACTGCCGCTGGAGGCGGTTCATGCCGCGCAGCCAGCGTTCGGGCTCGGCGGCTCGGGCCTGGTAGTACTCGGCGACCTCGGGGTGCGGCAGGATCAGGAAGCGGTCCTCCTCGATGCCCTTGAAGAGGGCGTCCGCCACGTCCGCGGGTTCGACGGCGGTCGGCGCGAGCACCAGGTCGCCCGCGCTGCCGCTCGCGGTGAGCATGTCGGTGCGCACGCCCTGCGGGCAGATGGCGTGGACCTTGATCCCGCGGTGGCGGTACGTGAGGGACAGCCACTCGGCGAAGGCGTACGCGCCGTGCTTGGTGACGCTGTAGGGCGCGGCGCCGATCATGGTGAGGAGTCCGGCGGCCGAGACGGTGGAGACGAAGCGGCCGCTGCCGCGCTCCAGCCAGTCGGGGATCAGTTCGTGGGCCGCCCGTACGTGGGCCATGACGTTGACGTCCCAGGCGAGCGCCCAGACGGCCTCCTCGGCCGCCTGCGAACCGCCGGAGCCGACACCCGCGTTGGCGCAGTACACGTCGACCGTGCCGCCCAGCGCCTCACGCGCCTCGGCGACGATCGCGGAGGCGTCGCCCGGGACCGCGACGGCGCCGATCTCGTCGGCGACGGCCTTCGCCCGGTCGGCGTCCAGGTCGTTGACGACGACCCGGGCTCCCCCGGCGGCGAAGCGGCGGGCCAGCGCGGCGCCGATGCCGCCTCCCGCCCCGGTGACGACGACTCCGGCATCCTGCACGGCTTCCACCATCGGTCTCCTTCGACACGGCTGCGACGCCACGTGCGTGGGCTTGCTGCAACGCCAGACTAACCAGTCGGTATGTACGACGGAAGAGGTGAACCGGGGTCCGACTCGTTCCGTGTGGCAGGGAGCGCGGGTTAGCGTGCGTGCGCATGACACCCGCCGCGATCACGGAGGTCACCGCATGACGCTGTCCAGACGGACCCTGCTCGCCACCACGGCCGCGGTGGCGGCCACCACCACGGCCGTCGCGGCCGGCACGGCGCAGGCGGCGGCCGGGGGCCACGGCGGCCGCCGGCTCCGCACCGGCTTCGAGCGCCTCGCCGACGACGGCTACGCCCTGCTCGACGGGCAGAAGGTCGGCGTCGTCACCAACCCGACCGGCGTCACCCGGGACGTGCGTCACATCGTGGACGTCATGCACGCCGACGACCGCGTGGACCTGACCGCCGTCTTCGGCCCCGAGCACGGCTTCCGCGGCACCGCGCAGGCGGGCGGCTCCGAGGGCCGCCACGACGACCCCGCGACCGGCCTGCCGGTCTACGACACGTACCTGAAGAGCGGGCAGCCGCTCGCGGACGTCTTCACGGCGTCCGGCGTGGACACCGTCGTCTTCGACATCCAGGACGTCGGCGCGCGCTTCTACACGTACATCTGGACGCTGTTCGACTGCATGGAGGCGGCCCGGCTCGCGGGCAAGCGGTTCGTGGTCCTGGACCGGCCGAACCCGGTGACCGGGCGGGCGGCCCTCGGCCCGGTCCTGCACGAGGAGTTCGCGACCTTCGTCGGCCGCAAGCCCGTCGCGCAGGCGCACGGCATGACGGTCGCCGAGCTGGCACGGCTGTTCAACGGGGAGTTCCTGACGGCACCGGTGTCGCTGGAGACCGTGACGATGTCCGGCTGGCGGCGCTCGGAGTTCTACGACGCCGCCGGGCTGCCCTGGGTGCCGCCGAGTCCGAACATGCCGACGCCGGAGTGCGCCCTCGTCTACTCGGGCACCTGCCTGTTCGAGGGAACGAACCTGTCGGAGGGGCGCGGCACCACCCGCCCCTTCGAGCTGATCGGGGCCGAGGGCATCGACGGGGACTGGGCCGCCGCCGCGAACGCGCTCGGCCTGCCCGGCGTGCGCTTCCGGGAGGCGTACTTCGCGCCCACGTTCTCCAAGTTCCAGGGGAAGACCGTCGGGGGTGTGCAGCTCCATGTGCACGACCGGGCCGCCTTCGACCCGGTCCGCACCGGGATCGCCCTCCTGGTGACCGCGAAACAGACCTGGGACGGCTTCGCCTGGCGGCCGGACAACTGGATCGACAAGCTCACCGGCTCCGCACGGGTGCGCACGATGATCGACGCGGGCGCGGACACCGACGAGGTGGCGGGCGGCTGGGAGAGCGAACTGGCGGCGTTCCGAAGGACGCGCCGCCCGTACCTGCTCTACCGCTGACCCGGGCGCCGACCGGTCACCGGCGGGACCTGGCCCCTGCCCCGACCGGTCCGCGCGACGCGCGACTCCCGCTTTTCCGGCGGGAGTCGTGGCCCGCTGCCGGCGACCGGTGAACTCCACGACCTGCCGGCGGGTCGACCGGGTGGCCGCCGGCGGTGCGCTCGCCGCCGGGGAGCCCATGACGGAGGCCGGCGCGGTCGGGTCGGTGCGGTCAGGTCGGTGCGGTCGGGTCGGTGCGGTCGGTCAGGTCGGTGCGCTCGAAGTGCTCGACGGTGCCGGCGTCGGTGAGGCCGTCCTTGGGGCCGGTCAGGACGTACTCGCCGAGAGCAGCGGCCCTTGGACCCGGCGGCGCCCATCGTGACCGGGCCGGCGAACAACGCCGCCCCTCACGGACGCCTCCCGGGCCGCCGCGTGACCGGCGCCGGACTCGGTGCCGTAGCGGGTGGTGCCGGTGACGAGCGGCTCACCGGTCTTCTTGCCGCGGACGGTGGTCACGTCACCGCACCTGCGGCGAGGTCGGCACGGGGCCCGAGCCGGTCCTCGGCGTGGGCGGGCCGCGTGCCGAAGGCCTGGCTGACGAGGATCCGGGCGAGGGCGGCATCACCGTTCCGACCGGGTGGCGGGACGTCGGAACACCGGCCGCCTCAGTGGTCGTCGGCCATCGCTCCGGCGTGCTTTCCGGAGATCTTTTCGGTGTTCCTTCCAGTGGCGTTCCCGGCGGTCGTTTCTGTGGCTTTCTCCGAGGTGAGGCCCGTTCCGGTGGCCATCGCGGGGGAAAGCGGCGCCAAAAGACCGGCGGCGAGGGCGCATACGGACGCCCCCTTCAGGAACCCGTGGAAGCCGCGGGGAGTTCTCAGTCCGTCGAGGGCATTGCCTGGGGTGCACCGTGGCACGGCAGCTCCTCCCGACCGGGGACGAGCCGGACGTCACCGCCGGTATCCCCGAGTTGAAAGATGAACACGCGTCACTTTTCGGAGCGGGTGGAACGGCTTATGAGGGGCATCGGAAATCGGATGGAGCCGAATCGCGTGTCGATACGTCTATTCGGCGACGTCCTTACGACGACGCCGCAGTAACCGAAGTACAGGTGCAGGTGTGACGGAGGTGCAGGGCGATGGCCGGTTTCCGGAGTCTGGCGAGACAGGTCCGCGATCCGCGGTGCGACCTGGCGCTACGGCGCTATTCGCTGCGCAAGTGCCTTGAGCGGTTCGCTCCTTACGGGCACAGGGCGACCTGGGACCATCTGTGCTCCCGGGCCGGGTTCGGCCTCGAGGACCGCTCCCCCGACCCGGCACGGCTCGTGGCCGCGCTGGAGGAACTGGAGGAGGCGCGTTCGGTGTGGCTGGCCTACGAGGCCGGGTTCGCCGAGCGGCGCAGGAAGGAGAAGCACGACGGGCTGCGCAGGCCGGGCAGCGTGGACGACTGGCACCGGCTGACCTGGGGCGGCTTCGGTGTCGCCTGGTGCGACGATCCCGCGGTCCATCCGGACGGGCCGCTGGCGGAGGTGCTGCGCCGGCTGATCTCCGCGCTGGAGCGCGAGCCGGGGGCGGTGTGCCCGGTCTGCGACGGGGGCCACCTGCTCTGGAAGTACGACCTCGACCACGAGCCGTCCACGGGCCCGGTCTGCGCGGACTGCGGCATCCTGGTCCCGCGCCCCGTCCTGACCCCCGAGGCACTGGCGGCCGCCAGACGGGGACGGCCGCTGCTCATGTCGGCCTAGGGGGCGCCCCGCCGTGCGACCCGGCGCCGGCGGGGCCCGGCCGCACGGCGACGGGTGTCGCCGCGCAGAACGCGCGAGGCGTGCTGTGCGGCGACCCGGGCGGAGCCGTCCCTACGGGGCGTAGTAGCCCTGCACGTCGGCGATCAGGTCGACCGTGCCCGCGTGGTTGTAGAAGGTGACCTTGCCGTCGACCACCGGGACCACGACGAGGCCGGCCACGGTCCGTCCCGCCGTCGGGTTCATGGTGGACGCGCTGGTGCGGGCCGTTCCCGAGGGGTAGACCGAGATGAACGTGGACGAGGTCGCGTTGGTCGCCGTCACGTTCAGCACGACCGCCGTCACACCCGTGGCGGGGACGCCGTCCCGGCCGGCGACCTGAAGGGTCACCGTGTCGCCGGATCCGACCTTGCCCTTGGCGACGCCGGTGCCGTACCGGGTGTCCATGGCACGGGTCGGGGCCAGCGGCTGGTAGAGGGAGCCGAGGTTCGAGGAGGTGTAGTAGCCGGCGACATCGGCGATGAGATCGACCGAGCCCGAGTGGTTGTACAGGTGGATCTCACCGTCGCGCACGGGGGCGACGACGAGGTTCGACACGGTCTGACCCGACGTCATGTTCAGGTTCGACGGCCCCTGCCAGTCCACCACGCCCTCGGACGGGACGACGGACACGACGGTCGAGGTGGTGGCGTTGGTCGCCGTCACGTTCAGCACGACCGCCGTGACGTCCTCGGTGGGCACCCCGCCGCGGCCGGTGACGGTGAGGGGCACCGTGTGGTGTGCCTGCACCTTGGCCTTGCGCGCGCCGAGGCCGCTGCGGGTGTCCAGCAGACGGGTGGGACGCAGGGGCTCGTAGAGGGAGCCGTCCTCCTCGGTGTAGTAACCGGTGATGTCGGCGATGAGGTCGACGGTCCCGGTGTGGTTGTAGAAGGTGACCTTCCCGTCCTCGACGGGGACGACCACCGTGTTGGGCACGGTCGCTCCGGCGGGCACGCTGAGGTGGGACGCGCTGCCGCGGGCGGTGCCGGACGGGTAGACCGAGATGTAGGTGGAGGCCGTCGGGGCGGTGGCGGTCACGTTCATGGCCACCGCGGTCACCTTGTCGGCCGGGAGGAGGTCGTCGCGCTCGGGGAGCTGGAGGGTCACCGTGTCTCCGGAGCCGACCTTGCCCTTGCGGACGCCGGTTCCGGTGCGCGTGTCCATGGCCCGCAGCGGCTCGTTCACCCGGAACCTGGAGGTGGCCGTGGACAGGCCGTGGGTCAGCACGACGCTGCCGGTCTGCTGGACCGCCGGGCCGACGCCGTCGGCGGGCGGGGCGTTCAGGGTCCAGGTGTACTGCCCGTTGGGCATCAGGTCGCCGGCCTTGTCACGGCCGGTCCAGAAGAGCTCCACCTCGCCGCGTGCCTCCGGCCCGGAGTCCAGGACGGAGACCTTGCCGGTGGTGGCGTGCCGCGCGGTGAGGGACCACTCGCCGACGGGCTTGCTGAACAGCAGCCGCAGCATCTGCGAGCCGGTCTCGCCGGCCTCGACGTGGTCGCCGGCGTACCGGCTCAGCACCGACAGGGGCTGGGCGCCGATGTCCGTCGGGACGATGTGGACACGCTCGTCGGCGTCGGCGTAGGCCACGTGGCCACCGAAGCGGTCCACGCTCCAGCGGATGTGGCGCTGCGAAACACCGGTGCCGGGCAGGGAACCGATGACGCGGCTGACGGGGTGGGCGCTGTCGGCGCCGGTGAGGACCAACTGTCCGGCCGCCTGGTCGTGGGTGACCACGTAGCCGTCGCCGAGCAGGGCCTCCCCCGCCGGGACCGGCAGCGAGGTCTTCGCCGTACGGTCGTGGACGCCGGCCGGTCCGTCCGCGCCGCAGCTCCAGTACAGCCAGCGGCCCACCGCCTGCAGCTCCCGGGGCACGCACGGGGCGCCGGTGTCCACCGACTGAACCGTCTTGCCGGTCGCCAGGTCCTCGGCCGTGACGCGGCCGTTCTCCGCCTCCGGCTTCCACAGCCAGGAACCCCACAGGGCGGCCGCGCCGGCCGGCCGCGTCCCGATGACCCGCTCGGCCCGGAGCGAGTACACCTTCTGCTCGCCCGTGGCGTCGGCGGAGGCGTGGACGAGGTAGTCACCGTTGACGTCCACGAGGCGGCCGGCGCCGAGGTACGGGGCTTTGAAGTCGCCGCTCTCCGGGCCGTTGATCATGTAGTAGCCGCCCATGCGGTGCATGAACCGCCCGTCCCCGAGGGCCCGGTACTCCGCGCAGGCGACGTCGTCGGCCGCGCAGTCGGCCAGCGGGAGGTCCGTGAGCCTGGACCGGTCATCGTAGGCCGGCGCCCCGGAGGTACTGATGGAGCGGACGTACTGGTAGCGGCTGACGCCGCTGTTGTCGACCACGGACAGCCGGCCCTGGGCGAGTGCCAGGCCCTGGATGTTCGCCGGCCTCGGCAGCCGCTTCACCAGGGCCGCCACCGGTTGGCCCGTGGTGTCCGCCGCGATGTGCCGGACCCCCCAGTCGATGGCGTCACCGCCGACGACGATCGCCGCCGTGCCGTCCGGCCCGGCGGCGATCCCGCCCCGGAACTCGCGGAGCAGGGTCACGACGGGACCGCCGGCGATCGGCGCCGCATCCAGGCGGATGCCGTTCTGGTGGACCAGCCAGTCGCCGACGACGGCGAAGTCGTGGTGGGGGGAGTCGAGGCCGTCCAACGTGACCTCGGTGTACGGAGCCGAGAGATCACTCCGGGAGAACACGAGGATCTTCTGGTTCCCCTCGTCCGGGCTGTAGGCCGCCAGGTACTCGGGCGAGAGCTTCACCCGGGAGAAGCTGTCGGGGACCAGTGGGCTCATGTCCTCGACCTGGCCCGTCGCCGTCGAGGCGATGCCGAAGCGCCGCTGCCCGTCCTGGGCCTCCGCCGCCACGACGAGGCCCGACCCGTCGCCGCCGAACACCCCCAGGGAGTGGCCGGCGGGGTCCGACAGGGGCAGATCCCGGGTCGTCCCGTCCGGCCGGGGCGACAGCAGGTGCATCGATTCCGCCGTCACCCTCCCGTCCGGCTGGGTGACCGGCTCGTAGGCGACCACGGTGGAGCCGAAGACCGCGGCCGTCTTCAGCCCCTCGGGGACCGTCACGCGGCGTGAACTCCCGTCCGCGCCGCGGAGTTCGACCTCTCCGTCGCGCAGGAAGGCCAGTGTGTCGGCGCCGGTGCCGCGGACGGCCGTCCCGGACTCGGTGGGCAACGGGACCGGTGTGCTGCGGCCGTCCGCGTACCGGACGTGGGCGACCTTCCCGTCCTGCGCGTAGAAGACGCCCTCGGCACCGGCGGAATCCGCCCGGAAATCGCGTGACTGGGCGGACAGATAGGTCTGCGCGTACACCGGGTCCGCCTGAGGTGCGGCCGGAACCACCACCTCACCGGGCACCGGTTCGTCGGCCGCGGCACTCGACGCCTGCGGCATCAGACCGCCCACGGTCAGAGCGACGCCCATGACGGTGGCGAACGCCCCCCGCACCAAGCCGTGACGTTTCACTGCATCCCCTCCCCTTGCCCTGCCATGCCCATGGCAGGTGAACCGGATCCTACCGGCTCGCGATCAAGGACGGCGAAGGAATTTGAATCTGTTCAAAAAAAGCCCGCCCAGCCTGCGCGGCCCGGTCAGCCCGTCGGCCGGTCGCAGCACCGGGCGTCCGCGTCCGGCTCCCGGGCGGGCGGCGTGCGCCGGGCCGCGGGGGTGGCGGTGGCCCCCTTGGCCCGTTCCACCAACAGGCGGGAGCCGGCGCCGCGTTCGCCGAACACGTCGTCGGGGTTGGACAGGACACAGGTGTCCAGGGAGAGGCAGCCGCAGCCGATGCAGTCGGTGAGGTGATCGCGCAGTCGGTTCAACTGCTTGATCCGCTCGTCCAGTTCGGAACGCCAGGACGCGGAGAGCCGGGCCCAGTCGTCCTCGGTGGGGGTGCGCCCCTCCGGCAGTTCGGCGAGCGCTTCGCGGATCGTGGCGAGCGGGATGCCGACGCGCTGCGCCGCGCGCACGAAGGCGACCCGGCGCAGCGCGTCACGGCTGAAGCGGCGCTGGTTGCCCGACGTGCGGCGACTGTGGATCAGGCCCTTGGACTCGTAGAAGTGCAGGGCGGAGACGGCGGCGCCGCTGCGCGCGGCGAGCTGGCCGACCGTGAGCTCGTGGATCTTCTCGGGAATCTGAGGCACCCCTCGAACCCTACCGACCCGGTCACCCGCGCGGATGCCTCCGGTCCGTTGACACGGGCCGCCCGGGCGACCATGCTAAGCAGTCGCTTAGCTTTGAGGGCGAACAGGTCGAGCGAGCAGGTCGAGCGAGCAGAGAGGCCGGGACATGGCAGAGCCGAGGATCTTCACATCCGCCGACGACGTGAAGGCGGCGGTGGGCGAGCGGTTGGGGTACACCGACTGGCTGGACGTCGACCAGAAGCGGATCGACCTGTTCGCGGAGGCGACCGGCGACCACCAGTGGATCCACGTGGACCCGGAGAAGGCCGCCGCGGGCCCCTTCGGCACCACCATCGCGCACGGCTATCTGACCCTGTCGCTGCTCCCGCTCTTCGGGCCGCAGCTCATCCAGGTCGAGGGCGTGAAGATGGGCGTCAACTACGGCACCAACAAGGTCCGTTTCCCCTCCCCCGTCCCGGTCGGCTCGCGACTGCGCGCCACGGCGACGATCACCGGCGTCGAGGACGTCCAGGGAGGGATCCAGGTGGCCGTCGCCTTCACCGTGGAGCGCGAGGGCGGCGACAAGCCCGTGTGCGTCGCCGAGTCGGTCTCCCGCTACTACCTCTGAGCCTCGCCGGAGGGTGCGGCTCCCACCATCCGCAGCACGAGGTCGGCGTAGAGCGCGCCGACCTCGTCGGGCGTCCGGGGGCCGTTCACGTTGAACCAGCGGGCGACGTCGATGCAGAGCGACAGCACGGCGAGCGTCGTCCCCTTCACGTCCGGCACGTCGAACTCGCCCGACGCGACACCGTCGTCGATGATCCCGCGCACCTCGGCGTCGACCTGCCGGCGCAGCGCGAGGATCTCGTCGCGGGCCTCCGGTCCGAGCGCGTCCAGCTCGTACTGCACCACCCGCGCCGTCGTGCGGCGCCCGGCGTGCCACCGTACGAAGGAGCTCACGGCGTCGGCGAGCCGCTCGGTGGCGCTGCCCTCGCCCTGGGCCGCCGTCCGCAGGATGGCGACCGCGCGGTCGTGGCCGATCCGGCTGATGCGGTGGAGCAGCTCTTCCTTGGTCTTGTAGTGGATGTAGAGCGCGGCCGGGCTCATACCGGCCCGCCCGGCGATGTCGCGGGTCGTGGTCGCGTGGTACCCGCGCTCGGCGAAGGCCTCCACCGCGGCGACCAGGAGCCGCCGGGCCGCGTCCGGGGTGACCTCTTCCCACGGCTCGGTTTCGCCGCCCGTCGTCTCGGCCGCCGTACTCATCGCTTGCTCGCCCCTCTCGGTGACAGGGGCACCACCATACCGCCGAAGCTGAGCGGGCGCTTAGGGGCGGCACCGGCGGGCACGTCAGCCCAGCTTCTCGAAGGGGTCGTGCTCGGCGAGGAGCTTGTCCAGCCGGGCCTGGTCGACGCGGCTCACTATCTGCCCGGCCTCCTGGCGGTCACGGATGATCTTGGCCAGCGTGAAGGCCGAGGTGACGAGGTACAGGACGGCGACGGCGAGGAAGGCACGGACCCAGGCGTCGGCCTGGAGGTTGTAGATGCCGACGGCGGTGGCGATCATCGCGACCGCGAACGAGGCCACGGCCTGCCCGTAGAAGGCCGTCGTGCTCTGCTGCTTGACGGGTGTGTCACTCATGCGGACAAGGGTCGGCGGATGTGGCCCCCGCCACATCCGCCGGCGTACTCAGTTCTCGTACTCAGAAGGCCGAAACGCCGGTCAGCGCCCGCCCGATGACCAGCTTCTGGATCTGGCTGGTGCCCTCGTAGAGGGTCATCACGCGGGCGTCGCGCAGCAGCTTGCCGGCCGGGTACTCGTCGATGTAGCCGTAGCCGCCGAAGACCTGGAGGGCGTTGTTGGCGGCGCGGACGGCGGCCTCCGAGGCGAACAGCTTGGCCTTGGAGGACTCGACGGTGAAGGGCCGCCCGCGGTCGATCAGGTCGGCGACCCGCCAGGTCAGCAGCCGGGCCGCGTCCACGTCGAGGGCGATGTCGCTGAGCAGCTCCTGCACCAACTGGTGGTGGGCGATGGTCTTCCCGAACTGCTCGCGCTCGCCCGCGTACCGCACGGCCGCGTCCAGTGCCGCCTGGGCTATGCCGACGCAGCCGGCCGCGACCGACATCCGCCCCTTGGCGAGGGCCGACATGGCGACCGAGAAGCCCTTGCCCTCGGGGGCCAGCATCGCGGAGGCGGGGACACGGACGTCCTCGAGGACCAGTTCGGCGGTGGCCTGGCCGCGCAGTCCGAGCTTGCCGTGGACGGTGCGGCGGGTCAGGCCGGGTGTGTCGGTGGGCACGAGGAAGGCGGAGACCCCCTTGTGGCCGGGGGCGTCCGTGGAGCGGGCGAAGAGCAGCACCACGTCGGCCCAGGTGCCGTTGGTGATGAACATCTTGGTGCCGTTGACGACGTAGTCGTCGCCGTCGCGGACGGCACGGGTGGTGAGGTTCCCGGCGTCCGACCCCGTACCGGGCTCGGTGAGGCCGAAGCAGCCGACGTACTCGCCGGAGGTGAGCCCCGGCAGCCAGCGCCGCTTCTGCTCCTCGTCGCCCCAGGCGGCGACGGTCTTGGCGACCAGGCCGAGGGAGACCGACACGATCCCGCGCACGGAGCTGTCGCCGCGGCCCAGTTCCTCGGTGACCAGGCAGTACGCGAGGTGGTCGCCGCCGCTGCCGCCGTACTCCTCGTCGACGGTGAGGCCGAGGAAGCCGACCTCGCCGAGCTTCTTCACGATCGACCGGTCCACCTCCTCGGCGCGGTCCCAGGCGACGACGTGCGGGGCGATCTCGCGCTCCACGAAGTCCCGGGCGAGCTGCCGCACGGCGGTCTGCTCCTCGCTGAGCTCCAGGTTCATGCCGAGTCACCCCACAGGAAAGACATCTTGAAAGCCGTACATTTAAATTAGCACTGCTAGTTTCTGCTCGCAGCCCTACTATGTGCGCCATGGCCCGACCGCGCAAGCCCCTGCTCAGCACCGACCGGATCGTCGAGACGGCCCGGGCGCTGGTCGACGCGGAGGGCCTCGCGGCCGTCTCCACGCGGCGGCTCGCCGCGGAGCTGGGCGTCAGCGGGCCCTCGCTCTACAACCACTTCCGCACCAAGGACGAGATCCTGGAGGCGGTCGCCGACTCGGTGAGCGCGCAGGTCGACCTGACGATGTTCGAGGACGGCCGGGACTGGCGGACCGCGCTGCACGACTGGGCCGTCTCCTACCGGGCGGCCCTGCGCGACCACCCCCACATCGTCCCGGTGCTGGCCCACGGCCCCGGCCGCCGCCCGGCCGCGCTGCACCTCGCGGACGCCGTCTACGGCGCGATGGTCGCGGCGGGCTGGCCCCCGGCCCAGGCCACGTCCATCGGCGCGCTGATGCGGTACTTCGTCATGGGCTCGGCGCTCGGCTCCTTCGCCGGGGGCTTCGTGGGCGACGCCGGCGCCTACGACCCCGCCGACTACCCGCACCTCCAGCAGGCCCACCTCCTGGCCGAGCAGCAGGAGAAGATCGACGAGCGGGCCTTCGAGACCGGGCTGACGGCGCTGCTGGACGGGCTGGCTCAGCAGTACGCCCAGGTGGCGCGGGGCACCTGAGGACGCTTCGGCGTCCGCCGAACGGTGCGTACCGCATCCTGGAACGCATGACCGACAAGGACGCCGAAGCGCCCGGACTCGCGCGGCTGGCCGGGCTGATCGCCGACGAGACCAGGGCCGCGTGCCTGCTGGCACTGCTCGACGGGCGGGCGTGGACCGCCGGTGAGCTGGCCCGGCACGCGGGAGTCGCCGCCTCCACGCTGAGCGAGCACCTGGGCAAGCTCGTCGCGGGCGGACTGCTCACCGAGGAGCGGCAGGGGCGGCACCGGTACGTGCGGCTGGCCGACGAGCGGGTCGCACAGCTGGTCGAGGACCTGGCCGCACAGGTCGCGCCCGAGGCCGCGGCGCGGCGTCCGCGCACGCTGCGGGCAGCCGGCGCCGGTTCGGCCATGGCCCGGGGCCGCACCTGCTACGACCACCTCGCCGGGCGGCTCGGCATCACGGTCACCGACGCGCTGACCGGGCGGGGGCTGCTGCGCCAGGACACCGGCTTCGCGCTCACCGACGCCGGGCTCGGCTGGTTCCAGGACGCCGGGATCGCGCTGAAGCCCACCGGTCGCCGTCCGCTGGCCCGGGCCTGCCTCGACTGGACCGAGCGCCGTCCCCATCTCGCGGGCGTCGCGGGCGCGGCCCTGTGCCGGCACGCCCTGGACACGGGCTGGTGCGTACGCATCGGCTCCGGGCGGGCGGTGAAGGTGACGCCGGCGGGCGAGGAGGCGCTGTCGGAGCTGCTCGGCATCGATCCGGTGGGGCTGCGCTGAGCACCGGTGTCCACGCGTCCCCGTCCCGGACCCGCCGGTCCCCGTATTCCGTCCCTCCCTGGCCTCAGGAGCATGATGAGCACCGCCCCGTCCCGCCGTCCGGACCTGCTCGCGGCGGCCGCCGCCACGGTCACCGTCGTCCTGTGGGCCTCCGCCTTCGTCTCGATCCGCAGTGCGGGCGACGCCTACTCGCCCGGGGCGCTGGCGCTCGGCCGGCTGCTGTCGGGCGCGCTGACGCTGGGCGTGATCTGGCTGCTGCGGCGGGAAGGGATGCCGCCACGGCCGGCCTGGCGGGGGATCGCGGTCTCGGGACTGCTGTGGTTCGGCTTCTACATGGTCGTGCTCAACTGGGGCGAGCAACGGGTGGATGCCGGCACGGCCGCCCTCGTGGTCAACGTCGGTCCGATCCTCATCGCCCTGCTCGGCGCCCGGCTGCTCGGGGACGCGCTGCCGCCGCGGCTGGTGGCGGGGATGGCGGTGTCGTTCGCGGGCGCGGTGACCGTGGGCCTGTCGATGTCCGGTGAGGGAGGTTCCTCGCTGTTCGGGGTGGTGCTGTGCCTGCTGGCCGCCGTGGCGTACGCGGGCGGGGTGGTCGCCCAGAAGCCCGCGCTGAGGCACGCCGGCGCGCTTCAGGTGACGACGTTCGGGTGCCTGGTCGGGGCTGTGCTCTGCCTTCCGTTCGCGGGGCAGCTGGTGCGTGAGGCGGCCGACGCGCCCGTCTCCGCGACGCTCAACATGGTGTACCTGGGCGTGTTCCCGACCGCGCTGGCCTTCACGACGTGGGCGTACGCGCTGGCCCGCACGACCGCGGGCCGGATGGGCGCGACGACGTACGCCGTGCCCGCCCTCGTCGTCCTGATGTCGTGGCTGGCGCTCGGCGAGGTGCCGGGGCCGCTCACCCTGGCGGGCGGCGCGCTGTGCCTGGCGGGCGTGGCGGTGTCGCGGTCGAGGAAGCGCGCGGGGGCGGCCCCGGAGCGGGTCGGCACCGCACGGGAACCGCGCCGCGAGGACGCCGACCGGCTCTGAGCCTGTTGCGGACCGGCCCCGACCGGCGGCCGGGGCCTGCCCGGACCGGCCGGGACCGGCTCGGACCCGGCCCGTCTAGAACACCACCAGCGCCCGCCCGCCCTTGCCCGCCAGCATGTTCTCGAAGGCCGCCGGGATGCCGTCCAGCGCGATGCGCTCCGTCACCAGGGCACCGAGGTCCAGGCGTCCCGCCCGCACGTGCTCGGCCAGCACCGGGAGGTCCCGGGCCGGGTCGGCGTTGCCGTAGACGCAGCCGGACAGGGTGCGGCCCCAGTGGAAGATCTCCAGGGCGTTGAAGGTGACCTGCTGGTCCTTGCCGCCGATGCCGACGACCGTGGTGCGTCCGCCGCGCCGGGTGGATTCCCAGGCGGTGCGGATGGTGACCGCGCGGCCGACGCACTCGACGGCGACGTCGACGCCCTGCTTGCCGGTGAGGGCGCGGATCTCGCGGGCGGTGGTGTCGGAGGCGATCAGGTAGTCGGTGGCGCCGGCGGCGCGGGCCAGGCCCTCCTTCTCGGGGGAGACGTCGACGGCGACGATCTTCGAGGCGCCCGCGATCCGGGCCGCCTGGAGCGTGGCGAGGCCCACTCCGCCGACGCCGAACACGGCGACCGTCTCGCCCTCGCGGACCTTCGCCGCGTGGTGCACGGCGCCGTAACCGGTGAGGACGGCGCAGCCGAGCAGGGCGGCGTCGGTGAGCGGGATGCCGTCGGGGACGGGCAGGACGCAGTCGGCGCCCACCACCGTCTCCTCGGCGAACGCGGCGACGTTCAGGCCGGGGTGCAGGCCGGTGCCGTCGTCGGCGCGGCGGGCGTGCGTGTTCGCGGCGCCGGCCAGGGCGCCCGCGCACAGCCAGACCTCCCCGAGCGAGCAGGCGTGGCAGGCGCCGCAGGACGGGGCCCAGTTGAGGACGACGTCGTCGCCGGGGGCGATGTGGCTGACGCCCTCGCCGACGGCGAGGACCGTGCCGGCGCCCTCGTGGCCGAGGACGGCGGGCAGCGGCACCCGCATGGTGCCGTTGGACAGGGACAGGTCGGAGTGGCAGACCCCGGCGGCGGCGAGCTTCACCCGGACCTGCCCCGGGCCGGGCTCGGGCAGCTCGATCCCGGTGACCTCCAGCGGGGCGCCTACGGCGGGTACGACGGCGGCACGGACAGCGGTACGGACGGCCATGACGTGGACGGCTCCCCTGGGGCTAGAACTGGAGGGACTTGGTCTGGAGGTACTCGGACAGGCCGTGCCGGCCCAGCTCGCGGCCCACGCCGGACTGCTTGTAGCCGCCGAAGGGCGCCAGCGGGTTGAACCGGCCGCCGTTGATGTCCACCTGGCCGGTGTCCATCCGGCGGGCGAAGGCGACCGCCTCGGCCTCGTCGCCGGCCCAGACGGCGCCGGCCAGGCCGTACACCGTGCCGTTGGCGATCCGCAGGGCGTCCTCCTCGTCCGTGTAGCGGAGGATGGACAGGACCGGACCGAAGATCTCCTCCTGGGCGACGGTCATGTCCTCGGTGACGTCGGCGAAGACGGTCGGGGCGACGAAGTAGCCCTGCTCCCGCGGGGCTTCGGGGCCGCCCGCGACGAGGCGCGCGCCCTCGGCGACGCCCTTCTCGATGTAACCGCGCACGCGCTCCTGCTGCTTGGCGTTGACGACCGGGCCGATCCGGTCGCCGTACTTGGCGGCGGCCTCGGCGGCCAGTCGCACGGCCTCGTCGTACTGGTCGGCGTGCACGAGCATGCGGGTCCAGGCGCTGCACGTCTGGCCGGAGTTGGACATGACGTTGGCGACGCCGACGTTGACCGCCTTGGCCAGGTCGGCGCTCGGGAGGATCACGTTGGCGGACTTGCCGCCCAGCTCGAGGGCGACCTTCTTGACGGCGGCGCCGGCGACGGCGCCGATCCGGCGGCCCACGGCCGTGGAACCGGTGAAGGAGACCAGGTCGATGCCCGGGTGCTCGGCGAGGGCCTGGCCGGCGACCGGGCCGAGGCCGGTCACCAGGTTGAAGACGCCCGCCGGGACGCCCGCCTCGTGCACCGCCTCCGCGAAGAGCTGGGCGGTGAGCGGGGTGTCCTCGGCGGGCTTCAGCACGACCGTGCAGCCGGCCGCGAGCGCCGGGGCGACCTTGGCGACGATCTGGTGGAGGGGGTAGTTCCACGGGGTGATCGCACCGACCACGCCGATCGGCTCGTGGTGGACGACGGAGTTGCCGACCTTCTCCTCGAAGGCGTACGTCGCCGCCAGTCCGGCGTACGAGCCGGCCACCGCGATCGGGGCGCCGGCGTGCACGGCCTGCGACAGCTTCGGCGGCGAGCCCAGCTCGGCGGTGACCGTCTCCGCGATCTCGTCCTTGCGGGCCACCAGTACGTCCCGCAGCGCCGCCAGGCGCGCGGCCCGCTCGGCGGGCGGGGTGGCGGCCCAGCCCGGCAGGGCGGCGCGGGCGGCCCGTACGGCGGTGTCGACGTCCAGGGCGGTGCCGGCGGGGACCTTGCCGATCACCTGCTCGTCGGCCGGGTTGACGACCTCGATCGTGTCCCGGCCGTCGGCGGGCCGCCAGGCCCCGTCGATGTACATGCCGTCGTGTGCCTTCATCGCGTTCCTTCCGGGCGGGCCTCGTCGTCCGGCTCCAAACTAGCGCCGATAGTTTTACGGCACCAGGGGCGGCCACCATGGTGGCGCGGCTCACCTTCCCGGCAGGCCGGATGCCGGCGAACTCACTCCTCCAGGTCAGGCAGCCGCGCCGGGGCGGGGCAGATCCGGTCGCCGTGCTGGTCGAAGACGAACAGGTGGGCGAGGTCGACGAGGAGGGGGACCTGCATGCCGTGGCGGAGGTCGATGTCGGGGGTGGTCCGGACGATCAGGTCGCCGGGGAGGCGGCCGTCCGGGGCGGTGGCGGAGGGTTCGGTGCCCGCGGGTCCGGCGTCCTCGGGGTCGTCCACGACCACCACCGGTCCGGCGCGCAGGGTGCCCGCCCGCTCCTTCAGCCGGTCCAGGACCGTGCCGTCGCGGCGGCGGCGCCCGGCCGGGCGCGCGACCGGGCGCGGAGCCTCCAGATCGGGTACGACGGCCGGGCGCGAGCCGGTGTTGAAGTGGACGAGGACCTCGTGGCCCTGGAACTCGACGTGCTCCACCAGGCCGGTGAGCAGCACCTCGCCGGGGCGGGCGGAGGCGGGTTTCGCGATCCGTACGGCCTCCGAGCGCAGGCCGACGATGACCTCGCGGCCCTGCTGGACGCGGAGCAACTGGTGGTCCAGGGAGAGCGGTTCGGGCAGGCGCAGGAACTGCTTGCCCAGGCTGATGGTCATCGCCCCGTCGAGCGGCGCCCGTACGAGGCCGCGCAGCAGGTTGATCCGCGGGGTGCCGATGAAGGCGGCGACGAAGACGTTGCGGGGCAGGGCGTACACCGCGCGCGGGGTGTCCACCTGCTGGAGCACGCCGCCGCGCAGGACGGCGACGCGGTCGCCGAGGGACATGGCCTCGGACTGGTCGTGGGTGACGTAGACCGTGGTGACGCCCAGTTCCCGGGTCAGTTTGGTGATCTCGGCGCGCAGATGGTTGCGGAGCTTGGCGTCGAGGTTGGACAGCGGCTCGTCCATCAGGAAGGCGGTGGGGTGGCGGGCGATGGCCCGGCCCATGGCGACGCGCTGGCGTTCGCCGCCGGAGAGCTGGGCGGGGAAGCGGTCGAGGAGGTCCTCGATGCCCAGCATGCGGGCGGTGGCGTCCACACGGGGGCCGGGGTCGGTCTGCGGTGCCTCGACGCGCAGCGGGAAGCCGATGTTCCCGCGGGTCGTCATGTTCGGGTACAGGGCGAAGTTCTGGAAGACCATCGCCATGCTCCGCTCGGAGGGAGGCAGGTCGTTGCCGTACTCGCCGTCCAGCAGCAGTCGGCCGTCGGTGATCTCCTCCAGGCCGGCGATCATGCGCAGCACGGTGGACTTGCCGCAGCCGGAGGGGCCGAGCAGGACGAGGAACTCGCCGGGCGCGATGTCCAGCGACAGCCGGTCCACCACGCGGACGCCTCGCGCGTAGGTCTTGCTCACGTCGTGCAGGGAGATGGCGCGTGTCATGGGAGGTGCCCCCGGGGGCTCACTGAGCGCTGGTGCTCCGCGGTCGGACGCCCTCGTGCGGGTCGTACGGGGCGTGTGAGTCACGGAAGTTAACGGAATGTGCGCGGCTGGGGGAAGACACTGGACCGTATCCCGGTCCCACCGTCCATCTGATGAGAAAGCGGACGGCCGGATTCAGGGGTGGGGGCGTCTCAGGAGGTGGACCCGAGGCCTGTGGCGCTTCACTGCACGATTCCTCCGGCCCGACCCCGACCCGAGTCGGGCCGGGCCGACCCGCGCCGCACCGGGCCGCGCCGCACCGGGCTGGGCCGCGCCGCCGGGCGCCGGGCGCCGGGCGCCGGCGTGCCACACCCGAACCCGTGACCGTGGTGGCGGCGACACCATTCGATGCGCGAGATGCCGCCGGCATCGTCCGGATCCGCTCCTGATCCGCTCCCACGCCCGCGGCCGCGCGAACAGGCGGCCGGAGGGCGAGCAACCGCATCGCCGCGTCCCCGTCCCCCGCCGCTGTCAACGGCCTGGCCGGTGAGCCCCCTTCGGAGTAGCCGATCAACTGCTTCGCTGATGATTCACCGTGCCTACGGCCATGCCGTTCGCCCGCACCGTCGTTAGGGCTGGTGGGCCGGTCGACGCGGCCGGCAACGGTGTATGGGAGGAACACAGTGCAGATGTTCGGTGTGCGGCGTGTCGCGGTGGTGGCCTCGCTGGTGGGGGCGGTACTGGCGACGCCCGTCAGTGCGGCCGCCGCGCATGCCGGTGACAGTGACGGGGGGCCCGGGGGCCTGCTGTCCAACCTGTCCGGCAGGAACTCCTCCGGCCACGCCAACCTCTGCGGAACGGGCAAGGTGGCTCTGCTCAAGGACCGCACCTGCCTGTCCGAGGACACCAGTCAGGGCGGCGGCGGTGACCAGGTCGGCGCCAGCGGCGGGGTCCTGTCCAACCTGCTGTTCGCCCGCAACGCCTCGGGCCACAGCAACAACTGCGGCAACGAGACGGTGTCGGTGATGAGCAGGACCACGT
This sequence comes from Streptomyces sp. NPDC037271, assembly GCF_055603605.1. Classification (NCBI taxonomy): domain Bacteria; kingdom Bacillati; phylum Actinomycetota; class Actinomycetes; order Kitasatosporales; family Streptomycetaceae; genus Streptomyces; species Streptomyces sp. NPDC037271. The sequence goes on from NZ_JBVJVN010000024.1 coordinate 31,660, forward strand.
GCGTGACCGTGGACCGTTCCGGTCACTGAGCCGGAGAGTCCGGCGAGGAGCAGTGAGGAGCCGGTGAGCCGCGTGGCGTCGTCCACCACCACGCGGCTCACCGGTTCTCGTGGATGGGCGATGAGAAGGCGGGAAGCACAGGGTGAAGATCTCCTCGGCAAGGCTGACGATCGGTGTGGTGGCGCCCCTGACGGGGCGTCTGACGCCGCTGGGCAAGCCACTGACCTACGTTCTGAAGGCGCTGGCGCCGCAGCTGGAGCACGTCCGTAACGGAAGCAGCCGTTACGACGTGTCGGTCGCCGTACGCGACAGCCGCTCCGATCCGGCAGCGGCCCGGCAGGCCGTCCACGACCTGGTCACCACCGACCGGGCGCACATCGTCCTGACCATGGCCGGGACCCAGGTACTGCCCGCCGTCGCCGACGCCTGCGAGGAACTGCGGGTCCCCTGTCTGTCGACCACCTTCCCGTGGCAGGCCTACGTCCACGCGCGCGGTGCCGCCCCCGGACACCACTTCCAGTGGACTTACCACTTCGCCTGGGGCCTGGACGACATCGCCACCGTCTTCGCCGAGATGTGGGAACAGACCGGCGGCACCCACACCATCGGCTGCCTGTGGAACGACGACCTTCAGGGCAGCCTGCTCCGCCACGCCCGGTACGGCTTCGCCCCGGTGACATCCGCGCGCGGACACGACATGGCCGACCTCGGCCCCTACCGCGAACCGGCGGGCGACTTCCGGACACAGGTCGGCCGCATGCGGGAGTACGGCGCCGACATCGTCACCAGCGCCGCCACCGCCGCCGACCTGTCCCTCTTCCACCGTCAGGCCCGTCAGGCCGGGCTGCGGCCCCGGCTGATCACCTGCTCTCGGTGGCTGACCTACCCCCACACCCACACCACCGCAGCCCCGGACGTCCACGCCGAACTCGCCGACGCACGCGTCGCCACCCTCGTCTACTGGAGCCCCGCCCACCCCTACCGTTCCAGCCTGGACGGCACCACCTGCGCCGACCTCGCCCACGCCTACCGCCGTGACACCGGCGAATCCTGGCTGCAGCCGCTCGGACTGGCCCACGCCCTCGTGGAAACCGCCCACCACGCCCTCAGTACCGCCGACGACCCCACCGACCACGCTGCCATCGCCCGAGCCCTCGCCGGCACGGCCCTGCCCACCATCGCGGGCACCCTCGACTGGAAACGGGGCCCCACCCCCAACATCGCCCTGGTCCGCCTGGCCGGCGGCCAGTGGCACCCTGGTCCGAAAGGCCCCGACCTCGCCATCGTCACCAACACGCGGACCCCCGACGTCCCGATCACCGGCGAGCTCCAGCCGACCTGACAGAGCGCCGCGCTCCGAACCGGCGGGCCCGGTCGCGCGGCCCCGGCGCCTGCCCACGACGTCCCCGGGGCTGCGGGCACCGCTCGGCCGGAAGACCCGCCGTCCGACGCTCGCGACACGTCGGCGTTCACAGTGCCCTCGGCCGACTCCGCCCTCGTGCCTGCCCCCACCCGGGAAGGGGCTTCGCGGTCCCGCGAAGGGACGCTCCCGAGGTGACCTGGCCGGCGACCTAACGGGCCGACCGGCGCGGTGCCCGGCGGCGAGGGGTGTCCTCGGCATCGTCCCCGGCGGGCGGCCGGTCCGCGGCCGGTCCGGTGGACGGGGAGCGCAGGGCGATGCCCGAGGACATGAGCAGCAGGGCGCCGAGCATCACGAACGGCGCGGCCACCCCCGCGACGCCGGCGATCAGTCCCGCCGCGGCGGGTGCGGCGACCTGGCCGAGGCGGTTGCCGGTCAGGCGCAGGGCGAGGGCGGTGGAGCGGGCTCCGTCGGGGGCGGCCTGGACGACGGTCGTCATGGACAGCGGCTGGCCGACGCCGAGGCAGAAGCCGAGGGCGACCAGCATCAGCGCGAGCCCCCACACCGGCACCGGCAGCGCGACACCGGCGCACAGCAGGGCGGCCAGCAGACAGCTGACCGTGAGCAGCGCGGTCCGGCCGAGCAGCCGCAGCAGGGGGGTCAGCACCAGCCGGCAGGCGATCGTGGCGGCGGCCCGCAGGCTGAGCAGTACGCCGATCACGACCGGGGAGATGCCCCGGTGCTCGCCGACCACCGGCAGGTAGGCGGTGAGGACGTCGGTCGCGGACAGGACGGACAGGCTGATCAGGATGCCGGCGGGCACGCCCCGGGCGCGCAGGATGCTCGCGACGGGGACGCGCGTTCCCTGTTCCGTACGGGACGTGGCGGCCGTCGGGTGCTCTATGCGCCACAGCGAGGTGAACGCGACCGCCGCGCCCGCGCCCGCCACCACCAGGGCCAGGGCGCTGCTGCCCGCCATGTCGTGGCCGCCGATCAGCGCGCCCGCCGCGACGGGCCCGACGAGCTGGCCGAGCGAGGCCCCGATGGTGAAGTGGCCGAAATTGCGGTCCTGCTCGTGCGGGGCGGACTGGCGGGCGACCAGCGACTGGGCGCCGATGACGAAGCAGAGGTGTCCCAGGCCCATGACGCCGCTCCACAGGGCCATCGCCCACAGGGAGCCCGCGATACCGCTCAGCGCGCAACCGCCGGCGATGAGTACCACGCCGACGGGCAGCAGGGGCGCGCAGCGGCCGTGGTCGGTGCGGCGGCCGAGCGGGACGGCGGCGAACAGCGGCAGCAGCGCGTACACACCGGCGATGACGCCGACCGCCCTTTCGTCCGCGCCCAGCGCGAGGGCCCGGTAGGAGACGGCGGGCCGGGCCATCGACACCGCCCCCTGCGCGAAGCCGAAGGCGATGACGAGGCGGAGCAGCCACCCGCGGTTCCCACCGGGCGTCATGATCGTTTCCTTCCCGGGATCCCGTACTCCCCGGCCGCCGGTTCTCTGAGCGAGTGACCGGACAACCGGTCCGATGATCAGATGATGCCGAACAGGATGCCCGCCGCGAGGATGACCAGGCTCGTCATGACCGCCCACTTCACCACGAACCGCGTGTGGTCGCCGAACTCGACCTTCGCCATGCCGACCAGGACGTAGACGGCCGGGACGAGCGGGCTGGACATGTGCAGCGGCTGGCCGACGATGGAGGCGCGGGCGATCTCCAGCGTCGACACGCCGTGTGCCTGGCCGGCCTCGGCGAGCACCGGCAGGACGCCGAAGTAGAAGCCGTCGTTCGACATGAAGTAGGTCAGCGGCAGGCTGAGCAGGCCGGTGACCAGGCCCATGTGCGGGCCCATGCCGTCGGGGATGGTGTCCACCAGCCAGTTGGCCATGTGGTCGACCATGCCGGTGCCGGTGAGGACGCCGGTGAAGACGGCGGCGGCGAAGACCATGCCGGAGACGTTGAGGACGTTGTCGGCGTGGGCCGCGATGCGTGCCTTCTGGTCCGGGATGTGGGGGAAGTTGACGGTGAGCGCGAGCGCGGCGCCGAGCAGGAAGAGCACCGGGATCGGCAGCAGCTCCATGATCATGGCGGTGAGCAGCGCGACCGTGAGCAGCGCGTTGAACCAGTACAGCTTGGGGCGCAGGGTGGCCCGGTTCGGGTCGAGGGTCTGGAAGTCGTCGTCGCAGTCGCCGTCCTCGGCGGCGACACCCTGGGACCCGCCGGAACCCGCGGCGGCCTTCTCCGAACCCGAACCGGCACCCGAACCGGCACCGGCACCGGCGTCCGCACCGGAGGCCGCATCAGCACCCGCCTTCGTACCCGCACCCGCCCCGACCAGCACCGTCTCGCTCTCCGGCTCCCGCACCAGCGCCTCGTCCAGCGTCAGCGTGCCCAGCCGCCTGCGCTCGCGCAGGCCCAGGACGTAGGACAGGGTGACGACGGCGAGCAGACCGACGGCCAGGGCCGGGATCATCGGGACGAAGATGTCGGTGGCGTCGACCTTCAGCGCGGTGGCGGCGCGGGCGGTGGGACCGCCCCAGGGCAGGGTGTTCATCACGCCGTTGGCCATCGCGGCGACGCCGGTCATCACGACCAGGCTCATCTTCAGGCGCTTGTACAGCGGGTACATCGCCGAGACCGTGATCATGAAGGTGGTGGATCCGTCGCCGTCCAGCGAGACGATGGCGGCGAGCAGGGCCGTACCGACGACGATCCGCATCGGGTCGGCCTTGCAGAACTTCAGAATGGCCCGGACGATCGGGTCGAAGAGCCCGACGTCGATCATCACCCCGAAGTAGACGATCGCGAACATGAGCATCGCCGCGGTGGGGGCGAGGCTGGACACGCCGTCGATGACGTAGTCACCGAGTTCGGCGCCCTTGCCGACGAACACGCAGAACAGCGCGGGGATCAGCACGAGCGCCGCGATCGGCGACATCTTCTTCATCATGATCAGGACCAGGAAGGTCGCGATCATGGCGAAGCCGAGGATGGTCAGCATGAGTGAGTACCTAACGTTCGCCCTTGAACATCCCACCGGGGCAGGCGGTGCGAGCGACGTTAGGTGCCGTGAAGCGTCGTTAACAAGACGTTGACACGCGAGCAATAAGCGCAAAACTCCAGGTCACAGCTTTGCGTCGGTCAGCGGCGGGGGTACCGGGACGAGCTCGACGGGTACGCCGTTGAGGACCGCGTTGCCCGAGAGCGGGTCGAGCATGGTGCCGTCGAGGAGCTGGTTGACGTTGACGCCGGGCTCGGTGGCGGCGTGGCGCGTGCGGGTGCCGGGCCGGTCGTGGCCCCAGCCGTGCGGAAGGCTGACCACGCCCGGCCGGACGGTGTCGGTGACCTCGGCGGGGGCCGTCACCTCTCCCCCGGCGCCCTTGACCCGCACGGGCTCTCCGCCGCGCACGCCGAGCCGTTCGGCGTCGTCGGGGTGGAGGTGCAGGGTGCAGCGGTTGGAGCCGCCGGTGAGGGCCGGGATGTTGTGCATCCAGCTGTTGTTGGACCGCAGGTGGCGGCGGCCGACGAGGACGAGCCCGTCGGCGCGCTCGGCCAGGGCCTGGCGCAGGCGCGGCAGGTCGTCGGCGATCGGTCCGGGCAGCAGTTCCACCTTGCCGCTGCGGGTCTTCAGCGGCTGCGGCAGGCGTGGGCGCAGCGGGCCGAGGTCGATGCCGTGCGGGTGGGCGAGCAGCCGCTGAAGGGTCAGGCCGTCGGGGCGTACGCCGAAGCCGTCGCCGTAGGGGCCGAGGCGCAGCATCAGGTCGAGCCGCCGCTCGGGGCCGTTCTCGCCGGTGAGCTGTGCGGTCAGTTCGCCGGCGTCCCGTCCGTGTACGGGTGAGTGCGGGTCCCCCACGGCCCTGTCGAGGGTCTGCTCGATCACCATGGCGTCGACGGCGGCCGGATCGGCGCCGTGCATGCCGGTGGCGGCCAGGATCAGCCGGGCCAGGATCTCGGTCTCGGCCATGCGGCCGGGTTGCAGCGGGACGGCGGGACGGGTGTAGCGGACCTGGTTGCGCACGGCGAGGGTGTTGAAGGCGAAGTCGTGGTGCGGGCTCTGGGCCGGCGGGGGCGGCGGCAGGACGACGTGGGCGTGGCGCGAGGTCTCGCCCAGGTAGGGGTCGACGCTCACCATGAAGTCGAGCGAGTCCAGTGCCTTGTCGAGCCGGTCGCCGTCGGGTGCGGACAGCACCGGGTTGGCGGCGACGGTGATCAGCGCCCGGACCGGCGCGCCCTCGTCGGTGGCGGTGTCGATCTCCTCGGCGAGGGCGGACAGGGGCAGCTCGCCCTTGGCCTCGGGGTGTCCGCTCACCCGGGAGTGCCAGCGGCCGAGCGCGAAGCCGCGGCCGGGACCGGCGGGGCGCGGGGTCTTGTCGGTGGCGGCCTGCGGGAAGAGGGCGCCACCGGGGCGGTCGAGGTTGCCGGTGAGGATGTTGAGGACGTCCACGAGCCAGCTGGCGAGGGTGCCGTGCGGGACGGTGCAGCTGCCGATGCGGCCGTAGACGGCGGCGGTGGGGGCGGCGGCGAGTTCGCGGGCGAGGGCGCGGGTGACGCCGGCGTCCACGTCGCAGGCGTCGGCGACGGACTCCGGCGTGAAGTCGCGTACGGCGTCGGCGAGTTCCGTGACCCCTTCGACGTGCGGGGCGAGCGCGCCGAGGTCCACCAGTCCCTCTTCGAAGAGCACGTGGGCCATCGCGGCGAGGAGCAGGGCGTCGGTGCCGGGGCGGATCGCCACGTGCCGGTCGGCGAGCCTGGCGGTGCGGGTGCGGCGCGGGTCGATGACGGTGAGGGTGCCGCCGCGCGCCCTGAGGGCCTTGAGGCGGCCGGGGAAGTCGGGAGCCGTGCACAGGCTGCCGTTGGACTCCAGCGGGTTGGCGCCGATGAGGAGCAGGTGGTCGGTGCGGTCGAGGTCGGGCACCGGGATGGCGTTGGCGTCACCGAAGAGCAGCCCGCTGGAGACGTGCTTGGGCATCTGGTCGACCGTGGATGCGGTGAAGAGGCTGCGGGTGCCGAGGGCGCCGAGCAGGACGGTCGGGTAGAGGGCGCCGGCCATGGTGTGCACGTTGGGGTTGCCGAGGACGACGCCGACGGAGTGCGGCCCGTACCGCTCGACGACGGGCCGGATGCCGGCGGCGACCGCGTCGAACGCCTCCTCCCAGGTCGCCTCGCGCAGTTCGCCGTCCCTGCGCACCAGGGGAGTGCGCAGCCGGTCGGGGTCGGCGTCGACGGCGCCGAAGGAGGCGCCCTTGGGGCAGATGAAGCCACGACTGAAGACGTCGTCGCGGTCCCCGCGGGCGGCGGTGACCGTGGTGCCGTCGATGGTGAGGGCCAGGCCGCAGGTGGCCTCGCACAGGGGGCAGATACGCAGGGCGGTGCGGGACACGGGTCCTCCCGTAGGGCGGCGGCAGCGGCGCTCTCTCGCGGTGAGCATACCGACCGGTAGGCATGCTGGGGAGGCTTTGCGCCGACGGCTGCGTAACAGCCGTACGACACCGGCCCGCCGGCCGAGCACCGCCGACCCGCCGACCCGCCGACCCGCCGACCCGCCGACCCGCCGACCCGCCGACCGAACACCGTCGGCCCTCCGGTCCCTCCCGACCGACCCGTCCCGTCCCGCCCAGTACAGCCGGCCCAGCACACCCTGCCCGTCCCGCCCAGCGAGACCCGCCCGTCGGCCGAGTACAGCCGGTCCATCGGCCCAGCGCGGCCTGCGTCGGCCAAGCACGGCCGACTTGCGGGCCGAGCCAATCCGGTCCGTAGGCCGAGCCCAGCCGCCCCGTAGGCCGACCCGTAGGCGAGCCCAGCCGGCCCGTCAGTCCAACACCCGCCCCAAATAGGCCCGCAGCAGCTCCCGGGCCTCCTCGATGATCCTCTCGTCCCCGTCCGGCGCGACCCGGAAGGCGAGTTGCACAAGGGCGTCGGCGGTCTCCACGGCGACGAGGAAGGCGCGGCGCAGATCGTCGTCGGGGCGGCGGCCCAGGTAGCCGGAGAGCAGCTCGGTGAGCCGGTCGGCGACGCGGTGGTTGGGGACGGCGTGGCGGCCGCCGACCGGGATCTGGTTGCCGAAGTCGATCAGGGAGAAACCGGGCGCGGTCCGCTTCATCGCCAGGTACTCGTCGAGCACCGCGTCCAGCGCCCCGCGCCAGCCGCCGTCGCCCGTCTCCGTCAGCCGTTCGGTGACCCGTTCCGCGTAGTGCTCCAGGTTGCGCTGGGCCAGCGCGTCGACCATCTGCCGCTTGTTGCCGAAGAAGCGGTAGACGGAGCCGATGGGGACGTCCGCGCGCAGTGCCACGGCCCGGGTGCTCAGGGCGTCGTAGCCGACCTCGTCGAGGAGGACGGCGCAGGCGTCGAGGATCCGGGTCAGCCGTTCGGCGCTGCGCCGCTGCACGGGGGCGCGGCGGAGCGAGGTCGCGTGGGACACGGTCTTCATGATGCCCTTCCGCCGCGGTCCGGTGAACTGTGACCTTCAGTACGGCGGTGGCCACCGGTTTCGTTCATCGGGCCGCCGCGGGGACGGGAAGCGTCCGGCCGTCGAGCCCCTCCGGCTCCGCGGCCTGTGACGGCTCCGCGGCCTGCGACGGCTCCGCGGCCGACGCCGTGATGTCCGCCGTGCTCTCGACCGGTTCGCCGTCGACGGCCCAGACGGTGCCGTCGTCGGCGTACAGGCGGACCGTGAGCTGGTGGGTGCCGCGCGGTACGAGGCCGGCGGCGAGGCGGTACTCCGGGCCGCGCAGGCGGGTGAGGAGGTCCCCGTCGAGGAAGAGGTGGGCGACGCCGCGGCCGGCCACCGCCTCGGCCTCCGTACCGGCCGGCGAGAACCTGAAGTCGCGGACGGTCAGGCGTACGTTCCAGCTGTCGTCGTCCTCGGGCTCCACCTCGACACCGACCTCGGGCGCGTCCTCGCCGTCCACCTCCCGGTAGCGCCGGCCCTCCTCGTCGGTGGCGTCGAGCAGCCTGCCCACCGGCGTGGCCGAATCCCGGGCCTCCGGTTCGTCCGTACCGCCCGTGTCACCCGAGCCGCAGCCGGCGGATCCGGTCAGCAGCAGGACACAGACCGCGAGCACGGCGAGCACTCTCCGCATCCACGACATGACGGGAGACTAGAACACCGGTCCGACGGTCCGGATCCCCCAAGGGTCTGATTCCGGTCATCCTCCCCCGGGACGACCGAGGGGGGCCGGGACCCCAGCCCCGCAGGACCTCTTGCGCCCGCACGACCTCTTGCGCCCGGGCGACCTCAATCCTACGGTGTCCCATAGGAATCGGGTGGGACACGGGTTGCGAGGGAGCGATCGATGAGCGGGGACGCGCGGAAGACCGCGGAGGGACTGGCCTACCTGTCCGGTTTCGGCAACGAGCACAGCTCGCAGGCCGTTCCGGGGACGCTGCCCGAGGGCCGGAACTCGCCGCAGCGGGCGCCCGAGGGGCTGTACGCGGAGCAGCTGAGCGGCACGGCGTTCACCGAGCCGAGGGCGCACAACCGCCGCTCGTGGCTGTACCGGATCCGCCCGTCGGCCGCGCACCCGGCGTTCACCCGCACGGGCAACGGCGCGATCCGCACGGCACCCTTCACCCAAGCCGTGCCGGACCCGAACCGGCTGCGGTGGAACCCGCTGCCCGCGCCCGGGGCCGGGACCGACTTCCTCGCGGGCCTGTGGACGCTCGGCGGCAACGGGGACGCCACCCAGCGCACCGGCATGGCCGTGCACCTGTACCACGCCACGGCGTCCATGGAGCGCGTCTTCAGTGACGCCGACGGCGAGCTGCTGATCGTCCCGGAGCGCGGCGGTCTGCTGCTGCGCACCGAGTTCGGGCTGCTGCACGCCGAGCCCGGCCATGTGGCGCTGATCCCGCGCGGGGTCCGCTTCCGCGTGGAGCTCCTCGACGAGGACGCCCGCGGCTACGTCTGCGAGAACTACGGCGCCCCCTTCCGCCTCCCCGACCTCGGCCCGATCGGCGCCAACGGCCTGGCGAACGCACGGGACTTCATGGCGCCGGTCGCGGCGTACGAGGACGACGACGCGGCGGGCCCGGTGGAGGTGGTCAACAAGTTCTGCGGCAACCTCTGGGCGGCCGACTACGACCACTCCCCGCTCGACGTGGTCGCCTGGCACGGCAACCACGTGCCGTACCTCTACGACCTGCGCCGCTTCAACGTCCTCGGCACGATCTCCTACGACCACCCCGACCCGTCGATCTTCACGGTGCTGACCTCCCCGTCGGACACCCCCGGTCTCGCGGGCGTCGACTTCGTGGTCTTCGCCCCGCGCTGGCTGGTGGGCGAGGACACCTTCCGGCCGCCGTACTTCCACCGGAACGTGATGAGCGAGTACATGGGCCTGATCGAGGGCGCCTACGACGCGAAGGCGGAAGGTTTTGTACCGGGCGGTGGCTCGCTGCACAACATGATGTCGGCGCACGGTCCGGACCGGGAGACCTTCGACCGGGCGAGCGCCGCCGAGCTGAAGCCGCAGCGGATCGACGACGGGCTGGCGTTCATGTTCGAGACGCGCTGGCCGGTGACCCTCACGCCCCAGGCGGCCCGCGCCGAGCACCTGCAACAGGGTTACGACGACGTCTGGCAGGGCCTGGAGCGTCACTTCCGCCCCTTGCACTGAGGATTCACTACCGGTACGGATGGCCCGTGACCTCCTTCGCCCCGGACTCCATCGTCCTGAACCGCAAGCTGCCGCTCTGGTACCAGGTGTCGCAGTCGCTGCGCGCCTCGATACTGGGCCGCTCGCCCCGGGACCCGCTGCGCCTGCCCACCGAGGAGCAGTTGGCCGGCCACTACGGGGTGAGCGTGCTGACCATGCGGCAGGCGCTGAAGGAGCTGGAGGACGAGGGGCTGATCACCCGGCACCGCCGGCGCGGCACGTTCATCGAGCCCGACGTCCGGCGGGGCGCCCCGGTGCGGCTGCTGGGCTCGGTGGACGCGATCGTGGCCCAGCAGTCCGGCATGAAGGCCGAGCTGCTGGACCACGGCACCGGCCCCGTGCCGGCCGAACTCGCCGAGTACTTCCCCGACCTGGCCGAGACGGCGACGTACCACCGGCTGCGCTGCGACGAGAAGACGGGCGAGCCCACCAACCACGCCCGCAACTACGTCCGTCCCGAAGTCGCCGCCCGCATCGACGTGGACGACCTGGCCCGCTGGCCGATGACGAAGGTGCTGCGGGACGTGGTGGGCCTGGACATCAGCCGGATCACGGACACGGTTCAGGCCCGGCTCGCGGACCCGGAGACGGCGCGGCTGCTCGAAGTCCCGCTGCTCAGCCCGATCCTGCACTACACGGGCATCACGTACGACACGGCGGGCCGGGTGCTGGACGTGGCGGTCATCCACTACCGGGGGGACCGTTTCTCCTTCACGGTCACCCTGGATGCCACGTGAGGCCGCGGCGCCCCGTCGTACGATGCCCGGCGTGACGCACGACGACGCTCCGCCGCTGGCGGACCTCATGCCGTGGTCCGTCGCACCGCCGCGGCTCGGCCGGGCGTGGCCGGCGGCCCCCGACGCGGCGTCCCTGAAGGCCCGCTGGGACGCCCTGGTGAAGGCCGAGGGCGCCGACCGCGAGGCCCTGTTCGAGCCGACGCGTTCACGCACGCCGCACACGGCGGTCGGGCGGTTGCCGGGCGGTTCCGGCGGCACGGAGAAACTGGTGCGCGCCTCGGGGCCGTGCCCGGAGCCCGTACGGGTGCTGCGCGCGCCCTTCGACGAGCAGTGGCTGATTCCCGACCACCGGCTGATCGACGCGGCCCGTCCGGAGCTGTGGCGGGTGGCGGACGAGCGGCAGGTGTTCGCGGTGGAGGCGCCCGGTACCGCCGGTGCTCCGCTGCTCCTCGCGACCTCGCGGCTGCCGCTGCTCGGCGGCGCCCGGGTGCGCCCGCTGTACCGCCGTCCGGGCGGGGCGGAGCCGAACCTGGCACCCGGTCTCCTCGACCACCTGGCCGCCCGGCTCGGCCGGCGTCCCGACCCGGTGGACGTGCTGGCCTGGGCGGTGGCGATGGTGCGTGAGGGCTCCCGGGTGCCGCTCACCGCGGACCCCGCGCTGTGGGAGCGCGGTGTCGGCCTGGGCCGGCGCGCCCTGTGGCTGATGCGCCGCGACGGCGAGCGCCCCAAACTGCCCGGCGGCCGCCGCCCGTACGTCCGGGCCCCGCTGCCCGCCCGCCCGGTGACCCTGCGCTACGACCGGGACGAGGAGGCCCTGTACCTGGACGAGGGCCGGGGCCGGGTCTCTCCCGTGCCGCCCGGCGCCTGGGACTTCGAGGTGGGCGGGGTGCGGGTGCTGGAGCAGTGGTTCGCGGCCCGGACCGCCGAGGGCGAGCCGGGCACGCTGGCGGCGATCCGCCCGGCCGTCTGGCCGCAGACCTGGACGTCCGAACTGCTGGAACTGATCACGGTCCTCGCCCTGCTCGCCGAGGTGCGGCCGCTGTTCCGGGAGCCGGCGGTGACGGCGGAGATCACGGCGGCCGAGTTGCGCGAGGCGGGTGTGCTTCCGGTGCCCCAGGCGGCCCGCAGGCCGGCCTCCGTGCTGGACGGCCGGGAGGAGGGGCCGGAGGGGCAGCTGGCGCTGCTGTAGGCCCTTCCGGCGCCGGGCTACGCGCGCGGGGACCGCCGGCGCGGTGCGGGCGCTGGTGGTTGCGGGGCTCCGCACCGGCTACGCGCGGGGACCGCCGAGCGGGTCGGTGTGTGCGTCACCGCCGGATGGGGGACGGCGGGACGAGGCCGTGAGAACATCCACGGCGACGTACCGGACGAACGCGGGGAGACGGACGTGGGATACGGGCGTACGGAGACGGACGTACGGGGATTACCCGCGCTCGGGACCACACCGAGGCGCCGCTGCGTGCCGTGGGGACGACGGACGAGTGCGCGGCGCCGCGCCGGGACGGTGTGATCGCCGGCGCGCGGGCTTCAGTTGCTGCCGAACAGCGAGCGCCGCAGTCGGCGCAGCGGCGCGAACAGCGAGACCCCGCGCACCCTGGCACCCCTGCTGCTGCGCTTGTGCGCGGGCTCACGCGCGGTCAGCTCACGCATCAGCGACGTCGCCTCCACCGTCTCCCGTTGCGGGAGGGCGGGCCCTCCGAGCACCGCGAGGTGACGGTCGAGACGCGAGCTGGTCGCGCCGCTTCCACACGTGATCGCAGGGACCCTTGCCCTGCTGCGCACTGTTATCTGTTCCATGTCACTCCCCACCCGTACGAGTCCACCCGGCCCGGGCAGAGTAACCCTATCGCCCCGGTACGACATGCGCGTATCGCGGTCACAGGATTCACCTTCCCCGTAAGGGGGTTGACGATCACTCTTCGAATCCAGAAGATTCCAGGGCGAGTTGGACAATCGGCTCGCCCGTCGGGCGGGCCGGGCACCCTGCCGGTCCGACCGTGACGGCCAGTGAGGTGGCGGGCAGGTCCGGGCCGGAGGCTAACAGTGGCCCGCCGGTGCCGAGAAGCCCCCAGGGAGCGCGGTCCGGCGCCGGGGCGCACGGGCCGCAGTCGGTGCACGCGGTCGCCCGGACGGCTCGCCGTATCCGCGCGGGGCGACGATCGCGCGCCCCTCGGATGCGGAGGCGACCACTCCGAGACCGCGGCTCCGGTCGTCCGCGCCACTCGTCGCTCGGGCGTCCGGAGCCGCGCGAACGTGGGCGATCTCACGTGCCGGTCCCGCGCCGAGTCCGACTCGTCCTGCCTCCGGTTCGCCCGGACGGCGAAGTGCGGGGCGGCGACGAGCGCCGCGGCGGCCGTCGCCGTGGCCAAGGGCACGGGCAGGGGCGCGTCCTGGGTGCGCGGGGGCGCTCCGGCGGCGGCCGGATACCACGGGCATCGGGTGGTGGCCGGCGGACGGGCCCGCGTCCGGGCGCCGGCTCCTGCCCGGGGGTGCGTACGGCGGCCGGGACGCGGTCGCGCAGGGCGGCCGCGGCCTCCCGGTCACGGCGGTCTCGGGCCGCGTCCGTGGCGGTGAGCGGTACCGGACTGGTGTCCGGGGGGCCGCATCCGCGCTCGGCTGAGCTACTTTTGGGATGAATGCGGGAGAAATACGGGCCCGTTCCCGAGGAATGTCCACAGGAGACGCCATAGGGGGCGCCGGTGTTCGAGGAACCGGGCAACGAGCGCGCGATCGCCGGCCGCTACCGTCTCCTGTCCCGCCTCGGCGAGGGCGGCATGGGCACGGTGTGGCGCGCCCGCGACGAGGTGCTGCACCGCGAGGTCGCCGTGAAGGAGGTGCGCGCCCCCGCCGGACTGCCGGAGACCGACGTGCGGCGGCTGTACGCACGGCTGGAGCGCGAGGCGTGGGCCGCCGCCCGGGTCGCCCACCACAACGTGGTCACCGTGTACGACGTGGCCACCGACGGCGGCCGGCCCTGGATCGTGATGGAGCTGGTCCGCGGGCTGTCGCTGGCCGACCTGCTGGAGGCCGAGGGCCCGCTGGAACCGCGGCGTGCCGCGCGGATCGGTGCCGAGGTGCTGGCCGCGCTGCGGGCCGCGCACGGGGCGGGGGTGCTGCACCGGGACGTGAAGCCGGCCAACGTACTGCTGGCGAACGACGGCCGGGTGGTGCTCACCGACTTCGGGATCGCCATGGTCGAGGGCAGTTCGGCACTGACCATGACCGGCGAGGTCGTCGGCTCGCCCGAGTTCCTCGCCCCGGAGCGGGCGCTGGGCCGCACGCCCGGTCCCGAGTCCGACCTCTGGTCGCTGGGCGTACTGCTGTACGCGGCGGTCGAGGGCATCTCCCCCTTCCGGCAGGACACCCCGTTGAGCACTCTGCGGGCCGTCGTCGACGAGGAGTTGCCGCCGCCGCACCGGGCCGGCGCGCTCACTCCCGTCGTCGAGGGCCTGCTGCGCAAGGATCCGGCCGAGCGCACCCCGGCCGAGCGGGCCGAGCGGGATCTGCGGCTCGTGGGTGCCGGAGGTGCTCCCTCCGGCGGAGGCACACCGCGCGCGGACACGGTGCCGGCCGGTGCGTACGCCCCGACGGTACCGGCACCCGCCGGGCCTGAGGCCTCATCGGCCGCCCCGACGCCCGTGCCGGCCACGGCGACCGCGCCCGGGGCGTCCGAGGGCCGGGACCGGCGTGCGCGGGTCGTGCTGGTCCTGGGACTGGTGGTTCTCGCACTGGCGCTGGCCGGACTGGCGTACGCCCTGCTGGACCGCCGGGACCACGGCGGGGGCACCGAAGGTGCGAGCGGGAGCCCGGGGGCGACCGGTTCCGCGCCGAGCGGGACCGAGCGCGGCGAGGAGCCGGGCCCTTCCGTCGGTTCCGGCAGCCACGGTCCGCGGAGCAGTCCTCCAGCGCAGTCCGTGAAGGTGTCCGTGGTGGGCTCGCACCCCGACTACGCGGGGGCCTGCCCCCCGCCGCACGACCGGTCGCCCTCCTTCACCGCGGCGTTCACGGTGGGCCGGCTGCCCGCGCGGGTCGGCTACCGCTGGGTGACGGACGACGGGGCGGTCTCCGGTCCGGGCTGGCGGACGCTGTCCTTCCCCGCGGGCGGCGACCGCACGCGGCAGGACACCGTGGTCGTCACGACGAACGCCGGCAGCGGCATGTTCGAGGGCACCGTCCGCGTGGAGGTGCGGGAGCCGGTGGAGGCCACGTCGAACGCGGTGGCGTTCTCCGTGACCTGTGAGACGGAGACCGGGACGGAGACGGAGACAGAGCCGGAGGGGGAGACCCCGACGGGCGGGGCCTCCCCCTCCTCCTCTCCTTCCGCTTCAGCTTCGGCTTCCGCTTCCGCTTCCGGTCATGCGGCGCTGTTGAGGACCGGCAGGTAGCCGCCGGACTGGCCGGCCGCGGTCGGGTGGTACGACTCGCCGATGTTGAGCCAGTTCACGCTGTGCAGCCAGGAACTGCCGGAGCAGATCTCATGGCCGGTGAAGGGGGGACGTACGTCGCCGAAGGTGAAGCCGTGGTCGGCGGCGCGCTTGGCGATCGCGGTGTTGAGGTGGTCGGCGGCGTCGTTGATCGCTTTCCGCTTGGTCTCGGAGAGGCCGATGCAGGACGTGCCGAGCTGGTAGAAGCGCGGGTAACCGATGACGACGACGTGCGCGGCCGGGGCCTTGCTGCGGATCGCCGAGTAGACGCTGTCGAGGTTGCCGGGCAGCGTCGAGTCCACGTACGCCTTGGCGGTGGCGATCCGCGACAGGCAGGTGCTGTCGGACTGGAGCACACAGGTCATCATGACGTCGGCGAAGCCCGCGTCGTTGCCGCCGACGCTGATCGAGACCAGGCCGGTGGTGGAGCTGAGCGGGCCGAGCTGTCCGGCGAGAACATCACCCGTACGGGCGCCGGAGCAGGCGGTGAAGTGGAACGTCGAGGGTGAGTTGGCGGCGGCCCACAGGTACGGATGGGCCTTCGTGCTGCGCTTGCAGTCGCCGCTGGAGCCGATGTAGCTGCCCGCTCCGACCCCGGAGGAGTAGGAGTCGCCGAGCGCCACATAGCCCTCGGCGGCGGCGGGTTGGGCCGCCTGAGCGGTCGCGCCCCCGGCGAGCGCGGCGCCGGCGGCGAGGAGGAACGAACTCAGGAACCCGACAAGTCGGAAACGTCTCATGGAACCTCCCTTAGCAGGATCTCTGCCTCGACCGTGGTAGCGACTCCACCCATCGACAGGAAGTGTCCATGCCAAAAAATGGCTGACAGTCATTCAATATCGGACGAAAGTCAGCGGGAAGGCCGATGCGCCCTTGACGCTCTCCGGCGCGCTGCGCCACATTGAGGCCCGGCATCTTGGGCTTCGGGGGGCAAAGCGGAACGGTCCGGGTGGCCCGTGCCTGACCCGTACCGTGCGAAATCGCCCCTCAAGAAGAACGGATGACGGCAAACCAACAAAAACGTGAGACCTGGTTCCAGGTCTTGCCATAGAGGTTCAATCGTCAATACCGTCATACATCTCCCGCATCGGTACGTCGGCAAGCGGCTCAGGGGAGGGCTCGAGGCCGCGACGGACCGGGGCCGGGAGGCGCGGTAGGGGGGTGCCGTGCTCGGTGACCGCACTGGTGACCGGGCCGTGCCGCGCGGTCGGCTGTCGTCTTTCCGGCGCCGACGGGCTTTGCCAGCTCACCTGGCACGCACGGAGATCCGTCCCGTCGCGCGCCGTGGGTGAGAACCCCCCTTTCGAACCGGATACAGAGCCGGACCGCCCCTGGGGCGGGCGGTCCGCCGGACGAGAGGGACCAGACTCATGAGCTCAGTCCTGCAGCCGGCGTCGACGGGCAACGAGCCGTCACGCGAATCGTCTTCCGATCCGTCGCCCGCCGGGAAGTACCGGCCCGTCTCCTCGCATCTGGCGATAGCTCCGCCGGTGAGCGTGGTGATACCCGCCATGAACGAGGCGGAGAACCTTCCGTACGTCTTCAAGACACTGCCCGACTGGGTCCACGAGGTCGTCCTGGTGGACGGCAACTCCACCGACGACACCGTCGAGGTCGCCCGGGAGCTGTGGCCGGACGTCAAGGTGGTCGAGCAGCGCGGCAAGGGCAAGGGCGACGCGCTGATCACCGGCTTCAAGGCGTGCACCGGGGACATCATCGTGATGGTCGACGCCGACGGTTCGGCCGACGGCCAGGAGATCGTGTCGTACGTCTCCGCCCTCGTCTCGGGCGCGGACTTCGCCAAGGGCTCCCGCTTCGCCAACGGCGGCGGCACCGACGACATGACCTTCATCCGCAAGCTCGGCAACCGCGCCCTGTGCGCGGTCGTCAACCGGAAGTTCGGCGCCCGCTACACCGACCTCTGCTACGGCTACAACGCCTTCTGGCGGCACTGCCTGGACAAGATCGACCTCGACTGCACCGGCTTCGAGGTCGAGACCCTGATGAACATCCGGGTCGTGAAGGCCGGCCTGAAGGTCCAGGAGATCCCCAGCCACGAGTACCTGCGCATCCACGGCGTCAGCAACCTGCGCGCGGTACGGGACGGGCTGCGGGTGCTCAGAGTGATCCTCGACGAGCGGTCCAACCGGCGCGCGCTGCGCAGCCGTACACACGCGCCGACGCTCGCCTCGGTCGGCCCGGTCGGCTCGGCCGCTCCGGTCGTCCCGGTCCGGAGGAAGGCGTCTTGAGCGGTACGGACGCCCCTCTCACGCTCTCCCCCACGATCTCCGTCGTGATCTGCGTCTACACCGAGGACCGCTGGGAGGACATCCTCGCGGCGGTCGCCTCGGTGCGGGCGCAGTCCCACCCGGCGCGGGAGACGCTGCTGGTCGTCGACCACAACGAGGCGCTGCGGGAACGGCTGCTGAAGGAGTACAAGGAGCGGGCGGACGTGCGGGTGCTCGCCAACGCGGGCCCCCGCGGCCTGTCCGCCGGCCGCAACACCGGCATCGCCGCCTCGCGCGGAGAGGTGATCGCCTTCCTCGACGACGACGCCGTGGCCGAACGCGACTGGCTGCGGCACTTCGCCGAGGGGTACGCCGACCCGGCGGTCGTCGCCGTCGGCGGGCGCACGGTGCCGATCTGGGCGTCGGGGCGCCGGCCGGTCTGGTTCCCCGAGGAGTTCGACTGGGTGGTGGGCTGCACGTACCGGGGCCTGCCGCCCGGCCGGGTCCGGGTGCGCAACGTGCTGGGCGGGAACGCGTCCTTCCGGCGCGAGGCGTTCGACGCGGCGGGCGGCTTCGCCACCGGTATCGGCCGCGACGGCGACAAGCGCCCGCTGGGCTGCGAGGAGACCGAGCTGTGCATCCGGCTCAGCCGCGCCCGGCCCGACGCCGTGCTGCTGATCGACGACCGGGCGGTGATCCACCACCGGGTGCCCGAGGCGCGCGAGCACTTCGCCTACTTCCGTACCCGTGCCTACGCCGAGGGCCTGTCCAAGGCACTGGTGGCGCGCAGCGTCGGCGCGGACAAGGGCCTGGAGTCCGAACGCCGGTACGCCACCCGCGTGCTGCCGGCGGGTGTGGCGCGCGGGCTGCGCGACGCCGTGCTGGCCCGGCCGGGCGGCGCGGGACGGGCGGGCGCGATCGTCGCCGGGGTGCTCACGGCGGCGGGCGGCTACGTGGTGGGGAGCGTACGGGCCCGGCGGGGCGGGGCCACCTTCTCCGTGGTGCCCATCGAGGGGGGCGCGCATGGCTGAGGCGCACGAGGCGGACGCGCGCGTGCCGGTCCTCATGTACCACGCGGTCGCGGCCGGTCCGAACGACGCGACCCGCGCGCTCTCGGTGGCTCCGGAGGCGTTCGCCGAGCAGATGGCGGCGATCTCCGACCGGGGCCTGACCCCGATCGGCACGGCGGAGCTGGCCGCCGCCTGGCGCTCCGGACGCCCGCTGCCGAAGCGGCCCGTCCTGATCACCTTCGACGACGGCTACGAGGGCGTGCACCGGCACGCCCTGCCCGCCCTCGCCGAGCACGGCTTCCCGGCCACCCTGTTCGTCTCGACCGGCTGGCTGCGCGGCCCGTACGACACCGGGGGCGCCCTGGACACCATGCTCGACTGGGACCAGGTCCGCGAACTGGCCGCCGCCGGCGTGGAGATCGGCGGACACAGTCACACCCACCCGCAGCTCGACCAGCTCGCCGAGGAACGGCTGCGGTACGAGCTGATCCACTGCAAGGAGATCGTCGCCGACCAACTGGGCACCGTACCGGCCTCGTTCGCCTACCCGTACGGGTATTCCGACCGCCGGGTGCGGCGGGCGGTGCGCGAGACGGGGTACGCGCAGGCGCTCGCCGTCGGCAACGGCCTGGCGCGCCGCGCCCAGGGGCCGTACGCCCTGCGGCGGGTCACCGTGCGCCGCAGCACGGGGATCGACGAGTTCGCCCGGCTGGTCGAGGGACGCGCGATCACCCGCACCTTCGCCCGGGACCGGGCCCTCACCAAGGGGTACGCCGTGCTCCGCAGGGCACGGCGGGCACGGGGGCGGGTGCTGGGATCCGGTGCCTGAACCGCCCGCCGCCGGCCTCCCCGTGCCCGAGGTGCCGAGGGCGTCCGGTGCGCCGCGTACGCCGGGGAAACCGGATGCACGCGGCGGCCGGGTGCCGGATCATGGCGGCATGTCCGTGAACCCGTACGACGCCCTGCCGATCCGGCTCAACGTCGACGACAGCGACTCCCCGTCCGATGTCGTCGACGCGCTGTTCCTCGGCCGTTTCGCGACGGGCGAGCAGCCGTTCGCCCACGCGGCGAACATCGACCGCGTGCGGTCCGGGGCGACGCTGCTGCCGCCCGGGGCGCGCGTGCTGCGGCTCGCCCGCGACGACGACCGCAGCGCGACGCTGGCGGAGGGCGACGGCTGGACCCTGCTGGTCTCGCGGTGGAACCGGGGCGCGGACGTCACGGTGACGGCGACCACCGCCGACCTGGCCGAGAAGGTGCTCGCCGACGCCACGGACGGCGCGGCGGACGAGCCCGAGCCGCAACCGGAGAACGTCACGATGGGCTTCTGGTACGTCTCCCCGCGCCGCGGCCCGCACCGCACCACCCGGCAGATCTCCGCGGGCACCTGGGACGAGGTCCGGCCCAACTACACGGCGCCCGTCGCGGACGCGATGGACGGGCTGATGAAGACGACGCCCGAGGACATCGCGGGCCGGCTGCTGCTCCTGCACGGTCCGCCGGGCACCGGGAAGACCTCCGCGCTGCGCACCCTCGCCCGCTCGTGGCGGGACTGGTGCCAGGTGGACTGCGTACTGGACCCGGAGCGGCTCTTCTCCGACGTCGGCTACCTGATGGACATCGCCATCGGCGAGGAGGACGCGGCGGGCAAGGGCCGCTGGCGGCTGCTCCTGCTGGAGGACTGCGACGAACTGATCCGCGGCGAGGCCAAGCACACCGCCGGCCAGGCCCTCTCGCGGCTGCTGAACCTGACCGACGGGCTGCTGGGCCAGGGCCGCAACGTGCTGGTCGGCGTCACCACCAACGAGGACCTGGAGCGTCTGCACCCCGCCGTCGTCCGCCCCGGCCGCTGCCTGGCCCGCATCGAGGTCGGCCCGCTGACCCGCCGGGAGGCGGTGGACTGGCTCGGCGGCGAGGAGGGGATCGGCCGCGAGGGCGCCACGCTGGCGGAGCTGTACGCGCTGCGCCGGGGCACCTCGCCGACCACGCTGCCGGAGCCGCGGGACGGCGCGGAGGCCGGGCTGTACCTGTAGCTGCTTTGATGAGGGTATGACCCTGTTCGTCGGCACGTCGGGCTGGCAGTACCGGGACTGGCGGGAGGTTCTCTACCCGCCCGGCCTGCCCGTACGGCTGTGGCTGGAGCGGTACACGGAGGCCTTCGCCACGGTGGAGATCAACAACGCGTTCTACCGGCTGCCGTCCCGGGAGACCTTCGCGGCGTGGCGCGAGCGGGTACCGGCTGATTTCGTGGTCGCGGTCAAGGCGAGCCGCTACCTCACCCACATCAAGCGTCTGCGGGACCCCGGGGAACCGGTCGACCGCCTGATGACCCACGCGGCGGGCCTGGGCGACCGGCTCGGCCCGGTCCTGCTGCAGCTGCCGCCGACGCTGCGGGGCGACCCGGGCCTCCTGGACGCCTGCCTCGCCTGCTTCCCGCCCGGCACGCGGGTCGCGGTGGAACCCCGGCACGAGTCGTGGTGGACACCCGGGGTGCGGGAGGTCCTGGTGTCCCGGCGCGCGGCCCTGTGCTGGGCGGACATCCTGTCCCGCCCGGTCACCCCCCTGTGGCGCACCACCGACTGGGGCTACGTCCGCTTCCACCAGGGCCGGGCGGCAGCCTGGCCGCACTACGGCCGCCGGTCGCTGGCGACGTGGGTCCAGCGCGTCCAGGACACCTGGCCCCGGCAGGACGTCTACGCGTACTTCAACAACGACCCGAACGGTGCGGCGGTGAGCGACGCACAGACTTTCGCCCGACTGGCGCGTACTTCTGGTCTCACGGTCACCCGAACACCGCTAGGGGCGCGGGGCTGAGACACGTCGCGGCTCCGCCGCGCGGGCGCGCCAAGCCACAACGAACCCGCAGCCGCCCACCGGCCCCCGCCGAAACGGCGCTCAATCCCCGTAAGCCGCCCGCAGGGCATCCCGCACCGCGGCCACCGCATCCCCCTCCGTCACCCCGAGCCGCCGAGCCCGCTCGGCATAGCCCTGGGCCGCGGAGGCCAGCTCCCGCTCCGCCGCCGAGCCCGCCGCGGCGACGAACGTTCCGTTGCGCCCCCGCGTCTCGATCACCCCGTCCCCCTCCAGCGCCCGGTACGCCTTGGCGACCGTGTTCGCGGCGAGCCCCAGGGACTCGGCCAGCCCGCGCACGGTCGGCAGCCGGTATCCGACGGGCAGCGCCCCGGACCGCGCCTGTTCGGAGATCTGTGCGCGCACCTGCTCGTAGGGCGGGGCACCGTCGTCGATGTGGATCTTCAAGGTCACGCGGCGATTGTCCCGCATCCCCCGGAAAATGGGAGGCAACCGACCGCCCGCCCGCCGTAGCGTGCGCTCACATGACCGTTCTTGTGCGTGACCTGCGTCCCGATGATGCGGCCGACGTCGCGGCCTTCGCCCATGTCCGCCACGCCACCCTGCCGTTCATCCTGTGGACGCCCGAGGCCATCGTCCACCGGCTCGTCCACACCCATCCGGACGCCCGGAGCCGGTCCCTCGTCGCGGAGGAGAACGGGGAGACGATCGGCACGGCGCAGATCGGGCTGGTGCACGACAGCCCGGAGCCCGGACAGGCGTACCTCAACATCTATGTCCACCCGGACAGGGCGGGGCGCGGGGCCGGCGGGCTGCTGGTGCGTACGGCGGAGGAGTACCTGGCCACCGAGGGGGCGACGAAGCTGTTCGCCTGGGTGCTGGACGAGCCCGCCAACCTGGCCTTCGCCGAGCGGCACGGCTACGCACGGCGGCGCTCCGGCCACTTCCTCCGCCTCGACCTGGCGAACGGCACTCTGCCGCCCCTGCCGGCCACTCCCCCGGGCGTCGAACTGCGCACCGCCGCCGACTACGCCGACGATCCCCGTCCGATGTTCGAGCTGGACGCGGAGACGCTGGAGGACGAACCGAGCGACATCGACGTCGAGTTCACGGACTACGAGGCCTGGCTCGCGGAGACCTGGCGGCACCCGCTGCTGAACCGCGAACTGACCACGGTCGCGGTCGTCGACGGCCGCCCCGTCGCCTTCAGCGTCGCCTACACCGACGGCGGCACCCGCTACTCGACCGCCATGACGGGCACCGTCCGCGCCCACCGCGGCCGGGGTCTCGCCAAACTCACCAAGACCGACTCCCTGTACCGGGCCCGCGCCGCCGGATTCACGGAGGCGTTCACCGGCAACGACACCGACAACGGTCCGATGCTCGCCATCAACAAGTGGCTCGGGTACGAGGTCTGCGGGACCGAGGTGCGCTATGTCCGCGAACTCGGCTGAGGCGCCGGGCGGGGTGGACGTCGTCCTGGTCAAGGCGGGCCGTACGAAGATCCGGTACGCGAGCGAACCGCTGCACGACGACGGCACCCGCCTCGCCGTCCGCGCCCCCTGGGCCGGTGCCGGCGTCCGCGACTTCGGCTTCGTGCGCTTCGAGCCCGGCGACGTCTTCACCGAGTACTACTGGCGCGACCGCTGGTACTCCGTGAAGGAGGTCCGGACCGGCACGGGCACGCTGAAGGGCTGGTACTGCGACATCACCCGCCCCGCCGTGCTGACCGGCGCGGAACTGGTCGTGGAGGATCTCGACCTGGATCTGTGGCGCTCCGCGGACGGCACGGACGTACGGCGGCTGGACGAGGACGAGTTCGCCGAGAGCGGTCTGGCGGTGCGGGACCCCGAGGCCGCTGCCGCCGCCGTGGCCGCGCTGGACGAGCTGGAGCGGCTGGCCCGCGGGGGCGGCTTCGAGGACCTGCTGACATAGCGCGGGCCGCCCGCCTCGCTCCCGGCCGGGACCGGCCACCAGCCGGGACGCGGCAACTCCCGCCGGTGCCGCGGGATCCTGGCGGGGCCGGGCAGCGTCCACTGCACATGCCGGGCGAGCGCGCCGTCGAAGCGCCGCCCCGCCCACGGGCGGTGGCGCGGTGTCCCTGTTCGGCCGCGAGGAGTGACAGGCCGCCGCACATCCCGGTCGATACCCGGCGTGGTCGTCCCGTCACTGTCGTTCGCCATGCCGCCCAGACTGACACCCGCCACCGACAACAGGACCGGCAGAGGAACCGGGACGCCGGATCGTGACACCCGCCACTGACAGCCATGCTTCGATGAGCAAGTCTCGGGGAAAGGGTCTACCTCCGTGAGAACGCGGAACCCGGTGGATCCGTAAGGAGGCAGCCATGCGCCGTCTGACCGTGCACAAGCCCCTCAAGAAGACCGACGCCCGCCGTGTCCGCGAGGAGGCCGACGAGCGGCCCTCGGGGCGCCCGGAGGTCCGCAAGGACATCGCGCGCACGTGGTGGCCGGACAACTGACCGGGCCGGTCACGTCATGAGACGGGTCAGAGCAGTCGCTTGCGGTAGTGGACGCGGTCGTAGGGCCCGTCCACTCGACGTTCCACGACCTCGTACCCGTACTTCGGATAGATCTGCTAGTTCTCGCGCATCATCGCGTTCGTGTAGAGCCTGACCTCGGACAGGCCCAGCGCACGCGCGCGTGCGTCCACGAAGCGCAGCAGCCGTCGCCCCACGCCACTGCCGTGCGCGTCGGGGTGGACGGCGATGCTGTCGAGGAAGAGATGGTCCGCGAACGCCTCCAGGACCACGAGGCCCACGACGGGCTCGCCCGTGACGAACACCTTCCCCCCGGCCACGTTCGCCGCGTGGTCCGCCTCCATGGGCTGCGGCACCACCCCGATGCGCTCGATGCAGGGGTGGTAGGCGGCGTCGGTGACGGCCCTCACCGCCAGTACGTCCGCGGTGACCGCCTGCCGGATCCGCTCTCGTTCCATGCCGCGAACGGTAGCTACCTCAGCGCAGCCTGAGCACTCCCTTAACGCGACCATAAGGATCTCCGTCACCCGCCTCCAACAGGCGATCTCACGGTTTCCCGGGGCTAGCTTGCTGGTCAACCCCACGGGTTCCGGCCCGAGTTCACGCATATCCGCGCATCCCCAGTGACCGTTTCGAGGAGTTCCCCCATGCCCGCACCCTCCGCGCCCCGCAGGGTCGCCGCCGTCGCCGTCGCCGGCCTCGCCCCGCTCGCCCTGACCACCCTGGCCGCCGCCCCCGCGGCCGCGCACGGTTCGATGGGCGACCCGGTCAGCCGGGTCTCGCAGTGCCACGCCGAGGGCCCCGAGAACCCGAAGTCCGCCGCGTGCAAGGCGGCCGTCGCGGCCGGCGGCACGCAGGCGCTGTACGACTGGAACGGCATCCGGATCGGCAACGCCGCCGGCAAGCACCAGGAGCTGATCCCGGACGGCAAGCTGTGCAGCGCGAACGACCCGGCCTTCAAGGGCATGGACCTGGCGCGCGGCGACTGGCCCGCGACCAGCGTGAGCAGCGGCTCGTACACCTTCAAGTACCGTGTGACCGCGCCGCACAAGGGCACCTTCAAGGTGTACATCACCAAGCCCGGGTACGACCCGGCGGGGCCGCTGGGCTGGGGCGACCTGGATCTGTCCGCCCCGGTGGCGACGGTCACCGACCCGGCCGCCTCGGGCGGCTTCTACACCTTCTCCGGCACGCTGCCCGAGCGCTCCGGCAAGCACCTGCTGTACGCGGTGTGGCAGCGCTCGGACAGCCCGGAGGCGTTCTACTCCTGCTCCGACATCTCCTTCGGCGGCGCCAACGGCGGTACGACGGGCGGCGACACGGCAGGTGGGGACGCGGCGAGCGGGGACACCGCGGGCGGTGCCGCCCCGGCTCCCGAGGCCTCCGCCCCGTCCGAGGAGCAGATCGCGGCCGCGGCCGACAAGTCGACGATCGAGCACCACGGCCACGGCGACCAGGACGCCGAGACGACGACGGACCCGACGGACCCGGCCGCCCCGGACGAGGCGTCCGACGCGGCGCCCGAAACCGCCTCGGCGGGTGAGCCCAACCAGGTCAAGGCCGCCGGCGCGGGCACCGAGAGCCTCGCCGAGACCGGCGGGGACAGCACCACGCCCTACATCGCGGTCGGCGGCGCCGCCGCCCTGGCCGTCGGCGCGGCCGTGCTGTTCGGGTCGGTGCGCCGACGGGCACTGACGGGTGGCCGGCACGGCCGCTGACCCGGGACGCGGGAGAACGGGGGAACACGGGGCTCGTCCGGCGGCTCAGGCCGGACGAGCCCCGCTCGGCGTGCCGGGCGCGGGTAGCCGTGCGAGCCGGGCCGGCGCGGTTCACCACACGGGTCGGATCGGCCCGCCCGGCGCGATCCGCAACAGACGCTCCCGCAGCTCGGCGACCCCGCCCTCGCCGAGCACGTCGGCCCACGCGCCCACAGCCTCCGCCGCCGCCTCCTCCGCGGCCCGCGTGCAGGCCCACCCCGCCTCGGTCAGCATGATCAGCCGGGCCCGCGCGTCGACGGGGTGTGGCCGACGTTCTGCATAGCCCTTGCGGACCAGCTCGTCGACGAGCTGACTCGCGGCCTGCTTGGTCATTCCGAGGTGGACGGCGAGGTCGGTGACCGTCGCACCGTCCGGGGCCAGCCGGGCGAACGCGAAGCCGTGCGCGGGCCGCAGCCCTTCGAAACCTCGGGCGACGACACCCTCGTGAATCCGCTGCGTGAGCCCGCCGGCGGCGGCGAGCAGAGCGGCGGACAGGGCCATGGCGTCGGAGTTCTGCACGGGAGCATTGAACACCCTTGACGAATTGATCAACGAGCTTGACCATAATTTCGGACAGCTCAGTCAAGCAGCTTGACCATAATCACTAGGGGGAGCAGTCATGCCCATCATCCGCTCGTCCGAAGCCGTGACCCACGAGATCCACGGCGCCCGTTTCGTCTCGTACGCCACTCCCCGCACCGGCAGCAAGGAGCTCTGTGCCTGGCGCGGCGAGATCCCGGCGGGCACGAAGGCACCCGCGCACACCGTCAGCCGGGAGGAGATCTTCCACCTCCTCACCGGCGAACTGCTGATCACCCTCGACGGCCGCACCGAGCGCGTCACCGCGGGCGACACGGTGATCATCAACCGGGGGGCGACCCTCGCTGTCGAGAACCCCACCGACCGGACCGCGACCTCCTGGGTCACCACCTCCGTCGGCCTGGAGGCGGAGCTGGCCGACGGCACCCGGCTCACTCCCCCGTGGGCCAACTGACCCGCGGGGGCCTCACGCCGCCAGCGCCCCCGGCATCACCGCCCTCGGCCCGAACTTCGCCCGCGCGCGGTCCGCGACCTCCTCGAGCCGGCGGGCCTTCTCGTCCACCGGGTCGAAGGTGAGCTGGTGGGAGGCCTGCTCGGCGGGGGCCAGGCCTTCGGCGCGCAGGGAGAGCGAGCGGACCCGGGCGCGCTGGAGGCCGAGCGCCTCGTACATGTCGTACGCGGCCCGCGTCAGCGCCGCCGAGTGCGCGGTCGGTTCCTTCAGGGTGCGACCGCGGGTGGTCGCCGACCTGTCGGCGTAGCGCACGGTGAGGGTGAGGGTGCGGCACACCTTGTCCACGGCGCGCAGCCGGGCGCCCAGTTCCTCGGTGGCCGAGAGCAGGGCGCGGCGGTGGCGGCCGGGGTCGAGTTCGTCACGGGTGAAGGGGCGTTCGGTGGCCAGGGAGCGGGAGACGCCGTTGGGGACGACCCGGCCGCGGTCGACTCCGTTCGCCTTCTCGTGCAGCTCGCGGCCGGCCTTCGCGCCGACCAGCCGCTGGAGCGTGGACAACGGCGCGGCGGCCACCCGGCCGAGGGTGTCCAGGCCGTACTCGCACAGGGTGCGGGCGGTCGCGGTGCCGACGCCGGGCAGCGCGGCGACGGGCTTGCCGGCGAGGAAGTCCCGCACCCCGCCCTCGGGCACCGCGCGGGTCAGTCCCGGCCGGGCGTCCCGCAGGGCCATGCGGGCGAGCATCGGGCCCGGACCGGCGCCGGTCACGCAGTCGACGCCGTACAGCGCGAGGGCGCGGACGCGGATCACCGAGGCCAGTTCCACGGCGTCGCGCCCGAAGTACCGCTCGGCGCCGCGCAGGTCGGCCAGCGCGCCGTCGGGTGGCAGCGCCTCGACGACCGGCGTGAACTCCTCCAGCAGCCCGAGCAGCTGGGGCAGGGCCGCCTCGTACATCGGCGGCAGCTGGAAACGTACGCAGAGGATCGTCATCCCGTACTCCCCGGACTCTGGTGCCACAACTTCCTTCCGACCGCGGGCCCTTCGCCCGCGGGGCGCAGATCGGCCCAGGGGTGCATCTCGTACCCGGTGGACATGCGGATCCTCCGCTGCTCCATCGGGTCCTGGGCCGCGGAACCGGCCGGCGCGGGTTGTCCGTCCGAACCGGCCAGCCGGCGGCGCGCCGGGCCGCCCTCGGGGTCGTCGCCCTCCTGGCTTCCGGCCGCTCCGGCCAGCCGGGCCGCGACGCCCTCCAGCCCCTCCTCCCGCCGCACCTCCAGCAGGTCGGCGAGGTTCCAGGCGGCGGAGCCGACCACGCTGAGGCTGCGCGGGCCGCGCCGCTGCACCACCCCGCGCACCAGCAGCAGCCAGGAGTGGAAGACGGTGTGCGCGCAGGCGTCGTGGGAGTCGTCGAAGAAGGCGAGGTCGACCAGGCCGGAGCCGTCGTCCAGGGTGGAGAAGATGACCCGGCGGCCGGAGCGGATCGGCGGTGTCTGGGTGGCCGCCTTGGCGCCCGCGACCAGCACCGTCTCCCCGTGCCTGGCCTCGCGCAGCCGCTTGGCCGACACCACGCCCAGCTCGCGCAGGAAGGTGCGGTGGTCGTCCATCAGGTTGCGCGAGGCGTCCATGGAGAGCACGCCCAGTTCGGCGCTGAGCTTCTCCGCCGAGGTGAGGTCGGGCAGTCCGGCGGAAGCGGTCCTCCGTCCGCCGGACAGCGGGAGCTGGTCGCCGCGTCCGCCCCGGGCGCCGCGGTGCAGTTCGGTCAGGTGCAGTTGCAGGTCGCGCCGGTTGGCGCCGAACGCGTCCAGCGCGCCGACCTGGGCGAGCCGCCCGGCCAGCGGCCTGCTGGGACGGGCCCGTTCCCAGAAGTCGAGCAGGGAGGCGTACGGCTGCCCCTCGGCGATGCGTTCCGCCTCGGCCTCGCTGATGCCGTGCACGTCCGAGAGGGCGAGGCGCAGGCCCCAGACGGTCCCCTTGGAACGCCGCGATTCAGACACCAGTTCGATCCTGTGTGCGACCCCCGACTTGTTCACGTCCAACGGCAGGATCGGCACCCCGCGCCGCCGCGCGTCCGCCAGCAGCAGCCGCTTGGGGTACATGCCGGGGTCGTGCGTGAGCAACCCGGCGTAGAAGGCGGCCGGGTGATGGGCCTTCAGCCACGCCGACTGGTACGTCGGCACGGCGAAGGCGACGGCGTGCGCCTTGCAGAAACCGTAACTGCCGAAGGCCTCGACGATCTCCCAGGTCCGCTGGATCGTTTCCGCGTCGTATCCGTTCGCCGCCGCGTGCTGCGCGAACCACGCCTTGATCCGCCCCTGCGACTGAGGGTCGGACAGCCCGCGCCGCACCCGGTCGGCCTCGCCGCGTCCGCAGCCGGTCATGATGTCCACGATGTCGATGACCTGCTCGTGGAAGACGACGACCCCGTACGTCCCCTCCAGCGGCTCCGCCAGGTCCTCGTGCGGGTAGCGCACCGGCGCCCGCCCGTGCCGGGCCTCGATGAACGGCCGCACCATGTCGGCGGCGACCGGGCCGGGCCGGAAGAGCGAGATGTCGACCACGAGGTCGTGGAAGGTCGACGGCTGGAGCCGCCCGACCAGGTCCCGCTGCCCCGGTGACTCGATCTGGAAGCAGCCCAGCGTCTCGGCGGAGCGGATCAGCCGGTACGTCGCCGGGTCGCCCTCCGGTACGGAGTCCAGGTCGATCTCGGTACCCGTCGCCCGCTTCACCTCGGTGACCGCGTGCGCCATCGCCGACTGCATCCGCACGCCGAGCACGTCCAGCTTGAGCAGCCCGAGGTCCTCGACGTCGTCCTTGTCGAACTGCGCCATGGGGAAGCCCTCGCCGCTGGTCGGCACGACCGGCGTACGGGAGAGCAGGGAGGCGTCGGAGAGGAGCACGCCGCAGGGGTGCATGGCGACGCCGCGCGGGAGGGCGTCGAGGCCCTCCACCAGCTCCCACAGCTTCCCGTACTTCCCCCCTCCTTCCCGCCGGGATTCCCCCGCCAGCTCCCTCAGCTCGGGCAGCTCCTCCAGGGCCGCGCGGGCGTCGCGGGCGCGGATGTGCGGGAAGGACTTGGCGACGCGGTCGATCTCGGCCGGGTCCATGGACAGGGCGGCGCCGACGTCGCGGATGGCGTGGCGCACGCGGTACGTCTCCGGCATGGCGACCGTGGCGACCCGCTCGGTGCCGAAGCGGCCGATGATCGCGCGGTAGACCTCCAGGCGGCGCGCGGACTCCACGTCGATGTCGATGTCGGGCAGCACGACCCGCTCCCTGGACAGGAAGCGTTCCATCAGCAGCCCGTGCTCGACCGGGTCGGCGTGCGCGATGCCGAGGAGGTGGTTGACGAGCGAGCCCACGCCGGAGCCGCGCGCGGCGACCCGGATGCCCATGTGCCGCACGTCGTCCACGACCTGGGCGACGGTGAGGAAGTACGAGGCGAAGCCGTGGTGGGCGATGATGTCCAGCTCGTGGTGCATCCGCTCCCAGTACGCGCGGCGCCGGTCGTAGCCGCGCAGCACCATGCCCGCCGCCGCCCGGGAGGCGAGCGCGCGCTGGGCGGTGCGGCGGCCGGCGCCGACGAGGTGCGGCTCGGGGAAGTGGACGGCGCCCATGCCGAGGTCGTCCTCGGGGTCGACCAGGCACTCGGCGGCCGTCGCCCGCGTCTGCTCCAGCAGGCGGTGGGCGGTGTCGCGCCGGAAGCCGGCGGCCTCGACGATCCGCTCGGCGGCGTGCCGCATGGCGCCGGCGTCCTTGAGCCAGGCCTCGCCGGAGTCCAGCTCCTTGGTGGCGTCGATCGGGACGAGGCGGCGGGCGGCGTCCAGCACGTCGGCGACCTGGCCCTGGCCGGGGTCGGCGTAGCGGACGGCGTTGGAGAGCACCGGCCGGATGCCCTGTTCGGCGGCGAAGCCGACGGTACGGGCGGCCAGGCGCAGGGAGCCGGGGCCGGTCCCTTCGCGGCCGTGCCAGACGGCTTCCAGGCGCAGGGCGTCGCCGTAGCCCTCCCGCCAGGGGGCGAGGAGCCGGGCCGCGCGGTCGGGGCGGCCGGCGGTGAGGGCGCGGCCGACGTCGGAATCGGGGCCGAGCAGGACGGTCAGGCCGTCGGCGTGGTTGTCGGCCCAGGGCAGCAGGGGTGTGCCCTCCGCGGTGTGGGCCGCGGACACCAGCCCGCACAGGTCGGCCCAGCCGCGGGCGCCGTCCCGGGCGAGGAAGGTCACCCGGGGGGCCGACTCGTCGACGAAGGCGCCGCCGCGCACGGGGGCGCGGCGCCGGTCACGGCGTACGGAGGTCTCCGAGCGGTCCGCTTCCGGCTCGGGGGCGGCCACCGCCAGCTCCGCGCCGAACAGCGGACGGACGCCCGCCTTCGCACAGGCCTTGGCGAAGCGGACCGTGCCCGCGAGGGTGTCGCGGTCGGTGAGGGCGAGGGCGTCCATGCCCCGCTCGACGGCACGCTCGGCCAGCCGCTCCGGGTGGGAGGCGCCGTAGCGGGCGGAGAACCCGGAGACGGTGTGCAGATGCGTGAAACCCGGCACACGCACCTCCCGCTCTCATGAACCGACGCCTTATCGAACGCCTGTTCCCAACTACCTCACCCCCACCATAGACCAATTTTCGAATGCGTGTGCGACATCCGTTCGGCCCCGTCCCACCTGCGCAAACGCCCGCGGCCCCGGACCGTGGGGACATGTCGCACACACCGGCCACCGGCACCCGGAGCGGCTCCTTCCGCGACGAGGTGAAGGACGCCGTCACCCCGCGGGCCACCCTGCTCGTGCTCGGGGTGATCGCGCTCCAGCTGCTGTTCATCGCCTCCTACGTGGGGGCGCTGCACGACCCGAAACCGAAGGACGTGCCCTTCGGGGTGGTCGCGCCCCCGGCGGCGGCCGGGCAGACGGTGAGCAGGCTGGAGCGGCTGCCCGGGTCACCCCTGGACCCGCGCACGGTGGCCGACGCGGCGAGTGCCCGGCAGCAGATCAAGGACCGGGAGATCGACGGCGCCCTGGTCGTCGACCCCTCCGCCGGCACCGACACCCTGCTGGTCGCCTCCGGCGGCGGCACCGTCCTCGCCACCACCCTGGAGAGCCTCGTCGCCGAAGTGGAGCGGGCCGAGGGCCGCACGGTGCGGACCGTCGACGTGGCCCCGGCCTCCCCCCACGACTTCGACGGGCTGTCGTCCTTCTACCTGGTCGTGGGCTGGTGCGTCGGCGGCTACCTGTGCGCCTCGATCCTGGCGATCAGCACCGGCGCCCGGCCGGCCAACCCGCACCGCGCGGCGATCCGGCTGATCGTGATGGCCCTGGTGTCGATCGTCGGCGGGCTCGGCGGCGCGGTGATCGTCGGGCCGATCCTCGGCGCCCTGCCCGGCAGCGTGGTGGATCTGTGGGGGCTCGGCGCACTGATCACCTTCGCGGTGGGCGCCGCCACGCTCGCCCTCCAGGGCGTCTTCGGGATCGTCGGCATCGGGCTGGCGATCCTGCTGGTGGTGGTCGCGGGCAACCCGAGCGCGGGCGGCGCCTTCCCGCTGCCGATGCTGCCGCCGTTCTGGCAGGCGATCGGACCGGCGCTGCCGCCGGGCGCGGGGACGTGGGCGGCCCGCTCGATCGCCTACTTCAAGGGCAACGACACGACCGTCTCCCTGCTGGTGCTGTGGGCGTGGGCGGTCGCGGGGACGCTGATCACGGTGCTGGCGTCCGTGCTGCGCCTCAGGCGGCGGGAGCCGGAACTGCCCACGCAGGTCGGCTGACCCGCCGTCGCACGCGGAAGCTCCGCCGCACACACGCGGAAATCCCGCCGTACGCAGGGCGGAAGCCCGCCCCAGACACACGGGACCCCGCCGCACGCAAGGCAGAAACCCCCGCCCCACACACACGGGACCCCGCCGCGCGCAAGACAGAAACCCCCGCCCCACACACACGGAAGCCCCGCCCCTCGCGCGCGGGACGGGACTTCTGCCTGCGATGTGTGTGAGCTCAGCCGATCTGCGTACCGGTGGCCGACAGGGCCTCCGTCACCGGCTGGAAGAAGGTCTCGCCGCCCGAGGTGCAGTCACCGCTGCCGCCGGAGGTGAGGCCGACCGCCTGGTCGCCCGAGAAGAGCGAGCCGCCGCTGTCACCGGGCTCGGCGCAGACGTCGGTCTGTATCAGGCCGTTGACGATGTCGCCGTTGCCGTAGTTCACGGTGGCGTCCAGGCCGGTGACCGCACCGGAGTGCACCTGGGTGGTGGAGCCGCTGCGGGTCACCTCCATGCCGACGGTGGCGTCGGCGGCACCCGAGATGGCCTGCGAGGAGCCGTCGTAGAGGTTCACCTCGCTCGGGTGGTCCACCTCGGCGGTGTACTTGACCAGGCCGTAGTCGTCGCCCGGGAAGCTGGACGCCTCGTTCTCGCCGATCACGTTCCCGGAGGAGTCCGACCAGGTGGTGATGCCCTCGGTGCAGTGGCCGGCGGTGAGGAAGTACGGCTCCCCGCCCTTGGTCACGTTGAAGCCGAGGGAGCAGCGCCCGCCGTTGCCGGTGATGGCGTCGCCGCCCGCGACGAAGGGACGGTACTCACCGTTGGTCCGCTTGAGCTCGGCCTTGGCGCCCAGCCCGTCGACCACCTTGGTCAGCTTGGCCCACTCGGCCTTCGAGACCGTGCGGTCGGCGGTGACGACGACCTTGTTGGTGGTCGGGTCGGTCGCCCAGGAGGTGCCCGGGATGGTGGCGTCCTCGGCGAGGGTGGTGCGCGCGCTCTTCAGCTCGGCGAGCGAGTTCTCGACGATTCTCGCCTTGGCGCCGGCCGCCTCGACGGTCTGCGCGGCGTTCTCGTCGAGCACGTTGACGACGAGGCTCTTCGCCTGTGCGTCGTAGTACGTGCCCGCCGCGTCGGTGCCGAGGTCGCCGAGCAGCGTGGAGGCGAGCTTTCCGGCCGCCGTGACCGACAGGGTCTCGGGGGCGGAGGCCTCCGGGGTCTCGCTGGCGTTCGCACTCTGGAAGGTGACTCCCGCGGCGACCAGCGCGGTGACTCCCGCGCCGATCACGGCGACCCGCCGCCTGGGTATACGTCGGTGCTTCAACTCACGTCCTCCTGTGGGGGGTCGGCCCGGGAGGGTGTGGGGACCTCGCGGACCGGAAGGCTGGTTGACGAGCACCAACTCTTCCAACCCCACAGGGGGCACACAAGGTCGGCTTCAGGACGTGCGCACGACAACTCCAGTGCGCGCACACGACCTTCACCATTCATGTCCCTTCCAGCAGGATTCGTACGGCGAACACTCCAGCAAACGCTACGAGCGAGTAACCGAGGACCGGCCGGCCCGCTCCACCCCTGTCCGGAATTCACCCCTTGCGCTCAGACCTCCGAGTGTGCTTCTACACGCGGTGCCGGCTTCCGCGGGGCCTTCGGGCCCGGGGCAACTCGGGCCCGGGGCAACTCGGGCCCGGGGCAACTCGGGCCCGGGGCAACTCGGGCCCGGGGCAACGACGAGCCCCCGCACACCGATCGGTGTGCGGGGGCTCGTCGTGCTGCCGGCTGCGCTCCGACGGGCGGCTCAGGTGACGTTGACGCCGTAGGCGCTCAGGGCCTCCGTGACCGGCTGGAAGAACGTGGTACCGCCGGAGCGGCAGTTGCCGCTGCCGCCGGAGGTCAGGCCGTACGCGGTGCCGTTGCTGCCGTAGAGCGGACCGCCCGAGTCGCCGGGCTCGGCGCAGACCGTGGTCTGGATCAGCCCGCGGACGATGTCGCCGCCGCCGTAGTTGACGGTGGCGTTCAGGGCGGTGACCCGGCCGCTGTGGGTGCCGGTGGTGGAACCGTCGCGGATGACCGTGGTGCCCACGCTCGGGGTGGCCGCGCGGGTGATGTCCACGCCGTTCGCGGTACCGGGCTTGCTGATGGAGCTGTTGGTGTACCGGACGATGCCGTAGTCGTTGCCCGGGAAGCTGGACCCGGCGGTCGAGCCGAGGACGGTGGTGCGCCCGGAGTTGGCGTACCAGGTCCCGGCCCCGGCGGTGCAGTGCCCGGCGGTCAGGAAGTAGTCGACGCCACTGCCGCTGCGGACGTTGAAGCCGAGGGAGCAGCGCCCGCTGTTCGAGTAGATGGCGTCGCCGCCCTGGATGAGCTTGCTGAACGTGCCGGGGGTCCGCTTGATCGTGAGCGCGCCGGCCTTGTCGCCGGCCTGTTCCTTGATCTTCGCGATCTCGGCCTGGGAGACCGTGCTGTCGATGGTGACGACCAGCCGGTCGCTCTTGCTGTCGATGGCCCAGGCGGTGCCCGGGACGTCGGCCTCGAGCACCGCGCTGCTGGCGCTGTTGAGCTCGGCGTCACTGAAGGTGGCCGGGGTGGGTGCCGCGTTCGCGCTGGGGATCGCGATCGCTGCCGCGGCCACGACGCCGGTGGATACGGCGATCAGCCGGGTCCGTCTCGTGATGCCGCTGCGGGGGGTGGTGCGCTTGATCCTCACTTTTCGTTCCTCCACTGGGGAAGTCGGGGGCCCTCTGGGTGGGGTGGGCCCGTGAGGCGCAGCCAGGGGCGGACGTCCGGGTTCCGAATGCGTCGTGCTCCTGACAAGCGCTGAGGTTGGAGTATTCGGCCGAACGACCGGTCGGCGCAAGAGTGCCTTTCGGCCTTCAACCTTTGGCCGACCCGCGTCGCCCCGCCAACCCCGCCGGACCTCAGCGCAGTTCGCGCTCCCCCGCCTCGACGGGGACCTCCAGGGTGTTCCCCGGCGGCGGGAAGGGACAGACGAAGTGGTCGGCGAACGCGCACGGCGGCAGCAGCGCGCGGTTGAAGTCGACCGTCGTACGGCCCTCGGCGTCCGGCGCGGCCGGACGCAGGAACCGGAAGCGGTAACTGGTGCTCCCGCTGGTGGCGTCGGCGAAGACGGCCCACAGCGAGCCGTCCCCCTCGACGCTCGCCTGGAGCGCGAGTTCCCGCTCGCCCAGGTGGAAGGCGAGTTCTCCGCCCAGGGCGAGCCCGCGCTCCCGCCCGTCCGCGTTCGGCACCCGCACGCTGCGCTGCCCGGCGTCGTACGGCGTGAAGCGGCCCGGCACCGACCACCGCGGGTCGTACGGCGTGGCCGCGATGCCCCGGAACGCGCGCCGCGCCTCGGCGGCCGGGTCGAAGTCGCGCACGCCCCAGGCGCCCTCGCGCAGCAGGACGACGATCCGCCGCGCGCCGTACCCGACCCGGGCCGCGCTCGCGGGCCCCGGGTCGGGGGCGAGCCGGACCTCACCGTCGAGCGGCCGCCCGTCCACGGTGAGCCCGTCCGCCTCGGCTGCCGTCAGCAGCACCGCGCCGTCGCCGGCCGTCCAGCTCCCCGGGATGTCCGGAAGCTGCCCGTCCGGATAGTCCTCCAGCCAGTACGTGCCGGTCAGGGCCAGCGGTCCGTAGGGCGCCGACACCGTCGCGACGCGCTCCTCGTGCCACCGCTGCCACTCGCCGGATGCGTCCGTCGTCATGAGGGAAACCCTCGCACACCGGACCGCCTCAACAACTGCAGCCGCAGTCGCAGCCGTCGCAGCCGCACCCGTCGTCGCCGCAGCAGTTGCCGCAGCAGTCGCAGCCGCAGCTACAGCAGTCGCCGCACCCGCTGCAGTCGCCGTTGGTGCACGGCGACTGCTTGCGCTCCCCGCTCCAGGGGTCGTGGTACGTGCCGCAGCACATCTGACACGTACAGGCCAGTCCCAGCCACACGGCGCACCCCGCGAGCAGCCCGCGCCGGTCCCGGCGCGGCGGCTCCGGGGGCACCGGCGCGCCGGGTCCCGCCGGGGTGCCGGGAGGGGCGTACGGGTGGCTGCCGTGGGCGCAGGAGACGGTGCCGAAGGCGCGGTCGACGGAGTTCCCCAGCTCGTGCACGAGCAGTCGGTGCACCAGTCGGCCGTCGCCGAACTCGGCGTCCCGCAGCGCGAGGCGCACCCCGCGCACGGCGTCGTCGGCCAGCCGCCGGGCCTCCGTGAGCGAGGTCCCCGTGGCGGTCAGCGGGTTCCAGGCGCCCGACGCGGCGTCAGCCTCCTTGTCCTCCACGGCGTCGAGGAGGTGGGCGAGCCTGCCGAAGAGGCGCCCGGCCTCGGCGAGCGGCTCGGCGTTGTGCGGCCGCCCGGCGAGGCGCGCGGTGTGCGCGAACGCGGCGGCGGTGGCGGTCTCGGTCGGCTCGGTGACGGTGAGCAGGGGGGTGCCGGGCCCGGCGAGCGCCTCGATGCCGCCCTGCCGGTCCACGGCGTCGACCAGTACGGCGGTGTCGAACCCGACCGCGCCACCGCTGCGGGCGCCGGCGGCGTCCCAGCCGGTGGCGACCCGGCGGGCGGCGAGGGCCACCGGCCGGCGGGCCAGCACCCCGTCCCCGTCGGCGACGTGGTCGCGCACCTTGGCCGAGGCCAGCACCAGGGAGACGGCCGCCGCGAGCCGGGCGCCCTCACCGTGGGCGACGGACGCGGTGCGCATTCCGCGCAGCGGACACGGCCCGGCCTTGCGCCGCCCGGCGCCGGTGCCGCCGCGGCCCGCCTGAGCCTCCGTCAGGACCGAGATCAGCAGCCCGTCATAGTTCGTCACGATCCGCGCGAACTGCCCGTGGTCCTTGCGCAGTGCGAGGCACAATCCGCACAGATGCGCCATCCACTGACTCGTGAGGCTCTCCCCGAGCCGATGCCTGCAAGGCCTGACGATTCCGAACACGACATTCCCCCGTGCCTCGTACGATGCTGAGCTGCGGCATCGTACCGACGGGCGCGTTCACCCGTACGCACCCTCCCTCACCCGTCCGCCGGGAAGAATCATATTTCACTCACAGTCAGCATCCGTTTGGGGAACGACCCTTGGGACACAAGGACTCTCGACGGATTCGCTGTGCACCAGTACCGTCACAAACCCCCCGGGCGGCGTCTATCCACTTGGCGCGACGTCCGCATCATGGATGACCATAGGGATGCGGAAACACGAAAGACCGCTGAGAGAGGAGGCGTCCATGGGATCGGTACGCAAGGCGAGTGCGTGGCTCGGCCTCGTCGACGACAACGATGACGAGCGCTACTACGACGACGACTACTCCGAGGGCACCGAATCCGGGGACGCCTGGGTCACGGACCCGCGGGTGAAGGTGGCCACGGACGTGGCCGAGGAGAAGGGCCGCCGCATCGCCACGGTCACCCCGGACAGCTTCCGGGACGCCCGTGCCATCGGCGAACTGTTCCGGGACGGCGTCCCGGTCATCGTGAACCTGACGGCCATGGAGGGCACCGACGCCAAGCGCGTGGTCGACTTCGCGGCCGGGCTGATCTTCGGCCTGCGCGGTTCCATCGAGCGGGTGTCCACCCGGGTGTTCCTGCTGAGCCCGGCCGACACCCAGGTCATCAGCGGCGAGTCGGCCGCGCACCGTTCCGACGGTTTCTTCAACCAGAGCTGAGGCGGGGCCGCACACCACGGCCCCGCCCCCCGCCGGCCCCCCGGGTCCGCCGCCGGAGTCCTACCGGAAGGCGTCGAGTCCGGTGAGGGCCTTGCCCAGCACCAGCTGGTGCATCTCGACGGTGCCCTCGTAGGTGAGCACCGATTCCAGGTTCGTCGCGTGCCGCATCACGGGGTACTCGAGGGAGATCCCGTTGGCGCCGAGGATCGTGCGGGCCGTACGGCAGATGCCGATGGCCTCGCGTACGTTGTTGAGCTTGCCGAAGCTGACCTGCTCGGGACGCAGGCGGCCGGCGTCCATGCGCCGCCCGAGGTGGTGGGCGAGCAGGATCCCCTTGTGCAGTTCGACCGCCATGTCGGCGAGCTTGGCCTGGGTCAGCTGGAACCCGCCGATGGGCCGTCCGAACTGCTCCCGCGTCTTCGCGTACTCCACGGCGGCCTCGAAGGAGCTGCGGGCCGCGCCCATCGCGCCCCAGACGATGCCGTAGCGGGCGTGGGAGAGGCAGCTGAGCGGTCCGCGCAGGCCGGCGGCCTCCGGCAGTACGGCGTCGGCGGGCAGCCGTACGCCGTCGAGGACGAGCTCGCTGGTGACGCTGGCCCGCAGCGACCACTTGTGCCTGATCTCGGGCGCGGAGAAACCGGGACTGTCGGTGGGCACGACGAAGCCGCGGATCCCGTCCTCGGTCTGCGCCCAGACGACGGCGACACCGGCCACCGACCCGTTGGTGATCCACATCTTGCGCCCGTCGAGCACCCAGTCCCCGCCGTCGCGCTTGGCACGGGTGCGCATGTGGGCGGGGTCGGAGCCGTGGTCGGGCTCGGTCAGCCCGAAGCAGCCGATGACCTCACCGGCGGCCATGCGCGGCAACCAGGCCTGCTTCTGGTCCTCACTGCCGAAGCGGTGGATGGCGTACATGGCGAGGGAGCCCTGCACGGAGACCAGGGACCGGATCCCGGAGTCGGCCGCCTCCAGCTCCAGGCAGGCCAGTCCGTACTGCACGGCACTCGCGCCGGCGCAGCCGTGGCCCTGGAGCGACATGCCCAGCGCGCCGATGCCGCCGAGCTCGCGGGCAAGCTCCCGGATGCCGGGCAGCTCGCCCTTCTCGTACCAGTCCGCGACGTACGGCAGCACGCGGTCCGCCGCCCAGTCCCGCACGGTGTCCCGGACCGCCAGGTCCTCCGGCTCCAGGAGGTCGTCGATGCCGAGCGGGTCGGCGGGATCGAACGCGGGCAACTTGGGGGACGAGGCCATGGGACACCCTCCGGGACGTGAAACTAGCGCTGCTAGTTACGGTTCTCGTGCCGACGTTACGACGCGCCGCTTCGCGCGTCCACCATGCGCCTCCCCCTCACGCCCACCCGGCTCGCCCGTGCCCCACCGCGCCGACGGCGGCACACCCCCGCGGACGACGTCCACCGGGTGACGGACGGCGAACGGGTGGTGCGCGGACGCGGAGGCCGAATCGCTCACACCGAGACGCGTGACTCCACCGCGTCCCGAGGCGCGGGCACGGAGACCCCCTCGCACTGCATCCCCCGCGGCAACCGCAGCGCCATCACCGCCCCCAGCAGCAACAACCCCGCGCTCACCACCAGCGTCACGTGCAGCCCATGCACGAACGCGTCGGCGGCCGCCCGCCGCAGAGCGGCCCCCGCGGGCCCCCCGAGCTGCGCGGCGACCTCGTACGCCTCCCCCAGCGAATGCCCCGCCGCCACCGACGCCGAAGCCGGCACCCCGGGCACACCGCCCGCCACTCCGGGCGTGTACGCCGCGTTCATCACGCTGCCCAGCAGGGCGATCCCGATCCCGGCACCCAGCTGGTACGACGTCTCCCCGATCGCCGCCGCCCCGCCGGCCTGCTCCTGCGGCGCCTCGCTCAGCATCGACTCGTACGCGCCGAAGAGCGTCGTCTCCAGGCCGAAGCCGAGCAGCACGAACCCGGACAGCAGCAGCGCGCAGTTGTCGGCCCGGCCCATCGCCGTCAGCAGCAGCACCGCGAAGGCCGTCAGGCAGAACCCGGCGCACACCATCCGGCGCGGCCCGAACCGCCGCAGCATCCGCGCGCCCGCCAGCCCGGCGGCCATCGCCGCGAAGGTCAGCGGCAGCAGTCGCAGCCCGGTCTGGAGCGGGGACAGCCCGAGCACCAGCTGCAGATACTGCGCCGCGATCAGCTCCAGACCCACCAGCGCCAGCATCGCCAGCACGATGCACCCCACCGACGTACTGAACGCCGGCCGCCGGAACATCTCCAGGTCCACCAGCGGATGCGTACGCCGCCGCTGCCGCCGTACGAACGCGGCCAGCAGGGCCGCGCCCACCACCAGCGGCACCACCGTGAGCACGCTCGCCACCGGCTCCCCGCCGCCCAGCCGCTTCACGCCCAGGACCACTCCGAACAGGCCGCCGGCCGCCATCAGCGCGCCGACCACGTCCCAGGGTCCTCGGCCGTCACCCTTCGACTCGGGCAGCAGCAGCCGCCCCAGCGGCAGGCTGACCAGCATCAGCGGGATGTTGACGAGGAAGACCGAGCCCCACCAGAAGTGCTCCAGCAGGAAGCCGCCGAGCAGTGGCCCGACCGCCGCGCCGACCGCGGCCACGGCGCTCCAGACGCCGATGGCCAGCGCCCTCTCCCGGCGGTCGGGGAAGACCTGCCGGAGGATCGACAGCGTCGCCGGCATGATCATCGCGCCGCCGACGCCGAGCAGCGCGCGCGCCATGATCAGGACCTGGGCGCTGTCGGCGAGGGCCGCCAGCGCGGAGGCGACGCCGAAGAGCGCGTAGCCGAGCAGCAGGACGCGTCTGCGTCCCACCCGGTCGCCCAGCGTGCCGAACAGGATCAGCAGCGAGGCGCAGACGAGCGGGTAGACGTCGACGATCCAGAGCAGCTCGATCGCGCCGGGCCGCAGGTCCTCGGTGACGGCGGGGACCGCCACGTGCAGCACGGTCGCGTCGACGGCGACGAGCAGCAGGCTGACGCAGAGGACGATCAGAACCACCCAGCGGTTGGCACCGCCCCCGGTCGCCCGACGGCGCGGCGCGGCGGCAGCCGTGGTCGTCCCGGACATGTACGTACCTCCAAGATGTTCCCTCGCGTCCGGCGGGCCGCGGGGTGGGGACTCCCCGGCGGCTCGGCCGGAGAGGAGCGGGGGCTCCGGGCCGTGCAACGGAACGCGAGTGGCTCGCCAGAGTACGCGAGACCTCGCACGGCACACGTGGCGGACCTCACACAACCCGCGTCACCTGTGTGGCATGCGCCACCGCGGCCACGGCCCCGCCCGCCCCGGCCGGCCGGCCGCTCCCGCCCACGGCAGATAATCGAGCCCGTGACCGATCTTGAAACGCGCACGACGGGCCGCCCGGGCGCCCTGCGCCGGGCCGCCCCGGCGCTCCTCGGCTACGCGGCCGTACGCGCCCTGGGCCTGCTCGCCCTGGCCCTGTGGAGCGCCGCGCGCGACAAGAGCGCGTACACGCTGCTGACGGCCCGCTGGGACTCCCTCTGGTACACGAGGGTCGCCGAACTGGGCTACGGCTACGAGGTGCGCCTGCCGAACGGCGACGTGCACTCCAACCTGGCCTTCTTCCCGCTGCTGCCCTGGCTGGAGCGGCTGGGCGCGGCGGCGGGGCCGTGGTCGCCCGCGGACGCCGGGTTCGTCGTGTCGCTGCTCGCCTCGCTCGCCGCGGCCTGGGGGATCTTCGCGGTCGCGGAGCATGTGTACGGCCGCCGGGCCGGGGTGTGCGCGGTGCTGCTGTGGGCCGTGCTGCCGGTCGGGATCGTGCAGTCCATGGCGTACAGCGAGTCCCTGTTCACGGCGCTCGCGGCCTGGTCTCTGTACGCGGTGCTGACCGGGCGCTGGGTGACGGCGGGGGCGCTGGCCGCGCTGGCCGGGCTGACCCGCCCGGTGGGGCTCGCGGTGGCGGCGGCCGTGTGGGTCGCCGCGATTACGGCATTCGTGCGAAGCCGGAGCGACGCCGGCACGGACGGCGCCCGCGACCCGGCGCGCGCCCCCGGTGACGGCGCGCGGCGTGCGCTCGGCATGCTCCTCGCGCCCCTGGGCGCCGCCGGGTACGTGCTCTGGGTCGGGCACCGCACCGGCCGGGGCCCGCTCGGCTATCTCGACGTCCAGGCAGGCTGGCGCAACGGCTTCGACGGGGGCGTGGCCTTCGCCCGTTTCGTCGCCGGCAAGTTCACGTCGTTCCCGTCGGCACTGGCGGGCGTCGCCCTGGTCGTGGGGATCGCCCTGCTCGTCCGGCTGTACGTCGTCTGCGTACGGCAGCGCCAGCCGCTCCCGCTGCTGGTGTACGCGGGGATCGTCACCGTCCTCGCCCTGTGCACGTCGAGCTACTTCGGCTCGAAGCCGCGGCTGCTGCTGCCCGCTTTCCCGCTGCTGCTGCCCCTCGCCCTGCCCCTGGCCCGGCTGCGAACCTCCAGGTCGGCGCTGGTCGTCGGCGGTGTCGCGGTGGCGTCGGCGGTGTACGGGGCGTTCTGGCTGAACGGCTCCGGCCCGCCCTGACCGGGCCGGGGCGCCCCGATGACCGCCGGGAGAATTCCGCACCAGCATTCGGTGAACGAATTCATAAGCACGATAAGCCGTCGACCGGGCCGATCAAAGGAATTGAAGTCCGCAATAGGACGGGGTTGCGGATTCCTCGGAAATAAACCACCGCCTGAGAGGAATCCCACATCACATCGTCATCACAAAGCCGTTGATTCGGCCGGGATCACTCCTCACTCGCTGTAACGTCGATTGGGTGCGTACCGAACGGAACCTCACCCGTCTGGACCGGGTGTTCGCGAGACTGGACCGGGAGCCGGAACGACCGGCCCACCTAGATGTGCCGGAGATGAGCCGGCACAGGGTTGCGCTGTTCGCCGGGACCCTCGCGTTCTACATCGCGATCGTGTGGGCCGTGCTGATCACCTCGTGGCTGGTCCGGCTCGACTGGCAGGTCATGTTCTTCCGGCCCTACCAGCAGTGGCCGGAGCTCCACGCGTTCGTCGACTACTACGTGGTGCTCGGCCAGCGCGGCCCCACCGCGGTGATGGTCGCGGCCTGGCTCGGCTGGC
This sequence comes from Streptomyces sp. NPDC037271, assembly GCF_055603605.1. Taxonomy (NCBI): domain Bacteria; kingdom Bacillati; phylum Actinomycetota; class Actinomycetes; order Kitasatosporales; family Streptomycetaceae; genus Streptomyces; species Streptomyces sp. NPDC037271. The sequence goes on from NZ_JBVJVN010000024.1 coordinate 74,562, forward strand.
GCTCCTGGCGGCAGCACACCCTGCGCCCCCTGCTCGCGCTCGGCGTCTCCCTGCTCCTGCTGAACGTCACCGTCGGTGCCGCCAAGTACGGCATGGGCCGGCTCGGGCCGCACTACGCGACCACGATCGGCGCGAACGAGATGTGGCTCGGCGGCGATATATTTCCGAGCGGTCACACCGCGAACGCCGTCGTGACCTGGGGCATCCTGGCCTATCTGGCCTCGACGCCGAGGGCACGGCGCTGGTTGTCGGCACTGTCGGCGGTCACCTCGCTCGGCGTGGGACTGTCCACCGTCTACATCGGCACGCACTGGCTCAGCGACGTGCTCCTCGGCTGGGCGGCGGGACTGCTGATCCTGCTGGCGCTGCCGTGGTTCGAGCCGCTGATCACCCGGACCGAAGCCCGGATCCTCGGCCTGCGCGACGGCTGGTTCGCCCGTCGCCGCCGCGCGGCGGCGACGAAGCAGCCGGTCAGCACACCCGAGGTCCTCACGCCGCACGCCCCCGACCGGGAGGAGGCACCGGTCCGCGAGCCGGTCGCCGCGCCGCGCAACCGGGCCCCGGCGTACCTGGCCCCCGGCCCCCACACGGCCCGCTCGGACCGCACGCCGGCGCCCCCGGCGGGCAGCCGCCGGCCGGGGCACGCCGACCGCCACCCGCGAGGCGCGGCCCCGGCCGGGCGCCCCCTGTCGGGCGGCTGACCGCTCACACCACGCCGCGGGGACCGGTACGCACAGCCCCTCCCCCGCGGGTCAGCCCTTCCAGGCCCGGGCCACTCGGCCGTCCTTCACCTCGAAGTTGAGGCGGCCCACGCGGTACTCCATGGTGATGACCGTCCCCGGCGCCAGTGCGCGCACCGTCGACCAGCCCCGCTCCCGGGCGAGCCGTTCGGCCGCGCCGGAATCGAGGCCCACGTACGTGTCCGGACTGTCCTGGGGTTCGGCCGGGGGTGTCGGAATCGGTGCCATGCCGCCACGCTATGCCCTGCTCCACAACCGGGGAAGTCCAGGCCCGTAACGCGGGGTGCAGACGCACCTGGGGTCACACTTCTGTCACAAGATCACGACCCGCGTTTCGGTATGAATCCGTCACACGGACGGACGGTTCTGTACGCCTTACGGCAGACCCGTGAGGTGAATTTCCGCGTGTCGCGTCACCCTCTCGAATAAGTGGACGGAAAAGGCTTCGAAGGGCCGCGGAGGCTTCCCCGCATTCCGCGCCCGAACACATCCGAACCCACTCGAACGAACTCACGTACGACGTCGCGTACGGCGTGCGGGGACCGGACATCGACACAGGAAACACATCAGCTGCTCACAGATTCCCCTCTGGCCGCCCGGACCGGGACAGGGCGCGGGTGAGCCGGTCGCGTGCCGCCCGGATCGTCTCCGTCAGCCCGTCCGGCTCCAGCACCTCGAAGTCGAAGCCCAGCAGCATCAGGTGCACCACCATGACCTCCAGGCTCCCGGCGCCGGTGCGCAGGAGGCAGCTGTCCGGGCCCTCCGCCCCCAGCACCCCGGCGGTGGGCGAGATCCGCTCGACGGCCTCCTCCAGGGGCACCAGCAGCCGTACGACCGCGTGCGTGGCGTACGCGCGCGTGGAGACGCCCGCGGAGACGTAGGCGGCCAGGTCCTCGGCGGGCGGCTCGCGCGGGACGAAGCGGGGACCGTGCGGCGGCTTGGGCGTGACGCGGTCCACCCGGAACGTGCGCCAGTCCGCGCGGTCGAGGTCGAAGGCGACCAGGTACCAGCGGCGCTCGGAGCACACCAGCCGGTGGGGCTCGACGGTGCGGCGGCTGTCGGTGCCGTCGTGGCCCCGGTACGCGAAGCGCAGCCGCTCGCCGTCCCGGCACAGGTGGGCCAGCTCGGCCAGGACGCCCGGGTCCACGGCGGAGGCCCCGGGGCCGCGCAGCATCGGCACGGTGAAGGCGTTCAGGGCGCCCACGCGGCGCCGCAGCCGGTCGGGCAGCACCTGCTCCAGCTTGGCGAGCGCACGGACGGAGGTCTCGCCGATCCCCTCGATGCCCTGCCCCGCGGCCGTGCGCAGCCCCACGGCCACGGCGACCGCCTCGTCGTCGTCCAGCAGCAGCGGCGGCAGCTCGGCGCCCGCGCCCAGCTGGTATCCGCCGCCGGTGCCGGGGCTGGCGTTGACCGGGTAGCCCAGCTCGCGCAGCCGGTCCACGTCCCGGCGCACGGTGCGGGGGGAGACGCCGAGGCGGTCGGCGAGGTCGGTGCCGGACCAGTCCCGGTGGGCCTGGAGGAGGGAGAGCAGGCGCAGTAGTCGTGCCGAGGTCTCGAGCATGGCGCCGAGTCTGCCAGCGGTTGCGGACAGGTACTGTCCGCGTCGTCAGGTCTACAGCGGGGTGACCGACAGCGACAGGTCGTTGTCCCGGGTGTAGTACGGCCCGGCCCGCACGAGGCCGTGCGGCGTCCGCACGCGCGCGCGTGGATACGTGAGGACGGGGTACTTGTCGGCGATGTCGTCCAGCAGCCGCGCGAGGCGCACGGCCGGGCCGGGTTCCCCGGCGGGCCGCAGCCACAGGTCCCACTCGCCCGGCGCCAGGGTGTCGTAGGGCACGGTGAAGCCGAACTCCGCCCGGTCGGCCGCGACGTCCAGCCGGCGCACACCGCCCTCGCCGGTGCCGGAGCGGACCCGCAGCTCGGCGTGGGCGCCGGGGGCCAGCTGCGTGCCGTACACCCGTCCGCGTACCGTCAGCCCGCCCTCCGCGGCGCGCAGCTCTCCCGTCTCCGCGTGCGGGGCGCGCAGCCAGCTGCGGACGGTGAGGTTGCCCTGCCGGGTGGCGTACGGGATGCGGACGGCGACGTGGCCGAGCAGGCCCCCGGGGGTGCGGTCGGCGAGGGAGCGCAGGTCGGTGACGCCGGGCACCAGGCGCCGCGGCTCGCCGTCGGACACGCGCGCGTAGGCGTCCCAGCGGCCCTCGGGGAGGGCCACGCTGCTGGGCAGCGCGGCGCGCAGCCTGCCCTCGGCCGCGGGGGCCAGCGGCAGGCTGACGGTGTCGTCGGCTCCGTCGGCGGCGCGGCGGCGCAGGATGAGGAGGGCCGCCCCGGTGCCCTCGTGCGCGGCGACGTCGAAGGTCAGACCGCCCGCCGAGTCGCCGATGCAGTCGGCGCGCAGCGGAGCGGCCGATGGGGTCGGCGGCGTCATGCGGTGCGGATCCTCCCTGGGCTTCTCGTCGTCCGGTTAGACCCAGAACCCCGCCTTCTGGTTGCCTGTGTCCGATTGCGATGTGATCACGGCCGAAGGCGGGTCCGAGGCCCCGCCGCGGGTTCGCCCAGGGAGGCTGTGCCGCGCGGCGGGGCGGGCGGCTCAGAGTTCGAGGCGCTGGCCGGGCACGATCACGTCGGGGTCGGCGCCGATGACGGCCTTGTTGGTGGCGTGCAGGCGCTGCCAGCTGGTGCCGTACCGGCCGGCGATCGCGCTGAGGGTGTCGCCCTGGCGGACGGTGTAGTCACCACGGGACGCGCTGGGGCCGGTGTGGCCGCTCTTCCGGGTCGGCGCCTTCGACGGCCCGGCGGCGGACTTCGCGGGTTCGGCGGGGGCGGCCGGGGCCGCCTCGGGCGGGGTGGCGGCGGCCGGTGCGCCGCCCCGGGCCCCGGCCCGGGAGGAGCAGGTCGGCCACGCGCCCCAGCCCTGGGCGCGCTGGACCTTGGTCGCCACGGCGATCTGCTGGGACTTCGTCGCCCTGTCGGCGGTCGGCGCGTAGGCGGTGCCGCCGTACGCGCGCCAGGTGGAGGCGGAGAACTGCAGTCCGCCGTAGTAGCCGTTGCCGGTGTTGATGTGCCAGTTGCCGCCGCTCTCGCACTGGGCGATGCGGTCCCACACTCCGCGGTCCGCCGCCGCGGCGCTGCCGGTCGCGGCCAGCAGGCCGAGGGGCGCGAGCAGTGCCGCCCCGGCGAGGACCGCCGCCGTACGGTTGCTGCGAACGTTGCCGCGAGTGGTATCGGCACTTCCGGACATGTGTTTCCCTCTCCACGCAACCCGGGCTCCCCCAGGACGGGGCACGCTCGCCGCGCACAGCACGCGGTCGTCGCGCTCCGCCCCGTCCGCCGATGGCCGTGGTGCGAGCCGGTGATGCGGTCGGCGGACGTTCCCGAGCGGTGCTCGTTGCACACGGCGGAGCAATCTAGGGAGCCCGTCCGGCCGGGATCAACCAATGGCCCGTCATTCCAGGCCAGTCCGCCATTACCTCGGGTATCAGCCATTTCCGGACACCCACTTCATTCGCTGATTTCCTGATTTGTCGACCAACCGGCATGGCGATCTGTGACCCACCTCACCGCATCAACGGCCTTGCGGTTCAAACCAGTTGACGGTGAGTGAGCGGTTCCGGCCGACAGATGACCGTGTGCGCCGGATGGTTCGATTCCGTCGGGCGTGGGGCGTGACTCCCGCCACAGATCCCCCGTTGTCTTCTGCATGAGCCGGGGACCGCCCGGACCACGGCCCGGGAGCCACCCGGTCCGGCCACGTACCGCATCCCGAGGGAGCCACCCGTGCCGCGCATGCTCGACGTCAGCGACGACGTACGCGCCGAGATCGGCGACGAAGAAGCCGACCGCCTGCTCGCCGGGGAATCCGCCCCGGGCAGCTACGACTGCACGTCCTGCCGCACCCCGGGCGACTGCGCGCAGGAGCGCACCAGCACCGTTCTCTTCATCGGGGACGAGACCGCCGTACTCGCCTTCGCCCACGCCGGGTGCCTGCCCTCGCAGGTGGTCAAGGTCACCGAGGAGCAGCTCCAGGGGGCCGTGAAGTCCATCAGCTCCGACAACGCCCGCCCCGGGCCGGAACAGGCCGTGCCCGAGCAGGCCGCACCCGAGCAGGCCGTGCTCGGTGTCACCAGCGGACTGATCCTGATCGCCGACGAACTCCACCCGGCCCTCGTGGTGGAGCCGACCGCCCCCATCGCCCGGCCCGGCACCGTCGGTGCCGGCGACGACTTCCTGCCGCTGCTCATCGAACAGGGCTTCATGCCGGTCACCGAGCTGTCCACCGCGCCGGCGGTGCTGCACGGCTGGTCGGTACTGCTCGCGATGGGCCAGTTGCACGCGGTGCTCCAGCCGGGGACGAACGGCGGCCGGCCGGTGGCCTGGTGGCAGGCGCACCAGCCCCTCCAGGTCACCGAGGGCTGGCGCACGGCGGCCAACAAACACCAGCAGGTGCTGATGTTCGCGGCGCCCGTCGGATCGATCGGACGGCAGCCGCGCGAGGACCTGCTGCGGGAAGCGCTGGACAGGGCGGCGGCGAACGGGCAGCTGGTCGCGGCGGCGCTGCCGCTGGCCGGAACCTGAGCGCGGTCCGTGCGGCCGGCGGACGGCCACCGCCTGGGCCGCATCTCTTCCAGCGCGGTGTCGTTTGGACATACGTGTACGCATACGACGCCTTTCACCGCCAGGGCGGCCCCTCGGCCACGCCGATCTACGACGCGCTCTACGCCGAGTACGTCCGGTCCTTCCGATCACTGCCGGGCGATCGCAGCGGTGAGGAGGAGCTGGGATTCACGGCCTTCCGGAGCATCCCGCGCAGCAGAGGCGCGTACAGCGCCTACAGTGCGGGGGCCCACAGCGCCCGCGTCGGCCACCAGCAGCCGATGTGGCAGCGCGTCGGCACGCACCATGTCCCGGCCGCGCTGCCACCGGGCCCGCGCAGAGGCGCCTGACAGCCACCCGAGTGACGAGAGAGGGCGGCCCCTTGCCGGGGTCGCCCTCTCTCGTCGTTCTCTTCGCCGTCGCGGCTGCCGCTACTTCTTCTTCGCGCCGCGCTTCTCGCGCACCCGCACCGAGAGGTGGATCGGCGTACCGTCGAAGCCGAACTCCTCGCGCAGCCGGCGCTCGATGAAGCGCCGGTAGCCGGCCTCGATGAAGCCGGAGGCGAAGAGCACGAACCGCGGGGGCTTGGTGCCGGCCTGCGTGCCGAACAGGATGCGCGGCTGCTTGCCGCCCCGCACCGGGTGCGGGTGGGCGGCGGCCAGCTCACCGAGGAAGGCGTTCAGCCGGCCCGTCGGAACGCGGGTCTCCCAGCCGGCCAGGGCCGTCTCGATCGCGGGGACCAGCTTCTCCATGTGCCGGCCGGTCTGCGCCGAGACGTTGACCCGGGGCGCCCACGCCACCTGGCCGAGCTCGGTCTCGATCTCCCGCTCCAGGTAGTAGCGGCGCTCCTCGTCGAGGGTGTCCCACTTGTTGTAGGCGACGACGATCGCGCGGCCCGCCTCGACGGCCATGGTGACGATCCGCTGGTCCTGGACCGAGATCGACTCGGAGGCGTCGACGAGGATGACGGCGACCTCCGCCTTCTCGACGGCGGCGGCGGTGCGCAGCGAGGCGTAGTAGTCGGCGCCCTGCTGGAGGTGGACGCGCTTGCGGATGCCCGCCGTGTCGACGAACTTCCAGGTCACGCCGCCCAGCTCGATCAGCTCGTCGACCGGGTCGCGGGTGGTGCCGGCCAGCTCGTTGACGACGACGCGCTCCTCGCCCGCCACCTTGTTCAGCAGCGAGGACTTGCCGACGTTGGGCCGGCCGATCAGGGCGATGCGGCGCGGGCCGCCGACGGCGGTGCCGAAGGTCTGGGCCGGGGCCTCGGGCAGGGCCTCCAGGACCTTGTCCAGCATGTCGCCGGTGCCTCGGCCGTGCAGCGCGGAGACCGGGTGCGGCTCTCCCAGTCCCAGCGACCACAGGTAGGAGGCGTCGGCCTCGCCGCTCTGGCCGTCCACCTTGTTGGCGCACAGCACGACGGGCTTGCCGGCCTTGCGCAGCAGCCGTACGACGGCCTCGTCGGTGTCGGTCGCGCCGACCTTGGCGTCCACGACGAAGACGACCGCGTCGGCGGCCTCGATCGCGTACTCGGCCTGCGCGGCCACGGAGGCGTCGATGCCGAGGACGTCCTGCTCCCAGCCGCCGGTGTCGACGACCTTGAAGCGGCGGCCGGCCCACTCGGCCTCGTAGCTGACGCGGTCGCGGGTGACGCCGGGCTTGTCCTCGACGACGGCCTCGCGGCGGCCGATGATCCGGTTCACCAGGGTCGACTTGCCGACGTTGGGACGGCCGACGACGGCGAGGACGGGCAGCGGGCCGTGCCCGGCCTCCTCGATCGCGCCCTCGACCTCCTCGATGTCGAAGCCCTCTTCGGCGGCGAGCTCCATGAACTGCGCGTACTCGGCGTCACCGAGCGCCCCGTGGTCGTGCTCCTCGCCCGAGCCCTCGGAGTGGATGTGGTCGTTCATGAAGTCCGTACCTCGTTCATCGTGGTGATCGGTGGTGCACCCCCTGTACCGGGTGATCCACTACTCAAAGTGTGGCCCGGCGGCCGGTGAGCCGCCTGGCGTTCTCCAGGTGTGCGGTGAGCTGCTTCTGGATGCGTTCGGTCGCCTCGTCCAGCGCCTTGCGGGTTCGCCGCCCGCTGCCGTCACCCGCGTCGAAGGGGTCGCCGAAGACGACGTCGACGCGCGAGCGCAGCGGAGGCAGCGCCTTTATCAACCGTCCGGGCCGGTCGGAACTTCCCAGCACCGCGACCGGGACGATCGGTGCGCCGCTGCGGACCGCGAAGTAGGCGAGGCCGGCCCGCAGCGCGGCGAAGTCGCCCTCGCCCCGGGTGCCCTCCGGGAAGATGCCCAGCACGCCGCCGTTGTCCAGGACGCCCAGCGCCTGGGTGATGGCGGTGCGGTCGGCGGTCGAGCGGTCCACCTTCAGCTGGCCGATGCCGAGCAGGAAGGGGTCCAGCGGACCGATGAACGCTTCCTTCTTGATCAGGAAGTGCGTCGGCCGGGGCGCCACGCCCATGACCATCGGGCCGTCCACGTTGTGCGAGTGGTTGACGGCGAAGATCACCGGGCCGGTCGCGGGCACCCGCCAGGCGCCCAGCACACGCGGCCGGAACAGCCCGTACATCAGGCCGACGCCGATGCGCCGCCCGACCTCGGCGCTCCGCGCCGATGGGACCTCGGTCACTTCCCCGCCCGCTTCTCCTCGACGAGGGTGACGACGCACTCGATGACCTGCGGGAGGGTGAGGTCGGTGGTGTCCACCTCGACGGCGTCGTCGGCCTTGGCCAGCGGCGAGGTCTTGCGGCTGGAGTCCGCCGCGTCCCGCTTGATCAGGGCCTCGCGGGTGACGTTGACGTCGGCGCCCTTGAGCTCGCCGCTGCGGCGGGCGGCGCGGGCCTCCGCCGAGGCGGTGAGGAAGATCTTCAGGTCGGCGTCCGGCAGCACCGTCGTCCCGATGTCGCGGCCCTCGACGACGATGCCGAGCGGGGCGGCGGCGGCGATGGTGCGCTGCAGCTCGGTGATCCGGGTCCGCACCTCGGGGACGGCGCTGACCGCGCTGACCTTGGAGGTGACCTCCTGGGTGCGGATCGGGCCGGCCACGTCCACGCCGTCGACCGTGATGGTGGGGCCCGCCGGGTCGGTGCCGGAGACGATCTCGGGCTTGCCGGCCGCGGCGGCGATCGCGTGCGGGTCGTCGGTGTCGATGCCGTTGGTGACCATCCACCACGTGATCGCCCGGTACTGGGCGCCGGTGTCCAGGTAGCTGAGGCCGAGCTGCTCGGCGACGGCCTTCGACGTGCTCGACTTGCCCGTGCCGGAGGGGCCGTCGATGGCGACAATCACGGCCGGGACGGTCGGGGCGGCGCCGTTTTCCACGAGGGGACACCTTCCTGGTGCGGTGCGGTGGGTGGTGTGCGGGACGCGAAGGCGTCCCGCACAAGGTTACTGGCTCTCCGGGACCCCTCCGACAGTCGCCCGGCACCCCGGGACCACCGCCGGGATCCGAAAGATCACTGCCGGATCGCCCAGCCCCGCTCCTTGAGGGCCGCCGTCAGCACGGACGCGGCCTTCGGCTCGACCATCAGCTGCACCAGACCGGCCTGCTGCCCGGTCGCGTGCTCGATCCGTACGTCCTCGATGTTGACCCCGGCCCGTCCCGCGTCCGCGAAGATCCGGGCCAGCTGGCCGGGCTGGTCGTCGATGAGGACGGCCACGGTCTCGTAGACCCGCGGTGCGCTGCCGTGCTTGCCCGGGACCCGCACCTGTCCGGCGTTGCCGCGCCGCAGGACCTCCGCGATGCCCGTGCCGCCCTCGCGGCGCTTGTCCTCGTCGGAGGACTGCAGGGCGCGCAGGGCCCGTACCGTCTCCTCCAGGTCGCCGGCGACGTCGGTGAGCAGGTCGGCGACCGGCCCGGGGTTGGCGGAGAGGATGTCGATCCACATCCGGGGGTCGGAGGCTGCGATCCGGGTCACGTCGCGGATGCCCTGTCCGCACAGCCGTACGGCGGTCTCCTCGGCGTGTTCGAGGCGGGCGGCGACCATGCTGGAGACCAGGTGGGGCATGTGGGAGACGAGGGCCACGGCGCGGTCGTGGGCGTCCGCGTCCATCACCACCGGCACCGCACGGCAGTGCGAGACCAGCTCCAGGGCGAGGTTCAGCACCTCGGTGTCGGTGTCCCGGGTCGGGGTCAGCACCCAGGGGCGGCCCTCGAAGAGGTCGCCGGTGGCGGCGAGCGGGCCCGACTTCTCGCGGCCGGACATGGGGTGCGTGCCGATGTAGGCGGAGAGGTCGAGCCCCCGTGCCTCCAGGTCGCGCCGGGGGCCGCCCTTGACGCTGGCCACGTCGATGTAGCCGCGGGCGGCGCCGCGCGCCATCGCGTCGGCGAGCACGTCGGCCACCAGGGCCGGCGGGGCGGCGACGATCGCGAGGTCGACCGGCCCGTCCGGGGCCCGGTCGGTGCCGGCGCCGAGCGCGGCGGCCGTACGGGCCTGCTCGGGGTGGTGGTCGACGAGGTGGACGGTGACCCCGCGCTGGGTCAGGGCCAGGGCGGCGGAGGTGCCGATGAGGCCGGTGCCGATGACGAGTGCGGTTCTCACTGGGCGATGTCCTTGCGCAGGGCCGCGGCGGCGCCGAGGTAGACGTGGGAGATCTCGGCGCGGGGCCGGTCGGACTCGACGTGGGCGAGGATCCGGACGACGCGGGGCATGGCGCCCTCGATGTCCAGTTCCTGGGCGCAGATCAGCGGGACGTCGGTGATGCCGAGCTTGCGGGCCGCCGCCGCGGGGAAGTCGCTGTGCAGGTCGGGCGTGGCCGTGAACCAGATGCTGATGAGGTCGTCGCCGGTCAGGCCGTTGCGCTCCAGGACGGCGGTCAGCAGTGCCGCGACCTGCTCGTCCATGTGCCCGGCCTCGTCCCGCTCCAGTTGGACGGCGCCCCGGACCGCTCGTACCGCCACGGCGATGCTCCTTGCTGACGTGCGTATCGGTTCTTGGTCCGTCCAGCGTAGTCAGCCCGCCGCGTACCGGTCCGGGGCGCCCGTCTCCTGAGACGCCGGCCCCGGCCGGAACCCCCCTCCCCGGGAGCTGCGACATGACCGACATCCCGACCCGCCGTACGGTCCTCCTCTGCACGGGGGCGGCGGCGCTCACCACCGGCTGCGGAGGCGGAGGCGGCGGTTCCTCGGCCGCCTCGCCGGGACAGGATCTGGCGCCGACGAGCGACATCGCGGTCGGCGGTGGCAAGGTCTTCGCGGACGAGAAGATCGTGGTGACCCAGCCGCAGCCGGGTGAGTTCAAGGCGTTCTCGGCGGTCTGCACTCACCAGAACTGCCTGGTGTCGGACGTGCGGGACGGCACCATCGACTGCGCCTGCCACGGCAGCGGGTTCAGCGTCGCCGACGGCGCGGTGGAGCGGGGTCCGGCCACGAGGCCGCTGTCCGAGGAGCGGATCGCGGTGCGGGGAAATTCGGTCCGCCTGGCGTGAGGCGCCCGCGTACGCTCCCGGACATGCACCCCGAGACCGCGGCGCTGCCCGAGACCCTGGTACGCGACCACACGATCTACGCCTGTGTCATGGGTTCGCGCGCCTTCGGTCTGGCGACGGAGGGCAGCGACACGGACCGCCGGGGCGTGTTCCTCGCGCCGACGCCCCTGTTCTGGCGCTTCGAGAAGCCGCCGACGCACGTGGAGGGTCCGGCCGAGGAGCAGTTCAGCTGGGAGCTGGAGCGCTTCTGCGGGCTGGCGCTGCGCGCCAACCCGAACATCCTGGAGTGCCTGCACTCCCCGCTCGTCGAGTCCGTGGACGACACGGGCCGCGAACTGCTCGCCCTGCGCGAGGCGTTCCTCTCGCGCCGGGTCCACGAGACGTTCAGCCGGTACGCGCACGGCCGGCGCCGCAAGCTGGACGCCGATGTGCGCGCGCACGGCGCCCCGCGCTGGAAGCACGCGATGCACCTGCTGCGGCTGCTGACGAGCGCCCGCGACCTGCTCCGCACGGGCGTCCTGACGATCGACGTCGGCGACCGGCGGGAGTCGCTGCTCGCCGTGAAGCGCGGCGAGGTGCCCTGGCCGGAGGTCGAGTCCCGGATGAGCCTCCTGGTGGAGGAAGGCGAGGAGGCGGCCCGCCGCAGCCCGCTGCCCGCCGAGCCGGACCGGCGCCGCGTCGAGGACTTCCTCGTCCGCGTCCGCCGCGCCTCAGCCCTCCGGGCCGGCCGGACGGATCCGTACGACGAAGTCGTGCGGGGCGTCGGGCAGGACTGACGCCGCCCGCGCCTCGTCGAGTACGCCGTGCAGCCGCTCCACGTCGGCGCGCACGCGCGTGTGGCCGACGCCGGCGTCCCCGTGCTCGCGCCCCACCTGGTCGGTCATGTGCTCAAGCGTCCCAGAGCGCTCCGAGGGCCAGCAGGTCGGTCCGGTACTCGATGCGGTCGGCCCATGCGGCGGGCCAGGCGTCGGCGCCCAGGTACGCGCCGGCGAAGGCGCCCGCGAGGCAGGCGATGGAGTCGGAGTCGCCGGAGGTGCAGGCGCCTCGGCGCAGGGCGGTCAGCGGCTCGTCGACGAAGAGCAGGAAGCAGAGCAGTCCGGCCGCCAGGGCCTCCTCGGCGATCCAGCCCTCGCCGACCGCGAGGCAGGGGTCGGTCTCCGGCGAGACGGTGCGCACGGCGTGCTGGAGGCGGTCGAGTATCGCCAGGCACTCGTCCCAGCCGCGGGCGATGAAGTGCTCGGGCGTGGGGTCCTGGGCGCGGGTCCACAGGTCGCCGAGCCAACGCTCGTGGTAGCGGGTGCGGTTGTCGTAGGCGTACGACCGCAGCAGCCCGACCAGTCCGGTCGGCTCGGCGCCCTGGGCGAGCAGCCGTACGGCGTGGGCGGTGAGGTCGGAGGCGGCGAGCGCGGTCGGGTGGCCGTGGGTGAGCGCGGACTGCAACTGGGCGGCGCCCGCGCGCTGTTCGTCGCTGAGGCCGGGGACGAGGCCGATGGGCGCGACGCGCATGTTGGCGCCGCAGCCCTTGGAGTGAACCTGGCTGGCGTCCTGCCAGGGGCGGTCGGACCGCTCCAGGAGGCCGCAGGCCGTGAGGCAGGTGTTGCCCGGCGCCCGGTTGTTCTCCGGCGACCGGTTCCAGGCGATGAACTCCTGCCGCACGGGCTCCGCCATGCCCTCGGGCGTCAGGACCGCGAGGCCCATGGCCGTCCGCAGCCCCTTCCCGAGCGCCAGCGTCATCTGGGTGTCGTCGGTGACGATCGCGGGCCGGGGCAGCTCCATCTCCCGCCAGGGGCCGCACTTGGCGAGGATCGACGGGACGTCGTCGAACTCGGTGGGGAAGCCCAGCGCGTCGCCGAGGGCGAGTCCGGTGAGCGCCCCGGTGGCGGCGCGCTTGGTGACGGTGGTCGTGGTCGTGCGGGGCGTCGTGGTCATGCGGGGCGTCCTTCCCGAGGGGTGCGGAGCAGGGGCGGGTGCAGGGTGGTGGCGGGGCCGGAGCGGTAGAGCGCGGCCGGTTTGCCGCGGCCGCCGGTGAGGCGGGCGGCGCCGGGGACCGCCTCGACGAAACCCGGTGTGGTGAGCACCTTGCGGCGGAAGTTCGGCCGGTCCAGAGCCGTCCCCCACACGGTCTCGTAGACCTGCTGCAGCTCGCCGAGCGTGAACTCGGCCGGGCAGAAGGCGGTGGCCAGGCAGGTGTACTCCAGCTTGGCGCCGACGCGTTCCCGGGCGTCGGCCAGGATCCGGTCGTGGTCGAAGGCGAGGTTTAGGGCCGCGTCGTACGGCACCCAGCGGGCCTCGGCCGCGTCGGTGCCCGCGTGCGGTTCGGGAGGGCCGGGCAGCAGGGCGGCGAACGCGACCGACACGACCCGCATCCGGGGGTCGCGGCCGGGCTCGCTGTAGGTGCGCAGCTGCTCCAGGTGCAGTCCGCTCACGTCGGACAGGCCGGTCTCCTCGGCCAGCTCGCGCCGGGCCGCCGTCTCCGCCGACTCGTCCGGCAGCAGAAAGCCGCCGGGCAGCGCCCAGCGGCCGGCGTACGGCTCCTGCCCCCGCTCGACGAGCAGCACGTGCAGCGCGCCCGCGCGGATCGTGAGGACGGCGAGATCGACGGTGACGGCGAAGGGCTCGAAGGCGTACTTGTCGTAGCCGTGCACAGGCGGCCACCCCCTTAATAGTCACTCAGACTATAAAGGGGGTGGGTGGCCCGTCACAACCTTCGCGGTGCTTAGAGTTCGACCTCCTGCATCAGCATCCCGACCTCCGTGTTGGACAGCCGGCGCAGCCAGCCCGACTTCTGGTCGCCCAGGGTGATCGGGCCGAAGGCGGTGCGCACCAGTTTGTCGACGGGGAAGCCCGCCTCGGCCAGCATCCGGCGGACGATGTGCTTGCGGCCCTCGTGGAGGGTGACCTCGACCAGGTAGTTCTTGCCGGTCTGCTCGACGACCCGGAAGTGGTCCGCGCGCGCGTACCCGTCCTCCAGCTGGATGCCGTCCTTGAGGCGCTTGCCGAGGTCGCGCGGGATGGGGCCCACGATGTGCGCGAGGTAGGTCTTCTTCACGCCGTACCGGGGGTGGGTCAGGCGGTGCGCCAGCTCACCGTGGTTGGTCAGCAGGATGACACCCTCGGTCTCGGTGTCGAGCCGGCCGACGTGGAAGAGCCGGGTCTCGCGGTTGGTGACGTAGTCACCGAGGCACTGCCGGCCGTCCGGGTCCTCCATGGTGGAGACGACGCCGGCGGGCTTGTTGAGCGAGAAGAACTGGTACGACTGCGTGGCGACGGTCAGGCCGTCGACCTTGACCTCGTCCTTCTCCGGGTCGACCCGCCTGCCCTGCTCCAGCACGATCTCGCCGTTGATCTCGACGCGCGCCTGCTCGATCAGCTCCTCGCAGGCACGCCGGGAGCCGTAGCCCGCGCGCGCGAGGACCTTCTGCAGCCGCTCGCCCTCCTGCTCGGCGCCCGGGAAGGTCTTGGGCAGCTTGACGTCCTTCTTGCCGGCGTACCGCTCCCGGTTGCGCTCCTCGGCCCGCGCCTCGTACTCACGCGACGTGGCCGGGACCGAGCGGCCCCGCTGCAGGGGCTTCTTCGGCCCGCCCTTGGCGCCGCCGCGGGCCGCGGGGCCGCGGCCCGACTTCGGGCCCTCATGGGTGGCGCCGGGGCCCACGTCGTAGCGCCGCTCCTCCGGGCGCGGGTTCTTGGGACGGCCGCCCTGCCTGTCGTCGCGGTTGCCACCGGCGCCGCGGGGGTTACCGCGCCCACCACTGCTCCCGCCGCGGGGGTTACCGCGGCCACCGCTGCTCCCGCCGCGGCCGCCGCTGTTGCCACCACGGCTCCCGCCGTTGTTTCCGCTGCTGTTCCTGCCGCTGCTGCTTCGCATCAAAGTTCCGTCTTGTCGTCTGCGTCCTCGGAATCCGGGGCGTCCGGATCGAACGACGGGACCCCTTCCAGTGTCTCGGCCTCGATCGCCGCCGCCTCGGGGAGGAAGGGCGCGAGCTCCGGGAGCTCGTCCAGGCCGCGCAGGCCCATCCGCTCCAGGAAGTAGTTCGTCGTCACGTACAGGATCGCACCTGTTTCGGGTTCCGTGCCCGCCTCCTCGACCAGACCCCGTTGCAGGAGGGTGCGCATCACGCCGTCGCAGTTCACGCCGCGTACCGCGGAGACGCGGCTGCGGCTGACCGGCTGGCGGTAGGCGACCACGGCGAGTGTCTCCAGCGCGGCCTGGGTGAGGCGGGCGTGCTGGCCGTCCAGGACGAAGCCCTCGACGGCCGCCGCGTACTCGGGGCGGCTGTAGAAGCGCCAGCCGCCCGCGATCAGGCGCAGCTCGAAGCCGCGGCGCTGGACGGTGTACTCGTCGGCGAGCTCGCGCAGCGCGTCCGCGATCTGCCGCCGCGGCCGCTGGAGTATCCGGGCGAGGTGCTCCTCGGTCGCGGGCTCGTCCACGACCATGAGGACGGCTTCGAGGGCGGGTTTGAGTTCCAGGCCGGCGACGGTGCCCGGCCCGCCCACGACCTCCGTGGTCTCGTCACTCACGCCTTCCGCTCCTCCTCGGTCTTCTCGGGCGGCCGGTCGAACTCGTCCGTCACCACCGGCCCGGCGTCGCCCTCCCCTCCCGCCCAGCGCACCAGCAGGTCACCGAGCGCGGTCTCCTGGTCCAGCTCGACGGCCTTCTCCCGGTACAGCTCCAGCAGGGCGAGGAAGCGGGCGACGACGGTCAGTGTGTCCTCGGTGTCCTCGACCAGGGTCCGGAAGCTGGCCTCGCCCAGCTCCCTCAGCCGGGCGACGACGATCCCGGCCTGCTCCTGCACGCTGACCAGGGGTGCGTGGATGTGCTCGACGTAGACCTGCGGCTTGGGCCTGGGCTGCATCGCCTTGACGGCGAGCCTGGCGAAGCCCTCCGGCCCGATGCTGATGACGACCTCGGGCAGCAGCTCGGCGTGGTGGGGTTCCAGGCCGACGGTACGGGGGTGGCGGCGGGCCTCGGCCTCCAGCCGGTCGTTGAAGATCTCCGCGATCTGTTTGTACGCGCGGTACTGGAGCAGCCGCGCGAAGAGCAGGTCGCGGGCCTCCAGCAGCGCCAGGTCGGCCTCGTCCTCCACCTCGGCGGCGGGCAGCAGCCGGGCCGCCTTCAGGTCGAGCAGTGTGGCCGCCACCACCAGGAACTCGGTCGTCTCGTCGAGATCCCAGTCCGGCCCCCTCGCCCGGATGTGCGCCATGAACTCGTCGGTCACCCTGGAGAGCGCGACCTCGGTGACGTCCATCTTGTGCTTGGAGATCAGCTGGAGGAGCAGATCGAACGGCCCCTCGAAGTTGGCGAGCCGCACCTTGAAGACCCCGTCGCCGGGCGCGTCCTCCGCCGGGTTCTCGGACCCGTCCCGAGTCGGGGCCTGCGACGGCACGGGGGCGGCCGCCGCCCCGTCGGGCCCCGGAGCGCCCTGCGGCGCCCTCTCGGGGCCTGCGGGACCGTGGGCCGCCCCGGAGCCCTCCTGAGCGCCGGCGGACTCCTGCGGCGCGGCTCCCGGCGCGAGGGGCGGCTGCGGCGCGGACTCCGAAGCCACGGCGGACGTCCGCTCCCCGGCCCCCGGCCCCGCGGTGGAAGCCCACGCCGCCGTGTTCGGAGCGGCGGCGGGCGGCTGCGGCGCGGACTCCGGCCGAGGGGGCGCCGGGGCCTCCGACTCGCCCCGTGACCCGGCCTCCCGGCGGGGGCGCTCCGCCTCCGGCTCGGTCACCGCGGGGGAAGCCTGCGGAGATGCCTGGGAAAGGACCTGGGGAGAGACCTGCGCAGAGGTCGCGTCACTCGGCGAAGAGGCCTCCGGAGCCGTGCTCGCCGGTGGCGCCTCGGATGCCGGCCGTGCGACCGCGGCCTCGCGGGGCTCGGTGCCGGACGGCGCCTCCACGGGCGCCTCGGGCGTCTCGGTGACCGGCGGGGCCGACGGAGCCACCCGCGGCTCTCCCGGTCCTCTCCCCAGCGCACGCCGACGGCCGGCGCGGGCACCGGGGCGGGGGGCGTCGTTCGAGGTCATGGCCCCCGCAGGCTACCGCTACCGCCCGCGCAGCCGTCGTACGAGGATGCTGGCGTCCCCCCGGGTCTCCAGGTCGGCGAGGACCACGGCGACCGCCTCGCGGACGATGCGGCCGCGGTCGACGGCCAGCCCGTGCTCGCCGCGGAGCACCAGCCGGGCGTGCTCCAGGTCCATGAGCTCCTCGGCGGAGACGTACACGGTGATCTTCTCGTCGTGGCGCTCGCGACCGCTGGGACGGCGCGAGGGAGACCGCCCGCGCTTGCGCGGCTGGGCGGTGGCAGAACCTTCCTGCGCGCCCGGGCCCGAGCCCCGCGCGGAGCGTTCCGCGCCGCGGCTGCGCGGCTCGCCCCCGGAGCCGGGTTCCGCGTCCGCCGCGGCGTGCTCCGCGCCCTCGCCGTCACCGCCCTGCGCGGGCACCGACTGCGGCGCGTCCTCGGCGGCGGCCTGGTCGCTCTCCCCCGCCGGCGCCGGCACCCGGGCGTCGCCACCGGCCGGTCGCCGCGGGGAGGACGCCTGGAGCGCCGTTCCCCCTGTCGTGCGGAAGAGTTCGTCGGCCCCCGGCAGACTCACTCGGCGTGACACCGGGCGAGCACCTCCCTGGCGAGCTGGCGGTAGGCGGCGGCACCGACGGAGTTGGAGGCGTACGTGGTGATCGGCTCACCGGCGACCGTGGTCTCCGGGAAGCGGACCGTGCGCCCGATGACCGTGTGGTAGACGTGGTCGTCGAATGCCTCGACCACACGCGCGAGCACCTCACGGCTGTGCACCGTGCGCGAGTCGTACATCGTGGCGAGGATGCCGTCGAGCTCCAGGTCGGGGTTGAGCCGCTCCTGGACCTTCTCGATCGTCTCGGTCAGCAGCGCCACACCGCGCAGTGCGAAGAACTCGCACTCCAGCGGCACGATCACCTTGTGCGCGGCGGTCAGCGCGTTGACCGTGAGCAGGCCGAGCGAGGGCTGGCAGTCGATCACGATGTAGTCGTAGTCGTCCATCAGCGGCTTCAGCGCCCGCTGCAGCGTGGACTCGCGCGCGACCTCGCTCACCAGCTGCACCTCGGCCGCCGACAGGTCGATGTTGCTGGGCAGCAGGTCCATGTTGGGGACCGCGGTCTTCAGCAGCACCTCGTCGGCCGCCATGCCCCGCTCCATGAGCAGGTTGTAGACGGTGAGGTCGAGCTCCATCGGGTTGACGCCGAGACCGACCGACAGCGCGCCCTGCGGGTCGAAGTCGACGAGCAGCACCCGGCGCCCGTACTCGGCGAGCGCGGCGCCCAGGTTGATGGTCGACGTGGTCTTGCCCACGCCGCCCTTCTGGTTGCACATCGCGATGATCTTCGCGGGGCCGTGCTCGGTCAGCGGCCCCGGGATCGGGAAGTAGGGCAGCGGGCGTCCGGTCGGTCCGATGCGCTCACGGCGCTGGCGGGCCGCGTCGGGCGCGAGCGTGGCGGCGTACTCGGGATCGGGCTCGTACTCCGCGTCCGGGTCGTAGAAGTGCCCCTCGGGCAGTTCGTCGTAGTCGGCGAAGTGGTTGCGGGACGCGCCACTTCCGTTGCCGGCCATGGCGTTCACGTGTTGGCCATCCATACTCATGTGTGCTGTCTGAGTTGCCTGCGGACTCTGGTGGGCTGCGAAGGTGTGTACAGCGACGGAGCCGACAGCCTCGAGACGCCTGGGGCTGTGGGCCCGTGCAGGCATTCCTGGTTGACCACCCCCGGGAGTAAATGTCGACTCATTCACAAGTCGTCTTACCTCCTTGGTGACCAGGAAACTTCTAGACAGGTCAGCGTGGCACCATGCCGACGTTCGGCGACTCTATGGCGTGTCGGCCGTCCGCAGCAACACAATCCACCGGACCCGGCCGGATGTGTCGGCAATGAAACAACCCTCTGTCAAGGGCGTACGGCCGTCGCACAGCAGGTTTCACCGGTGCGCGAATCGGTTGAAGCGTTACGTTCGAGGCGAGTTGACCGAGAATCGCAAAGTGACCATACACACACCCGGCCGGACCTTGTCGGGCAAGGTCCGGCCGGGTGTGCGGGGTTGACGGCGACTGTTGACGTATCGCCTTTCCCGGTTGATGACTTAGCCGATTTACCGGCCGACGACAGCCGCCGACGGCGGCCGACGGCTCGTGCGGGCGTCAGGCGAGCAGGGCGGCCGGCTCCACGTGCTCCAGGCCGTGCGCCTCGGCGACCTCCTTGTAAACGACCTTGCCGTCATGCGTGTTGAGGCCCTTGGCCAACGCGGGGTCACGGCGCAGCGCCTCGGCCCAGCCGCGGTTCGCCAGTTCCACGATGTACGGCAGCGTGGCGTTGGTCAGCGCGTAGGTGGAGGTGTTCGGCACCGCGCCGGGCATGTTGGCGACGCAGTAGAAGACCGAGTTGTGGACCGGGAAGGTCGGCTCGGCGTGCGTGGTCGGGTGGGAGTCCTCGAAGCAGCCGCCCTGGTCGATCGCGATGTCGACAAGGACACTTCCGGGCTTCATCCGGGAGACCAGCTCGTTGCTGACCAGCTTCGGGGCCTTGGCGCCCGGGATCAGGACGGCGCCGATCACGAGGTCGGCCTCCAGGCAGGCCTTCTCCAGCTCGAAGGCGTTGGAGACGACGGTCTGGATCTTCGTACCGAAGATCTTGTCGGCTTCCTTGAGCTTGGTGATGTCCTTGTCGAGCAGGGTCACGTG
The DNA here is from genome assembly GCF_055603605.1 of Streptomyces sp. NPDC037271. Lineage (NCBI taxonomy): Bacteria > Bacillati > Actinomycetota > Actinomycetes > Kitasatosporales > Streptomycetaceae > Streptomyces > Streptomyces sp. NPDC037271. Next base: position 94,011 of record NZ_JBVJVN010000024.1, read on the forward strand.
GAAGCCCATGCCGATGGCGATCTGCGCCGCGTTCCAGCCGGAGACGCCGCCGCCGATGACGACGGCCCGGCCGGCCAGCACGCCGGGGACGCCGCCCGGCAGCACACCGCGGCCGCCGTTCGCGGCCATCAGGTGGTACGCGCCGACCTGGGGGGCCAGCCGGCCCGCGACCTCGGACATGGGGGCCAGCAGCGGCAGCGCCCGGTTCGGCAGCTCGACCGTCTCGTAGGCGATGGCGGTGGTGCCGGCCTCGACGAGCGCGTCCGTGCACTCCTTGGAGGCGGCCAGGTGCAGGTAGGTGAAGAGCGTCTGGTCCTTGCGGAGGCGGTGGTACTCCTCCGCGACGGGCTCCTTGACCTTCAGCACCAGGTCGGCGGCGGCCCAGACCTCGTCGGCGGTGTCGAGTATCCGCGCGCCGGCCGCGACGTACTCGGCGTCCGGGATCGAGGATCCGACGCCGGCCTCGCGCTCGACGACGACCTGGTGACCGTGGCGCACCAGCTCGTGCACGCCGGCGGGGGTGATGGCCACCCGGAACTCGTTGTTCTTGACCTCGCGGGGGATACCGACCTTCACGTCGATCACGGTCCTTGGCTCAGAGGGTTGGGCTATTGCTACACATACCCGCGCACACGTACGCACAACGGGAGAGACCGCAAGAACGTGCGGCAGAGCCAGTCTAATGAAGGTGTTCCGTGTGTCCAGCCTTTCAAAGCATCAATCTTCAGAGCCCGATCTGCGGATTTCGCAGGCTTCGGCGGTGTCTTCCCTCAGCATGCGTTCGGCCACGCTCCGCTGCATGCCGGCCGCCGTGGGATCGCCGAGACGGTCGAGCGTGTCGGCCAGCCGCAGGTGCAGCGCGGCCTGGAGCCGGACGTCCTCGGCCCTGCGCGCCCAGTCGACGGCCTCCTGGCAGGTACGCAGCGACTCCTCGGGCCGTCCGGCGTACTCCTGGACCCGGGCCAGTTCGCTCAACGCGCGCGCGTGCGCGGCCACATCGCCCACCTTGCGGTACCCGGCGACCGCGGCGCGCCAGCACCGCAGCGCCTCGCCGTACCGGCCCGCGTAGGTGTGGGCGGTGGCGGTGCGGCCGTAGATCCGGGCGGCGTCGGCGCGCTCGTGCCGGGCGAGCCGCTGGGCGAGGGCCCGGCCGAACCAGTCGGCGGCCCGGTCGTAGTCGCCGAGCTCCAGGTGGGCGCCGCCTACGGATTCCATCGCGCGGCCGGTCGCGTACGGGTCGTTCGCCTCGCGTCCGGCGTCCAGCGCGGCGCGGTAGCGCACCAGGGCCTCGGCGGTGCGGCCGGTGCGGGCGTCCAGGTCGGCCAGGTTCAGCAGGGCCGCGGCCTTCTCCCGGGGCAGCTCGCGGCGCTCGGCCACGTCGAGGACGAGGCGGTGGACGCCGTACAGGTCGGCTGCCGCCGCCCGGGTGCCGAAGTGGGCGACCATGGCCCGCACCAGCTGGGACAGCAGTCTCCGGGCGAGGGTGTCCAGTTCCCCGTCGGCGACCGCGAGCCGGGCCGCGGCGAGCAGGGCGGGCCGGCGGACGCGCAGCCAGTCGGCGGCGGCCCTCGGGGTGGGGAAACGGAGGTCTCGTGGTGTGGCGAGGAGCTTCTCACGGGCCTGCGGGCTGTCGGTCTCGGTGACCGCCCGGCAGGACTGGAGCAGCCGTACCGTCCGCTCCAGCATGCGGGCGCGGGCGAGCTGGATCTCGGCGGGGCGGTCGTGGGTCTCGGTGAGGGCCCTCAGCCGGCCGTGCAGGCATCCGGGGACCTCGTACTCGGGCAGCGGGGAGTCGACCGCGCGCAGCACGCCGAGGGCGACGAAGTCGTCCAGGGTGGTGCGGGCGCCGTTCACCGAGCAGCCGGCGAGCGCGGAGGCGGTGTGCGGGTCGACCAGACCGGCCGGAGCGAGGGAGAGCAATCGCAGTATCCGGGCGGCGGGGCCGGGCAGCGACGCGTAGGCGAGGCGGAAGACGCGGCTGAGCGGGGTGCCTTCGTCACCCTCCGTGTGCATGTGCTTGGCGAGGTCGGCGACGGCCGCCTGGGGACGGGCGGCGAGCCAGCCGCCGGCCAGGGTCAGCGCGGCGGGCTGGGCCTGGCAGACCTCGGCCAGCTGCTCGGCGGCGCGGGGGTCGACGGTGATGCGGACCGAGCCGGTGTGCCGGGAGAGCAGTTCCACGGCCGACTTGGTGTCGAGGCCGCCCAGTGTGCACGGACGGACGTCCGCGATGCCGGTCAGCGGGCCCTCGGAGACGGCGACGGCCAGGCAGTCGGGGGTGTCCGGCAACAGGGCGTCGACCTGCTCGGCGTCGGCCGCGTCGTCGAGCAGGAGCAGCACCCTGCGGTCGGCGAGGGCGGTGCGGAGGGCCTCGGTGAGGTCGTCCTCGCCGGCGCCGGGCGGGGCGGGACGGTCCAGCTCGGTGAGGAGTTCCCGGGCGAGCCGCCCGACCGGCACGCGAGTGCCGTCCGGTTCGCTCAGCCGGGCGCGCAGCACGCCGTCGGGGTAGGCGTCGGCGACCTGGGCGACCAGTTCCTCGGCGAGCGCGGTGCGGCCGGAGCCGGGCCGGCCCGCGATGAGCAGCACGCGCGCGCGGGGGGCCTTGCGGCCGGAGAGGGTGTCCAGTCCCGCGCGCTCGATGTCGGCGCGCAGCTCCTTCAACTCCCGGATGCGGCCCAGGAACCGATTCTCCTCAGCAGGGTCCTCCGACAGCCGTACGCCGTCCGTGTCCACCGCCTGATCCGTCACGGGCCACACTCCCGATCCCACCGCACGCCGGCGCCCGCCGGAACCCCGGTTCGGGCGTTTCCAGAGCCTAGTTCACGCTCTGCTACGTTCCCGGCGGAGCGCGGCGGGCACATCCCCCGATCGGATCAACCGATGGTCATACCAAGGCCGGGCGGGGGTGTTCCTCAGGCCTCGAACGGACGCGCCGGCCACGGCGCCTGCGCCGGGCGGAGGGTGTCGAGTCCGTCGCCCTGCTCCGCCGCGACCAGCGACAGCACGCCCACGACCAGGCAGTTGTTGTGCAGCTCACCCGCGAGTACGCCCCGCACCAGCTCCGCGACGGGCACCCGCGTCAGCTCCATGTCGGCCTCTTCGTCCTCGACCTCGAAGCGCTCGCCGTCGGCCTCGGACAGGTTGCGGGCGAGGAAGATCCGTACGGCCTCGTCGCAGCCGCCGGGGGTGGTGTAGACGTCGGTCAGCACCCGCCAGTCCTCGGCCTTGACGTGCGCCTCCTCGTACAGCTCGCGCTGCGCGGCGTGCAGCGGGTTCTCGCCCGGGACGTCGAGCAGACCGGCCGGGATCTCCCACAGCTTCTCGCGCACGGGGTGCCGGTACTGCCGGATGACCAGCACCCGCCCCTCGTCGTCCAGGGCGAGGACGGCCACCGAGCCGGGGTGGACCTGGTAGTCGCGGGTCACCACGGAGCCGTCGGGCATGACCACGTCGTCCGTGCGGACGGAGGTCTTCTTGCCGCGGAAGGGCGTCTCGGTGCCCCGGACCTCCCACTCCTCGGGGATGTCCTTGATCGTGCTGCCCGTCATACCTGACCTGCCCTTCCAGACGTACGCGAAAAGCCGGGGCCCGCGCCGTCGGATGCGCGCGCCCCGGCCACCGTACAACCGGTGTGTTACTTCGACTTCGCCGTCTTCCGCTCGACCGCGGCCTTGACCAGCCCGGCGAAGAGCGGGTGCGGGCGGGTCGGGCGGGAGCGCAGCTCCGGGTGGGCCTGCGTGGCGACCAGGTAGGGGTGGACGTCGCGCGGGTACTCGACGTACTCGACGAGCTTGCCGTCCGGGGAGGTGCCCGAGAAGACGATGCCCGTCTTCTTCTCCAGCTCCGCGCGGTAGGTGTTGTTCACCTCGTAGCGGTGGCGGTGCCGCTCCTCGACGTACTCCTTGCCGTCGTACACCTCGCGCACGATGGAGCCCTCGGCCAGCTTGGCCGGGTACATGCCGAGCCGCATCGTGCCGCCCATGTCGCCCTCACCGGCCACGATGTCCAGCTGCTCGGCCATCGTGGAGATGACCGGGTGGCCGGTGGCCGGGTCGAACTCGGTGGAGTTGGCGTCCGTGATGCCGGCCAGGTTGCGCGCGGCCTCGACCACGATGCACTGCAGGCCCAGGCAGAGGCCGAGGAGCGGGATCCTGTTCTCGCGGGCGTACTTGATCGCGCCGACCTTGCCCAGCACTCCGCGGTCGCCGAAGCCGCCCGGGATGCAGATGGCGTCGACGTCACCGAGCTGCGCCTTGGCGCCGGCCGGGGTCTTGCAGTCGTCGGACGTGACCCACTTGATCTTCACGCGGGCCTTGTTGGCGAAGCCGCCCGCGCGCAGCGCCTCGGTGACCGACAGGTAGGCGTCGGGCAGGTCGATGTACTTGCCGACCAGGGCCATGGTGATTTCGTGGTCGGGGTTGTGGACGCGGTCGAGCAGGTCGTCCCAGGTCGTCCAGTCCACGTCGCGGAACGGCAGGTCCAGCTTGCGGACCACGTAGGCGTCCAGGCCCTCGGTGTGGACGACCTTGGGGATGTCGTAGATCGACCGGGCGTCGGGGCAGGCCACCACGGCGGCCTCGTCGACGTCGCACATCAGGGAGATCTTGCGCTTGATCGCGGTCGGCACCTCGCGGTCGCAGCGCAGCACGATCGCGTCCGGCTGGATACCGATGTTGCGCAGCGCCGCGACCGAGTGCTGGGTCGGCTTCGTCTTCAGCTCACCCGAGGGGCCGATGTACGGCAGGAGCGAGATGTGGACGACGAAGACGTTGTCGCGGCCGACCTCGTGCCGCACCTGGCGGACGGTCTCCAGGAACGGCAGCGACTCGATGTCGCCGACCGTGCCGCCGACCTCGGTGATCACGACGTCCACCTCGTCCGTCGCCATGCGGCGGATGCGGTGCTTGATCTCGTTGGTGATGTGCGGGATGACCTGGACCGTGTCGCCCAGGTACTCGCCGCGCCGCTCCTTGGCGATCACCGTGTTGTAGACCTGGCCGGTGGTGACGTTGGCGGAGCCGTCGAGGTCGCGGTCGAGGAAACGCTCGTAGTGGCCGATGTCCAGGTCGGTCTCGGCGCCGTCGTTGGTGACGAACACCTCACCGTGCTGGAAGGGGTTCATCGTGCCAGGGTCGACATTGAGGTACGGGTCGAGCTTCTGCATCACGACGCGCAGACCCCGTGCCTTGAGCAGCATGCCGAGGCTGGAGGCGGTCAGCCCCTTGCCGAGCGAGGAGGCGACACCCCCGGTGACGAAGATGTGCTTGGTCGTCGAGGATTTGGGCGGCATGGCCAAAGGGGGGCTCCCGTGGTCGCGGTCTGGGGTGCTGTGCGCTCGTCGTCCGGCCCGGTCGTACCGGGTTGCCGTCGGCGGCGCCGTCGCTGCGGTTCCGGGGTTTTTCTCCCACCGGTCCACGGGCTACCAGCGTATCAGCGCCTCGGGGCGGCGGCTTCCGGCCACCCTCCGCGCACGCTCCGGTACTCAGACGCGCGGCTCACCGTTTCCTCACCCGGTGGTCACCCTTTCGGCGGACCCGGGTTGTCCGGAGCGGCACACAGATCATCTACGTGCGTCGTATCCTGCTCGGACGTTCGCTGCCGAGCCCGCCCGGCGACATGGCACCACCCCTCGCCCGTCAGCACCGGAACAACGAGAGCTCGTCAGTTCGTTGAGCGACAATTGTCGCTCGCGGCACCGCGTTGGCGACAATCGTCGTGTGCGGCGCAGCGTTTGGCTTCCCGGCCGGACGGCTGCTTTGCTTCATGACTCAACGACGCAAGACACACCCCCTTGACCGCACCAGCGACCGCCCCCATGCGGGGTGACGTGGCCGTTCGACTGGAGTTGCACGTGGCCGGGCGCATCGAAGACTACGCACTCATCGGAGACATGCAGACCGCTGCCCTGGTCTGCCGGGACGGCACAGTCGACTGGCTGTGCCTGCCCCGCTTCGACTCGCATGCCATCTTCGCCGGTCTGCTGGGCACCGGGGAACACGGCTTCTGGCGGATGGGCCCCGCCTACGCCCCCGGCGCCGAGCCGCCCACCGCGTCCCGGCGGACCTACCGCGGCGACTCGCTGATCCTGGAGTCCGAGTGGGACACCCCGCGCGGCACCGTCCGGGTGACCGATTTCATGCCGCCGCGCGACGGCGCGCCGCAGCTGATCCGGATCGTGGAGGGCGTCTCCGGCCGGGTGCCGATGCGCTCGGAGCTGCGGATGCGGTTCAGCTACGGACGCGTCGTCCCCTGGGTGCACAAGCACGAGGGCCGCACGGTGGCCGTCGCGGGCCCCGACTCCGTGTGGTTCGACACGGAGGCCGAGACCTACGGCAAGGCGCTCACCACGTACGCGGACTTCACGGTCGCTCCGGGTGACCGGATCGCGTTCACCATCTCGTGGGAGCCCTCGCACAAGGAGCCGCCGCCGCTGCCGGAGCCGGAGCAGTCGCTGGAGGCGACGGAGGACTTCTGGCGCGACTGGGTCGAGCACTGTACGTACCACGGTCCCTACCGGGAGGCCGTGGTCCGCTCCCTGATCACGCTGAAGGCCCTGACGTACGCCCCCACCGGCGGCATCGTCGCCGCGCCCACCACTTCCCTGCCGGAGGACATCGGCGGCGTCCGCAACTGGGACTACCGCTACACCTGGCTGCGCGACGCGGCGATCACCCTCTCCTCGCTGCTGCGCACCGGCTACCGCGAGGAGGCCCGCGCCTGGCGCGAGTGGCTGCTGCGCGCGGTCGCCGGCGACCCGGAGAACCTGCAGATCATGTACGGCATCGCCGGCGAGCGCGAACTCGGCGAGGCGGAGCTGGACTGGCTGCCCGGCTACGAGGGCTCCACCCCGGTCCGGGTCGGCAACGGCGCGGCGCACCAGCTCCAGCTCGACGTCTACGGCGAGGTCACCGAGGCACTGCACCTGGGCCACATGACGGGCCTGGCCCGCAACGACTACGCCTCGGTGCTCCAGCTCAAGCTGATCCGCTACCTGGAGGACCACTGGCAGGAGCCGGACGAGGGCATCTGGGAGGTGCGCGGCCCGCGCCGCCACTTCGTGCACTCCAAGGTGATGGCCTGGGTCGCCGTCGACCGCACCATCAAGCTCATCGAGTCCGGCGACGCGGACGGCCCGCTGGAGCGCTGGAAGCAGCTGCGCGACGACATCCACCGCGACGTGTGCGAGAAGGGCTACGACAAGGAACGCAACACCTTCACGCAGTCCTACGGCTCCCAGGAACTGGACGCCTCACTGCTGCTGATCCCCCAGATGGGCTTCCTGCCGCCGGACGACAAGCGGGTCATCGGCACCATCGAGGCCATCCAGCGCGAGCTGTCCACGTCGGACGGCTTCATCCTGCGCTACCCGACGGAGGGCGGCGACGAGGGCGTCGACGGCCTGCCCGGCGACGAGGGCGCCTTCCTCGCCTGCTCGTTCTGGATGGCCGACGACCTGGCGATGATCGGCCGGGTGGACGAGGCCAGGAAGCTCTTCGAGAAGCTCCTGGCCCTGCGCAACGACCTGGGCCTGCTCGCCGAGGAGTGGGACCCGCGCCTGCAGCGCCAGGTCGGCAACTTCCCGCAGGCCTTCAGCCATGTGCCCCTGATCGACACGGCACTCCGTCTCACGGCGAGCGGGGCGTACGGGGGCTGAGACGGCCGCCGCTGCGGGCACCCGTGCCTCTGGGGCGATGGGGGTACCCCCGCTCGAGCGAAGCCGAGAGTGGGGGGAGGGTGGGCGCGGCGGCGTCCCCGTAGCGCCGGGCCGCGCGCGCCCCACCCCGGCTCACGCCCACCCCGGCTCACGCCCACCCCGGCTCACGCCCACGCCGGGCAGCCGGCAAGCGCCGGGCGACTCGACCCACCGCCCCCACCCCCGGGTACCGTCCGCTGCATGAACACCCCCAGCGCACCCCCGCCCTCGGGGATCACCGTGCAGCGCGCCCTGGAGCTCCCCGGCCTCCGCAGCGGCCTGCCGGAGATCCTCGCCGGTGCCGACCGCCTGCACCGCACCGTGCGCTGGGTCCACGCCGGCGAGGTACCCAACATCGCCTCCCTCCTCAAGGGCGGCGAGCTCCTCCTGACCACGGGCTACGGCCTCGGCACCCGCCCCGCCGAGCAGCGCGCGTTCGTCCGCACCCTCGCCGAGCGCGGCATCGCCGCCCTGGTCGTGGAACTCGGCCCGCGCTTCGCGAAACTCCCCGCGGCCCTCGTGGACACCGCGCGCACGGCCGGCCTCCCGCTCGTCCAGCTGCACCGCGAGGTGCCGTTCGTGACGGTCACCGAGGAGATCCACACCGAGATCGTCAACGGCCACTACGCGCTGCTCCAGCGTGCCGAGGAGGTGCACCGCCGCTGCACGGAGGCTCTGCTCGGCGGCGGCGGAGTACCTCAGGTGCTCGGCATCCTGGCCGGCTTCGGCGGCAACCCCGTCTTCCTGGAGACCACCGACGGCCGTCTGCTGTACGCCGCCGGCCCCGGTCCCGAGGGCGCCGACCCGCTCCAGGTCTGGGAGGGACTGCGCGGCCCCCACAAGGACGCCCCGCCCCCGGCGGGCTCGGTCCTGGTGGACGTGCCCGGCGGCGGCCCCGGCGCCGGACCGGTACGCGCCCGGCTCGTCCTGCTGCCCGTACGGTCCCCGCTCGCGCCGGTGCACCGGATGGCGGCGGAGCGGGCGGCCGGCATCCTCGCCGTGGTGCTGATGCAGGCGCGGCAGGAGGAGGAACTGGCGGCGCGCGGGCGCGGCGACTTCCTCACCGACCTCGCCGAGGGCCGGATCACCGCGGAGGACGCCCCTGCGCAGGCCCGCGTCCTGGGCTTCAAACCGGGCGCCGGCCCGCTGCTCCCCGTGGTGATGCGGCTCGGTGACACCCTGTCCCCGGCCGGCGGCGGCTGGGCGGTGCTGGCGCGCGCGGTCGCCGAGGAGCTGGCCTCGGTCGGGGTGCCGGCCCTGCTGGGCGTACGGCCGGTGGAGGGGCGGGTGCCGCTCCTGCTGGGCCTGCGCGCGGAGCCGGAGCGGGCGGCGGTCGCGGACCGGGTCGCGGCGGCACTGCGGGCGGGCGTGGAACGGGCCGGGATGCGGCAGCCGGGGGCGCGGCCGCCCGTCGTGGTCGTCGGTGTGGCCGGCGGCTGGGCGGCGGCGTCGGCGGGCCTGCGGCACGCGGCGGAGACGGCGACCGCGGCCCAGGGCCTCACCGACCGGCCCTGGTACGACGCCCGGCGCCTCGACATCGACCTGCTGCTGTGGCGGCTGCGCGACCATCCGGACCTCGCGGCCTTCGTGGACCGGGCGATCGGCCCCCTGCGCGACCACGACAACCGTTCCAAGCCGCCCCTGCTGCCCACCCTCCAGACGTACCTGGCGCACGCGGGACGCAAGGCGGAGACGGCGCGCGAACTCCACCTCAACCGGCAGACGCTGTACAACCGGCTGGCGAGGATCGGGGAGTTGCTCGGCACGGACCTCGACGACCCGCAGACCGTCCTGGCGTTGAGCCTCGCCCTGCGGGCGCGCCGCCACCTGCCCTGACGGAGCCTGCCTAGAGCAGCGGCCCGGGCTGCGTCAACTCGTCGTAGACACTGAGGACCTGGGCGACGGTCTCGTCCTCGGTCGGCCAGGTGGCCGCCTGCCGTACGCCCCTGTCCTTCAGCTCCTCGCACCGCCCGGGTTCGGCGAGCAGCCGGACGACGGCGTCCGCGAGGGCCTCCGCGTCCCCGGCCGGGACGAGTTCGGCGGCGTCGCCGACGAGTTCGGGGATGCCGCCCACGTCGCTCGCGACGAGCGGCACGCGCGCGTGGAGGGCCTCCTGGGCGAGGACGGAGCGCGCCTCCCGACGGCTCGGCAGCAGGGCGAGATCGGCCGCCCCCAGCAGGTCGGTGATGTCGTCGCGGCTGCCGATGAGCGCCACCGGCAGCTCCTCGTCCTCGATCCGCCGCTGCAACTCCCCGCGCAGCGGGCCCTCCCCGGCGACGACGACCAGCGGCACCGGATCGAGGCGGCGCCACGCGCGCGCCGCGTCGAGCAGGACGTCGTACCCGCGGTGCCGCTCCAGGGAACCGACCGCGATCAGCAACGGGCGGCCGACCGCGCCGAGTTCCGCCCGGACCTTCGGGGGCCGTCGGTCGGGGTCGTCGGACTCGGCCGCCCGGCAGGGCCGCGCGGGGAGCGCGACGGGGCCGAGCCGGGCGTCCCGCGCGCCCGTCCGCCGCGCCCGGTCGACCAGCTCCGAGGTGGCGCCGAGCACCACGGCGGCGGCCTTCATCACCCGTCGTTCCAGCACGCGCAGCAGTTGGGCGCGCGCCCCCTCGGCAGGAACCCGGTCGTGCCAGGTGACGACGAGCGGGGTACGGATCCGCCGCCCGCCGAGGGCCAGCGCGGCACGGAACGAGGCGTGCAGCCCGTGCGCGTGCACCAGGTCGGCGTCCGAGCACACCGCCCGCAGGGCGGCCACGGAGACGGGATCGCTGCTGCGCGGCACATGCACGTGGCCGGCTCCGGCGCCCGTGAAGTCGTAGGTGCGTTCCGCCTCGGAGGGGGCGCACACCGTCACTTTCACGCCCCGTGCGACGAGCCCCGCGGCCAGGGAGCGCACGTGTGCGCTGCTGCCGGCGTTGCCACCGCCCAGCACCTGCACGGTGCGCAGCGGCGACCGGCCGTGCGGTGAGTGGCTGCTCACAGGGGTCACGTGGCCGGGAACTCCTGGTTCGGCGGGGAACGGTCACGAAGAACGTACAGAAGGACGGTGCGGAGGGGACGCGCCGCGCAGATCCTGCGCGTCACTCCGTCAAGGATGCCAGGCCGTACGGGTGTTCCGGGAACGACGGCCCTCGCGAAAGGGGACCGTCGGGGCAACGGGACAGGGCCAGTTCACTCACACGAGTGAGCGTGCTGCCTCACTCACCTTCTCCCCGCACGACGCCGCGGCGACGAGTGCCGCGGCGTGCGCGGCGAGCCCCGCCCGTCCGTTCCCGGCCACCACCGCGACACCCAGGGCCGCGCCCAGTGCGTGCGCTCCCGTGTCACCGAGCATCGTGCGCTCGGCGAGGTCGTCGGGCAGCGCGGCCGCGGCGGCCCCATGGCGGCGGCCGCCTCCGCTCCGGGGCCCTTGCGCGGCAGCCCCGGCGCCCCGAGCGCGAGGACCGACGCGCCGGCCGGCCCCGGGCGTACGTCCACCAGGTTGACGAAGTGCGCGGCCCCGGCGACGACGACACCCGCGAGCACCTTGTCCAAGGGCCGTTCCTTCAGCACCGCGCCCGCGGCGAGCCCGGCCGCGGAGATCCCGGACAGCTTCACCGCCCTGCTGGTGACCTCGCCGTGCCGCAGGGCCGACAGACGCGCCCGGAACCCGCGCCGGGGATCCCCGGCGCCCACCGCGTCGTCGTAGGCCCCGCGGGCCCCGGCGGCGAGCACGGCGAATCCCGCGGCGGGCCGCACCCGCGCCGTCCCCACCGCCGCGGCCACGGCGCACGCGGGTCCGGTGTGGAGATCCACGGCCCGTCCGGCGTGGTTCCCGCGCTCCCAGCGTTCCCGGCCGCCGGGGGCCGTGGCGCGCAGCACGGTCAGGCCGGTCCGCGCGAGGGCGGCGGCGAGGGCGAAGGCGGAGCCGATCGGGCGACTGCGGTTGGCCATCCGGCCACCCTACGGGCGCGGGGACCGTGCCTCTACGCGTCCGCCCTGGCCGTCGCGAGCAGTTCCTCCGCGTGTGCCCGGGCCGTCTCCGAGTCCTCCTGGCCGGCCAGCATCCGGGACAGCTCCCGGATCCGCTCCTCGCCCTCCAGCACCTTCACACCGGACCGGGTCACCGACCCGTCGTTCGTCTTCTCCACGAGCAACTGCCGGTCGGCGAACGCGGCCACCTGCGGCAGATGCGTGACGACCACGACCTGGGCGCTCTTCGCCAGCCGCGCCAGGCGCCGCCCGATCTCCACCGCCGCCTTGCCGCCGACCCCGGCGTCGACCTCGTCGAAGAGGTACGTCGGCACCGGGTCCGTACCCGCGAACACGACCTCCACGGCCAGCATCACGCGCGACAGCTCACCGCCGGACGCGCCCTTGGCGATCGGCCGCGGCGGCGCCCCCGGATGCGGGGCGAGCAGCAGCTCGACCTCGTCGGCGCCCGACGGCCCGTACGCGACCGTGCGCCCGCCGACCTCCACGCCCTGGGGGTCCTCGGTCTGGCGGATCTCGAACGACACGCGCGCGTGCGGCATGGCGAGCGAGGCCAGCTCGGCCGTCACCGCGGCGGCGAACCGCTCGGCCGCCTCCGTCCGCGCGTCGGTCAGGGCCTGCGCCAGCCCGCCCAGCTCCGCCCGGAGCGCGTCCCGCTCGGCGGTCAGCTCGCCGATCCGCTCGTCGTCGCCGTCCAGCTCGGTCAGCCGGGCGGCGCTCTGCTCGGCCCAGGCCAGCACGGCGGCGACGTCGTCGCCGTACTTACGCGTCAGCGCGGTGAGCGCGGCCCGCCGTTCCTCGACCGCCGCCAGCCGCAGCGGGTCGGCGTCCAGGTCGTCGGCGTACCCGGCGAGCTCCCCGGCCACGTCACGCAGCAGGATCCCGACCTCGCCGATCCGCTCGGCGAGCGAGGCCAGCGCCGGGTCGTACGACCGTACGGCGTCCAGGGCCCGCTGTGCGCCCGCGACGAGCGTCGCCGCGTCCACACCCTCGGGGTCCTCGGGATTGCCCGCCAGGGCGGCGTGGGCGACCGTGGCCGCCGACGCGAGCGCCTCGGCGTGGCCCAGCCGCTCCGCCTCCTGGGCCAGCTCCACGTCCTCACCGGCGCGCGGCTCGACCGCCGACACCTCGTCGAGGCCGTAGCGCAGCAGATCGGCCTCCTGGGCGCGCTCCCGCGCGCGCGTGGTGATCTCCTCCAGCTCCGTGACGACGGCCCGCAGCCGCCGGTAGGCCCCGGCGTACTTGGCGAGCGGTCCGGCGACCGCGTCGCCCGCGTACCGGTCCAGCGCCTGCCGCTGCCGGGACAGTTTGAGCAGCCCCTGCTGGTCGGTCTGCCCGTGCACGGCCACCAGTTCGTCGGCCAGCTCGGCGAGCACCCCCACGGGCACGGACCGCCCGCCGAGATGCGCGCGCGACCGCCCCTCGGCGGACACGGTACGGCTGATCAGCAGCGCCCCGTCGTCCAGCTCGGCCCCGGCCTCCTCGGCCCGGACGGCGACCGCGGCGTCCCCGGGCACGGCGATCCGCCCCTCGACGACCGCGTTCTTCGCCCCGATCCGCACGAGCGCCGCGTCCGCACGTCCGCCCAGCAGCAGCCCCAGGCTGGTGACCACCATGGTCTTGCCGGCACCCGTCTCACCGGTGACAGCGGTGAACCCGGGCGACAGCTCGACAACGGCGTCGTCGATGACTCCGAGCGACCGTATCCGCATCTCCTCAAGCACGGACACGACCATACGAGGTCGAGGGCGGGGCGCGCACACAGGCCGCCCGTGTCACCCCGGGGACCGGGTGCCGCTCAGGGGCGCGGAACCGTGCTGACGGCGGCTGAGCCGCCGAGCCCCGGCCGCGGACGGTCCGCGGCCGGGGCTCGGCAGAACCACTCCATCGAGTCCGCTAGGGGGTGTCGTTCGGATCAGGTCGGCTCCGGGCAACGGCGCCTTGCAATCGGAGCCGAGCGGGGTCTGGTGCGTGCGGCTGCAAGGCGGAGGAGGGCGACAGGGCGGAGCCCTGGCAACCGACGACAACGCCGCAGATGTGCGTGCCGGACCCCGCGACCCCGGCAAGATCCAAACGACACCCCTAGTGCGGCGCCCCGCGCCACCCGGACACCGGCAACGCGAACTTCGCCACCAGCCGGTCCGTGAACGAAGCGTGGTGCAACCGGGCCAGCCGGACCGGCACCGCGCCCCGCCGCACCTCCACCCGCGCCCCCGGCGGCAACTCCACCGTCCGCCGCCCGTCGCACCACAGGACCCCCGGCGGGATGTGCGGCAGCACCTCCACCACGAGCACCGAGTCCGGCGAGGTCACCAGCGGCTTCGCGAACAGCGCGTGCGCGCTGATCGGCACCATCAGCAGCGCCTCGACCTCGGGCCACACCACCGGCCCCCCGGCCGAGAAGGCGTACGCGGTCGACCCGGTCGGCGTCGACAGCACGATGCCGTCGCAGCCGAACCCGGTCACCGGCCGGCCGTCGATCTCCAGCACGACTTCCAGCAGCTTCTCGGCACCGGCCTTCTGCACGGCCGCCTCGTTCAGCGCCCAGTCGGTGTGCACGATGTCGCCGTTGCGGTGCACGACGACGTCGACGGTCATCCGCTCCTCGACCTCGTACGCCCGGCTCACCACCCGGTCGACGACCTTGTCGAGGTCGTCGCGCTCGGCCTCCGCGAGGAAGCCGACCCGGCCGAGGTTGACGCCGAGCATCGGCACTCCGGACGCGCGGGCGAACTCGGCGCCGCGCAGCAGCGTCCCGTCACCGCCCAGCACGATGAGCAGCTCGCACCCGTCGAGGCACTGCGGGGTGGCCTCCCCGACCAGCTCCACCTCGTCCGGCAGCGGCAGGTCGCGCGCCTCGGCCTCCAGGACGCGCACGCCGAGCCCGGCGTGCAGCAGCCCCTTGACCACGAGCTCCGCGCTGCGGATGGCGGCGGGACGCCCGGTGTGGGCGAGCAGGAAAACAGTACGCGCTCGGTTCTGTGTCAACTCGGCCCCTCCGCCACTGCACGGTCAACGTCGGCCGGGTCCAGTTCGTCGGCCCCGGCCCGCAGCCACAGAAAATACTCGACGTTCCCGGAGGGACCGGGCAGCGGACTGGCGGTGACCCCCTTCACTCCGAGTCCCAGCTCCCAGGCCGTCCGGGCGACTCCCCGTACGGCCTCGGCCCGCAGCTGCGCGCTGCGTACCACTCCGCCGCTGCCCAGCCGCTCCTTGCCCACCTCGAACTGCGGCTTCACCATCATCACGAGGTCGGCGCCCGGCCGTGTGCAGCGCACCAGCGCGGGCAGCACCAGTCCGAGCGGGATGAAGGACAGGTCCCCCACGACGAGGTCCACGGGCTCCCCGTCGATCGCGTCCGGCGTCAACTCGCGCACGTTCGTACGGTCCTTGACGGTGACGCGTTCATCCTGCTGAAGAGTCCAGGCGAGTTGTCCGTATCCGACGTCGACGGCGACGACGTGCGCGACGCCCGCCCGCAGCAGTACGTCGGTGAAGCCTCCGGTGGACGCGCCGGCGTCCAGCGCCCGCCGCCCCTCGACGACGAGCCCCTGCGGGACGAACACCGACAGGGCACCGGCCAGCTTGTGGCCGCCGCGCGAGACGTAGTCCGGGTCGCTGTCGTCGGCGCTCACCACGATCGCGGCAGCGGTCTCCACCTGCGTGGCGGGCTTGGTCGCGGCGATCTTGCCGACGGTGACCCGCCCGGCGGCGATCAGCTGGCTCGCGTGCTCGCGCGAGCGCGCCAGCTTGCGGCGGACCAGCTCCGCGTCGAGACGGCGGCGTGCGACTCCTGCCACGTTCGGTTCAGCTCCTGTGTTCGTACGACGAATGGGTCTCGTGGCCGAAAGGGCCACGTCGGGGGGTGGTGGTCGGGTGACGGTCGGGAGCCGGAGGCCCCGGGCGGGCGTCGAGCGCGGTCAGCGCGTCGCGCAACCCCCGGTGCACATCCTCGTACACCTCGACGTGTCCGTCCGTGGCCAGGTGGTCGGCGTCCGCCAGCCGCGCCAGCCGGGCGTCCACCTCGGCGTTCCCGGTGGGGGCGCGGGGGACGTCCAGGGGGGCGGGCGCGGCGGGCTCGTACGCGGGGCGTGCGTCCTCCGTCTCCCGGGGCTCCGGTACTGCGTCGCTCATGCCCCGACGCTACCGCGTACCGCTGAGGTACGGTCGGTCCCGATGGCGACGACTAAGGAGTGCCGCGCCGCACTCGAAAAGCTCTCGGACAACATGCGGGGCGCCGAAGGGGACGTGCGGTCGGCCACCGGGCTGGACCGCTCGGTGAGCTGTCACATCACCGACCTGGACGTCACCTTCGCCGGACGCATGGCGGACGGCCGGATCGACGTGCGCGAGACCCTGGACGGGCCGCCGCGCGAGAAGGCCGAGATCAGGCTGGCGATGACCGGCGACGACCTGGTGGCCCTGGTCGACGGCGAGCTGAACTTCGCCAAGGCCTGGGGCTCGGGCCGGGTGAAGCTGGAGGCGGGCCTGCGGGACCTGTTCCGCCTCAGGAAGCTTCTGTAGCCGCCACCTTCTCGCGCTGGGCGCCGCCCCCGCCGCGCGCCTTGCGCGCGGCCGGCACCACCAGTGGCGTACCCGTCTCCGGGTCGTCGATGACCTGGCAGCCCAGCCCGAAGACGCGCTCGACGAGCTCGGCCGTGACGATGTCCTTCGGCGCACCCTCCGCGATGACCTCCCCGCCGCGCAGCGCGATGAGGTGGGTGGCGTACCGGGCGGCGTGGTTGAGGTCGTGCAGGACGGCCACGAGCGTGCGGCCCTGCTCCTCGTGGAGTTCCGCGCACAGGTCGAGGACGTCGATCTGGTGCTGGATGTCCAGGTACGTCGTCGGCTCGTCGAGCAGTAGCAGCGGGGTCTGCTGGGCGAGCGCCATGGCGATCCACACACGCTGGCGCTGGCCGCCGGAGAGCTCGTCGACGTATCGGTCGGCGAGTTCGGAGATGCCGGTCTGGGCCATCGACTCCTGGACGACCCGTTCGTCCTCCGTCGACCACTGGCGCAGGATGCCCTGGTGCGGGTAGCGGCCGCGGCCGACGAGGTCGCCGACGGTGATGCCGTCGGGCGCGATGGACGACTGCGGCAGCAGGCCGAGGGTCCGCGCGACCTGCTTGGCGGGCATCGACTGGATCACCGACCCGTCGAGGAGCACGCGGCCCTGGGTGGGCTTGAGCATCCGTGACAGGGCGCGCAGCAGGGTGGACTTGCCGCAGGCGTTCGGGCCGACGATCACGGTGAAGGAGTTGTCGGGTATCTCCACCGACAGTTTCTCCGCGATGACCCGCTGGTCGTAGGCGAGGGTGACGTTCTCGGCGGTCAGGCGGTTCACGTTGCTCCTTTGGTTGTTCAGCCCGCTGCGCTTGCCGGCGCCGGCGCTCATATCCGGCCCGCCTTGCGCTCGGTGACCAGCAGCCACAGCAGGTAGACGCCGCCGAGCACGCCGGTGACCACGCCGACGGGCAGCTGGTCGGCGCCGAAGGCGCGCTGCGAGACGAAGTCGGCGCTGACCAGCAGGGCGGCGCCCATGCACAGGGACGGCAGCAGGTTGGGGCCCGGCGAACGGGTCAGGCGGCGGGCGAGCTGCGGCGCGGTGAGCGCGACGAAGGCGACCGGGCCCGCGGCGGCGGTGGCCGCGGCGGTGAGCAGCACGGCGGCCACCATCAGCAGCGCCCGCACACGCTCGACGCGCACTCCTAGGGCGTACGAGATGTCGTCGCCCATCTCCATCATCCGCAGCGCCCGCCCGTTGGTGAGGACGAGCGGGACGAGCACGGCGCACAGCCCGAGCAGGGGCCAGACCTGGCTCCAGTCGCGGCCGTCGAGGGACCCGGTCATCCAGACGACGGCTCGGGAGGCGTCGACGATGTCGGCCCGGGTGAGCAGGTAGCCGTTGACCGCCGTGACGATCGCGGACATGCCGATACCGACCAGGACGAGCCGGTAACCGTGCACGCCCCGCTTCCAGGCGAGCAGGTAGATGGCGAGGCCGGTCACCAGGCCGCCCACGAGCGCGCCGACGGTCACCTGGGTCGAGCCGCCGGAGAACAGGACGATCATGGTGAGGGCGCCGGCCGTCGCCCCCTGCCCGAGGCCGAGCACGTCCGGGCTGCCGAGCGGGTTGCGCGAGATGGCCTGGAACAGCGCGCCGCCCAGCCCGAGCGCGGCGCCGACCAGCAGTCCGACCAGGACCCGCGGCAGCCGCAGTTCGTTGACGATGAACTCCTGACCGGCGTCGCCCTCGCCGACCAGGGTCCTCAGCACGTCGCCGACCGGTATCGGGAAGTCGCCGGTGCCGATCAGCACGACGCTCGCGGCGAGCGCGACGACCAGCAGCAGGACGACGACGAGCACGGTCCGGACGTCGAGGCGGAACGAGAGCCCGCCCGGGCTTCGCACGGCTCGGGTGGTCTTCACGGTCTTCACGGTCTTCGCGGTCTTCACAGCTGGGCCGTCCTCCGCCGTCGTACGAGATAGATGAAGACCGGCCCGCCCAGGACGGCGGTGACGATGCCGACCTGGAGCTCCGAGGGCCGCGCGACGATCCGGCCGAGGACGTCGGCGCCCAGCAGCAGCACGGGCGACAGGATCGCGGCGTACGGCAGGATCCAGCGCATGTCGGGCCCGGTGAAGGAGCGGACGATGTGCGGGACCATCAGTCCGACGAACACGATCGGTCCGCAGGCGGCGGTCGCGGCCCCGCACAGCACGGTCGCCGCGAGCATGGACAGCGCCCGGGTGCGGTTGAGGTTGGCGCCGAGGGCCCTGGCCGTGTCGTCGCCCATCTCCATGGCGTTGAGCGGCCGGGAGAGAGCGAGGGCGAGGACCGTGCCCGCCACGAAGAACGGCAGCACCTCCTTGATGGTGCCGTTCGTCGCCGAGGAGAGCGAACCGACCGTCCAGAAGCGCATCCTGCCCAGCGCCGCGTCGTCCATGATCATCACGGCTTGGAGGTAGCCGAAGAGCGCGGCGCTGATCGCGGTGCCGGCCAGCACCAGCCGCACCGGCGTGGCCCCCCGGCTGCCGCCCAGGAACCAGACCAGCGCGCCGACCCCCGCCGCACCGGCGAAGGCGAACCACACATACCCGGTCAGGGAGGTGACGCCGAAGAAGGTGATGGCCGTGACGACCGCCGCGGAGGCGCCCGCGTTGATACCGAGCAGGCCGGGATCGGCCAGCGGGTTGCGGGTGAGCGCCTGCAGTACGGCTCCCGCGAGGCCGAGCGCGGCACCGGCGAGCAGACCGAGCACGGTCCGCGACAGCCGCTCGCCGACCACGACGTCGCCGTACGTGCCCGAGTCGTGGAACAGGCCGTGCCAGACCTCTGCCAGCGACAGGTCCTTCGCGCCGATCGCGATGCTCGCCAACGCGACGAGCACCAGGACCGCTGCGGAGACGGGCAGCCCGACGGCACGCAGGACACGGCGCTTCGGGGGCGGCGCGGGGGCGGTCTCCGCGCGCTGTTCGGGGGGACTGTCGACCAACACGCAGTTAGGTTAGCCTACCCTGCCAACCGATCACGATCCCGAGATTCATCCCCCGCACCCCCGAGGCCCGGCCCCGGCTCCTTCCCCGTACGACGGCTCACAACCCCAGTCGCGCCAACGCCTTTCCCGGATCGAGCTCGCACCCTGCTTCCCCGCCCGCGGTCCAGGCCGCCGCGCACAGCGCACGCAAGCCGTCCAGTGCCGCGCCCTCGCCCTCCAGCCGCAGCCGCTCCTCGCCGGCCGTGGCGGTCCAGCCGCCGCAGCGGAACCCGGCGCCCCCGTCTCCGTCGCCCGTGACCTCCGGCTGCCCGGTGAGCAGCCCGCGCAGATCGGCGTCGACGTACGTCGGCCGGTGCTGGGGCGGCGCCGCCAGCAGTTGGGCGCCGTCGGTCACTCCGGTGAGAACGAGCAGTGAGTCGACCTCCCCGTTGAACGCGCCCTCGATGTCCGTGTCCAGCCGGTCGCCCACCACCAACGGCCGCTGCGCGCCGGTCCGCAGGATGGTCTCGCGGTGCATGGGAGGCAACGGCTTCCCCGCGACCTGCGGATCGGCTCCGGTGGCGATCCGCACGACCTCCACCGCCGCGCCGTTGCCCGGTGCGATGCCCCGGGCGCCCGGGATCGTCAGGTCGGTGTTGGAGGCGTACCACGGCACGCCGCGCGCGATCGCGTAGCAGGCCTCGGCGAAACGCCCCCACGGCAGCTCGGGCCCGCCGAATCCCTGCACGACCGCCGCCGGATCGTCCTCCGCCGACTCCACCGGCTCCAGGCCGCGCTCACGCAGTGCCA
Source organism: Streptomyces sp. NPDC037271 (assembly GCF_055603605.1). NCBI lineage: Bacteria > Bacillati > Actinomycetota > Actinomycetes > Kitasatosporales > Streptomycetaceae > Streptomyces > Streptomyces sp. NPDC037271. The sequence goes on from NZ_JBVJVN010000024.1 coordinate 113,964, forward strand.
CCCGCAACCCCTCGCCGCCGATCACCAGCACCCTGGCGCCCGACGGCACCTGCTCGGCGATCAGCCGGGCCACCGCCTGCGCCGACGTGATGACGTCGTCGGCGCCCGTCGGTATGCCCAGCTCGGTCAGGTGCGCGGCCACCGCGTCGGGGGTCCGGAGCGCGTTGTTCGTGACGTACGCCAGACGCATGCCGCCCGCGCGGGCCGTGGCGAGCGAGTCGACCGCGTGGTCGATCGCGTTCCCCCCGGCGTACACCACGCCGTCCAGGTCGAGCAGCGCCGTGTCGTACGCCTCGCTCAGGCCCCGCCCACTGCCCTCGGGCCTCGTCCTGACGCTCCGGCTCATCTGGTATCGCTCCTCGTTCGACGGTTTTCCCCCGATCATCCCCCATACCACTGACACACGTACGATGCCGGGATGAACTCTGCAGGTCCCCCGGAAGCAACGGCGCGCCGGGGCCTGGAACTCACTCCGTTCCGAGGCCTCCGCTACGACCCCGACCGGGTCGGCAGCCTGGCCGCCGTGACGTCCCCGCCCTACGACGTCGTGGTCCGCCCCGACGGCCTGCTCCACCTCGAGTCGGCCGACCCGCACAACATCGTCCGCCTGATCCTCCCCCAGGCCGCCACGCCCGAGGCCCGCAACGAACAGGCCGCCGACACCCTGCGGCGTTGGCTGGCGGAGGGCGTACTGACCGCCGACTCCGAGCCTGGCCTGTACGTCTACGAACAAAGCGACGGCGACGGCATGCTGCAACGCGGCATCATCGGCGCCCTCCGCGTGTCGGACCCCTCGGAACAGGTCGTCCTGCCGCACGAGGACGTCATGCCGCACGTCGTCGCCGACCGCGCGGCCCTCATGCGGGCCACCTGGGCCAACCTCGAGCCCCTGCTCCTCACCTACCGCGGCAACGGCGCCACGGCGGCCACGACCACCGTGGTGGAACGTGCCGCCGAACAGCCCCCGCTTCTCGCGACGACCACGGAGGACGGCTTCCGCCACCGCCTGTGGTCGGTCACCGACCCCGACGACCTGTCCCGCGTCCGGTCCGAACTGGCCCGGCACCAGGCCCTCATCGCCGACGGCCACCACCGCTGGGCGACCTACCGCACGCTCCGCGCGGAACACCCCTCCCCCAGCCCGTGGGACCACGGGCTCGTCCTCCTGGTCGACACGGCCCGCTACCCGCTGCGGGTCCGCGCCATCCACCGCCTGCTGCACGACCTCCCGGTGCGCGACGCCGTGGCCGCCCTGGAGGGCCACTTCCGCGTCCGCCGCCTCGACGTACCGCTGGCGGAGTCCCTGGACGCCCTCGCCGAGGCGGCAGCGTCGGGAAACGCCTTCGTGCTCGCCGGCGACGGCGCCTTTCATCTCGTCGACCGACCGGATCCCGGCCTGCTGGCCCGTACGGTCCCCACCGACCGCCCCGATGCCTGGCGCACTCTGGACGCCACCGTCCTGCACGCCACGCTCCTCGCCCACGTCTGGCACATCCCCGACGACACCGCGGCCCACATCTCCTACATCCACGACACCGCGGCCACCGTCGAGAAGGCGGAACGCGACGGCGGTACAGCGGTACTGATGCACCCGGTCCGCGAGGAGGTCGTCCGCGACCTGGCCCGGCAGGGCGTCACTATGCCCCGCAAGTCGACGTCCTTCGGCCCGAAGCCGGCCTCGGGCCTGGTGCTGCGCGCGCTGGACCTGTGACACGGCACGACGAAGGGGCGGGACCGTGCGCCGGTCCCGCCCCTTCGTCGTCCTGCCCTGGACGCGTCAGTCCTGCTCGCCGCGCTCGTCCTCGACGGCGGGAGTCACCGCGCCGCCCTCGTCCTCGCGCTCGTCGAGGGCGTCCGTGAACTCCACGCCGTCCAGCTCGGCGAGCCGGTCGGAGGCGTCCGTGCTGCCGTCCCGGTCGGACTCCACGGCCTTCGCGAACCACTCCCGTGCTTCCGCTTCCCGGCCGGCGGCCAGCAGGGCGTCCGCGTAGGCGTACCGCAGACGTGCGGTCCACGGCTGTACGGAACTGGAGGCCAGCTCGGGGCTCTGCAGCGTCACGATGGCCGCGTCCAGCTGCCCCATGTCACGCCGGGCACCGGCCGCCACGAGCCGCATCTCGACCTGGCCGGCCTTGTCCAGCTTGTGCACCTCGGGGGCGCCGGCCATGTCCAGCGCCTTCTCCGGCCTGCCGAGCCCGCGCTCGCAGTCGGCCATGACCGGCCACAGCTCGACGGACCCGGTCATCCGCCGCGCGGCCCGGAACTCGGCCAGCGCCTCGCTGTACTTCTGGTTGGCGTACGCGGCGAACCCGCCCGCCTCCCGTACGGCGGCGACACGGGACGCCAGACGCAGAGCGATCTTGGAGTAGGCGTACGCCGCCTCCGGGTCCTCGTCGAGGAGCCGGGCGACCATCACCAGGTTCCTGGCGACATCCTCCGCGAGCGTCTTGGGCAGGCTCTGCAGCTCCTGCCGTACGTCCTTGTCGATCTCGTCGCCCGTGACCTCCTCCGGGATCGGCAGGCGCTTGATCGGCTCGCGGTCACGGTCCCGCTCCTCGCGGAAACGGCCTCCGCCGCCGTGCCGGTCATCACGTCCGCGGAACCCACCGGGACGCCCGCCTCGGTCGTCGCGCCGGGGCCCACCACGTCCACCGCGGTCGTCCCGGCCGCGGAAACCGCCACGGTCGCCCCCGCGGCTGTCCTCACGCCGACCGAAGCCGCCACGCTCACCACGGTTGTCGTCACGCCGGAAGGACGGACGGTCGCCACCACGGTCGTCGCGCCGGTCGTCGCGCCGGTCGTCACGGCGGTCATCGCGGCGGTCATCGCGACGGAAGGACGGACGATCGCCACCACGGTCGTCGCGCCGGTCGTCACGGCGGTCATCGCGACGGAAGGAGGGACGGTCACCGCCACGGTCACCGCGGTCGTCACGACGGAAGGAGGGGCGGTCGCCACCACGGTCATCACGGCGGAAGGGCGGACGGTCACCGCCACGGTCACCGCGGTCGTCACGACGGAAGGGGGGACGGTCACCGCCACGGTCACCGCGGTCGTCACGACGGAAGGAGGGGCGGTCGCCACCACGGTCATCACGGCGGAAGGGCGGACGGTCGCCACCACGGTCATCACGGCGGAACCCGCGGTCTCCGCCGCGGTCGTCACGACGGAAGGAGGGGCGGTCGCCACCACGGTCATCGCGACGGAAGGGCGGACGGTCGCCACCACGGTCATCACGGCGGAACCCGCGGTCTCCGCCGCGGTCGTCACGACGGTCATCCCGTCGGTCGTCACGCCGGAAGCCACCGCGCTGCCCACCACGGTCATCGCCACGGTTGTCATCACGCCGGCCGAAGCCGCCACGGTCACCGCGGTCGTCACGACGGAAGGGGGGACGGTCACCGCGGTCGTCACGACGGAAGGGGGGACGGTCACCACCACGGTCACCACGGTCGTCACGACGGAAGGACGGACGGTCGCCACCACGGTCGTCACGCCGATCGTCACGACGGAAGGAGGGGCGGTCGCCACCACGGTCATCACGGCGGAACCCGCGGTCTCCGCCGCGGTCGTCACGACGGTCATCCCGTCGGTCGTCACGCCGGAAGCCACCGCGCTGCCCACCACGGTCATCACCTCGGCGGTCGTCACGACGGAACCCACCGCGCTCACCACGGTCGTTGTCGCGACGGACCCCGCCACGGTCCCCGCGCTGACCGTTCCGGTCGCCGCGGTCACCACTGTCCCGTCGCCGCTGGTCGCGCTCCGGTCGGTCGTCGGGAGAGTTGGTGGGCATCGGTGACTCCTGTCTTCGGTACTGCAAGTCATTCTCGCGCAACCGGGTACCCGGTGCGCTCTGGAAAAACGAAAGGACCCTTGGCCCCCAGCTGAACGCTGGGGACCAAGGGTCCTTTCCAAAGATTGTTCGGCGGCGTCCTACTCTCCCACAGGGTCCCCCCTGCAGTACCATCGGCGCTGTAAGGCTTAGCTTCCGGGTTCGAAATGTAACCGGGC
>NZ_JBVJVN010000025.1:0-8999 GCF_055603605.1 Streptomyces sp. NPDC037271
CGCCGCCGCGGTCCAGGGCATCGACGCCCTCACCCACGGCGACGTCGGAGTGCGCTCCCTCCAGGAACACGCCGAGTTCCTGACCGCGGCCCGCGACTAGCAGCCCCGAGGGGGACACCGGAAACGGTGTCCCCCTCTTCATGAGCCCACGCGCCCATGAGCCCCAGGGGGCTCTACCCAGGCCTTACGAGGACACATGTACAAGATCTTCTTCAAGCTCGTCTTCTCCCGCATGGACCCGGAGCAGGCCCACCACCTGGCCTTCCGCTGGATCCGTGGCGCCGCCCGCGTCCCCGTGCTGCGCACCTTCGTCGCCGCCGCGCTCGCGCCGCGCCACAAGGAGCTGCGCACCGAGGCCCTCGGCCTGCGCATGCACGGGCCCTTCGGGCTCGCCGCGGGCTTCGACAAGAACGCCGTCGCCATCGACGGCATGGCGATGCTCGGCTTCGACCACGTCGAGATCGGCACCGTGACGGGGGAGCCGCAGCCCGGCAACCCCAAGAAGCGGCTGTTCCGGCTGGTGAGCGACCGCGCGCTGATCAACCGCATGGGCTTCAACAACGACGGCTCCCTGGCCGTCGCCGCCCGCCTGGCCTCCCGTACGCCGGTCTTCAAGACGGTCGTCGGCGTCAACATCGGAAAGACGAAGGTCGTCCCGGAGGAAGAGGCCGTCGGTGACTACGTGAAGTCCGCCGAACGCCTCGCCCCGCACGCCGACTACCTCGTCGTCAACGTCTCCTCCCCGAACACGCCCGGGCTGCGCAACCTCCAGGCCACCGAGGCACTGCGTCCGCTCCTGAGCGCAGTCCGTGAGGCCGCCGACCGCGCGGTCACCGCGCGGCGCGTCCCCCTCCTCGTCAAGATCGCGCCTGACCTCGCCGACGAGGACGTCGACGCGGTCGCCGACCTGGCCGTCGAGCTGGGCCTGGACGGCATCATCGCCACCAACACCACCATCGCGCGCGAGGGCCTCGGCCTGACGTCCTCGCCCGCCCTCGTGCAGGAGACCGGCGGTCTGTCCGGCGCGCCCCTCAAGGCGCGCTCCCTGGAGGTGCTGCGCCGCCTCTACGCGCGCGTGGGCGACCGGGTCACCCTGGTGGGCGTCGGCGGCGTCGAGACCGCCGAGGACGCCTGGCAGCGCATTCTGGCCGGGGCCACGCTGGTCCAGGGCTACAGCGCGTTCATCTACGAAGGCCCGTTCTACGCTCGCGCTCTCCACAAGGGTCTCGCCGCACGCCTGCGGCAGAGCCCGTACGCCACCCTCGCCGACGCCGTCGGCGCCGACGTGAGGAAGCCCCGATGAGCGGCATGACGGTACTCGAGCCCTTCGGCGCCCGGCTGCGCCGCGCGATGGACGAGCGCGGCCCGCTGTGCGTCGGCATCGACCCGCACGCCTCCCTGCTCGCCGAGTGGGGCCTGAACGACGACGTGGCCGGTCTGGAGCGGTTCAGCCGCACCGTCGTGGAGGCGGTGGCCGGCCGGGTGGCCGTGCTCAAGCCGCAGAGCGCCTTCTTCGAGCGCTTCGGGTCGCGCGGCGTCGCCGTCCTGGAGAAGTCGGTCGAACAGGCGCGGGCGGCCGGCGCCCTGGTCGTCATGGACGCCAAGCGCGGCGACATCGGCTCGACCATGGCCGCGTACGCCGAGTCGTTCCTGCACCGGGACTCCCCGCTGTTCTCGGACGCGCTGACCGTCTCGCCCTACCTCGGCTACGGGTCCCTCGGACCGGCCGTCGACATGGCGCGCGAGAACGGCGCGGGCCTGTTCGTGCTGGCGCTGACCTCCAACCCGGAGGGCGGCGAGGTCCAGCACGCGGTCCGGGCCGACGGGCGCAGCGTCGGCGCGACGATGCTGGCGCACCTGGCCGCCGAGAACGCGGGGGAGGCGCTCCTCGGCTCCTTCGGCGCGGTCGTCGGCGCCACCCTCGGCGATCTGTCGTCGTACGACCTGGGCATCAACGGCCCGCTCCTGGCGCCGGGCATCGGCGCGCAGGGTGCCACCCCCGCGGATCTGCCGCGGGTCTTCGGCGACGCGGTGCGCAACGTCGTTCCCAACGTCAGCCGGGGTGTTCTGCGTCACGGTCCCGACCCGGTCGCGTTGCGGACGGCCGCGGACCGCTTCGCGGAGGAGATCAGGACCGCGCTCGCGGCGACCTGACTCCGGATCCACCCACAAATCCGAGGCAATATGTCCAAAATGCCCGACCTGACAAAGGCTGACCAGGACTTTTCCGCTGTTCTCGCTGACTCTGGCGGACTTGACCGCTAGTCTCCGACAGGAGTCAACGGGCGAGCGTGTTGCTCGTGGCTCCCCAGGTGTGGGGCGACTAGGTTCCTCACCGGTCCGTATCCGACAGTTCGACATCCGAGGTGACGTAGGCGTGGCTCTTCCGCCCCTTACCCCTGAACAGCGCGCAGCCGCGCTCGAAAAGGCCGCCGCGGCTCGCCGGGAGCGGGCCGAGGTCAAGAATCGACTCAAGCACTCCGGCGCCTCCCTCCACGAGGTCATCAAGCAGGGCCAGGAGAACGACGTCATCGGCAAGATGAAGGTCTCAGCCCTCCTCGAGTCCCTGCCGGGCGTGGGCAAGGTCCGCGCCAAGCAGATCATGGAGCGACTGGGCATCTCCGAGAGCCGCCGCGTGCGTGGGCTCGGTTCCAACCAGATCGCCTCCCTGGAGCGCGAGTTCGGCAGCACCGGCAGCTGAGTCCGGAGCACTCCGGGTTTGCTGGAATAATCGCAGCATGGCTGCAACACCCCGGGGGACGTCCCCCGTACCCCCGGACGCACGTCCGCGGCTGACCGTGCTCTCCGGCCCCTCGGGGGTCGGCAAGAGCACGGTCGTCGCCCATATGCGCAAGGAACACCCCGAGGTATGGCTGTCGGTCTCGGCGACGACCCGCCGGCCCCGCCCCGGCGAGCAGCACGGTGTCCACTACTTCTTCGTCACCGACGAGGAGATGGACAAGCTGATCGCCAACGGCGAGCTGCTGGAGTGGGCCGAGTTCGCCGGCAACCGCTACGGCACGCCGCGTGCGGCCGTACTGGAGCGCCTGGAGGCCGGTGAGCCGGTGCTCCTGGAGATCGACCTCCAGGGCGCGCGGCAGGTCCGCGAGTCCATGCCCGAGGCCCGGCTGGTGTTCCTGGCTCCGCCCTCCTGGGAGGAGCTGGTGCGCAGGCTCACCGGCCGGGGCACCGAACCGCCGGAGGTGATCGAGCGCCGCCTCGCCGCGGCCAAGGTCGAACTGGCGGCCGAGCCGGAGTTCGACCAGACCCTGGTCAACACCTCCGTCGAGGACGTGGCGCGCGAGCTGCTAGCCTTGACGAACGTCGTGTGATCGTCACTGGTCCGCTGATCCCGACCGATCGGCCGACCGGTCACCCGACTGAATCTTTCCCATCCATCGGAAGGTAGAGCGTGTCCTCTTCCATCTCCGCGCCCGAGGGCATCATCAACCCGCCGATCGACGAGCTCCTCGAGGCCACGGACTCGAAGTACAGCCTCGTGATCTACGCGGCCAAGCGGGCCCGCCAGATCAACGCGTACTACTCGCAGCTCGGCGAGGGCCTCCTCGAGTACGTCGGTCCGCTCGTCGACACCCACGTCCACGAGAAGCCGCTCTCGATCGCCCTCCGCGAGATCAACGCGGGACTGCTGACCTCCGAGGCCATCGAAGGTCCGGCGCAGTAGTAGCGGTAGTACCGACCGCATCGGCGGTAGTATTTTCAGCCTGAAGCTGACTTATCCACAGGCCCGGCAGTCCGACTGCCGGGCCTGTGGTGTGTGATGGGTCGTACGCGATATCCGAGTCGGGGAGAGACGGTGGACAAGCCCAAGGTCGTTCTGGGGGTCAGCGGCGGCATCGCCGCCTACAAGGCATGTGAGCTGCTTCGCAGGTTCACGGAGTCGGGGCACGAGGTCCGGGTCGTCCCCACCGCCTCCGCGCTGCACTTCGTCGGGGCCGCCACCTGGTCCGCCCTGTCCGGCAACCCCGTGTCGACCGAGGTGTGGGACGACGTCCACCAGGTCCCGCACGTGCGCATCGGCCAGCACGCCGACCTGGTCGTCGTCGCCCCGGCCACGGCCGACATGCTCGCCAAGGCGGCCCACGGCCTCGCCGACGACCTCCTCACCAACACGCTGCTCACGGCCCGCTGCCCGGTCGTCTTCGCTCCCGCCATGCACACCGAGATGTGGGAGCACCCGGCCACCCAGGAGAACGTGGCGACGCTGCGCCGCCGCGGCGCGGTCGTCATCGAGCCGGCCGTCGGCCGCCTCACCGGAGTCGACACCGGCAAGGGCCGACTGCCCGATCCGGGTGAGATCTTCGAGGTCTGCCGCCGGGTGCTCGCCCGCGGCGCGAGCGAGCCGGACCTCGCCGGACGGCACGTCGTCGTCAGCGCCGGCGGCACCCGGGAGCCCCTGGACCCGGTCCGCTTCCTCGGCAACCGCTCCTCGGGCAAGCAGGGCTACGCCCTCGCCCGCACCGCCGCCGCGCGGGGCGCCCGCGTCACGCTGGTCGCGGCGAACGCGTCGCTGCCGGACCCGGCCGGCGTGGACGTGGTCCCGGTGGGCACGGCCGTGGAACTGCGCGAGGTGGTGCTGCGCGCCGCGGCGGACGCCGACGCCGTCGTCATGGCCGCGGCGGTCGCGGACTTCCGCCCGGCGACGTACGCCGCGGGGAAGATCAAGAAGAAGGACGACCAGGAGCCCGCGCCGATCGCCCTGGTGCGCAACCCGGACATCCTCGCGGAGGTCTCCACCGGGCGGGCCCGCTCGGGTCAGGTCGTCGTCGGCTTCGCCGCGGAGACCGACGACGTCCTCGCCAACGGCCGGGCCAAGCTGAAGCGCAAGGGCTGCGACCTCCTCGTGGTGAACGAGGTGGGGGAGCGCAAGACCTTCGGCTCCGAGGAGAACGAGGCCGTGATCCTCGGTGCCGACGGCAGCGAGACCCCGGTGGCGCACGGCCCGAAGGAAGCGCTGGCCGAGGCCGTGTGGGACCTCGTGGCGGAACGGCTCGGCTGAACGACCCACCCGCTCCGCCCGCCTCGTAAACCCCGCGCATTCGAGCGTGGCGGCCCTGGCCAAGGGCGCTTCGTTCCGGGCAGAATGCCCGTGCCGCAGGTCACAGCCCTTCCGAGAGGCGAGACGGGTGGGCCCGTGGCGGAGCGCGACCGATAAACTGTTCTCGGACGTCGCCGGGTGCAGCTCCCCGTGCCGTCCACCAATGATCAGCCAGCAGCCGCTGCAACCCCAGGGAGCGTTGTGTCCCGTCGCCTGTTCACCTCGGAGTCTGTGACCGAGGGCCACCCCGACAAGATCGCTGACCAGATCAGCGACACCATTCTCGACGCGCTTCTGCGTGAGGACCCGACTTCCCGGGTCGCCGTCGAAACCCTCATCACCACCGGCCTGGTGCACGTGGCCGGCGAGGTCACGACCAAGGCCTACGCGGACATCGCCACGCTGGTCCGCGGCAAGATCCTGGAGATCGGCTACGACTCCTCGAAGAAGGGCTTCGACGGCGCCTCCTGCGGTGTCTCGGTCTCGATCGGCGCGCAGTCCCCGGACATCGCGCAGGGCGTCGACACGGCCTACGAGAACCGGGTCGAGGGCGATGAGGACGAGCTGGACCGGCAGGGCGCCGGTGACCAGGGCCTGATGTTCGGCTACGCGTCCGACGAGACGCCGACCCTGATGCCGCTGCCGGTCTTCCTGGCGCACCGCCTGTCCAAGCGCCTGTCCGAGGTCCGCAAGAACGGCACGATCCCCTACCTGCGCCCGGACGGCAAGACGCAGGTCACCATCGAGTACGACGGCGACAAGGCCGTCCGTCTCGACACGGTCGTGGTCTCCTCCCAGCACGCGAGCGACATCGACCTCGAGTCCCTGCTGGCGCCCGACATCAAGGAATTCGTCGTCGAGCCGGAGCTGAAGGCCCTGCTCGAGGACGGCATCAAGATCGACACGGAGAACTACCGCCTCCTGGTCAACCCGACCGGCCGCTTCGAGATCGGCGGTCCGATGGGCGATGCCGGCCTGACCGGCCGCAAGATCATCATCGACACCTACGGCGGCATGGCCCGCCACGGCGGCGGCGCCTTCTCCGGCAAGGACCCCTCCAAGGTCGACCGCTCCGCCGCGTACGCGATGCGTTGGGTCGCCAAGAACGTCGTCGCCGCGGGCCTCGCCGCCCGCTGCGAGGTCCAGGTCGCCTACGCCATCGGCAAGGCCGAGCCGGTCGGTCTCTTCGTGGAGACCTTCGGCACCGCCAAGATCGACGCCGAGAAGATCGAGAAGGCGATCGACGAGGTCTTCGACCTCCGCCCGGCCGCCATCATCCGCGACCTCGACCTGCTCCGCCCGATCTACGCCCAGACCGCGGCGTACGGCCACTTCGGCCGTGAGCTTCCCGACTTCACCTGGGAGCGCACGGACCGCGTGGACGCGCTGCGGCAGGCGGCGGGGCTGTAAGGCACCCGGCCCGACGGCACGTGCGAGGCCCGGCGTCCCCACTGGGGGCGCCGGGCCGCGACGTGTCCGCGGGCGGGCAGGGCCGGTGCCGGGCGCAGCGGTCCGCACCCGGACTCCGTCGGCCGATCGGGTCCCGGCGGCCGGACAGGACAACCGGAAGAGACGCCGGCGGCACGTCGGCCGGTGATGGAGCCGCGATCACAGGGACCTGCGCACCACTGTGATTGTCAGTGGTCTTTGGTAGGAATGCAGGCGTGAGCAGCGAGAACGAACCGGCGGGCGGTGGCGCGAAGGACGCGCCGCCCGAGCAGCTCGCGCTCATCCGGGAGAGCGTGCGCAAGGCGAAGGCACCGCGGGCCAAGCCGCGGACCTGGCGCGGAGCCGCGCTCGCCAGGGAGCTGCCCGTCGCCCGGGTGCTCGTCGACAAGGGTGTGCTTCACCTCGACCGGTACTTCGACTACGCCGTGCCCGAGGAGCTCGACGCCGACGCCCAGCCCGGCGTGCGGGTGCGGGTCCGGTTCGGGGCCGGGCGGCACCGGGTGCGGGACGGGCGGCGCGAGGGCGGGGGGCTCATCGACGGGTTCCTCGTCGAGCGGCTCGCCGAGTCCGACTACGCGGGTCCCCTGGCCGCGCTGGCCCAGGTCGTCTCGCCGGAACGGGTGCTGGACGAGGAGTTGCTGGGGCTCGTGCGGGCGGTCGCCGACCGGTACGCGGGCAGCCTGGCCGACGTGCTGCAGCTCGCCGTGCCGCCGCGCAACGCGCGCGCCGAGAAGCGGGCGTCACCGGAGCCGCTGCCGCCGCCGCCCGTGCCCGGGCCGGGATCCTGGACCCGGTACGAGCAGGGGGCCGCGTTCGTGGCGGCTCTCGCCTCGGGGGGAGCGCCGCGCGCGGTGTGGAACGCGTTGCCCGGCCCGCGGTGGAGCGAGGAACTGGCGCGGGCCGTGGCGGCGACGCTGGCCTCCGGCCGGGGCGCGCTCGTCGTCCTGCCGGACGGGCGGGCCGTCGCCCGTGCCGACGCCGCGCTGACCGCCCTGCTGGGCGAGGGACGGCACGCGGTGCTCACCGCCGACGCCGGGCCCGAGAAGCGGTACGCGCAGTGGCTCGCGGTGCGCCGAGGGGCCGTACGGGCCGTCGTCGGGACCCGCGCCGCCATGTTCGCGCCGGTGCGGGACCTCGGGCTGGTCGCCCTCTGGGACGACGGGGACGACAGCCACAGCGAGCCGCACGCCCCGCAGCCGCACGCGCGCGAGGTGCTGCTGCTGCGTGCCGCCCAGGACAGGTGCGCCTTCCTGCTGGGCGGCTGGAACTGCACGGTGGAGGCCGCCCAGCTCGTGGAGACCGGCTGGGCCCGGCCGCTGGTCGCCCCGCGGGAGCAGGTCCGGGCCGCCGCCCCGTTGGTACGGACCGTGGGGGACCAGGATTTGGCCCGGGACGAGGCCGCCCGGGCCGCACGGCTGCCGACCCTCGCCTGGCAGGCCGTCAGGGAGGGGCTGCGGCAGGGACCGGTGCTCGTACAGGTGCCCCGGCGGGGTTACGTACCGCGGATGGCGTGCGCCGCGTGCCGGACGCCGGCGCGGTGCCGGCACTGCTCCGGACCACTGGAGGGCCAGGAGTCCGGGTCCGCGCTGCGGTGCGGATGGTGCGGGCGGGAGGAGAGCGGCTGGCACTGCCCGGAGTGCGGGGCCTTCCGGCTGCGCGCTCAGGTCGTGGGGGCGCGGCGCACCGCCGAGGAACTGGGGCGCGCCTTCCCTGCGGTCCCGGTGCGCACTTCCGGGCGTGAGCATGTTCTGGACACCGTGTCCGAGGCTCCCGCGCTGGTGGTGAGCACCCCGGGTGCCGAACCCGTCGCCGAGGGCGGCTACGCGGCTGCCCTGCTGCTGGACGGCTGGGCGATGCTCGGCCGCCCCGACCTGCGCGCCGGCGAGGACGCGCTCCGGCGCTGGCTGGCCGCCGCCGCCCTGGTGCGCCCGCAGAGTGCCGGCGGCACCGTCGTCGCGGTCGCCGAACCGACGCTGCGGCCGGTGCAGGCGCTGGTGCGCTGGGACCCCGTCGGCCACGCGGTGCGGGAGCTGGCCGAGCGGGCCGAGCTGGGCTTCCCGCCGGTATCGCGGATGGCGGCCGTGGCGGGGCCGGCGGAGGCCGTGGCCGGGTTCCTCCGCGCCGTCGAGCTTCCGCGGGAGGCCGAGGTACTGGGTCCCGTGCCGCTTCCGGTCACGACCGCGGGGCGGCCTCGGCGGGTGGGCGCGCCGCCGCCCGGGGCGCACTGGGAGCGGGCGCTGGTCCGGGTGCCGCCGGGGCGCGGGGCCGCACTGGCCGGTGCGTTGAAGGCCGCTCAGGCGGCCCGGACGGCGCGGGGGAGTGACGCCGCGGTGTGGGTGCGGATCGATCCGCCCGACATCGGGTGAGGCGTGTACGGCACGGAGGCGGGGGGGGGGTCCCCTCTTGAAAGGAGGGGGGAAGGAAAGAAGCCCACCCCCACGTCTCCCCTACTTCTGTGGACAGGGGGGAAGAGCAACCAAAAAGTCGTCCC
>NZ_JBVJVN010000025.1:9009-115398 GCF_055603605.1 Streptomyces sp. NPDC037271
CGCCGGCACGGCGCCCCTCAGCCGCCACTCTCACGCCGCCGCCCCCCCCCCCCCCCCCCCCCCCCCCCCCCCCGCGCCGTCGCGGTTCAGCCGTTGCGCGGGCCGGGGAAGGCCGTCGGCCGGACGTCGTCGCGCAGGGCCGGACTGCCCGCCGTCGGCTGGGTCGGCATGGCACGGGCCGCCGGGACCGTGGGCACGGTGGGCAGGGCGGAGCCCACGTTGACCGCGCGCGGGCCCGTCGGCTCCGGAGCGTGCTCGGGGGACTCGGCGGCGGGCGCGACCTGGGCAGTGGCGCGGCGCGAGCCGTAGCGACGGTGCACCGCCTGCTTGGTGACGCCGAGCGCGGAGCCCACCGCGTCCCACGAGAAGCCGAGCGAACGGTCGAAGTCCACGGCGGCCGTGACCAGGGTCTCGACACTGTCCCGCAGTTCCTGGGCGAGACGGACCGTCGGGGCGGGGGCGCGTCCGTAGACGACGAAGCCCGTGGAGGGGCCGGAGCGGCGCGGGCGGTAGACGTTGCCCAGCTGGGCGGTGAGGGTGCGCAGTGCGTCCACCTGCCGGCGGACCCGCTCGATGTCCCGCACCAGCAAGTGCAGGCTGGCCCGAGCCTGGGCGTCGTGGGTTGCGTGGTCGGCCATGAACAAGCCTCTCGAACCGGCGTTGAAAGGAATCGGGCCGCGCGGGCGGCCCGGTGGTCAACTCTTCCTTGACCAACGCGTGGGCGCTCCGCTGGTCACGGGGTGGGGGCGTGGCGGCATATGCGTGCGCCCCTTTGGTTTGCGTCCTCGTGGGCTGCGTCCTAGGGGCTGCGTGCTGCTGGACTGCGGCCTCTGGGCCTGTGGCCCTCGGCCTGTAGCGCCTCGGGCTATGTCCCCCTCGGGTTATGTCCCCCTCGATCTGTGGCCCCTCGGCCTGTGGCCCCTCGGCCTGTGGCCCCTCGGCCTGTGGCCTCGGCGGTCTCCCGCCCGCGTGGGGCTCTGCTGCGGGGGTGCCGCGCCGGCGGCGGCTTTCCGGCGCGTGCGGGCTCGTAGACTGGTGCGTCGCCCGCATCCGCCCCCGCCCGAGAGGCCCGTCCCACCCATGAAGCTCGTCTTCGCCGGTACCCCCGAGGTCGCCGTTCCCGCCCTGGACGCCCTGATCGCCTCCGGGCGCCACGAGGTGGCCGCCGTCGTCACGCGGCCCGACGCTCCGGCCGGGCGCGGGCGCCGGCTGGTCGCCTCTCCCGTGGCCGAGCGCGCACAGGAGGCCGGGATCGAGGTGCTCAGGCCCGCGAAGCCGCGCGACCCCGAGTTCCTGGAGCGGCTGCGCCAGATCGCGCCCGACTGCTGTCCCGTCGTCGCCTACGGGGCCCTGCTGCCCCGCGTCGCCCTGGACGTCCCCGCCCACGGCTGGGTCAACCTGCACTTCTCGCTGCTGCCCGCCTGGCGCGGGGCCGCTCCCGTGCAGCACGCGCTCATGGCGGGGGACGAGATGACCGGTGCATCCACCTTCCTCATCGAGGAGGGCCTGGACTCCGGCCCCGTCTACGGGACGGTCACCGAGACCGTCCGGCCCACCGACACCAGCGGTGACCTGCTCACCCGGCTCGCCCTCGCCGGCGCCGGGCTGCTCGCCGCCACCATGGACGGCATCGAGGACGGCAGCCTCAAGGCCGTACCGCAGCCGGCCGACGGAGTCACCCTCGCCCCGAAGATCACCGTCGAGGACGCCCGGGTCGACTGGGCCGCCCCGGCGCTGCGCGTCGACCGGGTGGTGCGCGGCTGCACCCCGGCCCCGGGCGCCTGGACCACCTTCCGGGGCGAGCGGCTCAAGCTCGTGCAGGCCCGCCCCGTGCCCGACCGGACGGATCTCGCCCCGGGGCAGCTCGCCGCCGGCAAGAACAACGTGTACGTCGGCACCGGCTCGTACGCCGTCGAGCTGCTGTGGGTACAGGCCCAGGGCAAGAAGCCGATGCGGGCCGCGGACTGGGCGCGCGGCGTGCGGATCACCGAGGGTGAGCTGCTCGGCGGCTGACCTGCGCCTCCGTATCACCGCTCACCGGTTCGGCGTACGCTGGTGAGCGCACTTCACCCCACATCCGGAGCACCTTTTTCGTGAGCGATCAGCCTCGTCGTCCCCGCAAACCCGGCAAGCCCTACCGCAGGCCCCAGAAGGACCCCGTCCGCTTCCTCGCCTTCGAGGCGCTCAGGGCCGTGGACGAGCGGGACGCGTACGCCAACCTCGTCCTGCCGCCGCTGCTGCGCAAGGCCCGGGAGAAGGAGGGTCCCGAGAAGTTCGACGCCCGGGACGCGGCCCTCGCGACCGAGCTGGTGTACGGGACGCTGCGCCGCCAGGGGACGTACGACGCGATCATCGCCGACTGCGTCGACCGGCCGCTGCGGGAGGTCGACCCGCCGGTGCTGGACGTGCTCAGCCTCGGCGTCCACCAGTTGCTCGGGACCCGGATCCCCACCCATGCCGCCGTGTCCGCCTCCGTGGAGCTGGCGCGGGTCGTGCTCGGCGACGGGCGGGCCAAGTTCGTCAACGCCGTGCTGCGAAAGGTCGCGCGGGACGATCTCGACGGGTGGCTGGAGCGGGTCGCCCCGCCCTACGACGAGGACCCCGAGGACCACCTCGCCGTCGTCCACTCGCACCCCCGCTGGGTCGTCTCCGCGCTGTGGGACTCGCTCGGCGGCGGCCGGGCCGGCATCGAGGAACTGCTGGCCGCCGACAACGAGCGGCCCGAGGTCACCCTGGTCGCCCGCCCCGGGCGGGCCACGGCCGGCGAACTGCTGGACGAGGAGGCCGCCGTACCGGGGCGCTGGTCGCCGTACGCCGTGCGCCTGAGCGAGGGCGGCGAGCCCGGCGCCGTCGAGGCCGTACGGGAGAACCGGGCCGGCGTGCAGGACGAGGGCAGCCAGCTCGTCGCGCTCGCCCTCGCCAACGCGCCCCTGGAGGGGCCGGACCGGCGCTGGCTGGACGGGTGCGCCGGGCCGGGCGGGAAGGCCGCGCTCCTCGGCGCGCTGGCCGCCGAGCGGGGCGCCTTCCTGCTCGCCTCCGAGAAGCAGCCGCACCGGGCCGGCCTGGTGGCCAGGGCACTGGACGGGAATCCGGGGCCCTACCAGGTGATCGCGGCCGACGGGACCCGCCCGGCGTGGCGGCCCGGCAGCTTCGACCGTGTCCTGGTCGACGTGCCGTGCACCGGGCTCGGCGCGCTGCGCCGCCGCCCCGAGGCACGCTGGCGGCGCCGCCCGGAGGACCTCGACGGATTCGCCCCGCTCCAGCGCGGGCTGCTGCGCGGAGCCCTGGAGGCCGTACGGATCGGCGGCGTCGTCGGCTACGCGACCTGCTCGCCGCACCTCGCCGAGACCCGGGCCGTCGTCGCCGACGTGCTCAAGCAGTTCACCGGTGCCGAACTGCTCGATGCCCGGCCGCTGCTGCCCGGCGTACCGGACCTGGGCGAGGGCCCCGACGTACAGCTGTGGCCGCACCTGCACGGGACCGACGCCATGTATCTGGCACTCGTCCGCCGGACCGCGTGACGGGCGCCCGTTCCGGCAGACCCGCCAGAACTAGCCCCGGTTCACCCGTACGCGTTCCCCGCCCGCCAGCTCCGGCGTGAGGTCGACCTGGACCTGATGGGTGGTCTGGTGGTCGACGCTGCCGCCCAGTTCGGCCGTCACCACGCCGATCCGGACGCCGCCGCGGCCGCTGCCGGCGCGGTGGACCTGCACCGTGAAGGTCAGGCTCACGTTCTCCACGGTGAAACCGAGGGCCCGGCCCGCCGCCTCGGCGCGGGCCTCCTCGAGTTCGCCCCGGATCTGACGGACCACCTCGGCCAGCCCCACGAAGTCCGGCTCGTTCGTCAAGTCTCCTCCGCACAAGGCTCGTTCGTCTCTTGCCGCATCAGTATGCGGCAGGAGCACACGTCCGTATAGTTTCGTCCATGGCTGCTGGCGGGGGAGTCCTGGCCGCCTCGCTGACGCGCACGCCGAGCTGGGCGGTGCGCATCCGGGGAGCGGATGGTGAGATCGCGGGGGCCGGCATTCTGCTGAGCCCCGACCAGGTACTCACCTGCGCGCACGTGGTGGACCGTGCGGCCGCCCGGATCACCGCGGAGTTCGTCGGCGCGCCCGGCCACGGCGTGCCCGCGGTCCCCGCCCGGGTGGACGGTGACGCCTACGTGCCGGAGACGCGGGACGCCGACGGCGACCCCAGCGGGGACGTGGCGCTGCTGCGGCTGGAGCGTCCCCGGCCCGTGGAGGAAACGGTACGGCTGCACCGGCTGTCCGCACCCCACCGCGAGGTGCGGATGTACGGCTTCCCGTACGACCACAACGGCGGCATCTGGTTCCGCGCCGACGTCGTCGGCGGCTGCGGACGCGACGGACAACTGCAGCTCAGCCCGGCCGGCCCCGGTGAACTGGCCACCCCCGGATGCAGTGGCGCGGGCGTCGCCGACAGCCTGACCGGCGAGGTCATCGGCATGGTGCTCAGCGGTCAGCGGGACCAGCACGGCAACCGGTTCTCCTTCATCAGCCCCGCCGAGACCATCGCCCGCCATCTGCCCCGGCTCAAGCCGTACATCGTGGGGCCCACCGCCGTCGACGAGAGGCTGCTCCCCTCCGGCGACGCCGCCTCGGAGGCCCTGCTCGACGAGCCGTTCGCCCAGCGCCTCGCCGCCTGGCTGCGCGACGACGGCAGCCAGGTGAAGATCAGCGTCGTCCGGCACGACGATGCCGCGCGCGACGCCACGCTGCTTCGCGCCATCACCCTCGCCGACCGGGAGTTACGTACTCCGGTCTCCGTCGACCGCGCCTCCCTCGATCCGCCCGGCACCGTCCCGTCGGCCGGCGGTCACGACCTCGCCGTGCACACGGGCGGACTGACCGCCACGGAGATCGCCGAGCGGATCGCCGAACGCATGGGGCTGTGGCAGCACCCGGAGGACCCCCCGCTCGACCGCATCCGCGCCGCGAAGGTCACCCTCAACCTGGTCGTCGTCGGTGTCGACGAGGCGGCCGACCCGCCGGCGCTGCTGGACCTGCTGGACGTGCTGCGCGCCGGCGGCAGCCGCCTGCTGCTGGTCTTCCGCGCGGCCGACGACTGCTACCGCCGCGCCCGCGACCAGCTGCTCGTCCGGCCCGCGAGGGAGCGCCGCGCCCGGCTCGTCGAGCGGCTGAGAGAGATCACCGGGCCACTCGCCCGGACGCTGTACGAACGCCGCGCGGCCGTGCTGCCGGAGGGCGTGAGGTCCCTCGACTCGGACATGGTGGCCGCGCACGCCGCACTGGCCGACCTGCTGCGCGCCCAGGACCGAGACCCCGGTCACGGCCCGGACCCGGCCCGGTACGAGCGGCTGGCCGACCGGGTCGCCGGCCGGCTGGCGGTGGATGTCGGCCGGCTCGACCGGCTCCGCGACCGGCGCGACGAACTCACCGGCCGCCTGCGCAGCTACCGCGTCCTGCACCAGCGCGCCACGCAGGGCGAGGAGGACCCGGCGGTGGACGCCCTCTACGTCAGGGCCCACGGCCTGCTCCGGGCGAGGCCGTGCGACGTGCGCGCGGCGGAAGCGGCGGTGGACGCCTACATCCGCCGCGTCGACGGCCAGGGCGGAGGAGACGCGCGATGACGCCGAGAACGCCTGGACGGTCTCGTGGCTCCGACGGGGAGCGTTGGACGGTCTCGGGGCCGGACG
The DNA here is from genome assembly GCF_055603605.1 of Streptomyces sp. NPDC037271. NCBI lineage: Bacteria > Bacillati > Actinomycetota > Actinomycetes > Kitasatosporales > Streptomycetaceae > Streptomyces > Streptomyces sp. NPDC037271. The sequence continues at coordinate 14,687 of NZ_JBVJVN010000025.1, forward strand.
GACACCCCCGGCCGAGCCCACGGCCGGACGGGCAGTCCCCGGCGATCCTACGGCCCGACCCCGAGAGGGAGCCCCCGGCATGAGTGAGACGGCCTGCGTCAGACCCGGCTGCCAGGGCGGCCGCATCATGGTCACCGGCTTCTGCGACACCTGCTCGCGCCGGCCCCTCGCCCCCGAGCCCTCCCCCTCCTCGCCCTCCCCCTCCTCGCCCGGCCCTTCCTCGCCCGGCCCCGCCGCCGACTCGGGCACCTCCGGCGTACCGGCGCCGCCTTCGCAGCGGCCCGTCGCCCAGCCCGTCGGCGAACTGGACCGCGACGGGCTGCTGGTGCTGCCCCATCTGCCCTCCCCGGACCCCTCCGAGACCGCCGCCACCACCGCCCGTCCCCCCACCGGCGGCCGGCGCTGCGGCGTCAGGAACTGCACCGGGACCATCGGTGTCTCGTACGACGGCGGCCCCGCGCCCGACCACGGGTTCTGCCCGCTGTGCGGCGCGGAGTACTCCTTCCGGCCGAAACTGCGTCCCGGTGACCGGGTCGGCGACCACTACGAGGTGCTCGGCTACCTCGCGGTCGGCGGCCACGGCTGGGTCTACCTGGCCGAGGACACCCGGGTGCCCGGTCTGCGCGTCGCCCTCAAGGGGCTGATCAACACAGGGGACGCCATGGCCCGGCGGGCGGCCGTCGAGGAGCGTCGCTCGCTCACCACGCTCCACCACCGGGACATCGTCCGCATCGTCACCCACGTCCAGCACCAAGCGCCCGGCGACGCCGAACCGACCGGGTACATCGTGATGGAGTACGTCGGCGGCCGCTCCCTCGCCTGGATCCGGTTCGCCCCCGAAGAGGAGCTGGCGCGGCTGTTCGGCGACGGCGGCTTCGAGTTCGGCCACGTCATCACGTACGGCTGCAAGATCCTCGGCGCCCTGGAGTACCTGCACGACCAGGGCCTGCTCTACTGCGACATGAAACCCGAGAACGTCATCCACTACGGCCGTGAGATCAAGGTCATCGACCTGGGGGCCATCCGCCGGATCGACGACCGTTCCTCCGGGCTCGTCCACACCCACGGTTACTCGCCGCCGAAGAAGGAGCGCGACGAACGCGGGCTCGACGTCGACAGCGACCTCTACACCGTCGGCCGGACCCTGAAGGTGCTCGCCGAGCGGGCCGCCCCGCCCGCCGGGCTGGCCGCCCGCTCCTTCGAGGCGCTGATCCGCCGCGCCACCCACGCGGAGCCCGCCGCCCGGTTCCGCTCCGCGGCCGAGATGTCACGTCAGCTGTGGGAGGTGTTGCGCGAGCACCAGGCGCTCGGTGGGCACGAGCCGTACCCGGAGCGCTCGACCCGGTTCGAGCCGACCGCGGCGGTCTTCGGCGCCGCCCTCGGCACGGTCCCCACGCTGGACAGGTGGACGCACCGCTTCGGCACCGGGGCACCGGGGTTGCCGGCCGGGGCCCCGGACCCCCGGGCGGCGGCCCGCGCGCTGCCGGTCCCCCTGCCCGAAGCCTCCGACGAGGCGGCCGTACTGCTCGGCGGACTCGCCGCCGACACCCCCGACCGCATCGCGGACCGGGCGGAGGGCGACCCGGCGCTGCGCACCGTGGAGACCGCGCTGTGGTTGTGCCGCGCCTACCTGGACGCCGGGGACGCCGCGCGGGCCGAGGCGTGGGTGGCCCGGGCCAAGGGGTGGAGCGGCGACTACGACTGGCGGATCTTCTGGCACCAGGGCCTGGTCCGTCTCGTGCGCGGTGCGGTGGACGAGGCGGAGGACGAGTTCGCCGCCACCTACGCCGCGCTGCCCGGCGAGGCGGCACCGAAGCTGGCACTCGGATACTGCGCCGAGTACTTGGCCGAGCGACTGCGCGAGTCCGGCGTACGCGAGACCGGCGTACGCGAGACCGAGGTACGCGAGACCGGGATACAGGGGACCGAGGCGCATGAGCCCGCCGCCGTGCGGCGGACCGGCCTGCGCGAGGCCGGTCCGGTGCCGGGGCGGATCCGGCGCGCCGGGCAGCAGCAGGCGGAGCGGGCGCAGGCGCGCGAGCTGCAGGCCGAGGAGTACTACGAGGCCGTACGGCGGCGCGACCCCACGCAGGGCAGCGCCGCCTTCGGGCTGGCCCGCATCCGGCTGCGCCGCGGCGGTCGCCGCGAGGCCGTCGCCGTACTGGACGAGGTGCCGACCACCTCCCGGCACTACGACGCCGCGCGCGTCGCCGCGGTGCGGGTGCTGGCCGGCCGGTCGCCCGGCGGGCCCGCGCCGCTCGCCGCCGACCTGCGCGAGGCCGCCGAACGGCTGGCCGGGCTGCACCTGGACGGCAGCGGGGCCTGGGACCGGCTGGTGACCGAACTGCGGGAGCAGGCGCTCGCCTGCCGCCCGCCCGGCGGCTGGGGGAGCGGCTTCCCCGCCGGTGAGCTGTTCGGCCGGCAGGACACCGAGGAGGCACTGCGCAGGCTGCTGTCCCGGTCGCTGAAGCGGCTCGCCGACCAGGCGGGCAGCCCCGGCGAGCGCGGCGACCTGCTGGACCGGGCGTACGCGGTGCTCCCGGAACCGGCAGGTCTGGGGGAGTTGCTGCGGGGGTGGCGGCGTACGGGGTGAGCACGCGGCGGTGCGGGGAATCGACGACGAGGCCGAGGGGGCACGGACAGCGTGGAGACAGGAACGCCCCGGACGGGCGAGGCGGCCGGGCGGGTCACCGTCGGGCTGGAGATCAGCCAGGAGAAGTACCTGTCCAGCGAGGCGGGCGACCCGCAGATGCACGCCATCCTCAGCGTGCGGGTGGACGGCACCGGGCGCGGCGGCGGCCCGCGCGGCCCGGTCCTGGCGCAGGTCCTCGCCGTGGACTGCTCCAGCTCGATGACCTGGCCGGTGGAGAAGCTGCACGCCGCCCAGCAGGCAGCGGTGGCGGCGATCCGCAAACTGCCGGACGGCACACCGTTCGCGGTGGTCCGGGGCAGCGAGCGGGCGGCCATGGCGTACCCGGACACCCCGCGCATGGTCCGGGCCTCGGCCCGCTCCCGGGCGCGGGCCGAGCGGGCCGTGCACGGGCTGGTCGCGGGCGGCGGTACCTGCATCGGCGCCTGGCTGGACCTGAGCCGCCGGCTGCTGACCGAACAGGACGCGCCCATCGGGCACGTCCTGCTGCTCACCGACGGCAAGAACCAGCACGACGAGGAGATGCCGCTCGCCCAGGTGCTGGAGCAGTGCGCGGGCCGGTTCGTCTGCGACGCCTGGGGCATCGGTGACGGCTGGGACGGCCGGGAACTGCTGCGCATCACCCGTCGGCTGCACGGCAGTGCCTCCTCGGTGCGTGAGGAGGCGGCCCTGCCCGCGGAGTACGAGCAGCTGATGAGCCGGCTCCTCACCAAGACCGTCCCCGAACTGGCGATCTCGGTGACCGCGATGCCCGGGGGCGCGGTGCGCTATCTCAAGCAGGTCTTCCCCACCGAGGCGGAGCTGACCGCGCAGGAGGGCACCGGCCGCTTCGTCACCCGGGCCTGGGGCGACGAGACCCGCCGCTACCAGCTGTGCCTGTCCGCCGACCCGTCCGGCCGCCCGCACCGTGAGGACCTCCAGCTCGCCGTGGTCGCCGTCGACGTACCGGGCGGCGAGGTGCGGCTGCCGCCGCCACAGCCCTGCCTGGTGCACTGGACCGACAACCCGGCCCTGTCCCGGCACACCGATGCCCAGGTCGACCACTTCGAGCGGCATCAGCGGCTCGGCGAGGCCGTCGCCGCCGCCACCGACGCCCACCGGCGCGGACAGCGCGACCTGGCCGAGCAGCAGCTCGGCCGGGCCGCGCGACTCGCCCACGAGATGGGCGCCGACGAGCAGCTCGCCCGACTGGCCCGGCTGGTGAACATCGACGACGCGCAGGCGGGCCGGGTCACCCTGCGCCCCGACGTGGCGGCCGTCGACTTCGAGCATCTGATCACCGCGAGCAGCCACAGCACCTACGGCCCCGCGTCAGGCCCCGCGTCAGGCCCCGCGTCCGGCAGCGCGGCGGGCGCCGCGCCGGGCGGCGGGGCCACCGTGTCCTGCCCGGCCTGCTCGCGCAAGGCGCCGGCGGCCGCCCGGTTCTGCCCCAGCTGCCGCCACCGCTTCGAGGAGCGGCGGTGAGCACCACCGGCCGGGACCTGACCCGAAGACTCAGGCTGCTGCTGGTCCTCCAGGCCGCCACCACCCTCGTGCTGTTCTTCGCCTACCGGGGCGTGCACGACGACACCGTGCCGCTGTCCACCGCGAGCACGCCCGGCATCCTCGCCGTCGACACCGCGCGGAGCGCGATGCGCGAGGCCAACGAGGTGGTCCGTGACAGCGGCCCCGAGGGAGACATCAGCGGCGAGTTCCACACCCAGATCTCGGTCGCCCAGCAGAGCCTCGCCCTGGCCGCGTCCGAGGACGTCACCGGCCTGGCGGGGCGGCACGACCTCCAGACCGTCACCGGGCTGATAGCCGTCTACTCGGCCTGGGTGGAGCGCCGGGGCCGCGAACAGGACGACTCACCGCTGCGCACCGCCTACCTCCACTACGCCGAGAAGGTCCTCGGCCTCCCGGAAGACACCGGAACCGACGGCGACATCATGAGCCGCCTCGACGCCCTGCGCGCCGAACAGCTGGAGGAAGCCGGGCGGCAGGCCGCCTTCCCCTGGCAGCTGTGGCTGGGCTGGGGCACGGTCGCGGTGCTGTACGCGGTGCTGGGCGGTGCGCTGCTGGAGACCCAGCGGTTCGTACGGCGCCGCTTCCGGCGGCCCGTGCAGCTGCGGCTGCTGGCCGCCACCGCGGTGGGCGCGCTCGGCGTGCCGGTGCTGGCCTGGCACACGGTTTCGGCGCACCGCGCGATGACCGGCTCCCTCGCCGAGGTAAGGGTGCCGCGCGACGACCCGGACACCATCCCCGACGTGGCCGACGAGGTGCAGCGCGCGCTCGCGGACGCCGGGTTCTGGGCCTCGTTGTCCGACTGGATACTGCTGGGAGGAGCCGTGGTGGTGGCGCTGACGGCGTGGGGACTGTGGCCGCGTATCGCCGAGTACCGGTTCCGGGGACAGCGATGACCCGCCCCGGGGCCCGGACGCTCGGCATCCTCTGCGCCTGTCTGGTCCTGCTCGGAGCCGGTGTGTTCGCCGGGGTGCGCTGGGCGCGCGACTGGCAGGGCTCCGTCACCCTGCTCGCCAACTGGAGCGGCGACGAGCGCGAGCAGTTCGAGGAGCGGGTCATCGAGCCGTTCGAGGAGGAGTACCGGATCGACGTCGTCTACCAGGGCAGCTCCGCGCTCAGCCAGGTGCTGGCCGCCGACATAGCGGCCGGCAACCCGCCCGACGTGGCGGTGCTGCCCGGGCCCGGCGAACTGCTCGCCTACGCCGTCGACGACCGGCTCCACCCGCTGGACGGGCTGTTCGACCCCGGACACTACGACCGGTTCTGGGCCCCCGAGGTCACCGTGCCGGGGGAGGCCCCCCACACGTACTGGCTGCCCGTGAAGACCGGCCTGAAGAGCATGGTGTGGTACACGGGACAACGGCCCACCGTGCAGTCGGCGGCGTCTCCCGACCGCTGGTGCCTCGGCATGGAGTCCGGCGCGACCTCGGGCTGGCCCGGTACCGACTGGGTGGAGGACATCCTGCTCCAGCAGGCCGGACCACGGGTGTACGAGGAGTGGGCCAACGGCAGGCTGCCGTGGACCGACGACGCCGTACGCAAGGCCTGGACGACCTGGGCCGACATGGTGGGCGCGGGCGCCGGTGAGCGTGTCGAGCAGGCGCTGACCACCGGGTTCGGCGCCGACTGCGCGCCGGGCCGCCTGGAGCACCAGGGGTCCTTCCGCGCCGGGCACTGGCGGCAGGCGGGCGGCGACCACGTCCACTTTTCGGAGGTCGTGCCCGAGGCCGGGCCGGACGCCGGTGCATGGGAGGTCTCCGGTGACCTCGCGGCCGTCCTGAACCCCACCCCGGAGGCCGAGCGGCTGATCCGTTATCTGGCCGACCCCGGCACCGCTCTGCCGGAGTACACGGCGAACAGGGCCGCGAAGGCGGACGGTGAGCAGGACCCGACCGAGCGTGAGATCGGGGCCGTCCTGCGTGAGCCCGGCCGGGCCCGCTGCTGGGACGCCTCCGACGCGATGCCGCGTACCACCCGGGACGCCTTCCACCAGGCGGTGCTGCGCCACTTCGCGGCTCCGGAGGAACTCGACGAGCGGCTGGCGGAACTGGAACGCCTCCGCGAGGAACAGGACCTGCCGGTGTGCGGTACCGACTGAACCGGCTGGGGGGTACCCGCTGCCCACGTCCGCCGGACGCGCCCCGCAGGGGCGCGGGGTGGTGACACACCGCGGGGCGGTGACCTACCGCGGGGCGGTGACCTACGCGGCTCCGCCGGGCCGCGGGCACCCCACGACCGGCCCGCGGGCGACGAACAACCCCGGCCACCCGGGACCCCTGCCGCCCCGCCCCGCGGGGCATGGCAGTCTTGGGGCATGGCCGCGCAGATCAACCCCAGCATCCTGTCCGCCGACTTCGCCCGCCTCGCGGACGAGGCCAAGGCGGTCGAGGGAGCCGACTGGCTCCACGTCGACGTCATGGACAACCACTTCGTCCCGAACCTCACGCTCGGCGTGCCGGTCGTGGAGTCCCTGGCCCGGGCGACGGACACCCCGCTGGACTGCCACCTGATGATCGAGGCCCCCGACCGCTGGGCGCCCCAGTACGTGGAGGCGGGCGCCGGTTCCGTCACCTTCCACGTCGAGGCGGCCGCCGCGCCGGTGCGGCTCGCACGGGAGATCCGGGCCAAGGGGGCCCGCGCGTCCATGGCGCTGCGGCCCGCGACGCCCGTCGAGCCGTACGAGGATCTCCTCCCCGAACTCGACATGCTGCTGATCATGACGGTTGAGCCGGGCTTCGGCGGGCAGGCGTTCCTCGACATCATGCTGCCGAAGATCCGGCGCACCCGAGAGCTGATCAAGAAGCACGGTCTGGAGCTGTGGCTCCAGGTCGACGGCGGGGTGTCGGCATCGACGATCGAGCAGTGCGCCGACGCCGGCGCGGACGTCTTCGTCGCGGGTTCCGCCGTGTACGGGGCGTCCGACCCGGCCGAGGCGGTACGTGCACTGCGCACGCAGGCCGAGGCGGCGACCGCCAAGGCGTCCTGGGCGTGTGCCCACTGAGGAACAGAACATGAACGGCGCCCATCAGGGCTGATCAAGTGCGCCGAATCTGCAAGGATGAACGGCGAATCCAGAGTGTGAACAGCAGTGAGGAGATCGCCGTGTCGGGTATGTCGGCGGGCCGCTCAGCCATGCGGATGGGACCCGCTGAGCTGGTCCAGGCGGCGGCCATGGCCCGCCGCTTCTACCTCGAGGGCAAGTCCAAGATCCAGATCGCCGAGGAGTTCGGCGTCAGCCGCTTCAAGGTGGCCCGGGTCCTTGAGACAGCCCTCGAGCGAGACCTTGTACGAATCGAGATCCGGGTGCCGGCCGAGCTGGACGCCGAGCGTTCGGACGCCCTGCGGGCCCGCTACGGCCTCCGGCACGCCGTCGTGGTGGAGTCCCCGGCCGACGCCGAGGAGACACCCGACCCGGAGAACCTGGGAGAGGTGGCCGCAGACCTGCTCGGCGAGCTGGTCAACGAGGGTGACGTGCTGGGGCTGGCCTGGGGCCGGTCCACCATCCACATGGCGGCGGCGCTCGACCGGCTGCCGCCGTGCACGGTGGTGCAGCTGACGGGCGTGTACGACGCCGGGACCGCCGAGCGCGGCTCGGTGGAGGCCGTGCGCCGCGCCGCCCAGGTGTCGGGCGGCGACGCCCACCCCATCTACGCGCCGATGCTGCTGCCGGACGCGGCCACCGCGCAGGCGCTGCGTCACCAGACCGGGATCGCCCGGGCCTTCGAGTACTTCGACAAGGTCACGGTCGCCTGCGTCTCCATCGGCTCCTGGGAGCCGGGCATCTCGACGGTGCACGACATGCTCAGCGACGAGGAGCGCGCGCACTACGCCTCGCTCGGCGTCGCCGCCGAGATGTCCGCGCACCTCTTCGACGCCGAGGGGCGCCGGGTCGGGCGGGATCTGGGGGAGCGGTGCATCACGGTCAAGGCCGACCAGCTCCGGCGTATCCCCGAGGTCGTGGCGATCGCGGGCGGGCAGCGCAAGGCGGCGGCCATCGACGCGGTGCTGCGCTCCGGGCTGGTCACCAGCCTGGTGACGGACACGTCGGCCGCGGACTACCTGATGACGGTGGGCTCGGCACCGAAGTCGACGCTCAACCGGACCGACCCGGACGGCATCTGACGGCAGGTCAGGCGATCGGATCAGGCAATCTGATCAGGCGATCGGGGGCGTGATCGGGGGAACCGCCGGGGGAACCGCCGGGGGCACTGTCGGGGGCAGGAGAGGAAGAGAAGAGGGCGACATGACCGAGGACGCCGCAGGGCGGCTCGTGATCACGCTGGACCTCGACGGGGTCACGGACAAGGCGGCCCTGATGGACCGCTGTGCCCGTGACCTGGCGCTGCCCGACTGGTTCGGCCGCAACTGGGACGCGCTCGCCGACTCCCTCGCCGACCCCTCCGTCTGGCCCGAGGGCGCGGCGGACCAGGGGCTGCTGCTCGTCGTGCGGGGGTGGGGCGCGTACGCGCGGGAGCGGCCGGAGGAGTGGGCCGTCGCCGAGGAGGTCTTCGCCGAGGCGACGGACCGCGGCCCGGGGCTCTTCGTGACCCTCGGCCCTGGAGGATCCTCCAAGCAGGCCGCCGACCAGCCTGGATGATCTGCCCGGGGCTTACCGGCGTGCGGCCATGGGAGAATGAAGTACGTGCTCTTTCCCCCTGGCTGACCTGTCCGGGGGCCACCTCTGATCGACTGGGATGTGCAGCACGTGCGTTTCCTGAATGACATCCAGCCCTCGTACGACCTGACGTACGACGACGTGTTCATGGTGCCGAGCCGCTCCGCCGTGGGCTCCCGGCAGGGCGTGGACCTCGGCTCCCCGGACGGCACGGGCACCACCATCCCGCTCGTCGTCGCCAACATGACCGCCATCGCGGGGCGCCGCATGGCCGAGACGGTGGCCCGCCGCGGCGGCCTCGTGGTCATCCCGCAGGACATCCCGATCGAGGTCGTCACCGACGTCGTCTCCTGGGTGAAGAGCCGCCACCACGTCCTCGACACCCCGATCGTGCTCGCCCCGCACCAGACCGTCGCCGACGCGCTGTCCCTGCTGCCCAAGCGCGCGCACAACGCCGGTGTCGTCGTCGACGGGGACCACAAGCCGGTCGGCGTGGTCACCGACGCCGACCTGAGCGGCGTGGACCGCTTCACCCAGCTCGAAGAGGTCATGTCCAAGGACCTCATCCTCATCGACGCGGACATGGACCCGCGCGAGGCCTTCAACACCCTCGACGCCGCCAACCGCCGCTACGCGCCCGCCGTGGACAAGGACGGCCGCCTGGCCGGCATCCTCACCCGCAAGGGCGCCCTGCGTGCCACGCTGTACACGCCGGCCGTCGACGCGCGGGGCCGGCTCCGCATCGCCGCCGCCGTCGGTATCAACGGCGACGTGGCCGGCAAGGCCGAGCAGCTGCTGGCCGCAGGCGTGGACACCCTCGTCATCGACACCGCGCACGGCCACCAGGAGTCGATGATCAGCGCCGTCAAGCTGGTGCGCGACCTCGACCCGCAGGTCCCGATCGTCGCGGGCAACATCGTCTCCGCCGAGGGCGTGCGCGACCTGATCGAGGCGGGCGCCGACATCATCAAGGTCGGTGTCGGCCCCGGCGCGATGTGCACCACCCGCATGATGACCGGTGTCGGCCGGCCGCAGTTCTCCGCGGTCCTGGAGTGTGCCGCCGAGGCGAAGAAGTACGGCAAGCACGTGTGGGCCGACGGCGGCATCCGGCACCCGCGCGACGTGGCGATGGCCCTCGCGGCCGGCGCGTCCAACGTGATGGTCGGCTCCTGGTTCGCCGGGACCTACGAGTCCCCGGGCGACCTCCAGCACGACGCCGACGGGCGCCCCTACAAGGAGTCGTTCGGCATGGCCTCCGCCCGTGCGGTGCGCAACCGCACCTCCGAGGAGTCGGCCTACGACCGGGCCCGCAAGGGGCTCTTCGAGGAGGGCATCTCCACCTCCCGGATGTTCCTCGACCCGACCCGCCCCGGCGTCGAGGACCTGATCGACTCGATCATCGCCGGTGTCCGCTCCTCCTGCACCTACGCCGGTGCCGCCTCCCTGGAGGAGTTCGCCGAGAAGGCCGTCGTCGGCATCCAGAGCGCCGCCGGCTACGCCGAGGGCAAGCCGCTGCACGCCAGCTGGAGCTGAGCCCGCACCCCTTCCGCCCGGCCCCTGATCGTCCCGTCCCCCGGGAGGACCAGGGGCCGTGTGCCGTTCCCGGCGGCGGACCCCTGCCGCGACCCCTGCCGGGACCACCGCCGGGACCACCGTCGCGGCGACCGTCGCCCCTCCGTCGGGTGGCCCGCGAGGCCGGTGCGCCCTGGTCGCGGACCGGCGCCGCGCCGGGCACCGGCAGGCAGGCGGCCCGGGATGCGCACCCACGCTGGATCGAGCCGCTGGATCGAGGCCCGGAAACGCCGCCCGGGGCCGGCCCGGAAAGACCGGGTGCGCCCCGGCGGGAGGCCGCCGGGGCGCGAGCCGTCGCGGGCGGGCCGGACAACCGCTGACCAGGGCGAACCACCGCTCGCCGACCCCGTGCGCAACGCTGCGCAGCCTCCGCGCAACGAATACGCGCCCGGCCCCGGTCAACGCAACGATCGTGCGGACACGCGCAAGGTTGCTGCATTACCGGGGCACCGCCCCGCTCGTAGTGTTCTGCGCTGTACGTGGCGTGGCGGGGACCCCGCTCGGTGGGTTCCCGCTTCCGCGAGGAACGCCGCCGGTCCCCGCCGCTCCAGAAGCCCGCCGGGAGCCCGTCCGCTCACCCCGACCGGCGGCGACCGGCAGCGACAAAGGAGTCAACGCGTGCTCGACCCAGGCGCACCCTCGCACCACGACACATCGGCCACCCCGACGTCCCCGGGCCTGGCCGCGCGCCTCATGCGCCGCAAGCCCGTCGAACGCCTGGTGGCGGAGGGCGGCCAGGGCGAGGGCGGCACCCTCCGTCGCTCCCTCGGCCTGTGGCAGCTCACGATGATCAGCATCGGTGCCACGCTCGGCACCGGCATCTTCGTCGTCCTCGGCGAAGCCGTCCCCAAGGCCGGCCCGGCCGTCACGCTCTCCTTCGTCATCGCCGGCCTGACGGCGCTCTTCTCGGCCCTGTCCTACGCCGAACTGGCGGGCACCATCCCGGTCGCCGGGTCCTCCTACTCCTACGCCTACGCGACGATGGGCGAGCTGGTCGCCTGGGTCTGCGGCTGGTGCCTCGTCCTGGAGTACGGCGTCTCGGTGGCCGCCGTCGCCGTCGGCTGGGGCGAGTACCTCAACGAACTCCTCGACGGCACCATCGGTGTCACCATCCCGGCCGCCCTGTCGGCCCCGCCCGGCGACGGCGGCATCTTCAACCTGCCCGCGCTGATCGTGGTGCTCCTCGCCATGACCTTCCTGCTGGGCGGCGCCCGCGAGTCCGCCCGGGCCAACACCGTCATGGTCATCGTCAAGATCGCCGCACTGGTGCTGTTCTGCGCGATCGGCGTGCAGGGCTTCCGCTCCGGCAACTACGAGAACTTCATGCCGCTCGGCATGGCCGGCGTCAGCGCGGCCGGCGCGACGCTCTTCTTCTCGTACATCGGCTTCGACGCCGCCTCCACCGCCGGCGAGGAGGCCAAGAACGCCCAGCGCGACCTGCCCCGCGCGATCATGCTGTCCCTGGTCATCGTCACGGTGCTGTACGTCCTCGTCGCGGCCGTCGCCGTCGGTGCCAGGCCCTGGCGGACCTTCACCGACTCCGAGGCATCCCTCGCCCAGATCATGACCGACGTCACCGGCCAGGACTTCTGGGGCACCCTGCTGGCCTTCTGCGCGGTCGTCGCCATCGCGAGCGTCGTCCTGACCGTGCTGTACGGCCAGACCCGCGTCCTGTTCGCCATGTCCCGCGACGGGCTGGTGCCCAAGGTGTTCTCCCGGGTCCACCCGAAGACCGGCGCGCCCCGCGCCAACACGCTGATCGTCTCCCTGTTCTGCGGCGTCCTCGCCGCCGCCATCCCGCTCGGGCAGCTGGCCGACGCCACCAGCATCGGCACCCTCTTCGCCTTCGCCCTGGTCAACGTGGCCGTCGTGGTGCTGCGCCGGACCCGTCCGGACATGCGCCGCACCTTCCGGGTGCCGCTGTCGCCGGTCCTGCCGGCGCTGGGCTTCGCCTTCTGCGTCTGGATGATGGGCAGCCTGTCCACCGTCACCTGGGTGGTCTTCGGTGTCTGGATGGCGGTCGGGCTCGTGTTCTACTTCGTATACGGCCACCGCCGTTCCCGGCTCAACACGCCGGACACCCCAGAAGCCCAGTAGCTCCAGAAGTGAAGTGAACGACCCGCAGTGCTGAACGATCTCGACGAACGCATCGTGCACGCCCTCGCCGAGGACGCCCGCCGCTCCTACGCGGACATCGGGCAGTCGGTCGGCCTGTCCGCCCCCGCCGTGAAACGGCGCGTGGACAGGCTGCGCGCCACCGGAGCCATCACCGGATTCACCGTACGGGTCGACCCCGCCGCGCTCGGCTGGGAGACCGAGGGATTCGTCGAGATCTTCTGCCGCCGCAACACCTCGCCGGAGACCATCCAGCGGGGCCTGGAGCGCTACCAGGAGATCGTCGCCGCGTCCACCGTCACCGGGGACGCGGACGCGGTCGCCCAGGTCTTCGCCTCCGACATGCGGCACTTCGAGCGGGTCCTGGAACGCATCGCGGGGGAGCCGTTCGTGGAGCGGACCAAGTCGGTGCTGGTGCTCTCGCCGCTGCTGCGCCGCTTCTCGTCGGGGTCGCCCGCGTAAACGGGGCCGCCCGCATAAGCCGGACCGCCTCGCGATCGGACCCGTCTCCGCGATCGGGCCTGTCCCCGCGATCGGGCCCGTCTCCGCGATCGGGCCTGTCCCCGTGATCGGGCCTGTCCCCGCGATCGGGGTCGCCCAGGCGGTCGCGGTCCCCCAGAGTCCGGGCCGGCCCGCGCGATCGGGAGACCGGGACACGGTCTCCCGGCTAGCATCGGTGGCATGACCTGGCGACATTGATCCACCAGCCGTGCCTCCTCCCGAGGGCCGCCTCGGACGCCGTACCACCGGTGTCCGATCCGCCCCCTCGGGAAGGCCTCATGACTCTCTCACCCGAGCGTGCCCCCGCCACCGCCGGTACCCGGCGGCTGACGCGCACGCTGTACGCCTCCGCGTTCTGCGACGAGTTCGTCCTGCTCTACCCGGTGTACGCGCTGCTCTTCAGCGACACCGGACTCTCGGTCTGGCAGATCTCCTCCCTGTTCGCCCTGTGGTCGTTGACCAACGTGGTTCTGGAGGTGCCCTCCGGCGTCTGGGCCGACGCCGTCTCCCGGCGACTGCTGCTGGTGCTCGGCCCGCTGCTCACCGCCGCCGGCTTCGCCCTGTGGGTGCTCGTGCCCTCCTACGGTGCCTTCGCTCTCGGCTTCGTGCTGTGGGGCGCCGGCGGAGCGCTCGGCTCGGGCGCGCTGGAGGCGCTGGTCCACGACGAACTGGACCGGGCCGGCTCGGCCGACCGGTACGCCCGCGTCATGGGCCGGGCGCGGGCGATCGGAATCGCCGCGACGATGACCGCGATGGGCCTGGCCGGTCCGGTGTTCGACTGGGGCGGCTACGAGGCGGTGGGCGCGGCGAGCGTGCTGATCTGCCTGGTCGGGGCGGCCGTGGCGACACGGTTCCCCGAACACCGCGAACCGTCCGCCGCCGGCGACGGCTGGACCGCGACGCTGCGCGCCGGACTCGCCGAGGCCCGCACCGACCGCTCCGTACGCGGCGCGCTGCTGCTCGTACCGGCCGTGACGGCGGTGTGGGGCGCGCTCGACGAGTACACGCCGCTGCTGGTGCGCGACACCGGCGTCGCGCAGGAGACCGTCCCCTGGCTGCTGCTGGTGATCTGGGCCGGCGCCACGGTCGGCAGCCTGCTCGCCGGCGTGGCCGAACGCCTGACCACGACCGGGTTCGCCGCCCTGCTCACGGGCTCCGCGCTCGCTCTGGCGGTCGGCGCCGCGGCGGGCACCCCGGTCGCCCTGGTCCTGGTCGCGTTGGCCTTCGGCGGCTTCCAACTGGCGACCGTGCTGGCCGACGCGCGCCTCCAGCGGCGTATCGACGACACCAGGCGGGCGACGCTGACCTCGGTCGCGGGCCTGGGTACGGAGCTGGGCACCCTCGTCACCTTCGGTGCCTACACGGCGGCGGCCACGGTGACGGGGCACGGCACCGCCTTCGCGTGGTCCGCGGCGCCGTACCTGCTGACGGCCCTGCTGCTGGTCACCGTCGCCCCTACCGCAGCGGCGGCTGACCGGGCACGACCTCGATAGTCGTCGGTCACCTCGGGTCGGAGGCGAGGTGATGTCGTCCCCGGCGATGCGGTGGCGCCTGGCGCTGCCGGTGAGCGCGGCGGCCTCCCCCGGGGGCCGCTCCTCGTGCGGCCCGGAGGCGACGGCTTGCGGCCCGGAGGTGACGGCTTGCGGCCCGGAGGTGACGAAGGCGCCTGCCGGCCACCACTGTTCCGGCACCGCGCCCCCGTCACCTCGCACCGGGGAAGGGAGCGGCCCCCGACGCAGGGCGGGCAGGGCCCGCGTGCGTGCCCCAGGGAGGAGCCGGGCACACGACCGGGGCGCGAGCGCGCAACGAATCGCCGCGTGGCATGCGGGCGGCGGCACCGACCCGCCGTCCGCCACTGGAGCGCCTCCGTACCGCGTGCCCGGCTCGGCCCCCGTCCGACGGCGGACCACCGGGCCGCCGGAGCGGGACCGGACGGACAACGAATCGCCGCGAGACGCGCCCCGGACGCAACGATCCGCCCACGGACGCGCAACGGGTCCTTCTTGTCCGGCCGGGGCGCCGACCGTACCGTCTATCTGACCCCCCGACCCCCGTCCCACCGGTGAGGAACACGCATGCGCACCGCCCTGCTCCAGAGCTCCGGCCGGCCCGGCTCCACCGTCGAGAACCTCAAGGTCCTCGACGAGGCCGCCGGCCGGGCCGCCGCAGCGGGCGCCGGGCTGCTGGTCACCGCCGAACTGTTCCTGACCGGGTACGCGATCGGCGACGACATCGCCGTCCTCGCCGAGCCCGCCGACGGCGACTCGGCCGACGCCGTCGCGGAGATCGCCGGGCGGCACGGCCTGGCCGTCGCGTACGGCTACCCGGAGCGGGCCGGCGACAGCGTCTTCAACTCCGTCCAGCTGATCTCCGCCGACGGCACCCGCCTCGCGGGCTACCGCAAGACCCACCTCTTCGGCTGCTTCGAGCGCGACCACTTCACGCCGGGCGAACAGCCGGTCGTCCAGGCGGAGCTCGACGGGCTGACCGTCGGCCTGATGATCTGCTACGACGTGGAGTTCCCGGAGAACGTCCGCGCGCACGCGCTGGCCGGCACCGACCTGCTGCTCGTCCCGACCGCGCAGATGCACCCGTTCCAGTTCGTCGCCGAGTCCGTCGTGCCGGTGCGGGCCTTCGAGAACCAGATGTACGTGGCGTACGTCAACCGAGTCGGCCGGGAGGGCGAGTTCGAGTTCGTCGGGCTCTCCACCCTCGCCGGCCCCGACGGGACCGCCCGCGCCCGCGCCGGGCGTGCCGAGGAACTGGTCCTCGCCGACGCCGACCCCGTCTTCCTCGCCGCGTCCCGCGAGACCAACCCGTACCTGGAGGACCGCCGGCCCGGCCTGTACGGCTCCCTCGCCTGACCTCCCCCACCGCCACGCCCCCGTTCCACCTGTGCAAGGAGTCCGTACCCCATGACGTCCACCGTGCCCAACGCGATCGAGCACGCAGACGAGCAGCAGCCGCCGATCACCATGTTCGGGCCGGACTTCCCGTACGCGTACGACGACTTCCTCGCGCACCCCGCCGGTATCGGCCAGATACCCGCGACCGAGCACGGCACCGAGGTCGCCGTCATCGGCGGCGGCCTGTCCGGCGTCGTCGCCGCCTACGAGCTGATGAAGATGGGGCTCAAGCCCGTCGTCTACGAGGCCGACAGGATCGGCGGACGGCTGCGGACCGTCGGCTTCGACGGCTGCGACGAGTCCTTGACCGCCGAGATGGGCGCGATGCGCTTCCCGCCCTCCTCCACCGCCCTCCAGCACTACATCGACCTGGTCGGGCTGACGACCCGCCCCTTCCCCAACCCGCTCGCCGAGGCCACGCCCTCCACCGTCGTCGACCTCAAGGGCGAGTCGCACTACGCCGAGACGCTGGACGACCTCCCCCAGGTCTACCGCGACGTCGCGGACGCCTGGGCGAAGTGCCTCGAAGAGGGCGCCGACTTCTCCGACATGAACCGCGCCCTGCGCGAGCGCGACGTCCCCCGCATCCGCGAGATCTGGGCGAAGCTGGTCGAGAAGCTCGACAACCAGACCTTCTACGGCTTCCTCTGCGACTCCGAGGCCTTCAAGTCCTTCCGGCACCGCGAGATCTTCGGCCAGGTCGGCTTCGGCACCGGCGGCTGGGACACCGACTTCCCCAACTCCATCCTGGAGATCCTCCGCGTCGTCTACACCGAGGCCGACGACCACCACCGCGGTATCGTCGGCGGCTCCCAACAGCTGCCGCTGAGGCTCTGGGAACGCGAGCCGGAGAAGATCGTCCACTGGCCCCACGGCACCTCGCTGAAGTCCCTGCACGTGGGCGGCGACCCGCGCCCGGCGGTGACCCGCCTCACCCGCACCGCCGGCAACCGCATCACCGTGACCGACGCCGACGGCGACATCCGTACGTACCGGGCGGCGATCTTCACCGCCCAGTCCTGGATGCTGCTGTCGAAGATCGCCTGCGACGACTCGCTCTTCCCGATCGACCACTGGACCGCGATCGAGCGCACCCACTACATGGAGAGCTCCAAGCTCTTCGTGCCCGTCGACCGGCCGTTCTGGCTGGACAAGGACGAGGACACGGGGCGGGACGTCATGTCGATGACGCTCACCGACCGCATGACCCGCGGCACCTACCTCCTCGACGACGGACCCGACAAGCCCGCCGTCATCTGCCTCTCCTACACCTGGTGCGACGACAGCCTGAAGTGGCTGCCGCTGTCCGCGAACGAGCGGATGGAGGTCATGCTGAAGTCGCTCGGCGAGATCTACCCGAAGGTCGACATCAGGAAGCACATCATCGGCAACCCGGTGACCGTCTCCTGGGAGAACGAGCCCTACTTCATGGGCGCGTTCAAGGCCAACCTCCCCGGTCACTACCGCTACCAGCGGCGCCTGTTCACGCATTTCATGCAGGAGGAGCTGCCCGAGGACAAGCGGGGCATCTTCCTCGCCGGCGACGACATCTCCTGGACGGCCGGCTGGGCCGAGGGAGCCGTCCAGACCGCGCTCAACGCGGTCTGGGGCGTCATGCACCACTTCGGCGGTGAGACCGACGCGACCAACCCCGGCCCGGGTGACGTCTACGACGAGATCGCACCGGTCGAGCTCCCCGAGGACTAGGGGGTGCCGTTTGGATCAGGTCGGCTCCAGGCAACGGTGCCTTGCGATCGACCGCGACCCCGGCAAGATCCGAACGACACCCCCTAGCAGCCCGCCGCACGTGCCTGGCCGGCCGGACCCCGGCAGGTCAGGCCTTCTCGTAGCCCATCCGTTCCGCCGCGCGGGACACGGCGGGAACGTCCCCGCCGAGGTCGTACGGCCGCGTGGGGCACTTCCGGGAGCGAGCGCCCCGCGGGAACACTCGGCGGATCAGTCCGGTAGCGGCGTGAGCAGCATGCGGCCCGCGAAGCCCACCGCCTCGTCCAGCCGCTCGGTGAACTCCCCGGCGACGTCGGGCAGCCGGCGCAGCGCCCACAGCGCGCGGGCCGCCGCCCAGGCGGCGTCGCGGGCGCGCTCCAGACTCCAGGAGCCGAGCAGATGGGCCAGCGGGTCGGTGATCCTCAGGAGGTCGGGACCCGGCATCAGCTCGTCGCGGACGCGCTCCTCCAGCGACACGAGGAGATCACCCACCCGGTCGAACTCATCCTCCAGGTCGACGGGTTCGCAGCCGAGCGTACGACACGTGTCCACGACGGAGAGCGCGAGATCGTGGCCGATGTGCGCATTGATGCCCGCCAGCGCGAACTGCAACGGCCGTACGCCGGGATGGCGGCGGAACTGGAACAGGGGCCGCCAGCACGCGGGCGGACGGTGCCCGTCCTCCAGTGCGTCGACGGCGGCCAGATAGCGCTCCGCGAACCGCACATCCAGCGCGATCGCGGCCCTGGAGTCCGTGAAACGACCGCCGTCGATGTGCCGGTCGACCGCCTCGGTGACGGTCAGGTAGACGCGGTTGAAGACCGCCACCCCGTCCCGGGCCGGCAGCGTCGTGTCGAGGGCACGCATCCGGGAGAGGACCGCGTCCACCGACCGGACGGCCGCCGTGACTTGTTCGCTGTGCGCCATGGCGGCAGCGTCGCAGCTCTAGGCTGGCGGGAGTGCCGGCGGGCCCGACGCTTCCCCAGAACGGGGGAACGCGCCCGCCGTGCGGGGGAGGGGGAACCACACGTGTCAGGCCTTCGTGCCCGGCGCCTGGCCGCTCGCAGGGCCGAGCGCAGGCGTGCCGCCCGCCGCAGCGCGATGGTCGCGGCGGCGTCCGTCGTGGTCGCGGTGGGCACCGCGACCGGCATGCTGTCCGCGTTCGGCGACGAGGACGGCGGCAGTGCGGACGAGGCCCGTCCGGAAGTGACGTGGTCGCCGCGGCTGCAGTCCCTGCCCGTCCAACCGTCCCCGTCGTCGGCGACACCGTCCGCGTCCGCCTCGGCCTCCGCCCCGGTGAAGAAGGCGAGTCCCGGCCCTTCGCCGACGAAGAAGCCCGATACGTCCGAGAAGTCCGGGAAGACCGAGAAGAAGGAGCCCCGGACGGCCCCGGGCCCGACCCGGCTCTACCGGCACCCCGAGTCCCAGGTCCTCGACTGGGTCCGGGCCCACCCCGACGACCCGCGCCAGGACCTCATCCAGTCCCGCATCGCCGATCACCCGGCCGCCGTGTGGTTCGCCGACTACACGCCCGGGACGATCACCTCCCGGGTCCGCGCCGTCACCTCGGGCGCTGCCGAGGCGGGCCGGGTGCCCGTGGTGGTGCCGTACGCGATACCCGACCGGGACTGCGGCGGCCATTCCCAGGGCGGGGCGCCCGACCTCGACGCGTACGACGACTGGATCGACCGCTTCGCCGCCGGGCTCGGCTCCGGTGACGTCATCGTCGTCCTGGAGCCCGACTCGGTGGCCCAGGCGGAGTGCATGTCCGCCGGTGAGCGCGCCGACCGCTTCGCCTCCCTGGCCCGCGCCGGCCGGGTCCTGAAGGACGCCAACCCCAACGCCCGGGTCTACTACGACGCGGGCCACTCCGGCTGGCACGCGCCCGCCAAGCAGGCGGGCTGGCTGAGGCAGGCCGGCGCCGCCTCGACAGACTCCTCCGACGGCATCTTCAGCAACGTCTCCAACTTCCACGTCACCGCCGACGAGGTCGCCTACGACCGCGCGGTCCTCGACGCCCTCGGCGGCCCCGCGAGCCTGGGCGCCGTCATCGACACCAGCCGCAACGGCAACGGCGCCCCCGCCGACGGCGAGTGGTGCGACCCGGCGGGCCGCACGCTCGGCCGCGCACCGACCCTGAGCACCGGCATGGGGCGCATCGACGCCTACCTGTGGGTCAAGCTGCCCGGGGAGTCGGACGGCTGCAAGGGGAAGCCGGGCACGTTCACGCCGTCCTACGCCTACGACTTGGCGCGCTGAACTCCGTCGTCACCGTCCTCCTCGACCTGCTCGTCGTACGACGACGTGCCCTCGTCCAGCAGCGGCGCCTGCGTCTTGAGGTGGGCCGGGGCGAAGACCCGCAGGGCGTGGTAGCCGGTGATGACGACGACGGTGCCGAGCGCGATGCCGCTGAGGGAGAAGGTGTCGGTGAACTCCATGCTGACGTTGCCGACGCCGATGATGATGCCCGCGGCGGCCGGCACCAGGTTCAGCGGATTGCGCAGGTCCACCTTGGCGTTGATCCAGATCTGCGCGCCGAGCAGCCCGATCATGCCGTAGAGGATGACCGTGATGCCGCCCAGCACACCGCCGGGGATCGCTGCCACGACCGCGCCGAACTTCGGGCAGAGGCCGAAGAGGAGGGCGAAGCCCGCGGCGGCCCAGTAGGCGGCCGTCGAGTAGACCCGGGTCGCGGCCATCACACCGATGTTCTCGGAGTACGTCGTGTTCGGCGGGCCGCCGACCGCGGTGGACAGCATCGAGCCGACGCCGTCCGCGGAGATCGCCGTGCCGAGCTTGTCGTCGAGGTTGTCGCCGGTCATCTCACCGACCGCCTTGACGTGCCCGGCGTTCTCCGCGACCAGCGCGATGACGACCGGCAGGGCGACCAGGATCGCCGACCACTCGAAGCTCGGTCCGTGGAAGGACGGCAGGCCGATCCAGTCGGCCTGGCCCACCGCGGAGAAGTCCAGCCGCCAGTGGTCGGTGAGCTTGCCGCTGCCGTCCACCGAGTGGATCTTGCCGAAGACCTGGTCGAGGACCCAGGAGAGCACGTAACCGAAGACCAGCCCCAGGAAGATCGCGATCCGGGACCAGAAACCGCGCAGGCACACCACGGCCAGACCGGTGAACAGCATCACCAGCAGCGCCGTCCACTGGTCCTGCGGCCAGTAGGTGGACGCGGTGACGGGGGCCAGGTTGAAGCCGATCAGCATCACCACCGCGCCGGTGACGATCGGCGGCATCGCGGCGTGGATGATCCGTGCCCCGAACCGCTGCACGGCGAGACCCACCAGGAACAGCGCGGCGCCGACGACCAGCACCGCGCCGGTCACCGTGGCGCTCGTGCCGCCCTGCGCCCGGATCACCGCGGCTACGCCGACGAAGGAGAGCGAGCAGCCGAGGTAGCTGGGCACCCGGCCGCGGGTGGCGAGCAGGAAGATGACGGTCGCCACGCCCGACATCATGATCGCGAGGTTGGGGTCCAGGCCCATCAGGACCGGAGCCACGAAGGACGCCCCGAACATGGCCACCACGTGCTGGGCGCCGAGCCCGGCCGTGCGGGGCCACGAGAGCCGTTCGTCGGGGCGGACCACCGCTCCGGGTGCGGGCGTGCGCCCGTCACCGTGCAGCTTCCAGCGCACGCCGAGGTCCATGGTGAGGTTTCGCTTTCTCTGTACGTGATGACTGTCCGGACCATTGTCAGGGGTACCGGAGGGTCCCACGTCCCGCGCCCCCGCTGACCAGCACCTTCCCCCGGCCGTAGCTGCTGAGCGTCCGCTTAGGATGGAGGGGATCCGCCGTACGTGAGCACAGCCGAGCAGGACCAGGAGCCCACCCGTGACCGCCGAAGCCCCCGCCGCCCCCGCCCTCTCCTACGGCCGGCTCGTCCCGGTCACCGTCCACTTCGACGACCTGGACGCGCTCGGCCTGCTGCACAACGCCCGCTACCCGGTGCTGGCCGAGCGGGCCTGGGCCGAGCTGTGGACCGAGCACGGCTTCCGGTTCGAGGGCGACTGGGCGGCGGCCGGCGACGCCTGCAACGCGGTCAGGGAACTGACGATCACCTATGAGGCGCCGGTCACCCGGCCGGGCGCGTACGCCGTCCACCTCTGGCTGGACCGGCTCGGCACGACCGGGCTGACGTACGGCTTCCGCTTCTGCTCGGCGGACGGCACCACCACGTACGCCCACGGCACCCGGGTGCTGGTCCGGCTGGACTCCGAGACGCTGCGCCCGGCGCCGTGGAGCGACACCTTCAGGACTGCCGGTCGGGCACTGCTGCGCTCGACGGACTGATCTTCGGGCGCTCCCGGTCCCCGGCGCGCAGCACCTTCGCGAACACCACCAGGCAGCAGGCCAGCACCGTCACCAGACCGAACGACACCACCAGGCTGGTCGCCTGGGCCAGACCGCCGATCGCGCTCGGGGCGACCAGGCCGGAGGTGTACGTGATGGTGGCGACGCCCGCGATGGCCAGACTGGGGTTGGAGCCGGCACGGCCGGCCGCGGCGAAGCAGAGCGGGATGACGACGGCTATGCCGAGGCCCATCAGCGCGAAGCCGGTCATCGCCACCGCCGGGTGGCTCCCGAGGACGATGAGCAGACCGCCGAGGGTGGCCAGCACGCCGCTCACCCGGACCGTGCGCACCGCGCCGAACCGGTCCACCACCCTGTCACCGGCGAACCGGGCCAGCGCCATGGTGAGCGTGAAGCCCGTCGTGCACGCCGCCGCCAGACCGGCCGAGGCCTCCAACTGGTCCCGGAGGTAGACCGCCGACCAGTCCAGGCTCGCACCCTCCGCGAACACCGCGCAGAACCCGACCGCGCCGATCAGCAGCGCCGACCTGGGCGGCAGCGCGAACCTCGGGGGCGGGTCCTCGTCCTCGGCGGGCTGGAGATCCAGCACCCAGGTGCAGGCCACCAGGCCCGCCACGGTCAGCACCGCGGCGGCGAGGGCGTGGTGCAGCCGGGCGTCCGAGCCCAGGTGGGCGGCGAGCGTGCCGGCCGCCGAGCCGATCAGGGCGCCCGCGCTCCACATGCCGTGCAGCCCGGACATGATCGACTTGTCGAGCCGGTTCTCGACCTCGACGCCGAGCGCGTTCATCGCCACGTCCGACATGCCCGCCGTGGCGCCGTAGACGAACAGGGCGAGGCAGAGGGTGAGCAGGTTCGGGGCGAGGGAGGGCAGGACGAGCGCCAGCGTCCACAGGGCCAGCAGACCGCGCAGCGCGGTGCGGGCGCCGAAGCGGTGGCTGACGCTGCCGGCCAGCGGCATGGCGACCGACGCGCCGATCGCCGGGAACGCGAGCGCCAGACCCAACTGGCCCGCGCTCACCCCGGCATGGTCCTGGATCCACGGCACGCGTGTCGCGAACGAGCCGGTGACGGCGCCGTGCACGGCGAACACGGCCGCCACGGCGTACCGGGCGCGCCTCACCGTGCGTTGCTCGTAGACCACTGCGCTCATTCTCTGGCCCCTCCGTCGGGTCTGCACCGGTTCGACTGCCTGGCGTCACGGCGCTCACCGCGCTCACTGCGCCCACCGCGCCGCGTAAACTATCAGGAACCCTGCCTGATAGATAGGGAGTATGGGCGCGGGCCCCCGCGCCGCCGATCTGGAAGGATCCCGGCATGCCCGCATCCCCGAGCACCGCCCGGGCCATCAACGACCGGCTCGCCCTGCACCTGCTCCAGCAGGAGGGCCCGTTGACGGCAGGGCAGCTGAAGCAACTGACCGGCCTGTCCCGGCCCACCGTGGCCGACCTCGTCGAACGCCTCACCGCCTCCGGTCTGGTCGAGGTGGCGGGAGAGTCGGGCGAGCAGCGCCGGGGACCGAACGCCAAGCTGTACGGCATCGTCGCCGGACGCGCCCACCTCGCCGCCCTGGACGTACGTACCGAGGGCGTCGCCGTGCTGGTGTCCGACCTGCTCGGCCGGGTGCTCGCCGAGGCGTCCGTGCCGATCGGTGACGACACCGGGACGGGCCCCGCGGTGGAACAGGCGGTGGGCCTGGTCGAGCGCGCGGCGAAGGAGGCCGGGGCCGACCGGCTGCACAGCGTCGGCATCGGCGCGCCCGGCCTGATCGACCCGGCCAGTGGTGAGCTGCGCGACTCCACCGGGCTGCCCGAGTGGCACCGCCGGCTGGTGGCCGCGTTGCAGGAGAAGTTCCCCGAGGCGCGGATCGGCGTCGAGAACGAGACCAACCTCGCCGCCCTGGCCGAGCAGCGCGACGGGGCGGCCCGGGGCCGGGACACGTTCGTCCTGCTCTGGCTCGGCCTGGGCATCGGCGCCGCGGTCGTCCTCGACGGCACGCTGCGGCGGGGTGTCTCCGGCGGCGCGGGCGAGATCGGCTTCCTGCCGGTGCCGGGCACTCCGGGCCTGCCGTCGGCCACCGACTGCGACGGCGGCTTCCATTCCGTGGCCGGTGCGGCGGCGGTGACCGCCCTGGCGGCGCGGCACGGGGTGACGGCAGTGCCCGAGGGGCCCGAGCCGCACGCCGCCGCGCTGGTGCGGGAGGCGGTACGCCGGGCGGATACGTCCCGGGGCCGGCACCCGGCCCCGGATCCGGCCGCGGAGCGGTTCCTCGACGAGCTCGCCGACCGGATCGCCCTCGGGGCCGCCGCCGTCGTCTCCGTCCTGGACCCCGGCTGCCTGGTGCTGGCCGGCGAGGTGGGCCGGGCCGGCGCCGACACGCTCGCCGCCCGCGTCCAGCACCGCCTCACCCGGATGTCACCGCTGGCCACCGAGGTGCGGCCCAGCACGCTGGGCGGCGGTGCCGTACTGCGCGGGGCACTGCTGACCGCCCGCGACCGTGCCCAGGACGAGCTGTTCGCCCCGCCGGAGCGGTAGCCGGCGGGGCGCTCGACGCCACTTCCGTGGCGGTGGCGGTGGTGCCTCTGGGGTGGTACGGGCCGGCACCTTGGGTGGCCCGGCGGCGGGCAAGGGCCTTCGTCACCGCCGCCGGGCCGGTCTCGTCGGGGTCAGCAGGCGCCGAGGTCCTGCCAGACGCCCCACTCACCGGTGGTGCCGGGCTCCTCGCCCTTCGTCCACCACTTGGACTTCCACGAGTGCCCCTCGTGGGAGACCGTGACGCCGGCGCCGTACGCCGCGGCCGCTTCCCAGGCCGGGGCCGCGCACT
This sequence comes from Streptomyces sp. NPDC037271, assembly GCF_055603605.1. NCBI lineage: Bacteria > Bacillati > Actinomycetota > Actinomycetes > Kitasatosporales > Streptomycetaceae > Streptomyces > Streptomyces sp. NPDC037271. Next base: position 39,415 of record NZ_JBVJVN010000025.1, read on the forward strand.
GCCCGGCGCCGTCCGTCGGACTCGGGCTCGGACCGGGGGTCTCCGTGGGCGTCGGCGTGGGGGTCGGTGTCTGCGTTCCCGGGTCCACCACGGTCGTGCCCCGGGCGAGGTCGCCGGCCAGGGCGTACGCCTTGCCGCCGATCGTCACCGTCCAGTTCGACGGGGTCGACACCGGCAGGTAGTAGTTGAACGACAGGTCTACGGTCGCGCCCGGCGCCAGCGACTGCCACGCCGGCAGCTTCAGCGACACCCGGTGGAAGTCGCCCTTCAGGCCGCCCGCGTTGCCGCCCGTGTGGTCGCTGCTGATGACCTTGGTGCCGAAACCGGACTGGTCGGAGGCGTTCCCCGGGGCCGAGGTCGCGTAGTCGAACTGGAACTCGGTGCCGCCCGGCAGCGCGGTCTTCGTGTTGTTCGTGATCCGCAGCCTGGGAGTGATCGGGTAGTTGGAGTCACCCAGCTTGAAGTCCGTGAACTCCACGTCCACGTCCACGGCCTCCGTCGGCAGGTCCGCGTTCGACTTCTTCGCGCCGTACGGCGCGGCCGACTTGAACGTGTCGTACATCAGCGAGGTGAGCGTGTCGCCCGTCTCGTACTGGCCCTTGGCGGCGTTCCAGTCGTAGTCGCCGGCCAGCTCCCAGATCATGGTGCCGCCGATGCCGCGGTCCACCACGTAGTCGGCCTTGGCCCCGACCGACTGCTCGTCCTCGGTGGAGAGGAAGACCTTCTTCTCGGCGTTCCACAGCCAGGGCGCGACCAGCGTGGGGTCGTACTTGCGGGCATAGGTGCCCGTCAGCTTCGTGTCCGCCGGGAAGCCGTAGTCGGTGACGTAGTCGCCGACGATGCCCTTCTCGAGGTTCTTGGCGTGCCACATCGGGTTGGAGCCCGCCGGGGACTCCTTGCCGTTGGTATCGAGGTCGTGCCAGAGGTTGTCGATGCCGACGGCGCCGTCACCGCACTTGGTCAGGCCGGAGCCCGCCGGGCAGGAGGAGGCGGACGCCCTGCCCCACAGGCCGTCGGTTCCGCCCTGGACGTTCTTGTGGCCGCGGGTGTAGTACGGCAGGCCGATGTTGATGCGGCCGGCCGGCATGGAGCCGCGGAAGTAGTGGTAGGCCCAGTCGGTGTTGAGGTAGCCGATGCCGCCGTACTGGGCGCTGCCGTAGACGTTCGCGGCGGCGAGTTCGGAGTCCTTGCCGTCGTCGAAGAGGGAGGCGTTCGGGCCGACGTGCTCGTTCCAGGCGCCGTGCAGGTCGTAGGACATGATGTTGACGTAGTCCAGGTACTTCTGGACCTGGAAGGTCTCCATGCCGCGCAGCAGGTAGCCGGAGGAGGGCGCGGCGACGGAGAGGAGGTAGTGCCTGCCGTCCGCGGCGCCCGCGCGGTCGAGCCTCTCGCGCAGCGTCTTCATCAGGGCCGCGTAGCCCTTGACCAGCCCGGCCCGGCGGCCGTTCGCGAAGGACCAGTCGAGCGGGTTGCCCGCGTCCTTCATCGTCGTCGGGTACTCGTAGTCGATGTCGACGCCGTTGAAGCCGTACTTCCGCACGAAGTCGACCGCCGAGTCGGCGAAGGTGTCGATGCCGGCCTGGTTGACCGAGCCGTCGGCGTTGGTGGCCATCGAGTAGAAGCCGCCCGAGTCCACGCGCGTGCCGTCGTCGGCGAAGTAGCCGCCGGTCTCGGCCCAGCCGCCCACCGAGATCATCGTCTTGACGTCCGGGTGCTGCTTCTTGAACTTGTTCAGCTGGTTGAAGTGACCCTTGTAGGGGAGGCCCGGGTCCATCTCGGCGCCCTCGACCCCCGGCCACGTCATGCCGGTCGCGGGGTTCTTCGCGCTGTCCGGGCCGACGGAGAGCTTGTTGCCGCCGTCCACGTGCGCGAAGGCGTAGTTGATGTGGGTGATCTTGTCCCACGGGATGTCCGAGGCCAGATACGCCGGCTTGCCGTCCTTGCCGGTGCGCCAGCCCGTGAAGTAGCCGATCACCCGGCGCGGGTGGTCCGCGCCCATCTTCTCCCGGCCCGCCGAGTCGTAGGCCGAGCAGTAGGGGACATCGACGCCCGGGGTCCGGTAGAGCCCGTCGGGACGACAGGTCTCCTGGCCGGCGGCCTGTGACGCGGTCGCCGGGAGGCCGGCCAGCAGGAGGCCGGCGACGGCGGCGGCCGCCGCGAACAGGGCCGGTCCCGCTCTGTGGCGGGTTCTGGAGCGTGACGGGGAAGGCACAGTCGGTTCCTCTCCACGGAAGTTGCGCAGACCCTAGAGAGGACTAGACCAGTGAGTCAATAGGTATGGACCAATCTCAACGCGGAGGGACGGTACCCCGGTTGGGGGCGGCCATGGCGCGACCGGGCCCGGGAGTGAGCACTCTGTGAGCCACTCCACACACTCCGTCCGCATGGACCGGGATCAGTCGTGGCACACTGGCCGTGTACCAGAAGCAGCGCACTCCGGGGTCGGTGAAAGTCCGAACCGGCGGTTACAGTCCGCGACCCGGTCGCCTCCAGCGACCGGTTGACCAGGTGAAATTCCTGGACCGACGGTTAAAGTCCGGATGGGAGGCAGTGCGCCGCGGGCGAGCACACGTGCGCGCCGCCGATCTCTGGGCCCGCCCGTCACGGGTGGGCCCGTCCGGCGTCGCTCCCGGTGCCCTCGCTCGCGATCTCTGTCGTTCTCGACAGCCCCGGAGTCCGTGCCCGAAGAGGCAGGAGGACCCGGGAAGTGTTCACCGGAATCGTCGAAGAGCTGGGCGAGATCACCGCCGTCGAGACCCTCGACGACGCCTGTCGCTTCCGCGTGCGCGGCCCCGTGGTCACCGAAGGGGCACGGCACGGCGACTCCATCGCCGTCAACGGCGTCTGCCTCACGGTCGTCGACCACGAGGGTGACGAGTTCACCGCGGACGTGATGGCCGAGACCCTGAACCGCTCCAGCCTCGGCGCCCTCACCACCGGCTCCCGCGTCAACCTGGAGCGCCCCACCGCCGTCGGCGCCCGCCTCGGCGGGCACATCGTGCAGGGCCACGTCGACGGCACCGGCGAGATCCTGGAGCGCAAGCCCTCCGAGCACTGGGAGATCGTCAAGATCTCCCTCCCCGCCGACCTCGCCCGCTACGTCGTGGAGAAGGGCTCCATCACCGTCGACGGCATCAGCCTCACCGTCGTCGACGCGGGACCGGACTTCTTCACCGTCAGCCTCATCCCCACCACCCTCGCCCTGACCACGCTCGGCCTCAAGCAGCCCGGCGACCCGGTCAACCTCGAGGTGGACGTCATCGCCAAGTACGTCGAGCGGCTGCTCGGCACCCAGGGGGGCACCCGGTGAACTGGCTCAACTCCGAGGCGTTCACGCTCTTCGACCAGCACATCAAGTGGTCGGACATGATCGGCAACGTGATCGGTCTGCTCGGTCTCGCGCTCGGCTGGCGGCGTTCGATCTGGACCTGGCCCGTGCAGTTCGTCTCCGGGCTCATCCTCTTCACCGCCTTCGCCACCGCCCACCTCTCCGGCAGCGCGGGCAAGCAGATCGTCGTCATGATCGTCGCCGCCTGGGGCTTCTGGCAGTGGAACCGCGGCCGGCAGCAGACGCAGGACGGCTCGATCGCCGTCCGGTTCGCCACCTGGCGCGAGCGCGGCGCCCTGCTCGCCGCGGCCGCCGTCGGCACCCTCGCGGTCGGCGGCCTGTTCACCGCCTTCCCCACCCTGTCCTGGGACCCCTGGCCGGACGCGTACATCTTCGTCGGCACCGTCGTCGCCATGTACGCCCAAGCCCGCGGCATGGTCGAGTTCTGGTTCGCCTGGCTGCTGGTCGACCTGGTCGGCGTCCCGCTGAACTTCGCCAACGGCTTCGCCTTCTCCGGCTTCGTCTACGTCATCTACGGCGCGCTCGTCCTGTGGGGCCTGCGCGACTGGTGGCTGCGCTCCCGCACCGCGGCGCGGCCCGTCCCGGAAGGAGCGCCGGCATGAGCACGGCACCGATCCTCTACAGCACCGACGGCGTCGACGACCTCGGCCTCGACCCCGTCGAGCAGGCGATCGCGGACATCGCCGCCGGACGCCCGGTCGTCGTCGTCGACGACGAGAACCGCGAGAACGAGGGCGACCTCGTCGTCGCCGCCGAGAAGGCGACCGAGGAGATCGTCGCCTTCATGATGAGCGAGTGCCGCGGCCTGATCTGCGCCCCCATGGAGGGCGACGAGCTGGACCGCCTCCAGCTCCCGCAGATGGTCGGCGACAACACCGAGTCGATGAAGACCGCGTTCACGGTCTCCGTCGACGCCACCGCCGCTCACGGTGTGAGCACCGGTATCTCCGCCTCCGACCGGGCCACCACCCTGCAGCTCCTCGCGAGCGGTGCCGCCGAGCCCGCCGACCTGGTCCGGCCCGGCCACGTCTTCCCGCTGCGCGCCCGCTCCGGCGGCGTGCTCGTGCGCAACGGCCACACCGAGGCCGCCGTCGACCTCGCCCGCCTCGCGGGGCTGCGCCCGGCCGGCGCCATCGTCGAGATCGCCGGCGAGGACGGGCGCATGCTCCGCCTGCCCGAGCTGATCCCGTTCGCCCGCAAGCACGGCCTGACGATCATCTCCATCGAGGACCTGATCGCCTACCGCCGCTCCGCCGAACCCACCGTCCGCCGCGAGGCCGAGGTCCACCTGCCCACCCGGCACGGCGAGTTCACGGCCTACGGCTACCGCTCCACCGTCGACGGCGTCGAACACGTCGCCCTCGTGCACGGCGAGATCGGCGACGGCACCGGCGTTCTGGTCCGCATCCACTCCGAGTGCCTCACCGGAGACGTCTTCGGCTCCCAGCGCTGCGACTGCGGCCCCCAGCTCGACGCCTCCCTGGACCGCATCCAGGCCGAGGGCCGCGGAGTCGTGGTCTACCTGCGCGGCCACGAGGGACGCGGCATCGGCCTGATGTCCAAGCTGCGCGCCTACGAACTGCAGGAGCGCGGCCGGGACACCCTCGACGCCAACCTGGAACTCGGCCTGCCCGCCGACGCCCGCGACTACGGCGCCGGCGCGCAGATCCTCGCCGACCTCGGCGTCCGCGGCGTCCGCCTGATGACCAACAACCCGGACAAGAGCGACGCCCTCGAACGGCACGGCATCCAGGTCACCGGCCGCGAGCCGATGCCCGTCCAGGCCGGCGAGCACAACCTCCGCTACCTGCGCACCAAGCGGGACCGGATGGGACACGACCTGCCCTGGCTGGACGCGACGCCCGTGTCCACCTGCGGCAACCAGTAGACGCAGTAGACCCAGCAAACCCAGCAAACCCCGTAGGCAAGGGATCCGAGGAGAGACGTGAGCGGCAAGGGTGCACCGGAGCTGTCCGTACGCAACGTGGGGGACCTGAGGGTCGCCGTCATCGCGGCACAGTGGCACGACAAGGTGATGGACGGACTCGTGGACGGCGCCCTGCGCGCCCTGCACGAGCTGGGCATCGACGAGCCGACCCTGCTCCGGGTCCCCGGCAGCTTCGAGCTCCCGGTGGTCGCCAAGGTCCTCGCGGGCCGCGGCTACGACGCGATCGTCGCCCTCGGTGTCGTCATCCGCGGCGGCACCCCCCACTTCGACTACGTGTGCCAGGGAGTGACCCAGGGCCTCACCCAGGTCTCGGTCGACACCGGTGTCCCCATCGGCTTCGGCGTGCTCACCTGCGACACCGAGGAGCAGGCCCTGGACCGGGCCGGCATCGAGGGTTCCAGCGAGGACAAGGGCCACGAGGCGGTGACCGCGGCCGTCGCCACGGCGGCCACGCTCCGCTCGGTATCCGAACCGTGGCGTTAGCCCGCCCGGCACTACGCGTAAAGTGGGCGCCATCATGTCCAAGAAGACTTTCGAGGAGCTCTTCACCGAGCTCCAGCACAAGGCCGCCAACGGCGACCCCGCCACCTCCCGCACCGCCGAGCTGGTCGACAAGGGCGTCCATGCCATCGGCAAGAAGGTCGTCGAGGAGGCCGCCGAGGTCTGGATGGCCGCCGAGTACGAGGGCAAGGAGGCGGCGGCCGAGGAGATCTCCCAGCTGCTGTACCACGTCCAGGTGATGATGGTCGCCCGCGGGATCTCCCTGGACGACGTCTACGCCCACCTGTAAAGCCCAGCCCCCCTTTTCTTCACCCCTTCACACAAAGGAAGCCGACCTCATGCTGCGCATCGCCGTCCCCAACAAGGGTTCCCTGTCAGGCCCCGCGGGGGAGATGCTGCATGAGGCCGGCTACCAGCAGCGCCGCGAGTCCAAGGAACTGCGGATCGTCGACCCGACGAACGAGGTCGAGTTCTTCTACCTCCGCCCCCGCGACATCGCGATCTACGTCTCCTCCGGCAAGCTCGACATCGGCATCACCGGCCGCGACCTGCTGATCGACTCCGGCGCCGACGCCGAGGAGATCCTCCCGCTCGGCTTCGCCCGCTCCACCTTCCGCTTCGCCGCCAAGCCGGGCACCGCGAACGGCATCGAGGACCTGGAGGGCCGGACCGTCGCCACCTCCTACGAGGGCATCGTCGCGGCGCACCTGGCCGACCGGGGCGTCGACGCCTCCGTCGTCCACCTCGACGGCGCCGTCGAGACCGCCATCGAGCTCGGCGTCGCCGAGGTCATCGCGGACGTCGTCGAGACCGGGACCTCCCTGCGCAACGCGGGCCTGGAGGTCTTCGGCGAGCCCATCATGAAGTCCGAGGCCATCGTGATCCTCCCCCAGACTTCGTCCGGGGGTGCCCCCAGCTCCGGCGCGGACGCGGAGGAACCCAAGGTGCAGCAGTTCCTGCGCCGCCTCCAGGGTGTCCTGGTGGCCCGGACGTACGTGATGATGGACTACGACTGCCGTGTGGAGCAGTTGGAGAAGGCCGTCGCGCTCACGCCCGGCCTGGAGTCCCCGACCGTCTCCCCGCTGCACAACGAGGGCTGGGTCGCCGTCCGGGCGATGGTCCCGGCCAAGGAGGCCCAGCGGATCATGGACGATCTGTACGAGATCGGCGCGCGGGCCATCCTGACCACCGCCATCCACGCCTGCCGTCTCTGATCTCTGAGCACGACCCGGAGCGACGCCATGCCCGACACCACGCCGGACGCCACACCGGACCTGCCCGCACTGCCCGTGACCTTCCGGCCGGGCCGCACCCGGGTGGTCCTGTCCGTCCTCGCCGCCGGCACGTTCGTGACCATCTCGGCGGTCGGGATGCTGTTGGGCGGCCTCGGCACGGGGGAGCGCCTCAGCTTCGTGCTGACGGCCCTCCTCCTCGCCGGGGTCCTGCTCCTGCTGGCCCGGCCCCGGGTCACCGCCGACGAGGCGGGCGTCACCGTCGTCAACCTCACCACCAAGCGGCGCCTCGCCTGGGCCGAGGTTCTCCGGGTCAACCTCCGGCAGGGCGACCCCTGGGCCTTCCTGGACCTCAGTGACGGCACCAGCCTGCCCGCGCTCGGGATCCAGCCGGGCATCGCCCGGAAGCGCGCCATCCAGGACGCGCGCGCTCTGCGCGCGCTCGTCGAGGCCCGTTCCGCCGCCGCCCCCGAGGCGCCCCGCGCCTGACGCGGGTGCGGCGACCCTGCCGCGGGCACCCTCCTGGTGATTAATCTGGGAACGAGGACGCGGTCGTCGCGTCCTCGCCCCCGTCGCTCCGCCCGGTGCGCGGGGGTTCCCGCTACCCGAGGAGTGACTCCCTCCGGCGATGGACGGACCGTCCTGCAGTACCTGCGCCGCCCCCTGCCGTGACACCCCGCAGGCGGCGGCATCATGACCCTCCCCCTGCTGCTCCTGGCAGCCGCGTTCCTGCTGATTCTCGCCAACGGGTTCTTCGTCGCCGCCGAGTTCGGTCTGGTGACCGTCGAACGGCCGGACGCCGAGCGGGCCGCCGCCGACGGCGACCGGCGTGCCCGCCGGGTCGTCGAGTCCCTCAAGGAGCTGTCCTTCCAGCTCTCCGGCACCCAGCTCGGCATCACCATCACCTCCCTCGTGGTCGGCATGCTCGCCGAACCGGCGCTCGCCCAGCTCCTGGACGGCCCGTTCACGGCGACCGGCATCCCCGACGGCGCGGTCCCCGGGGTCTGTGTCGTCGTGGGCATGCTGCTGGCCTCGGCGGTGCAGATGGTGATCGGCGAGCTCGTGCCCAAGAACTGGGCGGTGTCCAGGCCCCTGCAGGTCGCGCGCTTCGTCGCGGGCCCGCAGCACGCCTTCGCCCGGCTGTTCCACCCGGTGATCGCCGCGCTGAACGCCGTGGCCAACCGCCTCGTCCGCGCTCTCGGCATCGAACCCACCGAAGAACTGGCCTCCGCCCGCACCCCCGGCGAACTGGTCTTTCTGGCCCGGCACTCCGCCCGGGCCGGCGCCCTGGAACAGGACACCGCCGACCTCTTCGTGCGGACCCTGTCGCTGGGCGGGCTGACCGCGCAGCACGTCATGACCCCGCGCGTGAAGGTCAGCGCACTGCACTCCTCGGCCACCGCCCAGGACGTCGTCAACCTGACCCGCGCCACCGGCCTGTCCCGCTTCCCCGTCTACCGGGAGAAGATCGACGAGATCGTCGGCATCGTCCACCTCAAGGACGCCCTCGCGGTCCCCGCGCACGACCGGCTGCGGACCTCCGCCGGCCGGATCGCCCGTCCGGCACTGCTCGTCCCCGAGACACTGCCCGTCCGGCCGCTGCTCACCCGCCTGCGCAGCGAGCAGCCCATCGCGGTCGTCGTCGACGAGTACGGCGGCACGGCGGGCGTCGTCACCCTGGAGGACATCGTCGAGGAGATCGTCGGCGAGGTCCGCGACGAGCACGACGGCCTGGACCTTCCCGAACTGGCCCCCGCCCCGCCCGAGGAGGGCAGGCCCGCCTGGGACGTCGACGGCAGCTGCCGCGTCGACGCCCTGCTGCGCATCGGCCTCCGGACGCCCGAGGGGCCGTACGAGACCGTCGCCGGGCTCGTCGCCGACCTGCTCGGCCGCATCCCCGCCGTCGGCGACCGGGCGGAACTGCCCGGCTGGCGGCTCTCCGTCCGCCAGGTCGGCCACTACCGCGCCGAGCGCATACGCCTGGTGCGGACGGCGCCCGTGCCGGAGGCCACCCGATGAGCGTCCTGCAACTCCTCTTCGCCGCGCTGCTCGTGCTGGCCAACGGCTTCTTCGTCGGCGCCGAGTTCGCACTCGTCTCGGTGCGCCGCAGCCAGATCGAACCGCTCGGCACCGCCCGGGCCCGGCAGGTGCTGTACGGACTGGAGCGGCTTCCGCAGATGATGGCCGCGGCCCAGTTCGGCATCACCGTCTGCTCGCTGACGCTCGGCGCGGTCGCCGAGCCGACGGTCGCCCGTCTGCTGGAGCCGGTCTTCGCGTGGATGCACCTGCCGCACGGCGTCATCCACCCCCTCGGCTACGTGATCGCGCTGGCCGCCGTGGTCTTCTGCCACCTCGTCATCGGCGAGATGGTCCCGAAGAACCTCGCGATGGCCGCCCCCGAGAAGGCCGCGCTGTGGCTGAGCCCCGGTCTGGTCGCCTTCGCCCGCCTCTGCAGGCCGGTCACCGCCGCGCTCGGCGCCTGCGCCCAGGGCGTCCTGCGGCTGTTCCACGTCGAACCCAAGGACGAGGTGGAGGCCGTCTTCACCAGCGAGCAGCTCAACCGGCTGGTGGAGGACGCCGGTCAGGCGGGTCTGCTCGACCCGGAGGAGCAGGAACGCCTGGAGGACGCCCTGGAACTGGGCTCCCGCCCGGTCACCGACGTGCTCCTCGGGCGTGAGTCCCTGATCACGGTCAGCCCCTCGGCCACACCGGGCGAGGTCGTCGGGCTCACGGCCCGCACCGGGTACTCGCGCTTCCCGGTCGCGGCGGGGGAGGGGGCGTTCATGGGGTACCTCCACGTCAAGGACGTCCTCGACCTGGAGGAATCCGACCGGGCCGTCCCGCAGCACCTCTGGCGCCCGATGACGACTCTGCGCCCTGAACTCCCGCTCTCCGACGCCCTCACCGTGATGCGCCGGGCAGCGACCCACCTGGCCCAGGTCGCGGACGCGTCCGGAAAGGTGCTGGGACTGGTCGCCCTGGAGGACGTACTGGAGCTGCTGGTGGGCGAGGTGAAGGACCCGGCCCACAGAGAGGTGACGCTGGCGACGTAGGGGGTGTCGTTTGGATCAGGTCGGCTCCGGGAAGCGGCGCCTTGCAATCGGACCCCGCGACCCCGGCAAGATCCGAACGACACCCCCTGACCCCGGCCGCGCCCACCCGCCGGCGCGGCGAGCGGACCCTCCGGGGCGCCGGCCTCGAACGCCGGCGCCTCACAAGCCCGCAGGGTCCTGTGGCCCCCTCCCCGACAGCACCTCGCCGTACGCCTGCATCAGATCCGGCAACCGCAACGTCGCCAGGTCGTCCCGGGTCAGCACCCCGGGACACACGGACAACCGCAGATCCCTGTACGCACAGCTCTTCTCGTACAGCGTCCGCAGGAACCGACCGTTCCCCAGCTCGTCGATCCACCCCTGGTCCACCACGTGCCCGGCGATCGAGCGCAGTTCGTCGCGCGCCTCCTCGTCCCACGCGTCCCCGTTCTCGGCCGCGAGGACCTCACCGATCGCGGTGAGCTCCAGCGGCCGGTACGACGGGAAGTCGACCCGTGTGGTGAAGCGGGAGGACAGCCCCGGGTTGGCGGCCAGCAGCCGGTCCATGCCCTCCGGGTAGCCGGCCAGGATCACCACCAGGTGGTCGCGGTTGTCCTCGGCCCGCTTCAGCAGCACCTGGAGTGCCTCGTCGCCGTACGCGTCGCCCTTGCCGTAACCGGAGTTGGACAGGGAGTACGCCTCGTCGACGAAGAGGACGCCGCCGAGTGCGGAGTCGATCAGTTCGTTGGCCTTCACGGCGGTCTGGCCCAGGTACTCGCCGACCAGGTCGGCCCGCTGCGCCTCCACGAGGTGGTCGCCGCCGAGCAGACCGAGGGCGTAGAAGACGCGGCCCAGGATGCGGGCCACGGTGGTCTTGCCGGTGCCGGAGGGGCCGGAGAAGACGAAGTGCCGTTTGGGCGGCTGGACCGGCAGGCCCTGACCGGCCCGCAACCGCGCCATGTTCAGCTGCGCGGACAAGGCCTTGACCTGCCGCTTCACCGGATCCAGCCCCACCATGCGCTCCAGCTCGGCGAGTGCCTCCTCCAGTAACGCGGGGTCGGTGGGCCCGGTGGGCAGGGACGGGTCCGGCCTGCCCGCCCTCTCGCGCACCGGCGGTCCGGTCAGCGAGGGCAGCGGGGTGGTCAGCGGGGGCTCGGGGGCGGACAGCTTGAGGCCGCGCTCCTCGGCGCCGAACAGAGGGTCGAGTCCGTCGGCGCCGTCCAGGCCGTCCACTCCCGTCCCGGCCTGCGTGAGCCCCGCGAGGTCGGTGGAGTCGTCGTACCCGTCGCTCTCGGCGATCGCCGCCAACCGGGCCGAGGTGTCCATGAAGGCCGGGTCGACGCGGTGCACGGCCCGGTACAGCGGCAGCGCTGCGGCGCTGCGCCCCGTTCCCTCGTGTGCCCGCGCCAGCCAGTACCGCAGTTCCTTGCGCTGCGGCTGCTCGCTGCGGCACCGCATGAGGGCCGCCGACAGCAGCGGCTCGGCCTGTCCGTACATCTCCAGGCGTACCCGGGCCATGCCGCTGAACAGGCCGGCCTCGATGCCCAGCAGGGGATCGCCGAGCAGCGGGTCGGTGTGCCGGACGAGCTGTTCCCAGTCCTTGACCAGGTAGGCGCGGCAGGCGTGCAGGAAACGGACCTGGGCGTCGGTGTCCACGGGCGGCAGTCCGGCCAGCGCCCGGTCCAGTTCGGGCACGTGGCGGCCGTCCAGCCAGTGGGAGGCGTGCGCCAGCAGCAGATCGCGGGGACTCTCCAGTACCGGCTGTACCCACCAGCCCAGCCAGTACCAGGAGTTGAGCGTGCGGCGGTGGCGGGCGCGCTGCTCGCCGAAGCGCTCCCGGTGCCGGAACATCCTGAGCAGCGCGCTGGTGGTGTCGACGCGCAGCGCGTGCAGCCCCAGCCAGCCGTCGGCCATCGCCGGATCGATGCGTACCGCGGCCCGGAACTCCTCCTCCGCCTGCGGATAGGCCCCCATGGTGTAGGCGTCCACGCCGCGCAGCCAGGCGAGGTCGGCCGGGGCCTGCGGGCCCTGCGCGCCGAAATTCATCCCGTCCCCCACGTACCGTGCCCCCGTCGGTATGCCGGCGAGCCGTCGCCCGCCGACCGCCTCGGTCAACGGCTTTGCCGTGGACCGGAGTTGCAAGGTGCGCGCGGCAACCGCCCGTAGGTCGCACCGAGGGCATCGTACCCGCGGCGGTCTGTCCTCCGAAGGGTGCCGGGGCGGGCTGTTCCGCGAGGTGGGGGCAGCGGGGCACACGCGGGACGGTCACCGAAAGTGAGCGGATCGCGTCACGGAGCAGCAGGAAAACGCGCTCAGGGCAGAACGAAGCCCCCGATCACGGGGGAACAACCGGGGGCTTCGCGTCTGTCGGCGGCTTCGCACGGCCGCACATTCAGAACGTAAGACCTGTACGGCCCCCGGGTCAAGCGGAGTTGAGGCACTCCGGCCGGCTGTCGGGGAGTGATCTTCACGAGTTCAGCACATTGCGGAGGGTCCGTCACCCTACGTGAGGAAGTGGGCGGAGGAGGCGGTTCCCGCGGGTCCCGGGAGTACCTCGTACCCCTCCTCTCCCTGCCGTACCAGAAGGTGCGCGTAGGGGCGCGAGGGGTCGTCGGCGAAGTGCCGGCGCTCCGCCGGGATCCACCCGTCCCAGAACGCCCACTGCTCCGCTCCGTCGCGCGCCCGTCCGCGTGCCCACGCCTCCTCGCGCGGGAGCTCCATCCAGAGCAGCTGGGCCAGGTGCGGACGCAGCGCCTCGCGGCCGGCGCCCACCCCCTCCAGCAGGACCACCGGGGCCGGCGGCAGTGGGCGGGGTGCTCCGAAGGACCGGGCGCGCCAGTCGTAGGGGGCGTACCGCGCGGTGTCGCCGCGCCGCAGGGGCTCGATCACCTGGCTCAGCAGCCGCCCCGTCCAGTCGAACAGTTCGCCGTGGCTGGCGATGTCGTCGAGGTGCAGCACCGGCGCGCCACCCAGCTCGGTGGCCAGCCGGCCGGCGAACGTGGACTTGCCGGAGCCTGCGTGCCCGTCGACGCCGATCAGGCGCACGGGCCCGCAGGAGGGAGGAAGCCGGCGGAGCCGGGCTGCGAGGGCGTCGATGGCGGGTCCTGGGCGGCGCGAAGGGACGGACGGCGTTCGCCCCGCACTCTAGCCGCGCCGTTCCGGTTCCCTCCCACGCCATTGGTCGACACCAATATTCGTGGCGCGGCGTGCGTGGAAGTGCTGGCAGGAGTGGGCGCCTGCGGCCATAGTTGGCGCACAACCGTGCAACGGACCCGCCCGACTCGGACACCTGGGGGTCTTCCGCCCATGAGCAGAGCCGAACAGCCGTCCCGCAGAACCGTCCTGGCCGCCGCCGTCGCGGCCGCCGTGGCGGGCAGCGCGATCCCGGCCACCGCCGAAGCCGCACCCGGTACGGACGCAGACGGCGCGGGGCCGGGCCGCGCGACCGCCCGGCAGGTCGACTACCACGCCTGGACCACGTTCCGCGACTGGCGGTGCGGCACCGCGCGGGGGGCCCGCCCCGTCGCCGGCGCCCGGCCCGGTGTCGCGATCGGCGTCCCGGCCGGCACCACCGACTACACCGACCCGCACACCGGCAGGGCCGGGACCTGGGAGTACGCGACCTGGACCTCGCCCGTCCACCGGCTCGCCGTGCCCTCGACGGAGGTCGTCGCATCCTGGAACGCGCACACCCCGAGCGGCACCTGGCTCCAGGTCGAGCTCAAGGGCACCTACTCCGACGGCACGGACACTCCCTGGTACGTGATGGGCCGCTGGGCGGCCGGTGACCAGGACATCAAGCGGACCTCGGTCGACGACCAGGGCGACGGCCGGAGCAGTGTCTGGACGGACACCTTCGCCGTCGACGACGCCTCCACCGGCCTGCGCCTGGCCTCCTACCGGCTCCGGCTCACCCTGTACCGCCGCCCCGGGACGAAGGCCACCCCCACCGTATGGCGGCTCGGCGCGATGGGCTCCGACGTGCCCGACCGCTTCACCGTCCCGGCCTCCACCCCGGGGCTCGCCCAGGAACTGCGCGTCCCGCGCTACTCGCAGGAGATCCACAAGGGCCAGTACCCCGAGTACGACAACGGCGGCGAGGCCTGGTGCAGCCCCACCTCCTCGCAGATGATCATCGAGTACTGGGGCGGCCGGCTCACCGAGGAGCAGCTCGCCTGGGTCGACCCCTCCTACGCCGACCCGCAGGTCTGCCACGCGGCCCGGTACACGTACGACCACCAGTACGAGGGCTGCGGCAACTGGCCCTTCAACGCCGCCTACGCGGCCACCTTCGAGGGCCTCCAGGGTGTGGTCACCCGCCTCGGCTCCCTCACCGACCTGGAGACGCTGATCGCGGCGGGCATTCCGGCCATCACGTCCCAGTCCTTCCTGGAGGAGGAGCTGACCGGGGCGGGTTACGGCACCTCGGGCCACCTGATGACCGTGATCGGCTTCACCGCCGACGGCGACGTGATCGCCAACGACCCTGCCTCGGACGACAACGAGGCCGTGCGCCGCGTCTACAAGCGGCGCGAGTGGGAGAACATCTGGCTCAGGACCAAGCGGTACAACGCCAGTGGCAAGGTCGCCTCCGGCACCGGCGGTGTCTGCTACCTGTACTTCCCGGCACACCCCAGCCCGCGCCAGCGCAAGGCCCTCGCCGCGGTGGGCGTGCGCTGACCGCACCGCACCGCGGCGACGGCCCCCGGCACCGCTCCACCGCGGCCCGGGGGCCGTCCGCTGCGGCCGCGGCCCGGGGGCCGTCCGCCGGGGCCCACCGGCCCGCTGTGACCGACGTCTCCGCCGCAAAAGCCACTCACGGTGGCAAGGTGGACAGGGCGGCTGCCGCCAGGGGGAGCCGGGGGAGTCCACGCACGTCGAGATCAGTGAGAAGCCATGAGCGCACACACCGCCACCGCCACCCGTGTCCGTACCGGTGGCCCCAAGGACGATGGCCCGAAGATCCTCGAGCACGTCATGGGCTGGACCCTCGTCGTGGTTGTCGCGATGCTCGTGGTCCAGTTGGGGCTGCTGTGACGTGACACTCGTGTGACCTGCCCCACGACCCGGCCTGCCATACTGCGGATGTCCCGCCCCCCCCCCCGCAGGAGACCAGGGCCGAAATTGAATATCAGTCAACAGCGTGCCGACGCCCGTCCCCGGGCGCGCGGCACCGAGCGCTCGCTGACCCGCCGCGCCGAACTCATCACCATCGGGCGGCGGTTGTTCGCCGACACGTCGTACGACGCTCTCTCGATGGATGACATCGCCCGCCAGGCGCAGGTCGCCAAAGGGCTGATCTACTACTACTTCCGTTCCAAGCGGGGCTACTACCTGGCGATCATCCAGGACTCGGTCGCCGACCTCGTCACCACCGCGGCGGGCGGCAGCGACCTGCCGCAGGTGGACCGTGTCCACCGCGCCGTCGACGGCTACCTGCGCTACGCCGAACGCAACCAGGCCGCCTATCGCACGATCGTCAGCGGCGGAGTCGGCTTCGACGCCGAGGTGCACGCCATCCGCGACGGGGTGCGCCAGGCGATCGTCGTCACCATCGCCGAAGGGGCGTACGGGCGTTCCGACGTCGGACCACTGGCCCGTATGGGCCTGCTCTCCTGGGTGTGCAGCGTCGAGGGCGCCACCCTGGACTGGATCGGCCGCCCCGAACTGCCCCGCGAGACCATGCGAGACCTGCTGGTGAAGTCGCTCGGTGGCACCCTGCGCGCCATCGAGGAGCTCGACCCCGCCTGCCCGGCCCCGGCCCCCGCCCGCCGGGACGCCTGACGACGGAGGGCACGAGCAGACCTCGGCGCCTTCGTCCCCCATGTTTCCGCGCACCGGGTCGGCCGGTCGACGGATCGGCTCATCGTTCGTGTGGTCACCGATCGGCTCCCAGAAGGACGTGTCGGCCGGACCGTGCTGGATCCTCGCCGCCGGGGCCGACCGGGTGGGGCGGCGGAAACAGCGCGGAGCGGGGGCGCCCCGGAGCGCGTCCTCCACCGTAGGGGGACCGGAGCGGCGAGGGGCAGTGGTCCGGACCGTTCGCGGTCCCGCGTGCCGGATCCGGCACGCGGGCACCGGCCGGAACATTTCTCGAAGTAAGCGGTCGTTAACTGGTGACTCCATGCCTCCGATCGGGCATACTCACAGCGCACAGCCGCTGGTCAGCCGCTTCCGCGACCCGGGAGTGCGAGCATCGGCCAGGCCCGAACGACCCGGCGGAACCGCCTCCACCCAAGGCGCACATCCGCCGATGTGCCCGACAGGGAGGAGAGCGTCGCCATGCCCGACCGCGCCCCGCAGCCGGTGGACCGGCAACTGCCCACGGACGAGGCACGGGATCTGATCTCGCTCGTCCGTGACATCGCGCAGCGTGAGATCGCCCCGAGTGCGGCCGAGGAGGAGGACGCCGGACGCTTCCCGCGCGAGGTCTTCACCCTGCTCTCCGACTCCGGCCTGCTCGGTCTGCCCTACGCCGCCGAGTACGGCGGCGGCGAGCAGCCGTACGAGGTGTACCTCCAGGTTCTCGAAGAGCTCGCCGCGGCCCGGCTCACCGTCGGTCTCGGCGTCAGCGTGCACACGCTCGCCTCCTACGCGCTCGCCGCCTACGGCACCAAGGAGCAGCAGGCCGAGTACCTGCCCGCGATGCTCGGCGGCGGCCTGCTCGGCGCCTACTGCCTCTCCGAACCCGCCTCGGGATCGGACGCCGCGTCCCTGCGCACCAGAGCCGTTCGCGAGGGCGGGGCCGCCTCCCGCCGGAGCGGAGCCGGGACCGGGACCGGGGAGGACTGGGTGCTCACCGGGACCAAGGCGTGGATCACGCACGGCGGCATCGCCGACTTCTACACCGTGATGGCGCGTACCGGTGAGGACGGCCCGCGCGGGATCACCGCCTTCCTGGTCCCCGGCGACGCCGAAGGGCTGAGCGCCGCGGTGCCGGAGAAGAAGATGGGCCTCAAGGGCTCGCCCACCGCACAGGTCCACCTCGACGGCGTGCGGGTCTCCGACGCCCGGCGGCTCGGCGAGGAGGGCCAGGGCTTCGCGATCGCGCTGTCCGCGCTCGACTCCGGGCGGCTCGGCATCGCCGCCTGCGCGATCGGCGTGGCCCAGGCGGCGCTGGACGAGGCGGTGTCCTACGCGGCCGAGCGACGGCAGTTCGGCAAGCCGATCTCCGACTTCCAGGGGCTGCGCTTCATGCTCGCCGACATGGCGACCCAGATCGAGGCCGGCCGCGCGCTGTACCTGACGGCGGCACGGCTGCGCGACGCCGGCCTGCCGTTCGCCAAGCAGGCCGCCATGGCCAAACTGCACTGCACCGACACGGCGATGCGGGTCACCACCGACGCCGTGCAGATCCTCGGCGGGTACGGCTACACCGCGGACTTCCCGGCGGAGCGGTACATGCGCGAGGCCAAGGTGCTGCAGATCGTCGAGGGCACCAACCAGATCCAGCGGATGGTCATCGCCCGTCACCTCGCGGGGCCCGAGGGGCGCTGAAGTCGCCGGAGCCGCCGGTGACGCGGAAGTCACCGGTGGCGAAGAAGTCCTCCTGCCCGCGCGGAGGCGCCGCGAGCCTGACCCACTCCGGGTCGTGGCGCCCGGGCAGGGTGCGGCCGCGGTCGGCCCAGGTCCGCATCAGCTCACGGTAGATCGGCGGGTCCGGGACTTGCGGAACCGGTCCCGCGGGCACCGGGACGAACATGCCGGGCCGACGCCCGGCCGCCGAGTACGTGGGGGTCATACCCGGGCAACGCGGCACAGGCGGACAGGACACCGGCCCGCGGAATCGAGAGTGAGTTCGCGGACGCCCGCCACCGAGTCACCGTTGCCGCGCCGGGCCTGACACGGCGTCGCCCGTACCGGCCCGCACGATCCCCGGAGCAGCACACGCCGCCCCGCGCCACGGCGGTCTGTGAGCCGTGGCACGGCTGGTCGACGGACTCGGGCCACCCCGCCTCGGACGGTGGGCGCCCGGGGCGGTTCAGGCCGCCTCGCGCCGCATCCTCGGCACACGCATCGGGCGCGAGCCCGGCCCGCCGACGTGGGAGAAGGGCTGGGTCCGCCAGTCGAGGCCCCGGGGGAGCGTCAACAGCAGGGCGGTGTCCTGCTCGAGGGGCTGGAACGACTCGTCCGCGGGGCGGGCCTCGGTGGCCCTGCGGCCGGTGCCCGCGCAGACCGAGAGGCCGAACGGGTCCCACGGCGAGGCGCACAGCGCGTGCTCCGGCAGCACCTCCTCGTCCGCCAGCAGGGCGATGGGCTGCGTGCAGTCCGGGCAGATCACCCGGTACATCTCGAAGGTGTCGTAGGTGTCGAGTTCCTCCTCGTCGAAGGCGTCGGGTTCGACGCCCTCCGATACGAGCTCGACGACCGGCTGCTGCCGCTTGGGCGTGGTACGTCCAGGGCGCTTAAGACTCTGCATTGGGTTCTCCCCCTCGGGCTGGGCCGTGACGGCACTGCGGCCTCGACCACAGCAAGCACTTCCCGTCCCCCTTGCGGGGTAATCACGAGAACATCACGGAGACCGTCCAAGGCATGTGGTCTTCGTCACATGCCGCTCGCAGGTGCCCCGTGCGGCGGATTTGTCCCCTCTCGGCCGTCGGCCGACTCCCCGTCACATCACGAACCGGGCATGACCTGGACTGCTCAGGTATCCGAGGAGATCAACCGCCCTGTAGGTTCTTGCGCCATGGAGGAGCTGGACCGACAGATCGTGCAGCTGCTCGTCAAGGACGGGCGGATGAGCTACACAGACCTGGGCAAGGCCACGGGCCTGTCCACGTCGGCCGTGCACCAGCGGGTGCGGCGGCTGGAGCAGCGTGGCGTCATCCGCGGTTACGCCGCGGTCGTCGACCCGGAAGCCGTCGGACTGCCGATGACCGCTTTCATCTCGGTGAAACCGTTCGATCCCAGCGCCCCCGACGACATCGCCGACCGTTTGGCCGTCGTCCCCGAGATCGAAGCCTGTCACAGCGTGGCGGGCGACGAGAACTACATCCTCAAGGTGCGCGTGTCCACACCGCACGAGCTCGAGGAACTGCTCGCCCGGGTCCGCTCCCTCGCCGGGGTGTCGACCCGGACCACCGTGGTGCTGTCGACGCCGTACGAGTCCCGGCCGCCGCGGATCTGACCGTCGGCAGGGCCCCCGCGCCGCCTCGGGCGTCGGGGCGTGCGGTGCACGGCCGGCCGCTGCGGGGCGGAGGCACGAGTCGAGAGCGCGGCGACGGGCCGCCCGGGGGCGCGCCGCGCCGGGGGCACCGTCGGCGGCCGGGAACGACGTCTTCCGGGGCCGGCTTCGGCCCGCACGCGGCGTGCGGTGGCACGACGGGCGGCCACCGTGACGTCCGTGCTCAGCTGCCCGTCTCTCCCCGGGCGCCCGGCTTTCCCCCGCGCGCCCGGCTCTCCTGTCCGCACGCCCGGCGCGACCGCCCGTACGCCCGGCGCGGCCGCCCGCATGCCCGGCGCGACCGCCCGTACGCCCGGCGCGACCGCCCGCATGCCCGGCGCGACCGCCCGTACGCCCGGCGCGGCCGCCCCGACTGCCGTGTGGTCCGGGCAAGGGGCGAGACTGGTGTTCATGAGTGAGTCCACCACCCCGTCCACGACCGTCCTGCTGCGCCGCGGCGAGGTCCACAGTCCCGCCGACCCCTTCGCGACGGCGATGGTCGTCGAACGCGGCCAGGTCGCCTGGGTCGGCTCCGAGGGTGCCGCGGACGCCTTCGCGGACAGCGTGGACGAGGTGATCGACCTGGACGGCGCCCTGGTGACCCCGGCGTTCACCGACGCACACGTGCACACCACGTCCACGGGCCTCGCCCTCACCGGCCTCGACCTGTCCGGCGCCGCCACCCGCGAGGCGGCCCTCGCCCTCGTACGGGACTTCGCCGCGGCCCGTCCGGACGACCGCGTCCTCCTCGGCCACGGCTGGGACGCTTCCCGCTGGCCCGACGGACTGCCCCCGACACGCGCCGAGCTGGACGACGCCACCGGCGGCCGCCCCCTCTACCTCAGCCGTATCGACGTCCACTCGGCCGTCGTCACCACCGCCCTGCTCGACCTGGTCCCGCAAGGCGTCGGCCGGCCGGACGGCCCGCTCACCGCCGACGCCCACCACGCCGCACGCGCCGCCGCACTCGGGGCCGTCGCCCCCGCCCAGCGCGCCGAGGCCCAGCGTGCCGCCCTCGCGCACGCGGCCTCCCTCGGCATCGGAACCGTTCACGAGTGCGCAGGCCCGGAGATCTCCTCCGAGGACGACCTCACCGGCCTGCTGCGCCTCGCGGCAGGGGAGCGCGGCCCGCGAGTGATCGGATACTGGGCCGAACAGGACGTCGACAAGGCGAGGGAACTGGGCGCCGTAGGTGCCGCGGGCGACCTCTTCGTCGACGGCTCCCTCGGCTCGCACACCGCCTGCCTGCACCAGCCGTACGCCGACGCAGGCCACACCGGCACCGCGTACCTGGACGCCGCCGCCGTCGCCGCCCACGTCGTCGCCTGCACCGAGGCCGGCCTCCAGGCGGGCTTCCACGCCATCGGCGACGCCGCCGTGACCGCCGTGGTGGAGGGAGTGCGCGCCGCCGCCGACGAGCTCGGCCTCGCCCGGGTCCGCGCCGCCCGCCACCGCGTCGAGCACGCCGAGATGCTCACCCCCGAGACCGTCGCGGCCTTCGCCGAGCTGGGCCTGACCGCCTCCGTCCAGCCGGCCTTCGACGCCCTGTGGGGCGGCGAGGACGGCATGTACGCCCAGCGTCTGGGCGGCGAGCGGGCCCGCACCCTCAACCCCTTCGCGGCCCTGCTGCGGGCCGGCGTCCCGCTCGCCTTCGGCTCCGACAGCCCGGTCACGCCCCTCGACCCGTGGGGTACCGTCCGGGCCGCAGCGTTCCACCGTGCGCCCGAGCACCGCGTCTCCGTACGCGCGGCCTTCACCGCGCACACGCGCGGCGGCTGGCGGGCGATCGGACGCGACGACGCGGGCGTCCTGGTGCCGGGCGCACCCGCTGACTACGCCGTGTGGCGCACCGGCGAGCTCGTCGTCCAGGCCCCCGACGACCGGGTCGCGCGCTGGTCCACCGACCCGCGCTCCGGCACCCCCGGCCTGCCCGATCTGACTCCGGGCCGGGACCTGCCCGTCTGCCTGCGCACCGTGGTGGGCGGACGGACGGTGTTCGTACGGCCGGGCGAGTGATCTCCACGGCCGACGGAGCGATGATCTTCTTCCGTCTGCCACCTGCACGTCCTCCGCTCTGACCTGCGCGTTGACATGGAAGTCGCAGGTCGAACGACTGTTGACAGGCGACGGCGGGGGGCCGGTAGGTTCGGCCGGGTCCACCACCGGACGCCCGACCGGGGAATCTTCCGCGCACGCGTCGCGGCGCCGCTGGGTCAGGGACGGTGTGCCGCACCGGCGCACCGTCGCTGGGAGCCAGGCTCAGCGCTCGCGACGCGACGAGGGAACATTCCGGCCGGTCGGGAGGTGTGACCCGGGTGGGGCCCGGGCGCTCAGTAGACAACGGCTTTCGGTCGACCCGCAGCCAGCGGGCCCCGGGTCGGCCCGAAGGGCGCCGGGCCCCCATCCGTAGTGGAAACGGTCCTTAACCGTGCATCCCTACCCCGATGCTCGGGAAATGACACCGCCATACGAACGTCCTGTCACGTCATCGCAGGCCGCGGCCATTATGGTGGTCCTCTGCGTACGGACATGAAGGGGCAGCGGTGAACGACGGCGACGGGACACCCGCGGAAGCGGGGCGGGGGAGGCGGTTCGGCCCCCTGGGCACGGCCTTGGTGATCGTTCCGACCTACAACGAGGCGGAGAACATCAAGGCGATCGTCGCGCGCGTGCGCGAGGCGGTCCCTCAGGCGCACGTTCTCGTGGCCGACGACAACAGCCCCGACGGCACCGGCAAGCTCGCCGACGAACTGGCCGCCGAGGACGACCACGTCCAGGTCCTGCACCGCAAGGGCAAGGAGGGCCTGGGCGCCGCCTACCTCGCGGGCTTCCGCTGGGGCCTGGAGCACGGCTACGGCGTACTGATCGAGATGGACGCCGACGGCTCCCACCAGCCCGAGGAACTGCCCCGTCTGCTGACCGCCCTCAAGGGCGCCGACCTGGTGCTCGGCTCCCGCTGGGTGCCCGGCGGCCGGGTGGTGAACTGGCCCAGGTCCCGCGAATTCATCTCCCGCGGCGGCAGCATGTACTCCCGCCTCGCGCTCGACCTGCCGCTGCGCGACGTCACCGGTGGCTACCGCGCCTTCCGCCGCGAGACCCTGGAGGGGCTCGGCCTGGACGAGGTCTCCTCGCAGGGCTACTGCTTCCAGGTCGACCTCGCCCGCCGGGCGATCAAGGCGGGCTACCACGTCGTCGAGGTGCCGATCACGTTCGTCGAGCGCGAATTCGGCGACTCCAAGATGAGCCGCGACATCCTGGTGGAGGCGCTCTGGCGGGTCACCACCTGGGGTGTGGGGGAGCGGGTCGGCAAGGTGCTGGGCCGCGACAGGCAGCCCGGCAGAGAGCCGGGCAGGGCGGCCGGCAAGCCGACCGGAGCACCGGCCGAGGCGCCGCCGGACGACGTGCCGGGCGTCAAACCGGCCGAGAAGGCGGCTGAAGACTCTGCCGAGAAGGTCGCTGAGGGCTCTGCCGGGACGGTGGCCGAGAGCTCTGCCGAGACGGCTGCGCCGTCTGCCGCGAAGGCGACCGAGAAGGCGACCGAGACGGGCGACAAGCCGACACAGACGCCCGGCGAGAACGCCTGATCGTCCCCTTATGCCGTGCTGAGCCGGGGCCAGGCACACTAGGGGTATGACGACTGGCGCTCAGACCCCCAGGTCCCCCGCCCGGCCCCCGCGCTCCCGCCTGCGCACCTTCCTGCCGCTGGGCATCGCCGCGTGGCTCGTGCTGGAGATCTGGCTGCTGACCGTGGTCGCGGGCGCCTCCAGCGGCTTCGTGGTCTTCCTGCTGCTGGTGGCGGGCATCGTCCTCGGATCCGTGGTGATCAAGAGCGCGGGCCGCCGGGCCTTCAGGAACCTCACGGAGACCCTGCAACAGCAGCAGGCAGGCGTGATGCCCGAGGCCGCCCGACCGAACAGCGAGGGCAACGGCCTGATGATGCTGGGTGGACTCCTCCTGATACTCCCCGGCCTGATCTCCGACGCGCTGGGCCTGCTCATGCTGCTGCCCCCGGTACAGAAGGCCGTGAGCCGCTACGCGGAGCGGACGGTGGAACGCAAGCTCCGCGAGGCCGGCCCCGGCACCTTGGGCGACGCGTTCCGCCAGGCCCGCATGCACCAGCCGGGCGGCAAGGTCGTCCAGGGCGAGGTCGTGCGGGACGACCCGGGCGGCGCACCGCAGGACCCGCGTCCTCCGCTGACGCGCTGAGCTCCGCTCCCGCCGACCCGGACCCGCCAAAAACCGCGGGTGCCGTACGTGAACTTCACGTACGGCACCCGCGGTGTTCGGTTGTGCTGCTTACGGTTTCCCGCTACGCACTCTTGCGACTGTCTCGCGGATGCACCGCGATGTTCATCGCGCCGGAGCGCAGAACGGCCAGTCGCTCCTCGAGGACCTCTTCGAGTTCCTCGCGGGTGCGCCGTTCCATCAGCATGTCCCAGTGCGTACGCGCGGGCTTGGCCTTCTTCTCCTCAGGGCCGTCGCCGTCCACAAGGAGTGCCTGGGCCCCGCAGACCTTGCACTCCCACTCCGGCGGGATCTCCGCCTCGACCGAGAAGGGCATCTCGAATCGATGCCCCTTCTCGCATGCGTACTCCACGGCCTGGCGCGGGGCCAGGTCGATGCCGCGGTCCGTCTCGTAGCTGGTCACCACGAGGCGCGTGCCGCGAAGAGCTCGCTCACTCATGAATCGTGCCTCCCGGGCTTGTCGCCCACAGGACAGGTGTCGCTGTCGTCGTCATCCGGTCAACGTCCGGGCGGCGGTAAAGATTCCCGTCCCGACTCCCGTTCCGGGCGTCTGCGTCGCCGTCGCAGTCGCAGCCTTGCAACCAGTGCAGTACCCGCCGACGTCCGGTTTGTCACCTCTGCTAGCAGATGTGGCATAGCGTTTCGGCACCTTTGACGCGCAGTAACGGTACGCCTGGCAGGCCAAACGCGTACACTACAGCCTTTCGCGCCAAGTGCTAAATCCTTTCGGGTACCGGGTTGCCCGCGTCGCCGATGGCCCGCCGTACCGGGACCCGCGCGAGCAGCACGAAACCGATGACGAAGAACGCCACCAGCGAGATGATCGCGTCGCGGTAGCTCCCGGTCAGCTGGTAGGTGAGCCCGAACAGCAGCGGCCCGAGCCAGCTCATCCCGCGGTCGCTCAGCTCGTACGCCGAGAAGTACTCCGCCTCCTTGCCGGGCGGGACCAGGTGGGAGAACAGGGAGCGGGACAGCGCCTGACTGCCGCCCAGGACGAGTCCGATCCCGGCGGCCAGCACGAAGAACCACGCCGGCTTTCCCGCCGGCAGGAAGTAGCCGGCCGCGAGCGTGACCGTCCAGGCGACCAGCGACCCGAGGATCGTGCGCTTCGCCCCGTACGTCCGCGCCAGCCGGCCCAGCGCCAGTGCGCCCGCGACCGCCAGCAACTGGACCAGCAGGACGGCCACGATGAGCGTGGACTGCCCGAGGCCCAGCTCCTCGGAGCCGTAGACCGAGGCCTGGGAGATCACCGTCTGGATGCCGTCGTTGTAGACGAGGTACGCCAGCAGGAAGGCCAGGGTCAGCGGGCGGCGCCGCATGTCGCGGACGGTCGCCGCGAGCTGCCGGAACCCGGGCAGGGTGGCCTCCCGCGCGGGAGCGCGGCGGTCCCGCAGCCGTCTCAGCGGGATGAGCGCGAAGGCGCCCCACCACAGGCCTGCCGACGCCAGACAGACCCGGACCGCCGCGCTCTCGCTCAGCCCGAAGGAGTCGTGGGCCGTGTACAGGACCAGGTTCGCGATCAGGACCAGTGCCCCGGCCGCGTACCCGAAGGCCCAGCCGCGGGAGGAGACCGCGTCGCGTTCCTCGGGCGGGGCGATCTGGGGCAGGTAGGAGTTGTAGAGCATCATCGCGACGGACTGCGCGGCGTTGGCGACGACCAGGAGCAGCCCGCCGAGCAGGTAGCGGTCGCCGTCGAGGAAGAACATGCCGGTCGTGGCCGCGGCTCCGGTGTACGCGGCGGCGGCCAGCAGCGGCTTCTTGCGGCCCGAGCGGTCGGCCGCGGCACCCACCAGGGGCATCACCAGGACCGCCGCGATCACCGAGAGGGACACGGAGTACGCGAAGAACGACCCGGCCCGCACGGGTATGCCCAGCGGGTGGACGTACCCGTCCGCATCCGCGGCCGACTCGGCGACCGACGTCAGATAGGGGCCCAGGAACACGGTGAGCACGCTCGTCGAGTAGACGGAGCACGCCCAGTCGTAGAAGTACCAGCCGCGCTGCTCGCGTCGCCGGTCGTCGGCGCCGTCGGCCTCGTCCGTCCGCAGGGTGTCGGTGCCCACCCGTGCCCTCGCTTCCCCGTGCACGCGCGACGTCCCGGGGGTCCGCTCGGCGGGTCTCGGACGGTCCCCGGACGGTCTCAGACCCAGACGCCGCGGTCCTCCATGACCTTGCGCAGTGTGTCGATGTGATCGGTCATGATGCCATCCACGCCCAGGTCGAGGAGCCGGTGCATGCGGGCGGGGTCGTTCACCGTCCAGACGTGCACCTGGAGCCCGCGCGCGTGGGCGGTGCGCACGAAGCGGTGATCCACCACCTGGATGCCCGACTGGGCTTCGGGCACCTGTGCGGCCACCGCAGAGCGGCGCGGCGCGGCCGGGACGCCCCAGGAGCGCAGCCGCAGGTCGAGGACGCCCCGGGTGCCGTACGAGGTGGCCAGGCGCGGGCCGGCCAGGCGCTGGGCGCGGACGACGCGGGCCTCGGAGAAGGAGCCGACGCAGATCCGGTCCCAGGTGTCCGTCCGCTCGATCAGGTCCAGGAGCGGCAGCAGCGCCGGCTCCGCCTTCACGTCGATGTTCCAGCGCACCCGGGGGAAGGTCTCCAGGAGTTCCTCGAAGAGCGGCACCGGCTCCACGCCCGCCACGCGCGCGCGGCGCACCTGCTCCCACGTGAGGTCCGCGATGCGGCCGGTCCCGTCCGTCACCCGGTCCAGGGTGGCGTCGTGGAAGGCGACGAGTTTGCCGTCCCGCGTGGCGTGGACGTCCGTCTCGATGTACCGGTAGCCCGTCTCGACCGCGCGCCGGAACTGCCGCAGCGTGTTCTCCAGGCCGTCCGCGGCACCGCCTCGGTGGGCGAAGGCGATCGGGCCGGGATGGTCCAGGTAGGGGTGGCGTATCGCGGTGGTCACCGACGCAGTATCGCGCGCCGGGGTTGACCGGCGGCAACCACCGTGCTGCCGCCCGGTGCCGGGGGAACGGCGAACGCGCGGAGGAACACCTGGGCGAGCGGGCCGATGGACACGGCGTACAGCAGGGTGCCGGCGCCGACCGTGCCGCCGAGGGCGAAGCCCGTCACCACGACGGTGATCTCGACGGCGGTCCGCACCAGGCGCACCGAGAGCCCCGTGCGCTGGTTCAGCCCGGTCATCAGTCCGTCGCGCGGGCCCGGGCCGAACCGGGCGGCGATGTACAGCCCGGTCGCCGCGCCGTTCAGGACGATCCCCGCCACCATCATGGTGATCCGCGGAATCCAGCCGTGGGCGTCGGGTACGACGGTCAGCGTCGCGTCCATCGCGGCGCCGATCACCAGCACGTTGGAGACCGTGCCGAGGCCCGGCCGCTGGCGCAGCGGTATCCACAGCAGCAGCACCGCCGCGCCGAGCAGGGTCAGCACCAGGCCCATCGACAGGCCGGTGCGCTCCGCGAGGCCCTGGTGCAGCACGTTCCACGGCTCCAGGCCGAGGCCCGACCTGACCAGCAGCGCCGAGCTCGCGCCGTACAGCACCAGGCCGCCGTAGAGCTGTGTCAGTCGCCGGGGGAGCTGCCGATGCCCCGGTTGCCTGCTCTGCCTGGTCTGCCTGCTCTGCCTGGACAAGATGTGCCCCCCTGGGTCGTGGTAGTGGCCTGCCGCATGACACCCTGTGGCTTGAGAAGGTGAGCCAACCATGGCCAATTCGGGGAAGGTGGACTGATTTCCATGGCGCAGTGGACCTCGGCCGTGGGGGCGGGACAGCTGGCCCGGCTGCTCGGCTCCCAGCAGGACCGCCCGGCCGGACCCGGCACCCGTCGCCCGCCCGCCTACCGTGCGCTCGCCGACGGCATCCGGCTCCTGGTGCTCGAAGGACGCGTACCGGTCGCCGCCCGGCTGCCCGCCGAACGCGAACTGGCCCTGTCCCTGACCGTCAGCCGCACCACGGTCGCCGCCGCCTACGAGGCACTGCGCGCCGAAGGCTTCCTGGAGTCCCGGCGCGGCGCGGGCAGCTGGACCGCCGTACCGGCCGGGAACCCCTTGCCGGCGCGCGGTCTGGAGCCGCTGCCGCCCGAGGCGCTCGGCTCGGTGATCGACCTCGGCTGCGCGGCACTGCCCGCGCCCGAGCCCTGGCTCACCCGTGCCGTGCGGGGCGCCCTGGAGGAGCTTCCCCCCTACGCGCACACCCACGGCGACTATCCGGCCGGACTGCCCGCACTGCGCGCGATGATCGCCGAGCGCTACACCGCGCGCGGGATCCCGACCATGCCCGAGCAGATCATGGTGACCACAGGGGCGATGGGCGCCATCGACGCCATCTGCCACCTCTTCGGGGGGCGCGGTGAGCGCATCGCGGTGGAGTCGCCCTCGTACGCCAACATCCTCCAGCTGATGCGCGAGGCCGGGGCCCGGCTGGTCCCCGTCGCGATGGCGGAGGGGCTCACCGGCTGGGACGTGGACCGCTGGCGCCAGGTGCTGCGTGAGGCGGCGCCCCGCATCGCCTACGTCGTCGCCGACTTCCACAACCCCACGGGTGCGCTCGCCGACGAGGACCAGCGGCGGCGGCTGGTGGACGCCGCCCGCTCGGCGGGGACGGTGCTCGTGGCCGACGAGACGATGAGCGAGCTGTGGCTGGACGACGAGGTCGAGATGCCGCGCCCCGTGTGCGCCTTCGACCCGGCCGGGTCCACGGTCGTCACCGTCGGCTCCGCCAGCAAGGCCTTCTGGGCCGGGATGCGCATCGGCTGGGTCCGCGCCGCGCCCGACGTGATCCGCAGCCTGGTCGCCGCGCGCGCGTACGCCGACCTGGGCACGCCCGTACTGGAGCAGCTGGCCGTGAACTGGCTCTTCAGCACCGGCGGCTGGGAACAGGCCGTCCAGGTGCGGCGCGAGCAGGCCCGCCAGAACCGGGACGCGCTGGTGACCGCGGTACGGCGGGAGCTGCCCGACTGGGAGTTCGAGGTGCCGCGGGGCGGGCTCACCCTGTGGGTGCGGACCGGTGGCCTGTCGGGCTCGCGGCTGGCCGAGGCGGGGGAGCGGGTGGGGGTCCGGGTCCCGTCCGGACCGCGTTTCGGGGTCGACGGGGCCTTCGAGGGCTACGTCCGGCTGCCGTTCACCGTAGGCGGCGCGGTGGCCGAGGAGGCGGCGGTGCGCCTGGCCGCGGCGGCCCGGCTGGTGACGAACGGGGGCGCCGGGGGCGGCGAGGCGCCGCGGACGTTCGTGGCGTAACGAGGCGTGGAAGAGGGCGCAGGGAGAAGGGGGCGCAGGGAGAAGGGGGCGCGGCGCCGGTGGCGAAGCCGGGGCGGCGGCGTGGCCGCTCCGGTCCGGCCAAGCCCGGTCCGGTCCGGTCGGGTGTCCGGTGACGGGCGTCAGGTGCCAGGTGTCAGGTGCCAGGTGTCAGGAAGCCTCCGCCGTGACCGCCTTGGCCGCAACAGTCTCCGACGGAATGGGCTCCGACGGAATGGGCTCCGACGGAACCGGATCCACCATCGCCTTCACCGCCGTCGTCTCCCTCGCTGCCGGGGCCGGCTCGGCGTCCGGCGCCGGCTTCTTCAGCCCGGTCCCGGCCTCGGGCCTGGCCGGGGGATCCTTCTTGTCGGTGGAGACGGGCCCCGGTTCCGGCTCCGTCGCTTCCGGCGCCTCCGCGGGGATCGGCGCCCGTTCCCCGTCCGCCGGCGTCGTGCGCGGTGGGAGCAGGTCCAGCACCGCCTGCCGGTGGGCCTCGCTCGTCGCGTCGTCGTAGGGGTCCGGCGTGGCCGGGACCTGGAGGCGGTGCACCGGGCCGGTGCCCAGACGGGCGTAACCCCGGCCGGGCGGGACCTGGTCGACGGGGGTGGTGTGCGGGGGAGCGCCCAGCACGGTCGTCAGCTCGTCCGCCGTGGCCGGGCCGAGGACGACACGCGCGCGTGTGTGCTGCCGTACGGCGTCGCTGAGGCTGTCCAGGGCGTCCAGCTGATCGGCGACGACCACGGTCACGTGTGCGGCGCGGCCGTGCCGCAGCGGGATCTGGAGCAGGGACTGCGGGTCCCGGCGGCCGTCCGCGGCGGCCAGGTGCGCGAACGCGCTCGGCCGGTCCACGAAGACCCACAGAGGCCGCCTGGTGTCGTCGGGTGCCGGCCGGCCCTCCTGGCGGGCACGGTTGACGGAGATCAGCCGGCGTTCCGTCTCGGCGGCGGCCCACTCGAGGCTGGTCAGCGCCCCGGTGAGGCCGCACTCGACGGCCAGGACGCCGTCCCGGCCGACCAGGCAGGCGTACTCACCGGTGCCGCCGCCGTCGACGATCAGCAGGTCGCCGTGGTGCAGGGCCTGCAGCGCGACCGAGCGCAGCAGGGTGGACGTGCCGGTTCCGGGCTGTCCCAGGACCAGCAGGTGGGGCTCGGTCGAGCGGACTCCGGTGCGCCAGACGACCGGCGGCACGTCGCGCCGCTCCTCGCCGTGGGTGAGCGGGAGGGTGCGCTGGACCCGGGTCGGGTCGGTGAAACCGAGGACGGTCTCGCCGGGCGCCGTCACGAAGCGCTGGGCGGCGATGTCGGTGGGGAGCGCCGCGAGCACGTCGACGGAGAGGTGGTTGGCCTCCTCGTCCCACGTGAAGTGGTACTCCCGGCCCCGGCCGGACTTCGCGGCGAGCAGGTGCTCGATCCGGGCGCGGGCCTCGGCCTCCCCGTCGGTGAAGTACGCCGGGTAGCGGATGACAAGGTGGGTGAAGCGGCCGGTGTCGTCGAACTCGTACGCCGGGAACGCCTTCTCCCACGCCCCGCCGTGGGCGTACAGGGGGTCGGGGTCCTCGGCGACGGAGAAGTACGGGACGAGCGCCTCGTAGAGCGACGTCAGGCGCCTGGTCTGGGAGGCGTCGGGGCCCTCCGGCTCGGGTGGGGTGCGGTCCCTGCCCTGCCATGCTGCCGCCGCCATCAGAGTGATGACGGCGAGCAGCGGGCCGTACGGCACGAGTGCCACGACCAGGACCACCGAGGCCGCCAGGAACAGCAGCGCGCCGCGCCGGTCCTTGGGGGTCTCGCTCCATCTGCGCCGCGCGGCCGCGGCCAGGCGGCGCAGACCGCGGGCGATCGTGATCAGCGGCTGGAGGACGTCGGTGGCGCTGTCGGCCGCCGTCCGGGCCAGCTCCCGGCTCCGGGCGAGCTGTGCGCCGCCGTTGCTCAGAATGCGGGGGAGGGGCCGCCGGGCCACTGCTGCCTCCTGGAATCGCGTACGTGCGTACGTGCGGGTGTTCGGACGGGGGAGAGGGCCTCAGAACTTGATTCCGCCGAGGAGGCCCGCCAGGCTCTCGCCGCCTGCCTTGATGCTCGGGGCGATGGCCGTACTCGCCAGATAGAACCCGAACAGGACGGCGACCAGCGCGTGCGAGGCCTTGAGGCCGTCCTTGCGGAAGAAGATGAAGACGACGATGCCGAGCAGGACCACGCCTGAGATCGAGAGGATCATGTGAGTTCTCCTGGTTCGCGGGGACAGTCACCATGAGTACTTCCAGGCTCACAGCATGTATCCATACGATAAAAGGTGCAAATGGGGGAAATTCGGCGGAATTACCCCAGGTGGCGGAGTGCTCCCTTGGGCCGGTTGAGCAGGGCTGTTGCGCCCGGCGCGGTCCTTGCTGATCTTTACCTCGGGCACTTCGGCTCATGTGCCGCACGAGCCAGTACCCTGGCGATTCACTCGTACGGCCGCGCCGCTCGCGGCCGTACGCGCACACAGTCCCCGACGTTCGTCACGTTCGAGACGTCCGCAACGTACGCAGTGAGAGGTGGTCCGGCCGATGAGTGAAGCCCCCGACCCGGAGGTCGTGGAGCTGGCGACCAAGATCTTCGATCTGGCCCGGCAGGGGCGGACCGAGGAACTGGTGGCGTATGTGGACGCCGGCGTTCCCGCCAATCTCACCAACGACCGCGGCGACTCCCTCGTCATGCTCGCCGCCTACCACGGGCACGCCGACACGGTGCGCGCGCTGCTGGCCCGAGGCGCCGAGGCCGACCGCGTCAACGACCGGGGTCAGACCCCACTCGCCGGAGCCGCCTTCAAGGGTGAGACGGAAGTGACCAGGGTGCTTCTGGAGGCGGGTGCGGACCCCTCCGCGGGCACGCCGTCGGCCGTCGACACGGCGCGGATGTTCGCCCGGACGGAGCTGCTGGAGCTGTTCGGCGCCCAGTGACCGGGCGCCGGCCCGGAACCGCTCCGGGGCCGCTCCGCACTTTCTGACCAGGGAAAACACGAAAAACGGGGGAGGCGGTACCGGGCCGCCGAAATTTCGGTCGCGGCAGATGTGACCGCCGGGTCATCATGACGACGTGGTTCACGGACGCGATGGCTGGGCAGGTGTTGCCGCACCGCGCGGGCCGTGACACGGCCCGCACGGGCCATCGACGAGAGGCAGAGGAACATGGTCTTCAGCAAGCAAGAGACGGCGGGCGCTCCGACGTGTTGGCGCACGGCCAGGTAACGCGTGTTCCCCGGTTGCGTCGACGCTTGATGTGAGGCTGTTTCCCATGTTCGATCCGGTCATAGCGCCCAGCGGTACGCTGCTCGGCCTGCTTCAGCGGGGTCGCGGCGACGGCACGCTGCACGCGCTCACCGCTCCGCGCGCCGAAGCGCTCGCGGCACTGAACCACTGTGTGCTGCACGACCCCCGCCACGACTGGCAGGTCGAGAACCGCTCCCTCTACTACGCCCGCCTCTACCTCGACCTGAACGGCGAGCTGGACGCGATCGAGGCCCATCTCTTCGACCCCGAGGACATCCTCGACGGCGACGAGTCACGCACCGGGCTCGCCCTCGCGGTCCTCGGCCACCTCGCCTCCTACGGCAGGCTGGACGCGCTCGAGCTGTTGCGCGGGTACGCCGCCCACGGCGTCAACTGGGCGTGGGCCCTCGACGAGCTGGCCCTGCGCGACGACGACGCCGGACTTCGCGCCCTCGCCGCCCCCGTCCTGGCACGCTTCCCGCGCGACGCCGAGGGCGACGCCGAGCTGGCCGTCGCCGTGCGGGACGCCTTCGAACCCCGGCCCTGGCGACTGTGGGCCGACGACCCCCGCGAATCGATCGCCACGCGCGTGCGTGCCGCCCACGAGGCGGGCTCCTTCGACCGCTGGCAGCGGCAGATGAGTCCCACCGGACCGCGTCCGGGCTGGAGTGTGCGGGCCGTGTTCGAGTGGGCCCAGCAGGGCGTCGAGCGCGGCGCCGCGCTCCATGTGCCGGCCGCCCGGTGTCTCACGGCCGTCGCCGGCCCCGAGGACCGGCCCGAGATCGTCGAGGCCGCGCGGTCCGGCGACGAGGGTGCCCGCTGTACCGCCCTGCGCTATCTCGCCGACGGCAACGATCCGGACGCCCTCGACCTGATCGAGGGCGCCGTGAGCACCGGCTCGACGCCGGTCGTGGAGGCGGCCGTCGCCGCTTTCGAACGGATGCGCAGCCTCGCCGCCGTCGACCTGGCGCGCCGCTGGGTGCACCGGCCCGACGCCCTGGGCGCCGCCGCCGGACGCGTACTCGCCTGCCGGGGTGGAGCGCAGGACCGCGACCTCGTCCTCGCCGCACTGCGGGAGGCGGTACGCGGTGAAGGCCCCGACGCATCGACCCTGTGGACCCTCGTCGACGGCACCGGCCGGCTCGGCATCGCCTGCGCCGCCCCCGTACTGCGGCACATCTACCGTGAGACGGCCTCCTCCCACCTGCGCGGCCGGGCGGCCCGCGCGCTGGCCGCCACCGACCCGTCCTTCGCCGCCGGCTTCGCCATCGAGTGCCTGTGGGACTGCGAGGAGACGACGCGCGAACTCGCCGCCCGCCATGCCGAGACCGGCGACAACCGCGTCGTCGAACGGCTGCGCAGGCTCGCCGCCGACCCGGCCGAGGAGGACGAGGTCCAGACGGCCGTGCGCAGCCGCTTCGGACCGGACGCGCCCGCCGTGTGAGCGGGCGGCGACCCGTCCCCGCGCGAGGGGCGGGGACGGTGGTCGAGCGAGGGGCGGGGACCGTGGTCGAGCAGGTGGGTCACCGTCGGTGAGTGAGCACTGCCGTCGCGCCGCCCGCCGGTGGCGGCCCGTCGGGCGGCAGGCGGCCCACCGGATGAACGACGGGTGACCCGCGGGGCAGGCGGGCATGGCCGCGGGCCGACCTGCTCGGGTGGGCAGGTCAACGCTCATGGGACGTTCCTCGCCAGGAAAGATCGACGTTGACGCGAGCACGTCCAATCCGGCGACAACACCGGTATGCGTGTCGTCATCGTGACCGAATCCTTTCCCCCCGATGTGAACGGCGTCGCCCACTGCGCGCTCCAGACCGCCCGGCACCTCGTCGACCGCGGTCACGACTGCGTCGTCGTGGCTCCGGCCACCGCTCCCGGCGGCGAGGCGGACACCTCCGCCCCGTGCCCCCTCGTCCGGATCCCCTCCCTCCCGCTCCCCGGCTACCACCAGGTCCGCGTCGCCCTGCCCAGCCGGCGCGTGGCCGCCGCGATCGCCGCGCACCGCGCCGACCTCGTCCACCTGGCCGGCCCCTTCGTCCTCGGCGTCCGGGGCATGGCCGCCGCGACCCGGCTCGGCGTCCCCGCCGTGGCCGTCTACCAGACCGACCTCGCCGGATACGCCCGTACGTACATGGGGGCGGGCGAGGCCGCGGCCTGGCGGCGCATCCGTTCCGTGCACGCCGCCGCCGACCTCACTCTCGCCCCGTCCAGTGCGGCCCTGCGCGACCTTCGGGCGCACGGTGTGCCCCGGGCCGTGCTGTGGCCGCGCGGGGTGGACACCGCCCGCTTCCGGCCCGGCCGGCGAGACGAGGCACTGCGCCGTGAACTGGCCCCGGACGGTGAGCTGATCGTCGGCTACGTCGGGCGGCTCGCCCCCGAGAAGCAGGTGGAGCTGCTGTCCGGCGTCTGCGGCCTGGACGGCGTGCGCGTCGTGGTCGTCGGCGACGGGCCCAGCCGGACCGGCCTGGAGCGGGCGCTGCCGGGCGCGGTGTTCCTCGGCCGTCGTACCGGCGACGAACTCGCCCGGGTCTTCGCCTCACTCGACGTGTTCGCGCACACCGGCCCCTTCGAGACCTTCTGCCAGACCGTGCAGGAGGCCATGGCGAGCGGGGTGCCCGTCGTCGCGCCCGCGGCCGGCGGCCCGCTGGACCTCGTCACCCACGGGCACACCGGGGTGCTCGTGCCGCCCCGCGACGCCGCCGCCGTACGGGACGCGGTGTGGTCCCTGTCCGCCGACCCCGCGCTGCGGGCCGCGTACGGGGCGGCCGGGCGGGCGGCCGTCGAGGGGCGGACCTGGGCGGCCGTCGGCGACCGGCTGATCGGGCACTACTCGGACGTGCTGGCCTCGCGGAAGGCGGTGCTCGCGGCATGAGCGCGCTGCGGATCGTCCGGCTCGCCAACTTCGTCGCCCCCGCGTCCGGCGGCCTGCGCACCGCCCTGCGCGAGCTGGGCAGGGGCTACCGGGAGGCCGGGCACGACCCCGTCCTCGTCGTCCCCGGCGAGCGCGCCGACGACCGGGAGACCGAACAGGGCCGGGTCATCACCCTCCCGGGACCGCTGCTGCCGGGCACCGGCGGATACCGGGTCCTGACCGACAGGCGGCGCGTGGCCGCGCTGCTGGAGGAACTGGCCCCCGACCGGTTGGAGGTGTCCGACCGTACGACGCTGCGCTGGACCGGCAAGTGGGCCCGGCGGGCCAGGGTCCCCGCCGTGATGGTCTCCCACGAGACCACCGACGGGGTGCTGCGCGCCTGGGGCCTGCCCGAGCGGACCGCCCGGCGCACCGCCGACGCCCTCAACGCCCGTACGGCGCACACCTACGCACGCGTGGTGTGCACCACGGAGTTCGCCGAGCGGGAGTTCGCCCGCATCGGGGCCCGCAACGTCGTACGGGCGCCCCTGGGCGTCGATCTGACCGGGCGGCACCCGGCGTTGCGCGATCCGGGGCTGCGCGCCCGGCACGCGCGCGTGGACGAGACCCTGCTGGTGATGTGCTCCCGGCTGTCCGTCGAGAAGCGGCCCGGCACGGCACTGGACGCGCTGGCGGCGCTCCGGCGGCGCGGCGACCGGGCGGTACTGGTCGTGGCCGGGGACGGGCCGTTGCGCCCGCGGCTCGAACAGCGGGCGCGGGAGCGTGGGCTGCCGGTGACCTTCCTCGGGCATGTCGCCGACCGTGGGCTGCTCGGCGCGCTCCAGGCGTCCGCCGACGTGTGCCTGGCGCCCGGACCGGCCGAGACCTTCGGACTCGCCGCGCTGGAGGCGATGGCGTGCGGCACGCCCGTGGTGGCGAGCCTGTCGTCGGCGCTGCCGGAGGTGATCGGCTCCGCCGGGGCAGTCGCGGCCGACCACGGGGAGGCCTTCGCGGACGCCGTGGACCTGCTCCTCGAACGCCTGGAGGCGGACCGGCGGGAGGCGGCACGCGCGCGTGCGGAGTGTTTCGGCTGGGACTCGGCGGTCGAGGCGTTCCTGGCCGCGCACGACGCGACGGCTCCCGCGCAACCGGTGTCGCCGGAGGCCGTGTCATGAGACGCGTCCGGTTCGTGGCCCTCGGCGACTCGCTGACCGAGGGGGTGGGCGACCCGCTGGGGAACGGGTGGCGCGGCTGGGCGGCGCTGCTCGCCGCAGGACTCGCCGAGGAGCCCGCGGAGTTCACCAACCTCGCCCGCAGCGGGGCGCAGACCCGTGACGTGGCCGAGCGGCAACTGCCGGCCGGCATCGCCCTGCACCCCGACGTCGTGTCCGTCGTCGTCGGCGTCAACGACACCCTCCGCCGCACCTTCGACCTCGG
Source organism: Streptomyces sp. NPDC037271 (assembly GCF_055603605.1). Taxonomy (NCBI): domain Bacteria; kingdom Bacillati; phylum Actinomycetota; class Actinomycetes; order Kitasatosporales; family Streptomycetaceae; genus Streptomyces; species Streptomyces sp. NPDC037271. Next base: position 75,610 of record NZ_JBVJVN010000025.1, read on the forward strand.
CGCCGTCGCCGCCCGGCTCGACACGGTGTACGGCGCCTGCACCGGGCGGGGCGCGCTGCTGCTCACGGCGTGCCTGCCGGACCCCGGGGCGATGCTCGGGCTGCCGGGCGTGCTGGCCCGCCCGCTGGCCCGGCGGCAACGGGCGGTCAACGCCGTGGTGCACGCCCTGTCCGACCGGTACGGGGCCGTGCACCTGCACGCGTGCGAGGGCGACTGGATCAGGGACCGTGCGATGTGGAGCGCGGACCGGCTGCACCCCGGCGAGCTGGGCCACCGGCAGCTGGCCCTGCGCTTCCACGCACTGCTCGCCGAGCGTGGCGACGCCACCGGCCCCGCGCCCTCGCCGGACAACGAGTTCCCCGCTCCGTCCCGGTCGGCGAACCTGTGGTGGCTGGCCACCGCCGGCACCGGCTGGGTGGCCAGGCGTTGCACCGACCTGCTGCCCCAACTGGTGACCCTGGCCGCCGACGAACTGCGGCACCACGCGCGCGGGACGAGCGCCCGGCTCGACCTGCGCACGTCCGCCGCGGTCTCCGCCGCCCTGGCGGCCGTGGCGACGCCGGAGCGGCCGGAGGCGGCGTGACGGGTGGCGCCCGCCCGGCCGGAGGCGGCGGAATGTGGGGCGTGTCCGGACACCGAGGGCGTCGCCTGCCCGCGCACGGCGCCGTGGCAGGCGTGGGCGTGGGCGTCGGCCCGGAGCGGGTGATTGGACGGCGGGGCGGGCGCCCGTCCGCGGAGGGAGCGGTGCCGGCGGACGGCACGGGTGCCGCCCCGCGGTTCGCGCTGCCCGTGCCGGTCCGTGGCGTGGTGTGGTGTCCGGGTCGTACGTGCGGGTGTGGGTCGTACGTGCGAGTACGGCCCCCCGCCACGTGCGGGTACGGGCCGACGTACTGGGCGCGTCGCCGGGCCGCGTACGCCCCTACCCGCCCGTACGCCCCACCCGCCCGCACGGACCGCCCTCGCCGCACCGGCGCACCGCGTTCCCGCCCCCGTCAGCCCCTGCGCACGGACACGAAGCGCACCGGTGTCCCCGGTACCGCCTGGGCCGCCGCCGGGAGGTCGGTGGCGCGGGCGACGCCGATCACCGGGTAGCCGCCGGTCGTCGGATGGTCGGCCAGGAACACGACCGGTCTGCCGTCGGGCGGCACCTGCACCGCCCCCAGGACCATGCCCTCACTGGGAAGTTCGCCCGTGCGGGAGCGTTGCAGGGCGGGTCCGTCCATGCGCAGTCCGATGCGGTTGCTCGCGGGCGACACCCGATAGGTGCGCGAAACGAACGTCCGTACCGCCTCCGGCGTGAACCAGTCGGCCCGCGGGCCCGGCGTGACGTGCAGGACCAGCTCCGTCGGGGGAGCCGGCTGCGGGGTGACGTCCACGCGCGCGTGCTGCCCGTGCGGTCGCCCCAAGGGCAGCACCACGCCGTCCGTGAGGGGCGGCGGCCCGAGGCCGGACAGCAGGTCGGTGGAGCGGCTGCCGAGGACCGCCTCGACGAGGACGCCGCCCGTGACGGCCACATAGGTGCGGACGCCGGAGTCGGCCGCCCCGACGTCCAGCAGCGCACCGGCCGGCACGCCGACAGGCGCGCCCCAGGGCACCGGCCGGCCCTCCACCGTCACCGGGCACGGAGCGCCGCCGGCCGCCACCGTCACCGCACACCGCGGGCGCAGGGCACAGCCGGTCAGCGTGGTCTCCAGGACGGCGGCGTCGGGCGGGTTGCCGACCAGCCGGTTCACCAGCGCCGCCGCCGGCGCGTCGAGTGCCCCGGAACGGGGGACCCCGAGGTGCGCATGGCCGGGGCGTCCCCGGTCCTGCACGGTGGTCAGGGCCCCGGCCCGGACGACGGCGAGCGCACGGTCCGTCATGAACCCCCCTGGCGTCCGCGGGACACGAAGCGCACGCGCGTGCCCGGCGACAGCAGCGCCGCCGGCACGCGCGTGTGGTCCCACAGCACGGCGTCCGTGGAACCGATCAACTGCCAGCCGCCCGGCGACGAGCGCGGGTACACGCCCGTGTACGGCCCCGCCAGCGCCACCGAACCCGCCGGGACGGCGGTGCGCGGGGTGCCCCGGCGCGGGGCGTCGTACCGCGCGGGCAGACCGGTCAGATAGCCGAAGCCGGGTGCGAACCCGCAGAAGGCGACCCGGAACTCGGTGCCCGCGTGGATGCGCGCCACCTCCTCCTCCGCCACTCCCCAGTGCGCGGCGACGTCGGCCAGGTCCGGACCGTCGTAGCGGACCGGGATCTCGACGACGGGCCCCGTGCGCGGGGGAGCGGGCGGCACCTCGGCGGCGGTCAGCTCGAACGCGAGGCGGGCCGGATCGGTGAGGCCGTCGAGGAGGACGGTGCGGGCCGCCGGGACGATCTCCCGGGCCGAGAGCGTGCCCTCCGCGCGGCGCCGCAGCAGCTCCGCGTGCAGTGCCTCGGCCTCCTCGCCCGAGGAGACCTCGACGAGCAGGGCGTCGTCACCGACGGGCAGGACGTTCATGCGAAGGCCTCCACGCGCACGCCGGAGACCTCCAGCCGCTCCCGCACCCGGCGCGCCAGCCCCACCGCACCCGGCGTGTCGCCGTGCACGCACAGGGAACGTGCGCGGACGCCGACCCGCGCCCCCGAGCGGGCGGTGACGGTGCCGGACACGGCCAGCCGCACCGAGCGTTCCACGACGGCGTCCGGGTCGGCGACCACGGCGCCCTCCTGCCCGCGCGGCACGAGCGTGCCCTCGTCGGTGTACGCGCGGTCCGCGAACGCCTCCGTGACGACGGGGAGCCCGGCCCGGCCCGCCAGTTCCAGCACACGCGAGCCGGGCAGCCCCAGCACGGGCAGGGCGCCGCCCGCGAGGACCACCCCGTCGACGACCGCCGCGGCCTGCTCCTCGTCCCGTACCACCCGGTTGTACAGGGCGCCGTGTGGCTTGACGTACGCCACGCGCGTGCCCGCCGCCCGGGCGAAGACCTCCAGGGCGCCGATCTGGTAGGCCACCTCGGCCGCCAGCTCGCCGGGCGGCACGTCCATCGCGCGCCGCCCGAAACCGGCCAGATCCCGGTAGGAGACCTGTGCGCCGACACGCACGCCCCGCTCGGCCGCCGACTCGCACACCCGCCGCATGGTCGCCGGGTCTCCGGCGTGGAAGCCGCAGGCCACGTTGGCGCTGGTGACGACCGAGAGCAGGCCCTCGTCGTCGGTGAGCCGCCAGCGGCCGAAGCCCTCGCCGAGGTCGGCGTTGAGGTCGATCGAGGTCATGTCTCCAGTGTCTCCGGTGTCTCCGGTGGGTCTCCGGTTGCCGTTGCCGTTGCCGTTGACGATTCCGTTCCGCTTCCCCTTCCGTTCCGCTTCCCCTTCCGTTCCGGGACGGGCCCCCGGCTCCGCCGTCAGATCACGCGGTACTGCTCGTCACGGGCGTCCGTGAGGAACATCTGCCCCGGCGCGTGGGTGAGGGCGAACGGCGGACGCGAGGCCATGACCGCCGCCTGCGGGGTCACTCCGCAGGCCCAGAACACAGGGATGTCGTCCGGCCCGATGTCCACCGGGTCGCCGAAGTCAGGCCGGCCCAGATCGTCGATGCCCAGCGCCGACGGGTCGCCGCAGTGCACCGGGCTGCCGTGCACCGCGGGGAGCAGGCTGGTCTCGTGGATCGCCGCCGACAGGTGGGCGGGCGGCACCGGGCGCATGGACACCACCATCGGCCCGCGCAGTCGCCCGGCGGGACGGCACTGCCGGGTGGTGACGTACATGGGGACGTTGCGACCCTGCTCGACATGGCGGACCGGGACTCCGGCCGCGGTGAGCGCCCACTCGAAGGTGAAGCTGCAGCCGATCAGGAACGACACCAGGTCGTCCCGCCAGTGGGCGCGTACGTCCGTCGGCTCGTCCACCAGTTCGCCGTCCCGCCACACCCGGTAGCGCGGAAGATCGGTGCGCAGGTCCGCGCCGTCGGCGAGCGAGGTGGTCCATGACCCGGCGTCCGTGACGTCGAGCACGGGGCAGGGCTTCGGGTTGCGGGTGCAGAACAGCAGCATGTCGTACGCCCAGTCGGCGGGCACCGAGATCAGGTTGGCCTGGGTGTGGCCGGCCGCGGCCCCGGCCGTGGGTCCGGTCAGCCCTTCCCGGAAGCGGGAGCGGGCCGTTCTCGGGCTCCACGCGTGCGCGTGCTCGTCGACGAGGACGATCGGCCGGTCGTCGGCCATGTGGTGCGAGCGGTTCACGTCAGTTCCTTTCCGCGTGTCTCCGGCAGCCCCAGCAGAGCCAGCGCCGCGATGCCGTAGCCGATGGCGCCGAAGACCAGCGCGCCGCCCACGCCCCAACTGTCGGCCAGGAAGCCGACCGTGGTCGGGAAGACGGCGCCCACGGCGCGCCCGGTGTTGTACGTGAAGCCCTGCCCCGCGCCCCGTACCGCCGTCGGGTACAGCTCGCTCAGATACGAACCGAAGCCGCTGAAGATCGCCGACATGCAGAAGCCGAGCGGGAAACCGAGCACCAGCAGCAGCGTGTTGGCGCCGCTGGGGATGTTCGCGTACGCCAGGATGCACAGCGCCGACAGCAGCGCGAAGAGCCAGATGTTGCGCTTGCGGCCCAGCAGGTCGGTGAGGACGCCGCCGGTGAGGTAGCCGATGAAGGCGCCCGAGATCAGGAACGTCAGATAACCGCCGGTGCCCACGACCGACAGGTCGCGCTCGTCCTTCAGATAGGTCGGGACCCAGGTGGCGAGGGTGTAGTAGCCGCCCTGGACGCCGGTGGAGAGCAGACTGGCGAAGAGCGTGATCCGCAGCAGGCCCGGCGAGCCGGCCGTGCCCGGCTTGAAGATCGCCGCGAACGAGCCCTTCGCCGGGTCCTTCCGGCGGGCCGCGGCAGCCTCGGGCGCGTCCTGGACGCTGCGCCGCACCCACACCACGAGCACCGCCGGCAGCGCGCCCGTCCAGAACATGATGCGCCACGCGAGGTCGTCACCGGCCAGCGAGAACACCAGCGTGTACACGACCACCGCCAGTCCCCACCCGACGGCCCAGGAGCTCTGGATCGCGCCGAGCGTGCGACCGCGGTGCTTGGCGCTCGCGTACTCGGCGACCAGGATCGCGCCGACCGCCCACTCGCCGCCGAAACCGAGGCCCTGCAGTGCGCGGAAGACCAGCAGCGTCTCGTAGTTGGGCGCGAAGCCGCAGGCCACCGTGAACACGGCGTAGGTGATCACGGTGAGCAGCAGTGCCTCGACCCGGCCGACGCGGTCCGCCAGGACGCCCGCGAGGGCGCCGCCGACCGCCGAGACAACCAGCGTGACCGTCGTGAGCAGACCGGTCTGGCCGCTGTCCAGGCCGAAGTACGCGGCCAGCGCGACCATGGTCAGCGGCAGGGTGAAGTAGTCGTACGAGTCGAGCGCGTAGCCGCCGAACGCGCCGCCGAAGGCGCGGCGCCCCTGTGGGCCGAGGGCGCGCAGCCAGCCGAACGGGCCGTCGTCCGGGGCGTGTTCACCCGTGCCGGACGGACGGGTTCCGACGGACGGTGCCTGTGGTCGAGGGGGTGTGCTCATGGTGCACCTCGCAGTGGGAGGACGGAGGGTGCTTGCCGAGAGTGAGCCGGTCGGTGCGGCGGCGCGGTGCGCGGAGCGGGCGCCGTGCCGACACTTGAAGGCACCGTAGGGGATCGTTCAACGATCCCTCAATACCCCTGTTGTTTCGTTCTGGTATCTGCGATTGAATTCCGGGCATGGCAGAGCAGTTGACGGGACTGGCGGACGACCGTGCCCTCCTCGGGCGGACCAGCACCGCCGAGCGGGTCTCCGACATCCTCAGAAGCCGGATCGCCGAAGGCTACTTCCCGCCCGGGACCCGGCTGTCGGAAGACAGCATCGGCGGCGCGCTCGGGGTCTCACGCAACACGCTGCGCGAGTCGTTCCGGCTGCTCACCCATGAACGCCTGCTCGTCCACGAGCTCAACCGGGGCGTCTTCGTCCGGGTCCTGACCGTCGAGGACGTCGAGGACATCTACCGCACCCGCGCCCTCGTCGAGTGCGCCGTCGTCAGGGGCCTCGGAGAGCCGCCGTACGTCCTGGACGGACTCGCCGGGGCCGTCGAGGACGGGCGCCGGTCGGCCCGTGAAGGTGACTGGAAAGGTGTGGGTACCGCCAACATCCACTTCCACCGGGAACTGGTGGCCCTGGCCGGCAGCGAACGCACGGACGAACTGATGCGCAGCGTCTTCGCCGAACTGCGCCTCGCCTTCCACGTCGTGGACGACCCTCGGCGCCTGCACGAGCCGTACATCGCGCGCAACGCGGAGATCCTCGACGTCCTGGCTTCCGGCGAGCGGGAGGCGGCGGAGCGGCTTCTCGCGGTCTACCTCGAGAACTCGCTGAAGCGGGTCGTGGAGGTCTACCTGCGGAGGGTCGGGGACGAGGGGTAGCCAACCCACCCCGGAGCCTCCCCCGGTCCCTCCCCGGTCCCCCCGGCCCCCCGGGGCTCCCTGGGTCCCCCCGGGTCTTCCTGGGTCTCCCCGGGTCCCCCCAGTCCCGCCCGGCCCCCCGGAGCGCTCCCGGTTGCGCCCCCCCCCGGAGCGCCCGCGAAGCCCGTCGCGTCGGGGCCCAGATGCGTCGTTTGGGTTGTTGTCAGACCGAGGACCTAGTCTGTGCACCGTGACTTCGCCTGCATCGACGGACAGTGTTCCGCCCCAGCTCAGCGCGGGGCCGCGCCCTGCCCCGGGCCCGGCCGCCGACGAGGGACTGGCGCGGCGGCTGCGTGCGCTCGCCTGCACGGCGCCGCTGCACGACCTCGACGTACGCAAGGCGAACCTCGCGGGTGAGTACTCGGTGTACGGCATGGCCGAGGTCGCCCTCGCCGCCATCGACCTCGTCACGCTGAACATGGACTTCGACACGGGCGCCGACCACGACCAGATAGTGGCCCGGCTGATCCCGCGCGTCGCCGCCCAGGCCCCGGCACGGCCCGCCGCCGAGCACGAGCGGGTGGCCCGCTGGGTCCTGGAGAACCTGATCAACGTCGGCAGCGTCGACCGCGGCTTCCGCGCGGTGTACGGCACCTTCGGGCCGGACGGCACCTATGTGCGCCGCGACTACGACTTCAAGCTGCTCGAAGAGGTCCCCGGTCCCGGCGGCACCGTCTACCTGCGCACCACGGACGAGGCGGTCAACGTCCTCGTAGGCGCCCTGGACACCGACGTCACCAGCGCCCAGATCGCCGCCGAGGTCAAGCTGGAGGTGCTGATCAGCCGGGGCCGCCTCGCCGACGCCCAGCTCGCCGCCGAACAGGCCCGGTACCGGACCGTGCAGTACTCGGAGACCCTGCGCCGGGCACTGGACGCCACCCGGCGCAACGTCCGTGCGGTGGACTGGCTGAGCGCCGTCCCCGACATGATCGCCGAGGCCCTGGACCACGTCGCCGACAGGTACCGCCACGAGAACGCGATCCTCACCAACATCCGCAAGGCCCGTGACGAGTCCGAGGACCCCGAGCACAAGCGTCGCGCCGCCGAGCTCGTCGACATCGTCAAGGACTGCATCCGCCGCCACACCCAGCTCCAGTCCCGGCTGCTGGAGGCCGGCCCGCTCTTCCGCGCCGAACAGGACCGGCAGGCCTTCGCCACCCCTCTGACGACCTCGGGCCTGGACCTGTACGGCCATCTCGTCGCCCCCGTCCTGCCGCTGCCCCTGGAGCGGGCGCTCCGGGTCACCGACGCCTTCTTCGCGCGCGGCACCGGCCTGCGCACGCCCGTCTCCGTCCGGGTCGGCGACCTCGTCGACATCCTGCTGACCCCGCCCGTGGAGCGGGAGCACCTGGGCGCCGAGATGCCGGAACCCGACCTGATCGCCACCCCGGACGACAGCCGTTTCAGCGAGGAACAGCTGGCCGCGGCCATGGAACTGCTCGACCTGCCGCACGACGCACCGCGCCGGCTGTCGGGGCTGCTGGCCGACGCCCGCACCCGCGACGCCGAGCTGCCGTACCTCGTCGCCCTGCTGGCCGTCCACGCGGCCAGCCCGCCCGTCGGCACCGCCTACCGGCAGGGCGAGCCGAAACTGCTGTTCGCCGTGGACGACGGCACCGAGCTGGACGACCCCGAGTTCGGCGGTGCCGACCTCATCGTCGGCACGGCACTGCTGGACGCGGCGGGGATGGCCGCGGACCGCACGGAGGCGGCATGACGACGCGTCGGCGGCACCGGCGGCAGCCCTCCGAGCACCGTCAGCACCTTGAGCAGCGCCCGCACCAAATCGAGCAACACCAGCACCAGCACCAGCACAGCGAGGAGTACCGACCGTGACCGAGCACGTCGACCGGAGCGAACCGGAGGCGGGTGCCGCGTCGGCCGCCACGGCCGTCACGCCCGCCGACGCCGCCGACGCGGCGCGGCTCGTCGCCTTCGGCCTCCAGCCCAAACTGCTGCCCGCGCGGGACCAGGAGTACGCCGACCTGCTGCGCCGGTACCGCGAGGACCCGCCGTTCGCACGGCTCGCCGACGCCGTCGCCGCCGGCCTCGGACTGATCGTCCTGGAGGTGTCCCCGCGCGCGGGGATGGCCGTGACCGCCGCCGAGGACTCGGTCTTCGCCGTCCGCATGGGCGACTACGCGCGGCGTGCCGCCACCGACTCCGGCGACCGCTTCCTGCACGGCCTCGCCCACCTCGCCGTGGCCGCCATGGCCTACCCGCGCCCCGAGGACCTCGCCGACGACGGCTACATCGGCCGCGTCACGGTCAACGGCGTGGACGCCTTCGTCCGCCAGGCCTGCCGCCGGCTGGAGGAGCGGGCGGAGGAGCAGGGCGAGAACACCGACCCGGCCACCGACGCCCCGGGCCTGGAGGCCGCCTGGCGGATCTGGGTCAGACGCAGCGCGACGGGCGCCACCAAGGACGCGCGCAGACTCCCCGGGTCCACCACCGGCATCGTCGGGAAGGCCGCCGCGTTCCTCACCGAATCCGGCTTCCTCCAGCGCACCGGCGACGACAGCGGCGGCACGTACCGCACGACGGCCCGCTACCAGCTCCAGGTGCGCGACATGGCGGGCAGCGCCGCCATGGCCGAGCTGCTGGACCTGGGCATCGTCCCGGTGACCGACGGCACCGCGACGCTGCTGCCCGCCGAGGAGACGGACGACCTGGAGCTGGTGGCCGACGCCGGCCTGCCGTTCCACTCCTCCTGACACCGCCCCCACCAGCCCCCCGCACACCACTTTCACGAAGACTTACGAGAGTCCGCCATGTACGAGCTGTCCCGGGTCCGCCTCTACTCCATCGGACCCGCCGGTGCGCGCTACGCCGACACCGTGCTTGACCTGCGTGGGGTGGGCCGGCCCGTGCCCGACCCCGCGCCCACGCAGGCGGAGTTCTTCGAGGAGGAGCCGGTCGGCCCCCCGCGCCGGCCCGCGCCGGCCGGCGTGCTGTTCCTGGAGAACGGCGGCGGCAAGTCCGTCCTGCTCAAGCTGATCTTCTCGGTGATGCTGCCGGGCCACCGCAACACCCTGGGCGGCGCCAGCTCCGGAGTGCTGCGCAAGTTCCTGCTCGCCGACGACTGCGGACACGTCGCGCTGGAGTGGCAGCACGTGCAGACCGGCGAGTGCGTCGTCGTCGGCAAGGTCAGCGAGTGGCGCGGGCGCCAGGTCTCCGGCGACCCGCGGAAGTTCGCCGAGGCCTGGTACTCCTTCCGGCCCGGCCCCGGACTCACCCTGGACAACCTGCCCGTCGCCGAGGCCACCGCCGTCCGCCCGCCCGTCGAGGGCGTCTCCGGCGCCCAGGGCCGACGGCGCACCATGAAGGGCTTCCGGGACGCCATCACCGAGGCCGGGAAGGCCTACCCGCACCTGGAAGTGCACTGGGAGGAGATCCACGACCGCTGGATCGAGCACCTCACCGACCTCGGCCTCGACCCGGAACTCTTCCGCTACCAGCGCGAGATGAACGCCGACGAGGGCGAGGCCGCCGGTCTCTTCGCGGTCAAGAAGGACTCCGACTTCACCGACCTGCTGCTGCGCGCCGTCACCGACACCCGCGACACCGACGGACTCGCCGACCTGGTCGGCGGCTTCGGCAGCAAACTGGGCCGGCGTGCCGAGCTGATCGCCGAACGCGACTTCACCGCCGGGTCCGTCGACCTCCTCGGCCGTATCGTCGAGGCCGCCGACGCCCGCACGCGCGCGCGGGACATCCACGGCGCAGCCGAACGCCGGACCAGGACCCTGGCCCGCCGGCTCACCGCCCGCGGCGCCCAGGAGCGGAGTCGGGCCGGCGACCTCGCCCAGCGGGTCACCGCCGCCGCGTACGCCGTCACGCACGCCGAGTCGGCCCAGGACCGCAGCGCCCTCATCGCCGCCGAACTCGCCTACCGGCACGCCTCGCTGGCCCTGACCGCGGCCGAGAAGTCGGCCGCCGCGCAGAAGCGCGAACTCGCCGACGCGCGCACCCTGCACTCCGCCTGGCAGGCCGCCGAGGCCGTCCTGCGCCACCGCGCCGCCGCCGACCGCGTCGCCCGCGTGTCCGCCGCGATCCAGGAGGCCGAGCGGGACGCCGCACCCGCGCTCGCCGCCCGCTCCAAGGCCGCCGTCGACCTCGTCCGCGCCCTGCACGCGGCGGCCGGGAAGGTCGAACACCACGCCAACGAGGAGGAGGAGCGGTCGGCCTCCCTCCAGGAGGTCAGCGACGCCGCCCACCGGGACGCCACCACCGCGGCCACCGAGGCGCAGCGGGCCCGCAGCGAGGCCGGGCATCTGCGCCAGCGACTCGCCGAGGTCGAGCAGGAGACCGACGAGGCGGTCCGCGCCGGCTGGCTCGACGACAGCGCGCCCGACGCCGATCCCGCCCGCGCCGCCCTCGCCGCCAGCGACGCGGAGAAGACGACGGTCGCGGCCTGGGACACCGCCCGGGAGGCGGCACACCGGGCCACGGAGCACGCGCGTGAGGCGGCCGCCGCCGAGAGCCGCGCCGAACTGACGGCGGCCCGCGCGGCGGACGCGGCCACCGCGGCCGGACGCGCCCATGAGGCCGAGCGCCGCACGGCCGGGGCACTGGCAGCCGAGGAGCGGCTGGCGGAGCTGCTCGGCCTGGCCGCCGAGACCCGCCCCGGTGTCCCGCGGCCCCGCCAGGAGACCGACCGGGACCCGGCCGCCGCGCCCGAGGCCGCCGACGGCGTCCTCACCCCCGAGGAACTCGACCGCTTCGCCGACGAACTGCGCGAGCTCCTCGACGACACCGTCTCCTCCGCCGAACGCCAGCTGTTCGAGCTGCGCACGGCCGCCGCCGACGACTCCCGCATCCTCGGCGCGCTCGGCGACGGCGGACTGCTGCCGCCCGGGCCGGACGTGCTGGCCACCGTGGAGTTCCTGGGCGAGCACGGCATCCCCGCCCTGCCCGGCTGGCGCTACCTCGCGCAGGCCGTCGACCCGGCCGACCACGCGCGCGTGCTGGCCGCCCGTCCCGAGCTGGTCGACGGCGTGGTCATCACCGACCCCGACTCGCACACCCGCGCCCGCGAGGTCCTCGGCGACGCGGCCCTGCTGCCGCGCTCCGCCGTCGCCGTCGGTACGGCCGCCGCCCTGCTCGCACCCACCCCCGCGCCGGGCTCCGACGCCGGCGACGTCTTCCTCGTACCGCCGAACCCCGCCATGCACGACGAGCACGCCGCCGACGAGGAGCGGCACGCCCTGCGCGCGCGGGCGACGGAGCGGGACGAGGAGATCCGCACCCTTGCCGCCCGGCTCGGCAAGGACCGGGAACTGGCGGCCCGGCTCGCCTCCTGGCGCACCGGCTGCCCCGCCGGGCGCCTCGCCGAGCTGGCGCGGACCGCCGAGGAAGCGCACGCCTTCGCCGAGGAGACCGAGGCCGAACTGACCGAGGCGCGCACGGTGCGGGCCGAGGCCGACGAGAGCGCCGCCGAGGCCGTACGGCTGCGGGACGAACGGCAGGAGGCCGCGCAGAAGGCCCGCCGGGCCGCCGACGCCCTCGCCGGACTCGCCTTCCGGCTGCGCGAGCGCGCCGGCTGGCAGGTCAGGCTCCGTGAACTGGCCGACGAGGGCGCCGAGGCCGAGGCCCGCGCCCAGGCCTGCCTGGAGCGGGCCCGCGCCGCCGACGAGGACCGGCGCGCCGCCCAGCGCGCCGCCGACGACGCCCGCCGCACCGCACGCGCACTGCGCGCCGAGCGCTCCGAGATCGCCGGCGCCCCCGACGACGTACCCGAGGACGGCACGGACACGCCGCAGTCGTCCCTGCCCGCCCTCCGCGAGGCCTACCGAGCCGCCTCCCAGCTCTACGAGAAGGTGGGCGTCGGCGCCGACCTGCGCGCCGAACAGGCCCGCGCGGAGAGCGACGAGAGCGCCGCGCGCGCGGACCTGGACCGGCTCAGCAACAAGGTCCGCACCCGGGCAGGGCAGCTGCTGGAGTCGCCCGACGGCTCCGACGGACCGTCCCGGCAGGCCGCCGCCGCCCGCGCCGAGGAGCTGGTGCAGCTCCTGGAGACCCGCGTGTCCAGCGCGAGCGAGCAGCTCGGCCGGCTGCGCGGCGAGGCCGAACGGCACGCACCCGAGGACGGCGACGCCCACACCGAACTCCCCGAGGAACTCCTCCCGCGCGACGCCGGGCACGCCCAGACCCTGCTGCGCACGGCGACCGCCGAACTCGCCTCCCGTACCGAGGCACTCACCCAGGCCCGCGAGGCGCACGCCGAACTCCTCGACGCCCACCGTGCCGCCGAGGACGCGGCCGGCGGCTTCGACGAGATCGCCGCCATGCTCCGCGACCTGATGCGCGAGCACACGGCCGACGAGGAGCAGGAGGAGCCCGAGCCCTACCCGGGCGGCCTGGAGGACGCCCGCCGGGCCGCCGCCGAGGCCCGCCGCTCGCTGCGCGGCTGCGCCGCCGACCTGTCCGCCGCCGAGGCCGCCGTGCGCGAGGCGAGCGACGCCCTCGTCCGCCACGCCAACTCCACCCGCTACGAGCAGGTCCGCACCCCCGCGCGCCAGCAGATCCGCGAGCTGCCCGCCTCCGCGCTGCCCGAGCACGCCGCCAAGTGGGCGGACGCCTTCGCACCCCGCCTGCGCGTCCTGACCGACGAGCTGGCACAGCTGGAGCGCAACCGCGACTCGATCGTGGACCGGCTGCGCGGCCTGGTCGAGTCCTCACTCGCCACGCTCCGCTCCGCCCAGCGGCTCTCCCGGCTCCCGGAGGGCCTCGGCGAGTGGTCCGGGCAGGAGTTCCTGCGCATCCGCTTCGAGGAACCCGATCAGGCCACGCTCACCGAGCGGCTCGGCGAGGTCGTCGACGAGGCCACCCGCGCGGCCGTGAAGAAGAACTCCGACCTGCGCCGCGACGGCATGTCCCTGCTGCTGCGCGGTGTGGCCGCCGCACTCCAGCCCAAGGGCGTGGCCGTCGAGATCCTCAAGCCCGATGCCGTACTGCGCGCCGAGCGGGTCCCCGTCGGCCAGATGGGCGACGTCTTCTCCGGCGGGCAGCTGCTCACCGCGGCCATCGCCCTCTACTGTACGATGGCCGCGCTCCGCAGCAACGACCGGGGCCGCGACCGGCACCGCCACGCCGGCACCCTGTTCCTCGACAACCCCATCGGCCGCGCCAACGCCACCTATCTGCTGGAGCTCCAGCGGGCCGTGTCCGACGCGCTCGGCGTCCAGCTCCTGTACACCACCGGCCTGTTCGACACGACCGCGCTGGCGGAGTTCCCGCTGGTCATCCGGCTGCGCAACGACGCCGACCTCCGGGCGGGCCTGAAGTACATCAGCGTGGAGGAGCACCTGCGGCCGGGACTGCCCCAGCCGACCCCGGCCGGTGAGGGCGGCGGCGAGGCGGTCCACAGCGAGATCACGGCGACCCGGATGTTCAGACGGCCGGCCCAGTCACCCGCCTAGGCAGGTTCGTCCAGCCGCTCCAGCAGCCACTCGTGGAACACCCCGATGTGGTGCTCGGTCGGGACCAGCACCCCGCCCGCACGGTACGCCCGGGACGACATGGCCGGCTGGGTCCGCTCGCAGGCCGCGAAGTCCTGCGTGTTGACCCGGTGGAACAGCTCCACCGACCGCGACAGGTCCGCCCCGGACGCCACGACGTCCGGGGCGTACAGCCAGTCGCACTCGACGACCGTGCGGTCCTCGGCGAGCGGGAACATGCGGTGCAGGATCACATGGTCCGGTACGAGGTTGACGAAGACCGTCGGCTTGACGGTGATGGCGTAGTAGCGACGGTCCTGGCCCGGTGACAACTCGGGCAGCGTGCCGAAGCCCTCGCCGCCGTCGACCGTGAAGCCCTTCACCTCCTCGCCGAACTCGGCGCCGTGGCCCACGTAGTACTGGGCCGCGTACCCGTCGGCGAACTCCGGCAGGACGTCGGTGAGTTCGGGGTGGATGGTCGCGCAGTGGTAGCACTCCATGAAGTTCTCGACGATCAGCTTCCAGTTGGCCCGCACGTCGTACCTGACGCGTCGCCCGAGCGCGAGGTTCTCGGTCCCGTACCGCTCGATCGCGGCCGGGTCGCCGAGCCGTTCGACGGCCGCGCCCCGCACCGTCTCCTCGAAGGAGGGCGGCGCCTCGGCCAGGCACACCCACGCGTAGCCGAGCCACTCGCGCACGGCGACCCCGACCAGGCCGTACGCGGCGCGGTCGACGTCCGGCATCTTCGTCAGGTTGGGCGCCGCGACCAGCCTGCCGTCGAGGTCGTAGGTCCACGCGTGGTACGGACACCGGAGGCCGCGGCGTACCTGGCCGGACTCCTCCAGGCACAGCCGGGCCCCGCGGTGCCGGCAGATGTTGAGGAAGGCGCGGAGTCCGCCCGCGCGGGTGCGGGTGACGACGACGTTCTCGCGGCCGACCTGCACGGTGCGGAAGGAGCCGGGCCGGTCGAGGTCGGCCCCGCGGACGGCGCAGAACCACATCGACTCGAAGACGTGCCGCTGCTCCTGACGGAAGACCTCCGGGTCGGTGTAGTAGTGGCCCGGCAGGGTCGCGATGAGACTGGGGGACGGGGGAGTCGTCGTCACGTGCGTGCTCCTCGGGCGGGCGGGGCGGCGGTGTGGGACCCCCCGCCCGGGCGAAGCCGGGAGCGGAGGCGGGAGGGGTCGAACAGACCGATGGGGTGGGCGGTGGTGCCGGTCAGGGCCAGGTCGGCGAGGATCTCGCCCACCACGGGCACGAACTTGAAGCCGTGCCCCGAGAAGCCGCAGGCCACGACCACCGAGTCGGGGTGCGCGGGATGCCGGGCGATCACGAAGTGCTCGTCCGCGGTGGTGGTGTACATGCAGGTCGCGGCCTTGAGGAGGGTTCCGGGCAGGTCGGGGACGCAACCGGACAGGTGGGCGGCCATCGCCTCGACCTCGTGGTCGTGGACCGTCCGGTCGATGGTCTCCGGGGTGGTGGCCCGCCCCTTGCGGAAGAAGGCGACCTTGGCACCGCGGTCGGGGCCGTCGATGGCGGGGAAGCCGTAGACCTGGACGCCGGCCGCGTCCTCCCAGACGTAGATCGGGTGGGTGTCGGGGTGGAAGGGCCGGATGCCGTTCCGCGGCTGGAACCAGTACATGACCTGCCGTTCGACCGTGAACGGCACCTCCAGGTCGGTGAGCAGCCGCGGTGCCCACGCGCCCGGGCAGACCACCAGCCGGGAGGCGGTGTAGGTGTTCTCGGCGGTGTGCACCCGCACGCCGTCCCGGTACGGCTCCCAGCGGGTCATCGGCTCGTCGAAGTGCAGGTCGGCGCCCTGCCGGGTGGCGAGCTGGAGGTGGGCGGCGACGGTGTTCTCCGGGCGCAGGAGACCGGCCTTGGCCTCGTACAGCGCGACCTCGTCGTCCTGCGGGGCGAGCGTGGGGAACCGGCGGCGGATCTCCCGGGCGTCCAGCATCTCGTGCGGCAGGTCCCACTCGCGTGCCGAACGCAGCGAACCGGAGACGGTCCAGGAGTCGGGGCGGCCGACCATCACCCCGCCGCACAGCAGGGCGATGTCCCGGCCGGTGGCCCGCTCCAACTCCTCGTACAGCTCGTAGGCGCGCAGCAGCAGGGGGACGTACGCCGGGTCCTCGAAGTACGACTGCCGGGTGATCCGGGAACCGCCGTGGCTGGAGCCGCGGTTGTGCACCGGGCCGAACTTCTCCAGGCCCAGCACACGGGCACCCCGCGCGGACAGGTGGTGGGCGGCGGCGCTGCCCATGCCGCCGAGACCGATGACGATCACGTCGTAGGTGGGGGACAAGAGCGAGCCTCCTGGGGCCTCAGCGGCGGATACGGGACATCTGCGGGTCGAACAGCGGCTCGTCGGCGACCGTGGCGGGCACCTTCTCCCCGAAGTACTCCACGTGCACACCGGTGCCGGTGGCCAGACCGGCGGGGAGCCAGGCGTAGGCGACGCAGCGGCCGAGCGTGTAGCCGTACGAGGCGCTGGTCACGTATCCGGCGGGCGTGCCGTCCACGTGGACGGGCTCCTTGCCCATGACCACGGCGGCCGGGTCGTCCAGGAGGAGGGGCGTCAGACGCCGGGCCGGCGCGCCCGCGCGCTCCAGCGCGGCTCTGCCGACGAAGTCCGCCTTGTCCATCCGGACCGCGAAGCCGACGCCCGCCTCGTACGGGTTGTGCTCGTCGGTCATGTCCGTGCCCCAGGCCCGGTACCCCTTCTCCAGGCGCAGGGAGTCGAAGGCGGAACGCCCGGCCGCGACCACCCCCAGGCTCCGGCCGGCCTCCCACAGCGTGTCCCAGAGCCTGAGCCCCAGGTCGGCGGTGGTGTAGAGCTCCCAGCCGAGTTCACCGACGTAACTCAGGCGCATGGCCGTGACCGGGACATGGCCGACGTACGTCTCCTTCACGCGGAAGTAGCCGAACGCCTCGTGCGAGAAGTCGTCCGGGACCAGTGGCTGGACGAGGTCGCGGGCGAGCGGGCCCCAGACCCCGATGCAGCAGGTGCCGGAGGTGATGTCCCTGATGTGCACTCCGTCGGGTGCGTGGCGCAGGAGGTGGTCGAGATCGGCGGGGGAGTTGGCGCCGACCTGGAAGCGGTCGGGGGCGAGGCGGGCGACGGTGAGGTCGGAGCGAATGCCTCCGGTCTCGTCGAGGAGCAGGGTGTAGGTGACCGCGCCCGGCTTCCTGCGGAGGTTGTTGGTGGTCATGCGGTCCAGGAAGTCCAGGGCTCGGGGGCCGGTGACCTCCAGGCGGCGCAGCGGGGTCATGTCGTACAGGGCGGCCTTCTCGCGGGTCGTCCGTGCCTCCGCCGCGGCGACGGGAGACCAGTGCCGGGCCGACCAGGCGTCGCGGGCGGGGAGCCGCAGGTCCGCGGCGAGGCCGGCGTTGGCCTCGTACCAGTGCGGGCGTTCCCAGCCTCCGCCCTCCAGGAAGTACGCGCCGAGTCGCTGCTGCCGGGCGTGGAAGGGGCTGACCCTCAGGGGGCGCGGCCGCCCCGTCGGCTGAAGCGGGTGGACGACGTCGTACACCTCGGTGAACCGCTGTGAACCGCGCTCACGGATGTACGCCGGTGAACGCTGCGCCTCCTCGAAACGCGTGAGGTCGCACTCGTGCACGTCGAGCGACGGCCGCCCGTTCACCATCCACTCGACGACGGCCTGGGCGGCACCGGCCGAGTGGGTGACCCAGACGGCCTCCGCCAGCCAGAATCCCCGCAGCGTGCGCGACTCGCCGAGGACGGGCATGCCGTCCGGGGTGAAGGAGAAGACGCCGTTGAACCCCGACTCGATCTCCGTCTCGCGCAGGGCGGGCATCAGCCGGCGGCAGTCCTCCCAGCTCGGCGCCCAGTCGTCGGGGGTGAAGGGGTAGGACGAGGGCATGTCCATGTCCCGGGCGCGAGCCTCGTCGTAGGCGGGGACGGCGAAGGGGTCCACGGGCAGCGGGCGGTGGGCGTAGGAGCCGATGCCGAGCCGGTCGGTGTGCTCCCGGAAGTACAGGTCGCGGTCCTGGAAGCGGAGGATCGGCCTCGAGGCCTCCGCCGTGGCGCCGCTCAGCCGGGGCACCGGCCCGGTCCTCGCGTACTGGTGCGCGAGCGGTTGCAGGGGCACGTCGACGCCGGCCATGCGGCCGACGACCGGCCCCCAGAAACCGGCGGCGGAGACGACGTGGTCGGCGGGGAACGCGCCCCGGTCGGTGACGACGCCCGTGACCCGGCCGTCCCGCCGTTCGATGCCGGTGACCGTGTGCCGGTCGAGGAAGCGGGCACCCCGCGCGGTGGCCCGGTCGAGCTGGGCACGGGACGCGTGCAGGGCGCGGGCCAGGCCGTCCCCGGGGGTGTGGAAGCCGCCGAGCACCACCGACGCGTCGAGGAGCGGCCAGAGTTCCTTGCACCGGGCGGTGTCGACGACCTCGCCGCGCACACCCCAGGCGGCGGCATGGCCGGCCCTGCGGTGCAGGTCGGCGAGGCGTTCCGAGGTGGTGGCGAGTTCCAGGCCGCCGACCGGGGCGAAGCACCGCACGCCGTCCGCCTCGAGGGAGCTGAACTTGTCGACCGTGTACTGGGCGAAGGCCGTCAGGGTCCGGGACGGGCTGGTCCGGAAGACGAGGCCGGGCGCGTGGGAGGTGGAACCGCCGGGGGCCGGCAGCGGGCCCTGCTCGAGGACGGTGACGTCCCGCCACCCGCGGGCGGTCAGCTCGTCGGCGAGGGAGCAGCCGACGATGCCGGCGCCGATGACGACCACGCGGGGGCTTTGGGGGTGGGCGTCGCGGGCGCTCACAGGACCACCACCGAGCGCAGCACCTCACCGCGCCGCATCTTGGCGAACGCTTCCTCCACCCGGTCCATCGAGGTCGTCTCCGACACGAAGGCGCCCAGGTCCAGCATCCCGTGCAGGTACTGGTCGACGAGGAACGGGAAATCCCGGCTCGGCAGGCAGTCGCCGTACCAGGACGACTTGACCGCGCCACCGCGCGAGAACACGTCGATGAGCGGTAGCTCGACCGTCGTCTCCGGTGCGGGCACCCCGACCTGGACCAGCACGCCCGCGTGGTCGCGCATGTAGAAGGCCTGACGGAACGTCTCCGGACGCCCCACCGCGTCGATCGCGAGGTCCACGCCGTGGCCGTCGGTGAGGGCGCGGACCGCCTCCACCGGGTCCGTGCCGCGGGAGTCGACGGTGTGTGTGGCGCCGAACCGTTCCGCCCGGTCCAGTTTCCCGCTGTCCACGTCCACCGCGATGATCTTCGTGGCGCCGTTGAGGGCGGCGCCCGCGATCGCCGCGTCGCCGACGCCACCGCAGCCGATGACGGCGACCGAGTCGCCGCGTTTGACGGCGCCGGTGTGGACCGCGGCTCCGTACCCGGCCATCACCCCGCAGCCGATCAGACCGGCCGCCTCGGGCCGGGCGGCCGGGTCGACCTTCACCGCCTGCCCCGCCGCGACCAGCGTCATCTCGGCGAACGCGCCGATGCCGAGGGCGGCGGTCAGCACGGTGCCGTCGAGCAGGGTCATCGGCTGGGCGGCGTTGCGGGAGTCGAAGCAGTACCAGGGGCGGCCCCGCCGGCAGGAACGGCAGCCGCCGCAGGGCGCCCGCCAGGCGAGGACCACGTAGTCGCCCTGCCGCAGATCGTGGACGCCCGCTCCGACGGCCTCGATCGTGCCGGCCGCCTCATGGCCGAGCAGGAACGGGAAGCCGTCCGTGATCGCGCCCTCCCGGTAGTGCAGGTCGGTGTGGCAGACCCCGCAGGCCTGTACCGCGACGAGAACCTCGCCGGGCCCCGGATCCGGGACGACGATCGTCTGCACCTCCACCGGTGCGCCCTTCTTCACAGCGACTACGGCACGGACCTCGTGTGGCACGACAAGCTCCTCTGCTGTTGCGCATTGCACGATGGGTTGCGCGCTGAGGAACATAGTGAGAAGGCCATCGAGCGGCCGTCAAGAGGACCGGGCGACCCTTGGCGAGAGGAACGGGGGCCGAAGGGTGAGAGGAACCAGGGCCGGAACACACCGGACACACCACGGCGCAGGGGACGGAGGAAGGGCGGCACGGAGGAAGGGCGGGACGCAGGAAGGGCGGGACGCAGGAAGGCAGGCCGGGGGAAGGGCGCGGGGCCGGAGGAACCCTCGGGGATCCCGGTCCCGCGCCGCGGTTGTCTGCTTCGGCCCGGCCCGGCCCGTCGTTCGGGCCCGTCCCGTCCCGTGCCTCCCGTCGTCGGCTCAGGAGCCGTACCCCATGCGGCGGGACAGCTCGGCCCCCGCCGCCAGGACACGCTTCGCGAGGCCGGGCAGCCGGTCCGGCGTCAGCCGGTACACCGGCCCCGAGACGCTGATCGAGGCGATCACCTTGCCGTCGTGGGAACGGACGGGCGCCGCCACGGCGGCGAGCCCGATCTCCAGTTCCTCCTGCGTGATCGCGTAACCCTGCCCGGCCACGGCCTCCAGCTCGCCCCGCAGCACCGCCGCGCCGGTGACGGTGTGCTCGGTGAACCGGTGCAGCGGGCGGGCCAGCAGGCCTTCGCGCAGGGTGGGCGGCAGGTGGGAGAGCAGCACCTTGCCGCTGGCGGTGGCGTGCAGCGGAGTGCGCCGGCCGAGCCAGTTCTGCGCGGTCACGGAGGCGGTGCCGCGGGCCTGCATGACGTTGACCGCCGCGTCGTCGTCCAGCACCGCGATGTTCGACGTCTCCCCGAGTTCGTCGGCGAGTTCGCGGCACACCGGTACGCCTTCCTGCGAGATGTCCAGGCGCACTGCCGCCGCCCCCGCGAGGCGCAGTACGCCGGCACCCAGGTAGTACTTGCCCCGCTCCTTCTCCTGGGCCACCAGGCCGCGGTTCTCCAGCACGCCGAGCAGCCGGAACGCGGTGGACTTGTGCACGTCCAGCTCGTCGGCGATCTCGGTGACGCCCGCCTCCCCGTGCCGGGCGAGGATCTCCAGCACGCTCACCGCGCGGTCGACCGACTGCACGGCGCTCGCCGTCCCTCTGCCGGCCTGCCTGCCCGAGGGGGCCGAGCGCGCCAAGTCCTCCGCGTTCTCCACGTGCTCCTCACCATGGTCGGGCTGGTTCTGTGTGCGGGTCATGGCTCAACTCCCACCACCTGGCGGCCCCGTTCGGACCGCATCTGCGGGAAGCCCTTGACGCCACGGGCACCCGCCCCGGATTCTGTTGCGCATGACGCTCTTCAATGCGTCATGTGAAACATCATGTTACCGAAGCGTCCGGATCCCGGAAGAGTACGCGTCCCGCACCGTCGGGAACACGCGCTCCGGACCGAGAGGGGGAGCCATGATTCCCGTCTGCCGCCTCGAAGACCTCCCCAAGGGGGAGTCCGCCCGCGTGGGGACGAGCCCGCCGATCGCCGTCTTCCACACCGACGACGGTGATCTCTACGCCATCGACGACACATGCACCCACCAGGACGCCTCCCTGTCCGAGGGCTGGCTGGAGGGCTGCCTCGTCGAATGCCCGCTGCACGCCGCCTCGTTCGATCTCCGTACGGGCCGGCCGACCTGCCTCCCGGCTCGCAGGCCCGTCCGCACCCACCGCGTCACCGTCCACGACGGCATCGTCCACGTCGGCCTCGCCACGGAGGAGGGAAGCGCCGCATGAGGACCGTGACGGTCGTCGGCGCCTCGCTGTCCGGCCTGTACGCCGCCCGGGAACTGCGTGCCCAGGGCTTCGACGGCCGGCTGGTGGTGGTCGGCGACGAGCCCCACCGCCCCTACGACCGTCCTCCCCTCTCCAAGGACTTCCTCACCGGCCGGGCGGACGAGGACCGACTGGCCCTCACCGATGCGGAGGAGACCGCCGAGCTGAACGCCGAGTGGCTGCTCGGCGTCCGCGCCCGCGGCCTGGACGCCCGCGGCCGTACGGTGTTGCTCGACGACGGCCGTACGGTGTCCACCGACGGCGTCGTCGTGGCCACCGGTGCCTCGGCCCGGCGCCTGGCCGGCGACGGCCTGGACGGCGTCCACACCCTGCGTACGCTGGACGACGCCCGTGCCCTGCGCGCGGAACTCACCCGGGGTCCCCGCAGAGTCGTCGTCATCGGTGGCGGCTTCATCGGCGCGGAGACCGCCTCCTCGTGCGCCGCCCTCGGTCACACGGTCACCGTCGTCGAGGCCGCTCCGCTCCCGCTCGTGCCCCAACTCGGCGCCGAGATGGCCGCCGTCTGCGCCGCGCTGCACCGCCGCAGTGGTGTGGAACTGGTCACCGGCGCGTCCGTGGCCGCACTGCACGGCACGACCGCCGTCACCTCGGTGACACTCGCCGACGGTCCTACCCTGCCCGCGGACGTGGTGGTCGTCGGTATCGGTGCCACGCCCAACACCGCCTGGCTGGCGGGGTCGTCACTGGCCCTGAACGACGGCGTCCTGTGCGACGAGGGCTGTGTGACGTCCCTGCCGCAGGTGGTCGCCGTCGGCGACGTCGCCCGCGTCGGCGGCACGCGCGCGGAGCACTGGACCTCTGCCACGCAACAGCCGCGGGCCGCCGTGACCAACCTGCTCGCCGGACGCACCGTGGAGAGCGCGAGAACGCTGCCGTACTTCTGGTCCGACCAGTACGGTGCCTGCCTTCAGTTCGCCGGCCGACGCCTGGAGGGCGACACCGCCCGCATCGCCGAAGGCGAGGTCTCCGACGGAGCGCCGGCCGAGGGCGGCTTCCTCGTCCGATACGAACGCGACGGTCGTACGACCGCGGTACTCGCCGTGGACCGGCCACGCCCCTTCATGCGGGCCCGACGCGACATCGCCCGCGAGGCCGGGTGGAACCGGCCCGCGGCCGACCGCATCCAACCGACGGCCGACCGTCTGCGGTCGGCCGCGCCGTGAGACACGGCCCCGCCGTAGCCCGTTCACTCAGGAATGTTCCGGAACCCGGCCATTCAACCGTGCGACAACCGCCCCGCGCCGCCCTGCCGGCGTATCCGTTCCTGGGCCCGCTCCGCCGACCGGGCCTGCCGCCTGGCACGGCGACGCTCGCGTCGCATGGCCCGCGCGGTGCTGCTCGGCATCGACACCACGCCGTGCCGCTGGTGCCAGACCTGCCTCGTCACCCAGACGTCCAGCACGCCCCAGGTGGCCACCACCGTGCCCGCCACGCTGCCGATCACCATGGGGAACGCCAGCCAGGATTCCGCCAGCGTGCACAGGAAGGCCACCATGGCCATGATCAACGTAACGGCGACGACCAGCACCGCGCGGACGGCCGCCGTACGCACCGGGTCCGGCAGGCGACGCCGCCGCGCGGGCTCCTCGGTCCACAACGGCCGGTAGGCCGACTCCTGCTCCCGTGCCTCCGGCCGGCCCGACCGCTCCGGCCGCTCACGCGCCGACGTGTCCGGCCCCGCCGCCGGGATGCCGTCATCCGGCACCTCGGGGACCGAGCGGGCCGTCAACTCGGCCGCACTGCCGCCCTCCGGCGCCTTGCGCCGCTCCGCCGTGCCCATCGACATGTCACTCCCCACCGCCAGCAGACAGCTCTCCCGTGTACGAAGCACGGCTCCCCTCTGGCTGCCCTGCTTGCGCTGCTTTACGCCGCTCGAGGCCGGGATGCGGCCCCCGCGGCCGATTCCGCCTCGATTTCCCGTAGTGAAGGACGAACGACGGGCCTCCAAGATTCCCGAAAATCCCGCACAGTCGAAAAATTCCGGCCAATCCGCCCGCCATACCACGAGGAAGCTCCTCCCCGACCGCCACCGGATCCCGGGAGGCAATCTCCCCCAATGACCGGACAACTGACCATCGCCCGGCGGGGGTGCGGAGGTTCGCGCCCCGGACGGGTCTTCGAGTTACCTGCGCGTCAGTAGTAGGCTCGCGCCGTTTGTTGACGTACATGTGCACCCCCTGCCGGTGGGGGTCGAGCTGGGGGAGGCCATGCGCTTTCGCGGGAAGTCGATCCGCCGGAAGATCGTGGCGCTGCTTCTCGTGCCGCTGGTGTCCCTGACCGCGATCTGGGCCTTCGCCACGGTGCTCACGGGGCGTGAGGCGAGCCGGCTGTTCAGTGTCTCGACCGTCGTCGAGGAGATCGGCTACCCGGTCGAGGACACCGTCCGCGTCCTCCAGCAGGAACGCCGCCAGACCCTGGTCCACCTCGCCGACCCGCGCGCCTCCGACGGACTCTCCGCCCTGCGGCGCAGCCGCGCAGCCACCGACGAGGCCCTTGCCGAGATCCGCCGCAACGCCGCGGACGCCGACGTACGCGACGCGCTGCGCGAGGCCGAGGAGGAACGGCTCACCGCCGTACTGGACGCCCTCGACGGCATCGGCTCGCTGCGCCGCAGCGTGGAGGACGGCACCGTCGAGCGTGCGCAGGCGCTCGGCCTCTACAACCGGCTCGTCGACTCCTGCCACGAACTGCTCGCCAACCTGCACGTCGTCGACAACGTGGGCCTGGACAAGCAGTACCGAGCCCTCGTCAACGTCTCACGCGCCCGCGAACTGCTCTCCCGCGAGGACGCCCTCCTCGGCTCCGCCCTCGTCACCGGCCGGCTCACCCGCGGTGAGACGCGGGACGTCTCCGACCTCGTGGCCCAGCGCACCATGATGTACGACATCAACCTCCCGCTGCTGCCCGCCGCCGAACGAGGGCGGTACCAGCGCTTCTGGAAGAACGCCTCCTCCGCCCCCCTGCGCGTCGCCGAGGAGGCGGCCGTCTCCACCGAGGCCGGCACGCCCCGCGGCGTCACCGCCAAGAGCTGGGACACCGCCGCGGGCCGTGTGCTCGACGAACTCGGCGCCCTCGACGATCACGCCGCCGACCGCTACCAGGACCGCGTCGACCCGGTAGCGACGAACGTCATCGCCAAGGTGGTCGTCGCCGGCGCGCTCGGCCTGATCGCGCTGCTGTACTCCCTCTTCCTGTCCGTACGCGTCGGCCGCTCCCTCATCCGCGACCTCAGGCAGCTGCGCATGGAGGCCCACGAGGCGTCCGGCGTACGCCTGCCCAGCGTGATGCGCCGCCTCTCGGCCGGCGAGAAGGTGGACGTGGAGACCGAGGTGCCGGTCCTGGAGTACGACAGGAACGAGATGGGCGAGGTCGGCCAGGCACTGAACACCCTCCAGCGGGCCGCGGTGGAAGCAGCCGTCAAACAGGCCGAACTCCGCGCCGGCGTCTCCGAGGTGTTCGTCAACCTCGCGCGCCGCAGTCAAGTGCTGCTGCACAAGCAGCTCACCCTGCTCGACACCATGGAGCGCCGCACCGAGGACACCGAGGAACTCGCCGACCTGTTCCGCCTGGACCACCTGACCACGCGTATGCGCCGGCACGCCGAGGGCCTGGTCATCCTCTCCGGCGCCGCCCCGTCCAGGCAGTGGCGCAAGCCCGTCCAGCTCATGGACGTGGTGCGTGCCGCCGTCGCCGAGGTCGAGGACTACGAGCGCATCGAGGTCCGCAGGCTGCCCCGGATCGCCGTCACCGGACCGGCGGTCGCCGACCTCACCCACCTCGTGGCCGAACTCCTCGAGAACGCCACGGTGTTCTCGCCGCCGCACACCGCGGTGCAGGTCCTCGGCGAGCGTGTCGCCAACGGCTTCACCCTGGAGATCCACGACCGTGGCCTCGGCATGGCGGCCGACGCCCTTCTCGACGCCAACCTCAGGCTCGCCGAGACACGCGAGTTCGAGCTGTCCGACACCGACCGGCTCGGTCTCTTCGTCGTCAGCCGGCTCGCCCAGCGGCAGAACGTCCGGGTGTCCCTGCAGCCCTCGCCGTACGGCGGTACCACCGCGGTCGTCTTCGTGCCCGACGCGCTGCTCACGGACGACGCGCCGGACACCAACGGCGTCGGGTTCCGTCTCGACCGCCCCCAGCACGTCAAGAAGAAGGAGGGGGCGGAGAGCCGCCGGTCCGCCCTCTCCCACATGCCCGCACGGTCGCCGGACCGGCCGGCCCCGCTGCTGGACGGCCCGGTCGAACTGGAGGCGCCTGTCGACCTGGACGCCCTCGACGACCTGCCGGGCGCCCTCGACGGCCAGGACAGCGAACGGGGCGGCCTGTTCCGCCCGCACCGCTCGCTCGTCGCGGCGGACGACGACCGGGTGGCCCGCCGCGCCCAACGGCGACGTCAGGAGCCCGCCGTCGAAGGCGAGTCGCCGCGGGACGAGGACGGGACGAGCGCGCCGGTCGCGCTGCCCCGCCGCCGGACCCCCAAGCTGGTCAGTTCACACGGGCGCCCGGTCTCCGAACGGGCCCCCCGGGACGCGGGCGAGGCGGCTCCGGCAGACGCGGAGCGCACGGCAACCCGGCCAGGCCCCCAGGCACGAACGGGTGAGCCGCCCGCGCTGCCGACCCGCCGCCGCACCGACGACCGCACCGACGACCGCGGCGACGGAGGCACCAACGGTCGTGACGCCGACCGCCCGGAGCCCGACGCGCTGTCGTCCCTCCCCGCTCGCCGCCGCGGCGCGTCTGCCGCGCGCAGGGGCCCCGTGTCCGGCAACGGCGAGGACCGCTCGTGGCACGCCGACCGCGCCCCCGGCGTCCAGAGAGGAATCCCGGACGCCTCCGGACCCGGTGCGGGCGCGCTGCCCCGGCGCGTGCGGCAGGCAAGCCTGGCACCCCAGCTCAGACAGAGCCCCGAACCGCCCGCCGAGGACCGCTCGGATCCCGCCGACCGGGACGCCGAGGAAGTGCGCAGCCGTATGGCCTCGCTCCAACGCGGCTGGCAGCGCGGCCGCGAGGAGAACGCCGCGGGGGACGACGTCCCCGGCGGTACGGCACCACAAGCACCACAGGAAACGAGTAAGGGGGACGGTCGATGACCGCACCGAAGACGACCGGCCACACCACGACCAAGTCCGGGGAGCTCAACTGGCTCCTCGACGACCTGGTGGACCGTGTCGCGAGCATCCGCAAAGCCGTCGTCCTGTCCGGCGACGGTCTGGCGACCGGGGCTTCCAAGGACCTGACCAGGGAGGACAGCGAACACCTGGCCGCCGTGGCGTCCGGTTTCCACAGTCTCGCCAAGGGCGTGGGCCGGCACTTCGAGGCGGGCAGCGTCCGGCAAACGGTCGTCGAACTCGACGACGCCTTCCTGTTCGTCACCGCCGCCGGTGACGGCAGCTGCCTCGCCGTCCTGTCGGACGCCGACTCCGACGTCGGCCAGGTCGCCTACGAGATGACCCTCCTCGTCAAGCGGGTCGGCGTGCATCTCGGCACCGCTCCGCGCACCGATCTGTCCTCGGGCGGGTAAGTGGGATGACATGAGCGCAGACGGTCAGGGAAGAAACCACTGGTTCGACGACGAGGCCGGGCCCGTCGTCCGTCCGTACGCCATGACGCGCGGCCGCACCACCAGTGCGGCCCAGCACCGCCTCGACCTGATCGCGATGGTGGTCACGGAACCCCACGGGGACGATCCGGAGGCGGACGTCACGCTCTCCCCGGAGCACGTGGACATCGTCGGACTGTGCCGGGACACCCCGCAGTCGGTCGCTGAACTCGCCGCCGAACTCGACCTGCCCATCGGCGTGGTACGGGTACTGGTCGGAGACCTCGTGGACGCCGAACTCGTCCACGTGAACCGGCCCGTGCCCCCGGCCGAGCTGCCGGACGAGAACATCCTGCGCGACGTGATCAACGGGCTGAGGGCACTGTGAAGCGGCCTCAGGGCAGGGCAAGCGGCACGGCAAGCGGCACGTTAAGGAGAAGAAATCGATGATCTTCGGGCGTTCTCAGCGCGGCAAGCCGCCGGTCGAGCCCGTCACGCTCAAGATCCTGGTGGCCGGCGGCTTCGGCGTCGGCAAGACCACCCTCGTCGGCGCGGTCAGTGAGATCCGGCCACTGCGTACCGAGGAACTGCTCACCGAGGCCGGGCGGCCCGTCGACGACGTCCAGGGTGTGGAGGGCAAGCTCACCACCACGGTGGCCATGGACTTCGGGCGGATCACGCTGCGCGAGGACCTGGTGCTGTACCTCTTCGGCACACCCGGCCAGGAGCGGTTCTGGTTCATGTGGGACGAGCTCTCCGAGGGCGCGCTCGGTGCCGTCGTGCTGGCCGACACCCGCCGCCTGGAGGACTGCTTCGCCGCCGTCGACTACTTCGAACGCCGTTCCATCCCGTTCGTGGTCGGTGTCAACTGCTTCGAGGGGGCGGCCCGCTACCCGGCGGAAACCGTACGCCAGGCCCTCGACCTCGACGCCGGCGTGCCCCTGGTGATGTGCGACGCCCGTGACCGGGAGTCGGTCAAGGAGACACTCATCGGCGTGGTCCAGCACGCCATGGCCCAGGCGGCGGACCGCCGCCCGGCCGTCATGACGTGACGGCCGGGGGCACGGAGACGACACACGCCGACCGCACTGGTGCGGGTCCTGCGGGACGAGCACCGGCCGCAACGGTTCGCGGCCCGCGGGACGAGCACCGGCCGCAACGGCACCGCGAGCGCGGGCCGACGGCTGCCGACGGTGGACACCGGCCCTCCCGACGTACACGCCGACCTGACCGACGACGGCCGCACGGTCGCGCCTCGGTGCCCACGGAGCCGGCCCGGTTCACCCCGCCGACGCCGCCGCCCGGTCCGAGCCGCGCCGGACCTCCCACCCCGGCACGCCCGCCCGGCCCAGCACCCAACTCGCCCCGTGCAGGGCCTTCGCGGCCTTCTTCAGCGGGGCCAGGCAGGCCGCCGCCTGCCGGTGGTCCGGCACGCCGCCCGGCGGGCACAGGACCGTCGCCAAGGAGAGCGTCACGGGCCGCCCGCCGGCCGACCACGCCACGTCCAGCACGGAGGTGGCCAGGGGATCCAGCCCGTCCGGGTCGGTGAGCACCAGGAAGTCGTCACCGCCGATGTGCCCCACGCGCGTGGAGCCCGCCGCCTTCTGCAGCAGCGTGCGCCCGATCGCCCGGATCAGTTCGTCACCCGCCGCGAAGCCGGCCCCGTCGTTGACCTGCTTGAAGTGGTCCACGTCGAGCCAGCTCAGCGCGAACGCCCGCCCGTCCGCGATCCGCCGGTCCACCTCGCCCGTGATCGCGTCCGAACCGGGCAGCCGCGTCAGCGGATTGAGCCCCGCCGCCTCCTCGACCCGGCTCTCGGCCAGCGCCCGCACCAGATCCGCGAGCCGCACGACGCCCACGCACCGGCCGCACGCGTCGACCACGGCCACGTCGTCCGACGTACGGCCCGGGCCGCCGACCGCCACCACGTCCAACACCTCCCAGGCCGTCGCGTCGACCCCCACCGTCCGCGGCAGGTCACCGAGCTTCGCGGCGGGCCGGTCGGCGTACAGGGCGTGCCCGTAGCGAGCCGACATCGACAGCAGGAAGCGGGAGCGGTGCACCGACCGCACCGGAACCCCCTCCCGGTCCACGAGCAGCACCCCGGACACGTCGGGCGACCCGGTCAGCAGCGCCCGCACCTGCCCCGCCGAAGCCGTCACGGGCAGCAGCGCGGCCGGCCGCACGAACTGCCGTACCGACGGCCCCGAGCGCGGTGCCGGTACGACGCCGGCGGAACCGGCCGGAACGTACACGTCCGCCGCGGGCAGCCGCGTCGGCGGCCCGAACAACTCACCCTGCGCCAACTGCGCCCCGGCCGACCGCGCGGCAGCGCACTGCGACTCCGTCTCCACGCCCTCCACGGACAGCAGCGCCCCCAGCTCGTCGCACAGCACCCGCATCGCCCGTACGGCCGCCGGCCGCGCCAGCAACGACGCGTCGAGCTTCACCAGCTCCGGCGCCAGGTCCGTCAGCAGCCGCAGCGGCGCGTCCCCGTCACCGACGCCGTCCGCGCACACCCGGAACCCCTGGCCCCGCAACGCGGTCACCGCCTCCAGCAGGGCGCGACGCGGAACATGCGTGTACGGAGGACAGACGTCGACCGTCACCTCCCACGGCATCCGTCCCGCCTCGCGTACGGCGCCGTGCAGCTCCTCCAGCCCACCGAGGTCGGCGAGCGTGCCCGCGAACACGTTGACGTGCAGCGGCAGCAGCGTCTCCTTGCGGACCGCCGCGCGGAACGCCGCCACCGCCAGCCGGCCGTCGAGTTCCGGGTCGCGCCGGGCCTCGGCCAGGATGTCGCCGGTCTCCGGGCGGGCGAGTATCTCCAGCGCCGTGACCCCGCCGGTCATCAGGTTGACCACCGGTTGGAAGGCGAAGCGGAGAGTGTCCGTCCAGGAGCGCACGGGAGCAGAATGGCGCCGCGGGCAGCCCCACGGGCCCAGTTCACGTGACGTTCACACAGGATTCCGGCACGCCCGCGAAGCGTACGGACGGCGAGTCGCCGGCCCGCCCACTTCCCCCACGGAACGCGCACCTGATAGATGCAGGGAACATGACACGACTCTCCACCGCGCTCCGCGGTCTGGCCACCACCCTCGCCGCCCTGCTCGCCGCCACGACCGTCCCCGCCGCCGCCCGGGCGGCGACCCCCGAACCGAGGGCCCCGAAGGACTTCGTCGCCCTGAGAAGCGTCGACCCGACGATCATCCAGGAGATGCGCTACGTCACCCCGCACAACTTCGTCGGCGAGCGCATCGACGGCTACCGGCAGCCCCTGTGCATCCTCACCCGCCCCGTGGCCGAAGCCCTCCACGACGCCCAGACCCGGCTGCTGCGCCAGGGCTATTCCCTGAAGGTGTACGACTGCTACCGGCCGCAGCGCGCCGTCGACCACTTCGTCCGCTGGGCCGAGGACCTCGACGACCAGGACATGAAGGCCGAGTTCTACCCGGACGTCGACAAGACCCGTCTGTTCGCGGACGGTTACATCGCGGAGAAGTCCGGCCACAGCCGCGGCTCCACCGTCGACCTCACGATCGTGAAGCTCCCGGCGAAGCCCACCCGGCCGTACCACCCGGGGCAGCCCCTGGCCCCCTGCTTCGCCCCCCAGGACGAACGCTTCCCCGACAACTCCGTCGACATGGGCACCGGCTACGACTGCTTCGACACCCGCTCACACACCCTCGACCCCCGCGTCCAGGGCGCCCAGCGGGCCAACCGGCTGCTGCTCAAGAACACCTTGGAGGACGTCGGCCTGGTGAACCTCCCCGAGGAGTGGTGGCACTTCACGTACAAGCCCGAGCCCTACCCGGACACCTACTTCGACTTCCCGGTCTCCGCCAAGTCCCTAGCCGGCCGCCACTGAGCCGCCTGCCGGGGTCGCCCGCCGAGCCATCGGATACAGTCCGCCGCGTGTCCGAAACTCATACCTCCGTTCCCAACTCCGCACCCGACTCCCACTGTTCGAGCTGCGGATCGCCCTACGGAGAGGGCGTCTCCGGCCGGCCCCGCACCTGCCCGGCGTGCGGCACCAAGGCCTACCGCAACCCACTGCCGGTCGCGGTCGCCCTCCAGCCCGTGTACGACACGCAGGGCACCGCCCTGGTCGTCATCACCCGAACCGTGTCCCCCGCGCGCGGAGGCGTCGCACTGCCCGGCGGCTACATCGACGACCGGGAGGACTGGCGACAGGCCGTCGTGCGCGAACTCAAGGAGGAGACGGGCATCGACGCGGCGAGCCGCGACGTACGGCTGATCGACGCCATGAGCTCGCCCGACGGCCACCTGCTCCTCTTCGGGCTCCTCCCCGAGCGGCCGGCCGAGAACCTCCCGTCGTCCGTCGCCACGGACGAGACCGAGGGGTGGCACCTGCTGCGCAGGGCGGAGGAGCTCGCCTTCCCCCTCCACACCCGGGCCGTGCGGGCCTGGTTCGAGGGCCGCTACATCTGAGCCGAGCGCTCCTCGAGCCCACGGACGCGCACCGGTCGGGACGGCTCGCTCACGCCGTCCTCGCCCTCCCTCTCCACGACGAGCCCCCGCGCTCCCCAACGGGACACGTACCGCTCGATCTCCGGTTCCGCCCAGCCGTCGCCCGCGTCCGGCACGACCAGCCCGCCGCCGGTCCGCCCCCGCGCGGGCGCCCACACCTCCAACTCGGTCCCGCCGTCCTCCCCCCGCACCGGAAGCACGGCTCCCGCGCGCGCGAACACCGGAATCCGCGCCAGCGGAGCATCGACGAGAATCTGCGCGGGCCCTTCGTACGCCCGCTCCGTCACCACGTCGTACCAGCGCCCCCGCGGCAGCCGCACGGCCCGCCGGTCCGCCCCCGGATCGAGCACCGGAGCCACCAGCAGACAGTCACCCAGCAGAAAGGCGTCCTCGCAGTCCCGCAGCGCCCGCTCCTCCGGCGCCGACCACCACAGCGGGCGCACGTACGGCGCGCCCGTACGCCGGGCCAGATGCGCCAGCGTCATGAAGTAGGGCAGCAACCGCCGCCGTTCGACGAGCGCCGTCCGCGTGTGCTCCAGCACCTCGGCACCCAGCGCCCACGGTTCCCCGCGGCCCGCCCGCGACCCCCCGCGCGTGCGGAACAGCGGCAGATAGGCGGCCAGCTGGAACCACCGCAGGTACAGCTCCGGCGACCGGTCCCCGCCGGCCTCGCCCACATCCGGCCCCGCATACGGCACGCCGCACAGCCCGAGCCCCATCACCAGCGCCAGCGACGCCCGCAGTCCGGGCCAGCCCGCGGCCACATCACCGGACCACGTGCCGCCGTAACGCTGCATCCCGGCCCAGCCGGACCGCGAGAGCACGAACGGCCGCTCCTCGGGCACCAGGCTCCGCAGCCCCTCGTAGCCGGCCCGGGCCATGCACAGCGCGTACACGTTGTGCGCCTCCCGGTGATCGCCGCCCCCGCCCTCCAGGGAGTGCCGGGCCGAACGGGCCAGCGTCGACTCCCCGAACGCGGCCAACGAGGTGGGCTCGTCCAGATCGTGCCAGAACCCGGCGAACCCCTGCCCCAGCCGCTCCTCGTAGAGCCCGCCCCACCACTCGCGCACACGCGCGTGCGTGAAATCCGGGAAGACCACGTCCCCGGGCCACGCCACCCCCCGGACGACCGGCCCCGAGGCGTCCCGTACGAACACGTCCTCGCCCGTCCCGCTGTCGTACACGGCGTTGCCGGGCGCGGCGGGGACCACGGGCCCCACCACCGACACCAGCCGGACACCGTCCCGCCGCAGCTCCTCGGCGAGGACGGGCAGCTTGGGGAACCGCTCCTCGTCCACGGTGAACACCTGCCGCGCATCGAGATGGCCGACGTCCAGATGCACGGCGTCGAGCGGCAGGTCACGCTCCTGGTAGCCGGCGACGATCCGCCGCACCTCCTGCTCGTCACCGAGACCCGACCGCACGTGATGGTGACCGAGCGCCCACGCCGGAGGCAGCGCCGACGCCCCGGTGAGCGACGCCCAGGTGAGCAGCACGCGCGCGGGGGTACCGGCCATCACCCAGCACCGCAGCGGACCGCCCTCCATCCGCAGCACACTCCGCCCCGGCCGGTCGTGCCCGGAACCCGACCCCTCCTCGCCCTCCCGCAACGCCACCGTGCCGTCCCACGAGCTGTCGTGGAACACCAGATGCGTCCCCGCGTCGGCCACCACCAGCTGCACCGGCATCGTGACGGACGACGGATCCTCCGCAGGAGAGAAGGCCGGTCCCACCGCCGTGTTCCACAGCCGGTACGTGCCGTGCCGCAGCCGAGGACCCGTGGCCCGCCCGCCGAGCCCGAAGAACCGGGCGTCCGCCGCCACCTCCGAACGCTGCGTCCAGCGCGCCGCACCACCGCCGACCGGTTCCCACCAGCGGGGCGGCAGCTCACGGCGCAGCACCACGCCCCCAGGTGTACGGACCTCGATCTGGCCGTGCCGGGACACGGACACGGTCGCCCGCTCGGCCACCACCCGCCAGCCGCCGTCCTTGTCCGGCTCCAGCACCGCCCGCGGGTCCGGCTCCGGACAACGGCCCGCCAACGCGTACGACGGCTCCGGCCCGGCCCCGTCCCAGCCCCAGAACACGGCCCCGTTCACGGCGACGAGAATGCGCAGCTCCGAGCGGCTGAACCGGACGACACCGCCGCCGGGCCCGGGCTCCACCTCCCGCATCGGCCCCGGCACCCGCGCACGCTCCGCACCCCGCGGCGGCAGCCCCGCGGCGTCGGCACGCCGCCTGCGCCACGCCGCCCGTACGGTACGCAACCCCTGCGCCGCCCCCGCAGAGCCGACCATTTTCACCGAACGCACCAGGTCACGACCGTCCATGCTGCTCACCCTGCCATCGACGACCTCCCGCGCGGGCCTCGTTCAACTGCCGTTCACCCGTGACGGGACCACATCTTCACGGCGCCGACTATGTGGCGCGCGCCCTGGTGCGGAAATCGATCACGTGGCATCGTCCGTGTCAGCCGCGTCACGCGCACACCCCAGCCCGTGCGCGGAGGACGCACACGACGCGCACAGTCCGGGAGCCGCCCCATGCCGACCGTGAACCCCCAGCCGCTCTGGCAGCCAGATCCGCAGCGCATCGACCAGGCACGGATCACCAGGTTCCAGACCTGGGCCGCAGAACACCACGGCGCCCCCGCCGAGGGCGGATACGCCGCCCTGCACCGCTGGTCCGTCGACGAGCCGGCCGCCTTCTGGAAGGCCGTCACGGCATGGTTCGACGTACGCTTCTCGACCCCCTACGCGCGCGTACTGGGCGACCGCTCGATGCCCGGCGCCCAGTGGTTCCCCGGCGCCACCCTCAACTACGCCGAGCACGCCCTGCGCGCGGCGGCCACCCGAGCGGACGAACCGGCCCTCCTGTACGTCGACGAGACCCACGAGCCGAGCCCCGTCACCTGGGCCGAGCTGCGCCGCCAGGTCGGCTCGCTCGCCGCCGAACTGCGCGCCCTCGGCGTACGCCCCGGTGACCGCGTCAGCGGGTACCTGCCGAACATCCCGCAGGCCGTGGTAGCCCTCCTCGCCACCGCAGCCGTGGGCGGCGTCTGGACGTCCTGCGCCCCCGACTTCGGCGCCCGCAGCGTCCTGGACCGCTTCCAGCAGGTCGAACCGGTCGTCCTGTTCACCGTCGACGGCTACCGCTACGGCGGCAAGGAACACGACCGCCGCGACACCGTCACCGAACTCCGCCGCGAACTGCCCACCCTGCGCGCCGTCGTCCACATCCCGCTCCTCGGCACCAAGACCCCCGAGGGCGCGCTGGACTGGCAGACCCTGACGGCCGCGGACACGGACCCCGTCTTCGAGCAGGTGCCCTTCGACCACCCCCTGTGGGTGCTCTACTCCTCCGGCACCACCGGCCTGCCCAAGGCCATCGTCCAGTCCCAGGGCGGCATCCTGGTCGAGCACCTCAAACAGCTCGGCCTGCACTGCGACCTGGGCCCCGAGGACCGCTTCTTCTGGTACACGTCGACCGGCTGGATGATGTGGAACTTCCTCGTCTCCGGCCTGCTCACCGGCACCACGATCGTCCTCTACGACGGCAGCCCGGGCTACCCGGACACGGGCGCCCAGTGGCGCATCGCCGAACGCACCGGCGCCACCCTCTTCGGCACCTCCGCCGCCTACGTCATGGCCTGCCGCAAGGCCGGCGTGCACCCCGCCCGCGACCACGACCTCTCCCGGGTCACGTGCGTCGCCACCACGGGCTCTCCGCTCCCGCCCGACGGGTTCCGCTGGCTGCACGACGAGTTCGCCGCGAGCGGGGCGGACCTGTGGATCGCCTCCGTCAGCGGCGGCACCGACGTGTGCTCCTGCTTCGCGGGCGCCGTCCCCACCCTGCCCGTGTACATCGGCGAACTCCAGGCCCCCGCCCTGGGCACCGACCTGCAGTCCTGGGACCCCGGGGGCGCGCCCCTCACCGACGAGGTCGGCGAGCTGGTCGTCACCAACCCCATGCCCTCGATGCCGATCCGCTTCTGGAAC
This sequence comes from Streptomyces sp. NPDC037271, assembly GCF_055603605.1. Lineage (NCBI taxonomy): Bacteria > Bacillati > Actinomycetota > Actinomycetes > Kitasatosporales > Streptomycetaceae > Streptomyces > Streptomyces sp. NPDC037271. Next base: position 111,185 of record NZ_JBVJVN010000025.1, read on the forward strand.
GACCCCGACGGCAGCCGCTACCACGACAGCTACTTCGACACCTACCCCGGCGTCTGGCGGCACGGCGACTGGATCACCCTCACCTCCCGTGGATCCGTCGTCATCCACGGCCGTTCCGACTCCACCCTCAACCGGCAGGGCGTCCGCATGGGCTCGGCCGACATCTACGAGGCCGTCGAGCGCCTTCCCGAAATCAGTGAATCCCTCGTCATCGGCGTCGAGCAGCCCGACGGCGGCTACTGGATGCCCCTGTTCGTGCACCTGGCCTCCGGAGCCGTACTCGACGAAACCCTACTGAACCGCATCAAACAGACCATTCGCGAACAGCTCTCTCCGCGCCATGTTCCCGACGAGGTCATCGAGGTGCCCGGTATCCCGCACACCCTGACCGGCAAGCGCATCGAGGTCCCGGTCAAGCGCCTCCTCCAGGGCACCCCGCTGGAGAAGGCCGTCAACCCCGGCTCCATCGACAACCCGGACCTGCTCCGCTTCTACGAGGACCTCGCCCGCGGGCGCACCTGAAAAGCCCTCGACGAGCCGGCCGCCCAGACGGCGGCCGGCTCACGATGCCCCCGCCCCGACGCTGTTGTCAGTGCCGCCAGTTACTGTGAGTGAGCATTGATCGACTGCGCAAAGGGGGAATCATGGCGCACACCGACCAGACCGGGCGACGCGTCCTGCGCCGGGAAATCGCCGGCACCATCGGACTGCTCACCGACGAACACGACTTCCGCGCCATGCGGCGCTACCGCAGCTTCACCTTCGACGACCACGCCGCCTATCTCCACCAGGTGGAAGCCCTGCTCAGGTCACGCGCCTCACAGGGCACCCACACCAGCGTCGCCCTGTTCGACCCGGAGGAATACGCCGACTTCTGCTCGGCGACGGGCCTCGACCCCGACGCCGCCGCCAGCCGCACCCGGTTCACCGCCGAACTCGCCGCCAGCGGACCCACCGTCCCGTACGAGGGCCAGCCCCTCACCGACCTCCTCCCGGACCTCGTCGACGAAGCCGTCCGCCAGGCCACCTGGGAGTACGCGTCCACCCTGCTCGCCCGCCTCGGCAGCTGCGCCACCTGCGGCGAGGATCTCGGCCGAGCCGCCTTCACCCGGGCCACGCGCCTCCTCGTCCGCATCCTCGAAACGGCTCCACCGGGCAACCGGCACCTGGTCTGCAGTGTCTCGGGCTCCCCGGAAACCCTCGTCTCCGCCCTGTACGCCGACGAGGACATCGACGGCACCCCGCACATCGACGAGGCCGAAACCCTGGAATTCACCAGTGTCCTCGCCCTCGGCCTCGCCACCCACAGCCCCGGCGGACTCGTCATGCGGATCAGCACCCCGGGCGGCCCGGACCGCATCCACGGCTGGCGCCTGCGGGGATACGGCCTCGAACCCCTCACCGCCGGTGAAGTCTTCGACGCGTACTGCACCGACGCGGACTCCGGGGACCTCATCTCCCCGGAATCCAACGTCGACTACTGCGCGCCCCCCGACCTCGGAGACGACCACCTGCCACCGGGACACCACCACTGAACGCGTGCGGGGCGCCCCACCCGAAGGTGGAACGCCCCGCGCCACAGCCGCAGCCTCGTCCGGCTCCTACTCGCCGGACAGCACCGCCTGCGCGGCGTTGCGCGCCTCATCGGCGCTGTCCGCCGCCCGGGCGGCAGCCGCGGCACGCTCGCACTGCGCCAACGTGAACTTCGCCAGGGTCGCCCGGACATAGGGAAGAGAAGCCGCACCCATGGAGAGCGAGGTGACGCCCAGACCGGTCAGCACACACGCCAGCAGCGGGTCCGAAGCGGCCTCACCGCAGACACCACAACTCTTGCCCTCGGCCTTCGCCGCCTCGGCGGACAACGCCACGAGGTCGAGCAGCGCCGGCTGCCACGGGTCCTGCAACCGGGACACCGCGCCCACCTGACGGTCGGCCGCGAAGGTGTACTGCGCGAGGTCGTTCGTCCCCAGCGACAGGAACTCGACCTCCTGCAGCACCGAGCGCGCCCGCAGCGCGGCCGACGGGATCTCCACCATCGCGCCGAACTTCGCCCGCAGCCCGGCCTCACGGCACGCGTCCGCGAACGCCTTGGCATCGGCCCGGTCCGCCACCATCGGGGCCATGACCTCGAGGTAGACGGGCAGCCCCTCCGCCGCCTTCGCCAGCGCCGTCAGCTGCGTGCGCAGCACGTCCGGGTGGTCGAGCAGCGTCCGCAGACCGCGCACGCCCAATGCCGGGTTCGGTTCGTCACCGGGGGTCAGGAAGTCCAGCGGCTTGTCGGCGCCGGCATCCAGCACCCGCACGACGACGCGCCCCTCGGGGAACGCCTCCAGCACCTGCCGGTAGGCGGCGACCTGCTTCTCCTCCGACGGCGCCTTCTCGCTGTCGTCGAGGAAGAGGAACTCGGTACGGAAGAGACCGACACCCTCAGCCCCGGCCTCGACCGCCGCGGCCACGTCCGCGGGCCCGCCGATGTTCGCGAGCAGCGGCACCTTGTGACCGTCCGAGGTCGCACCCGGTCCCGTCGACGCGGCCAGCGCGGCCTTGCGCTCGGCAGCCGCCGCCCGCAGCCGCGACTTCTTCTCCTCGCCGGGGTTCACGAAGATCTCACCGGTGCTGCCGTCCACGGCGACGACCGTACCTTCGGGCAGTTCCCCGGCGCCCGGCAGCGCCACCACGGCCGGCACGCCGAGCGCCCGCGCGAGAATCGCGCTGTGACTGGTCGGCCCGCCCTCCTCGGTGACGAAACCGAGGACCAGCGCCGGGTCCAGCAGCGCCGTGTCCGCGGGTGCCAGATCCCTCGCGATGAGAACGTACGGCTCGTCGCTGTCCGGGACGCCCGGCATCGGCACCCCGAGCAGACGGGCGACGATACGATTCCGCACATCGTCGAGGTCGGCCACGCGGCCGGCCAGGTACTCGCCGGCACCGGCCAGCAGGGCGCGGTAGGCGGCGAACGCGTCGTACACCGCGCGCTCGGCCGTGCTGCCGACGGCGATCCGCCGCTCCACGTCCGACATCAGCTCGGGGTCCTGGGCCATCATGGCCTGCGCCTCGAGCACCGCCTGGGCTTCGCCCCCCGCCAGATTGCCGCGCGCCATCAGGTCGGCCGCCACAGCCTCCACGGCCTTGCGGGCGCGCCCCTGCTCACGCTCCGCGTCCTCGGCCGGAATCTGCTTGGCCGGCGGCTCGAGCACCGCCGTCCCCATGTGCCGAACCTCGCCGATCGCCACACCGTGGCTCACACCGACGCCTCGCAGCGTTGTCTCCATCTCACCCGTCCCGATAATGCGGCGGGTCCCGCCGCCGCGGTGGTTGTCCTACCAGCCGTCATACGACGGCGGTGATGTCACTTCCAGAGAAAGAGACTCTCGCCGGCCTTCACTTCGCCGTCCTCACGGAGATCGGTGAGGGCCTCGGCCGTCGCCTCGAGGGCCACGATCGGACAGACCGGCGACTTGCCCGCGGCCTCGACGGCGGCCGGGTCCCAGCGGACCACGCCCTGCCCACGCACGACGGTGTCGCCCTTGTTCACCAACAGCTCGAAACCCTCACCGTTGAGCTGCACGGTGTCGATGCCGAGATGAGTCAGCACACCGTGCCCGCTGTCGTCGACCACGACGAAGGCGTGCGGGTGCAGGGACACGATGACCCCGTCCACGGGGGCGACCGCCTCAGAAGGCTCCCGTACGGGGTCGATGGCGGTACCCGGGCCGACCATGGCGCCGGAGAAGACGGGGTCGGGCACAGCGGCCAGTCCGATGGCACGTCCTGCGAGCGGGGACGAGACGGTGGTCATGGGAAGCCTCCCAGGGGCGGTGATGTGTACGGGCCGTCACTGCCTGTCCCGGACGGCGCACTGACGAGCAGGGTATGTCATAGGAAGTACCGGTTCCGCATGAGTGTTCCGATTAGAGGTCTAGACCACAGTCCCCACGGATTTGCACCCGTTCCACGGCTCCGTGTAGAGTCGTTACTCCTGCATGAGGCTGAGCGATGCGAAGCAGGCGTCCTCGCCCCGGCAGTACCCAACTCATCAGATCCTATCGCTGGATCGCCTTCTGCGTGCTCGCAGGACGGTGGTCAGAGGGACCGGGAAAGCCTGATAGTGTTGGAAACACCGAAGGGAAGCGCCCGGAGGAAAGCCTGAGAGAGTCTCTCGGGTGAGTACAAAGGAAGCGTCCGTTCCTTGAGAACTCAACAGCGTGCCAAAA
>NZ_JBVJVN010000026.1:0-34069 GCF_055603605.1 Streptomyces sp. NPDC037271
ACGACGAGTACGCCGACGCCTTCGGCCCAGGCGGTGCCGTCCGCGTCGGCGGAGAAGGATTTGCAGCGGCCGTCGGGGGCGAGTCCCCGCTGGCGCGAGAACTCGACGTAGATGCCGGGTGTGGACATCACGGTGACGCCGCCGGCGAGGGCGAGTGAGCATTCGCCGGAGCGCAGGGCGCGTATCGCCAGGTGCAGGGCGACCAGTGAGGAGGAGCATGCCGTGTCCACGGTCAGTGCCGGGCCCTGTAACCCGAGTGTGTAGGCCACCCGGCCCGACGCCACACTCGACGTCGTACCCGTGAGTCCGAACCCGGCGGCCCCGGCACCCGCCTCACCCAGCCGCGGACCGTACTCCTGGGCCATCACCCCGGCGAACACCCCTGTCTGGGTGCCGCGCAGGGAGCCCGGTGCGATCGCGGCCCGTTCCAGGGCCTCCCAGCACACTTCGAGGAAGGCGCGCTGCTGCGGGTCCATCGCCAGCGCCTCACGCGGCGAGATCCCGAACAGCTCGGCGTCGAAGTCCGCGGCGCCTTCGAGGAAGCCGCCGTTGCGCACGTAGGTGGTGCCCACGTGGTCCGGGTCGGGGTGGTAGAGGCCGTCGAGGTCCCAGCCGCGGTCGGACGGGAAGTCCGAGATCACGTCGCGCTGCTGGGCGACGACCTGCCACAGCGCCTCCGGCGAGTCCACACCGCCCGGGAAACGGCACCCCATACCGACGATCACGATGGGGTCGTCCTGTTCCGAACGGGCCTCGGGGGCCGCCGCCTCATGCTGCGCGTCGGCGAGCAGCGCGGCCAGCTCGGTCGGGCTGGGGTGGTCGTACACCACCGTGGTGGGGAGCTTGCGCCCGGTGGCGGTGACGAGCCGGTCACGCAGCTCGACGACCATCGCCGAGTCGATGCCCAGCTCCTTGAACGTCCGCCGCGGTGCGACCTCGGCGGCGGAGTCGTGGCCGAGCACGGCGGCGGTGTGCGCCCGGACCAGTTCCAGGGCGGCCGGGCCGGTCAGCGAACGGCTCGGCTCGGTCCGGTGTCCGTCCGCGGCGTCCTCCGGGAGCGGCGCAGCCTGCGGCGCCGGCGCGGTGCCCGCCGACGGCAGGGCCCGGGCGCCGCCGGGCTGTCCGGAGATCCAGTGGCGGCGCCGCTGGAAGGCGTACGTCGGCAACTCGGCGCGGGCGGTGCCGGCGGGCAGCACGGCGGACCAGTCCACGTCCGCGCCCTGGCAGAACGCCTCGCCGAACGCGAGCAGCAGGCGCTGCGTACCGCCCTCCCCGCGGCGCAGTGTGCCCAGCGCGGCGACCGGCAGGTCCGCGGCCTCGGCGGTCTGCTGGACGGCGAGCGACAACACGGGGTGCGGGCTCATCTCGATGAACAGCTCGTGCCCCGCGTCGAGCAGTGTCCGCACGGCGGGCGCGAACCGCACGGGTTCCCGCAGGTTGCGGTACCAGTAGCCGGCGTCCAGCTCGGAGCCGTCCAGCGCCTCGGCGGTCACGGTGGAGTGCAGCGGCACGTTCCCAGTGCGCGGTGTGATGCCGGCGATCCCGGACAGCAGCGTGTCGTGCACGGCGTCGACGTGCGAGCTGTGCGAGGCGTAGGCGACCGGGACGCGCCGGGTACGGACGTCCTCGCCGTAGTGGGCGGCCAGTGCGTCCAGGTCGGCCCCGTCACCGGCCACCACGGTCATGCCGGGCGAGTTGACGGCGGCCACGCTCAACCGCGGGTACGCGGCGAGGTCGTCGCGTACCCGGGCGGCGGGCAGCGACACGGTGAGCATGCCGCCACCGCGCTCGGCCAGCGCGCCGAGGGCGGTGCTCCGTACGGCGATCAGCAGGGCCGCGTCGTCCAGGGTGAGGGCGCCGCTGACGGTGGCGGCGGCGATCTCGCCCTGGGAGTGGCCGACGACCGCGGCCGGTTCGACACCTGCCGCCCGCCACAGGGCGGCCAGCCCGACCATCACGGCCCACAGGGCGGGTTGCACGACGTCGTCGCGGTCGAGGGCGGGCGCGCCGGGGCGTTCGCGCAGCACATCGGTCAGCGACCAGTCGCGATACGGGCGCAGCGCGCGCTCGCAGTCCTCGATGACCTCGGCGAAGGCGGGAACGTTGTCGAGGAGTTCTGCTGCCATGCCGGCCCACTGGGAACCCTGGCCGGGGAAGACGAACACGGCCTCCCGGCCGGTCCGGTGGGTGCTGCCCTCGACCGCGGCCTGGGTGACCCGGGCCTCGGCGACCGCGTCGAGGGCGGTCAGCAGGGCGTCGCGGTCGGTGCCGACCAGAACGGCCCGGTGGGAGAAGGCGGTGCGGTCGTGAGCGAGGGCCCGGGCGATCTCGGCGGCACCGGAATCCTGGTGCGCCGCGAGGTGCGCCCGCAGCCGGGCCGCCTGGGCGCGCAGCGCCTTGTCACCGCGTCCGGAAAGCACCCAGGCGAGGGAATCGTACGCGACCGGTTCCTTCGGCCGCTCTGGCTTGTTTCCGGCGGCCGTGGCGGTGTCGCCCTGCCACTCGCTGAGCACCAGATGACAGTTGGTGCCCCCCATGCCGACCGAGGTCACACCCGCGACGAGCGGACCGTCGGGATTCCGCCACGGCCCGGTTTCGGTGACGGCGGCGAGCCGCAGCTCGTCGAACGGTATCCGAGGATTCGGGGTGCGGTAGTTCAAGGTCGGGACGAGTTCCCGCGCTTTGAGACAGAGAATGGTCTTGATGAGTCCGGCTATGCCGGCGGCCCCCTCGAGGTGGCCGATGTTCGTCTTGACGGAGCCGACCCTGAGCGGGTTTCCCGGAGTGCGGGACGAGGCGAAAACAGCGCCCAGGGCCGCGGCTTCTATGGGGTCGCCGACCCGGGTGCCCGATCCGTGGATTTCGACGTACTGGGCTTGTTCCAGCGGTATACGCGCGTTTTCCCAGGCGTCGCGTATGACGCGTTCCTGAGCACTTCCGCGGGGAGTGGGAAGGGTGTCGCTCGCGCCGTCGCTGCCGATGGCGCCCCCGTTCAGCAGGCAGTGGACGCGGTCCCCGTCGGCCAGGGCACGGCTGAGGAGTTTGAGCGCCACCACACCGCCGCCCTCGCCCCGGACGTAGCCGTTCGCCCGGGCGTCGAGTGCGAAGCACCGGTGGTCGGGAGAGAGGCTGCCGAAGGCTGCCAGGGCGTGGGTGCTCTCCGGTGCGAGGTTGAGGTTGACGCCGCCGGCCAGCGCCACGACGGACTCGCCGCGGCGCAGGCTCTCGCAGGCCAGTTGCACCGCTACCAGCGACGAGGACTGTGCGGTGTCGACCACCATGCTGGGGCCCCGCAGGCCGAGGACGTAGGAGACCCGGTTGGCGATGATGCCGCGGTGCAATCCGGTCACCGTGTGCGCGGAGGTGGCGCCGGGACCGGCCGCGTGGGTGAGGGCCGCGTAGTCGTCGGCGATCGCGCCGACGAAGACGCCGGTGGCGGTGTCGGCGAGCGTGGCCGGGACGATGCCGGCGTCCTCCAGCGCCTCCCAGGCGAGTTCGAGCGCGAGCCGCTGCTGCGGGTCCGTCGCGGCGGCTTCGCGCGGGGATATGCCGAAGAACTCGGCATCGAAGGTGTCGACACGGGGCAGGAAACCGCCGGGGCGCGGCGATCCATCGCCTGAAGAGGCAAGGTGTGCGCGGTCCGCGGGTGGCTCCGCTATCGCGTCGCGGCCGTTCCTGAGGAGGTCCCAGAATTCGGTGGGGCTTGCTCCACCGGGAAAGCGGCAGGAAAGCCCGACGACGGCAACCGTCCGGTCGTCGACCTGATCGGGCGTCTGCTGCGACTGCCCGTCCAGGAGCGACTGTTCCAGGTTTTCCGGTGCACCGCCTGACGGGCTTCCTGCCGCACTGTCCGATGGCGGTGCCGCCACCTGAATCCGGGCATGGCGGATCATGGTTCTCTTACTCCCCCCGTGAAGCACAATCAACGGCGCTGCCGACTCGGCGGCCCAGTCTGATTCGATTTGGAGCCTAGCATCGAGCTGGCGCTCCGTAAACCAATGACCAAGGCATGGAGTTGGTATGCGAAATCAATATGGCGGATAATCGGGGGTGCCGGCATCCCATGTAAGCGTCTCGTTAATAACGCGGAAAGAGCGCGTACTTGCGGTGGGCTGTTGATCACGACCGCGTGGTCTGCGCCTTCGCGCTGCGGAACGTGTTTCCACGGGGTCGCTGCCGAGGCGTGCCCACCGTCCTCGGCACTCGTGCCCATGTCGGCGGGGTCGGCCGACGCCTCCCCGCCCGGTGACACCAGCCCACGAGGTCGGTCGACAGGAGGGCGGAGGCCGAGCCGGGCCGGGAGGCCGGAGATCCGGGGCCGCGGCCACGGAGGCACCGACGGGGCGGGCGCTCGCGGGCCGTGGCCCGATCACCGGAAGACGGCCGGGGCCTGACGCGGTGTCGGTTCCTCGGCGGCCTTGTCGGCCGGGTGCGCCTTGGTCAGGGTGCAGACGCCGTCCACGCACTCACGCTCCAGCCGGCCGCGGGAGATGGTCTGCATCAGACCGACCATCCAGCAGGTGGGGCAGCCGCGGAAGGCGACCAGGGCCAGCGGCGCAGCCAGCAGGGCGGCCGGGCCGACGACGGGCACCAGGGCGATCGAGCCGACGATCACCCCGAATCCGATGACGCCGCGCGCCAGATGGCGCGGGACGGACTTGCTGGAGAAGTCCGGCCCGGACGCCGCGGTCTGCGTGGCGGCCCGGCCCTTCGTGTCCTGTGCGGGCTTCATGGTGTTCACGGTCGTGGGTCTCCTCCGGCTGGTCGGTCGATGGCTTGATCGGGTGCCTGGTCGGTCACCGCGAGTGAGTGACGCAGTGCCGCGCGCGCTCTGTGCAGCCGGGACTTCATCGCGGCGGTGCTCAGACCGAGCGAACGGGCAACGGTCTTGCCGGGCAGGCCCTGTACGTCACGCATGATCAGGACCTGCCGCTGGTCACGGGGAAGGGCGCTGACCGCGGCCGCGATCCGCTCCACCTCCAGACTGTGCAGCACCGCGTCCTCGGCGGACGGCTCCGGTTCGGCCGACGCCTCGTTGTTCCACGAGACGAGGAGCCGTACCTGCCGGAGGCATTCGTTCCGCACGATCCGGAACATCCATGAAGCGAGCGCGCCGGTGGCCCGCAGGGTGCCGATCTTCCGGTACAGGATGATCAGCGCCTCCTGCGCGGCGTCCTCCGCGTCCTGCGGCGAGGCGCACAGCGAGATGGCGAACTTGCGCACATGAGGCTGCGATTCCATGACGACGGTGGTGAGCGAAGTGACGTCGCCGTCCTGAGCGGCCTTGATCAGCCGCTCGTCCGGCCAGGAGAAGCGTTGGTTCATGTGCTACTCATACCCGTGTGGCGCCCCGCGCGCAGGGCGCTGGTCAGCCGCGGCTCTTGTAGCGCCGCATCAGGTGCCAGCTGCAGGCGCCCACGAGCAGGGCTCCGACCACTACGAGGCCAGTGACCATCATTGGTTTTCCTCCTGGTTCTGTCGGCCCGTTCGGCCGGTACACAGACAAGAGACGACAAGGCCCGGAAAGGATTCACCTTCCGCCGAAGTTTTTTCTCCGGACCGTGCGTGGCCCGCTCGCGCGGCCGCGGCCCGCGGCCGGCGACACCATGGACGAACGCCGCGCCGTCAAGACCCTCCTCGAGCCCTGACCAGCGCCTCCCCACCCGGCACCCGGCCGAGGGACCCGCCCGGCCGGTTCACCGGTGACGTCATGCGGAGGGCACGTCAGGGATGTCCCGGGAGCGGGGAGGGAGCATCCCCGAGCTGTGCCCGGGGGGCCCGGGACGGGTGGGCGATGGCCCTGGTGGACGGCCCGTCCTCGGCGCGCGAGTCCAGGCGGAGCCGGTGCGCGTCCTTCAGCAGGTGCGCGGCCGTGTCCCTGTGACCGCGGGCGAAGGCGATCTTGGCCGCCAGGCGGTGGGCGTAGCTGAGGGTGGCCGGATCTTCCGTCTCCGAGAGGCGTTCGAGTGCTTCGTGGGCATGCCGGTCCGCCTCCGGCAGGTCGCCGGACTTCCGCAGGGCCTCGGCCGCGGTCATGTGCGCGTGTGCGGCACTTTCCCTGTCGGCCTGGCCCTCCAGCAGTCCGGCGGCCTTCGCGGCCAGCTCGGCCGCGCGTGGCAGGTCTCCCGTGTACAGACGCAGGGCGGCCTCGCCCACCAGGCAGTCAGCGAGCAGCGGGTCACCGGCCTCCTCGAGACAGGTTGCGGCTTCGTCCTGGAAGGTCAGCGCGTCCTCGACCAGCCGGGCCGCCAGCGCCCGGTCGGCGAGCGTCATGAGCAGTCGGCCCCGGTGTCCCAGGCCGCCCGACGACGTCCGCACGTCCCGGGCCCGTTCGTGGAGCTCCGTTGCCAGCTTCTCCCGCACCGCGGCTGCCGGCCCCCCTTCCGGCGGCCGCGGGCGACCGGTGCGGTCCGCTTCGCCCAGCTGGGCCAGGCAGCCCCGCGCCCGAGCCATGCCCATGCCGTCCCGTCTCAGGGCCGCGTACTGGTGGGCGGCGTCCGCCTGCTCCCGCGCCTCCTCGAACCGGCCCTCCTCACGCAGCGCGTCGGCCACCGCGCAGGTCAGTTCCGCCGCGAGGGCCCAGCCCTCGTTCCGCGCGCTGAGCGCCGCCGCCTTCAGCTCGGGCAGCGCGCCGGCCCGCCACCGCTTGCCGATGTCGCCGGGGCCGTCCCGCCGGGCGTTCCACAGACGCTCCCGCAGGTGCCGGTAGAGCCAGGTGCGCTGCAGCGGCTCCGCACCGGGCTTCGTGCGGCAGTAGGCGCGATAGAGATCGTGGAACGCGTATCGGCCGTCCGTTCGCTGGAGGAGACCGGCGTCCACCAGTTCCTCCAGCATCAGACCGCAGATCCCGGAGGACATCCGGCTCAGCGCGGCGGCCGAGTGGCGGTCGAAGTCCGGCCCGGGGTGGCCCGCGCAGTCGCGCAGTACCCGCCGCTGCGGCTCGCTGAGCGTCTCGTACGCCAGCGTGAACGCGGCGCGCACGCGGTGGTCGTCGGAGCGCAGGTGCTGGAGCGGGTGGTCCGACTCCCGCATGGCCTCGAGCAACAGGTCCGGCGGAGTGCGGCGCAGGCGGGCGGCGACGGGACGCAGGGCGAACGGGAGACAGCTCAGCATCCCGGCGATCTCCGAGAGTTCGCGCTCGTGGCCGGTGAGTCCGCTCAGGTACCGCATCAGTTCCACGGCGTGCTCGACGGTGAGCGGCCCGAGCCGGTAGCGGCGGACGGGGAGGGGGACGCCGGTGAGCGACGAATGACTGGTCATCAGGACGAGTGCGTCGGGCCGGACGTCGGCGGCGTCGGGCAGCCAGTCGGCAGCCACCGGCTCGGTGAACCGTACGACCGGGAATCCGACGTGTGGAAAGCCCGGGGTGCGGTGCACGAGGTGCCGTTGCAGCTCCGCGGCCAGTGCCCTCTTGCCCACGCCGGGCGGCCCGTGGACGAGCAGCACGCCAGGGCCCCGGGCGGCCTCCTCCGCCAGCTCCCGCAGCTCGCGTTCCCGGCCGATCAGCCGGTCGTGGGCGGACGGTACTCCGCGCCCGGGAACGTCGTCGGCCGGTTCCCGTACCACGTACGCCGGATTGCGGAAGACGGCGATGCGCTCGCCCGAGTTGTGGGCGCCGAGCTGGGGGTGCTGAGGACGTTCACGGGTGCTCAGCCTCCGCCGCAGTCCGGCGTGCAGGGTGCCGAAGTCGAGCACGGGTCCGGCGCCGGGCACACCCGTGCGCACCAGGTCGAGCAGGGTGCCGGTGAAGGCGGACAGGGTCTCGCCCGGCGGCGACCAGGCGAGTTCGGTGGCGGCGCTGGAGGTGAGCACGCACACGCCGTCGATGTCGGCGACCTTGTTGAGCAGTGCCTCGGGATGGCTCATGCCACCCTCGACGGCGGCTCCGCTGAAGCAGCAGTCGAGGATGACGGCGCACTTCAGACGCCTCTGCCGGTGCGCCGCCCGGACCTCGTCGCGGATGTGCGCGTACGGCAGGGACCGCCACATCTGGTGCTCGTTCGAGTCACGCAGGGCGAGGTGCAGTTCGGTGGGGCGGTCGGGATGCAGCAGTCCGTGTCCCGCGTAGTAGACCAGGAGGGTGTCGGTGGCCTCCCGCACCGCCGTGTCGATGGCCCGCATGACGGTTTCCGGGCCGGACCCGGGGCCGAGCACCCGGCAGTCCGACGCGGCCAGACCCCACACCGTCTCGTCGCACAGCGTCGCCTGCAGGGCCGCGACGTTCCGTTCGACGGAGGGCAACTGGCTGAGCCCGCCGTCCGCGGCGTAGTCGTGGACACCGATGAGCACCGCCCGCGACGCGCCGCGGTCGGAGAGCCGCACGTTCATACCGTGCCCTGCCCCGGTCCCCGCTCCTGCCCCGGGTCCAGCTCAGGCTCGGGTTCCTGTTCCCGCTGCGCGCGCCGCTCCTGGAGAACCGCGAGCACGTCCTCGGCGGTGCCTTCCAGCACCGTGCCGTCGTTCTCGGTGATCCGTACGACCGGCGGTCGGGTTCCCCGGGGGAAACGCCATGCCCCCACCGCGACCAGCAGGGCGAGCAGACCCGAGGCGCTGTCCACCACCGCGGTGACCGACTCCAGGGTGCCCATGGCACCCGCATCCGCATCCGGGTTCGTCCGCGCCGTCCCCTTCTCGTCGCTGCCCGTTCCGACCCGGACGCCCGTCCCCGACACCCCGGGATCCCGCCGCAGCCAGCCTCTCAGCGCAGCGGCGCCCGCGGCGTCCTCCACCCGTACGCGCACCTCGGTCATCGACGCATCCCCCGTACCTGACTGGCTGTGCAATGTCCCTGCAGACGACAATGATCCCAGCTTTGTCACCGGAGCAAGAGACATCTGCCGGACCTTCATCCTTCCGCGTTCTGCGAGGAGCCGGGGGAGCCGGGGGAGCCGGCGGGGGCGGCGGGGGCGGCGGCAGCCGCCGGTGGACCGGTGGTCGTCGGGGTGCGGGTCTGGGCGGAGTCCGGCTGCGTCGTGGGGGCGAACGCCGCGCGGTACGCGGTGGGTGTCGTCCCGAGGGTGCGGCGGAAGTGCAGTCGGAGGTTGGAGGGGCTGCCCAGACCGCAACGGCCGGCGATGTGGTCCACGGCGAGTCCGGTGCTCTCCAGCAGTTCCCGGGCGCGGTCGAGCCGGGCGGTGAGCAGCCACCGCAGGGGTGTCGTGCCGGTCTCGGTGACGAACCGCCGGGCGAAGGTCCGCGGCGCCATGTGGGCGTGCGCGGCGAGCAGCGGGACCGTCAGCGGTTCGTGCAGGCGGGTCAGGGCCCATGCGCGGGTGGGCGCGAGGGTGACGCCGCACGTGTCGGGGGCCAGCGGCCGTTTGATGTACTGCGCCTGCCCGCCGTCGCGGTGGGGAGCGGAGACCAGGGAGCGCGCCACCTGGTTCGCCGTCCGCGCGCCGAGGTCGCGTCGCACCAGGTGCAGGCACAGGTCGATGCCGGCGGCGACGCCCGCCGAGGTCAGCACCTGTCCCTCGTCCACGTAGAGCACGCGCGGGTCCACCGACACCCTCGGGTACCGCGCGGCCAGTTCGTCGGCGTGCTTCCAGTGGGTGGTGGCTTCCCGGCCGTCCAGGATGCCGGCCGCGGCCAGCGCGAACGCCCCGGTGCAGATGGACACCAGCCGTCGGCCCCGGGCGTGGGCGCCGGTCAGTGCGGCGAGCACGTCCGCCGGGAGCCTTCGCAGGTGCGGTTCGTACCCCGGGACCACCACGGTGTCCGCCTCGCCCACCGCCTCCAGCCCGGCCGTCACCGTCACGGCGAACCCCGCGGCGGTCGGGACCGATCCCGGTTTCCGTCCGCACAGGGTCAGTTCGTAGGGATCACCGGGCACGGCGATGAAGACCTGGGCCGGGATGCCCAGGTCGAGGGGGAGTACGCCGTCCATGGCCAGCACCGCCACGCGGTGCGGTGCGCAGGAGGTGACAGTTTCCTCTCGCATGAGGGCAAGTCTGCCACTGTCGTGGCCAGTTGGCGCGGCCCATCATCGATTCCATGAACGACGAGATGATCACCGGCGTCCCGCCGCTCCCGGACACTCCCGTCACCCGCCGCGCGCTGGCCCTGGTGCGCGAGACGGAGTCCACCGCGACCGCCAACCACAGCGTCCGCAGCGCCCTGTTCGCCCGCCTCCGCGCCGACCACCAGGGCGCGGAGGCGGGGCACGACTACGATCCGGAACTGCTGTTCCTGGCCTGCGTCCTGCACGACATCGGCCTGACGCGGGCCGGCGACCGCCGCCAGCGGTTCGAGGTGGACGGCGCCGACACGGCCGCGGAGTTCCTCACCGGGCAGGGCCTGCCCACCGCCGACGTCGACGCCGTCTGGGAAGCCATCGCCCTGCACACGACGCCGGGCATCGCCGAGCGCCGCGGCATCCTGTGCGCCCTGGTGCACCAGGGGACCGGCATGGACTTCGGCTGGGACACGGACTGCGTCGACGACGCGACCGGGGCCGCGATCCACGCCGCCTATCCGCGGCTGTCCATGGCCACCACCCTCACCGACGAGATCGTCGCCCAGGCACAGCGCCGCCCGGAGAAGGCCCCGCTCTTCTCCATCGCGTCCGAACTGCTGCGGGAGAGGTCCGTGCCACCGCACCGGACCCGGATGGAGACCATGGCCGACGCCGCGCGCTGGGGCAACTGAGCATGACCACGTACGGAATCCTGCTGTTCGACACCGCGCAGGAACTCGACTTCGCCGGCCCGTGGGAGGTGTTCACCACCTCCTCCGGCCTGCGGGACGGCACGGACGACGTCGTGCTGGTCGCCGAGCGAGCCGCGCCCGTCCGGTGCTCCCAGGGCATGCGGGTACTGCCGGATCACACACTCGGCGACCACCCGCCGCTGGACGTCGTCCTCGTACCGGGCGGTTACGGCGCCCGGGAGGTGGAGCCGTACAACGAGCGGGTCACCGGCTGGCTCACCGACACCGCCGCGCGCGCCGCCTGGGTGGTCGGTGTCTGCACCGGGGCCTTCCTGCTGCACGCCGCGGGCCCGGCCCGGGCCCGCCGGGTCGCCACCCACTGGCAGTACGAGGAGGCACTCGAAGGACGCGGCGACGTCACCGTCGTACGGGACGCCCGCTACGTGGTCGACGGCAACCTGCTCACCAGCCAGGGCGTGTCCGCCGGCATCGACAGCGCCCTGTGGCTCGTCGGCCGGCTGCACGGGCGCGAACACGCCCGTGCCGTGCGCCGCGCCCTCCAGTACGACCCGGCACCCCCGTACCTGGCGGACGAGCCCCTCCTCTCCCCATGACCGACCGAGAAATGGAGTACCGACCGAGATGAACCGCCGTACCCTCCTGCACGCCACCACCGCGCTCGGCGCCGCGACGCTGACCGCCGGCACCGCCACCCGGGCCGACGCCGCGGCCGCCGCGGCTCCCGGGCGCGACCGTCCCTTGCGCGTACACGTCGTCATGTTCGACGGTGTGGAGGAACTCGACTTCACCGCCCCGTACGAGGTGTTCGCCGCCTCCGGCTACTTCGCCGACCGGGAGGTGCGGGTCCGCTACGTCACGCTCGACGGTCCTCGTACCGTCAAGGCCGCCTACGGCACCAGGCTGCGCGTCGACCACGGGTGGGCGCCCGAGGAGGCCGACCTCCTCGTCGTCCCCGGCGGCGGGTACGCGCGCCGCGAGGACCCCGGCGTGTGGGCGGAGATCCGGCGGGGCTCCCTGCCGCGGGCCCTGGCCGCCGCGGCCCGCCCGGGCCTGACCGTCAGCGCGCTGTGCACGGGCGTCATGCTGCTCTCCGCCGCCGGGCTGACCACGGGGCGCCCCTGCACCACCCACCACCGGGCGCGGGCCGACCTGGAGCGGCAGGGCGGCGTGCTGAAGAACGCCCGCGTGGTCGACGACGGCGACCTGGTCACCGCCGGCGGGGTGACCTCCGGGCTGGACCTCGCCCTGTGGCTGGTGCGCCGGGAACTCGGCGCGGACGCCGCGGTCGGTCTGGAGGAGATGCTCGAGTACGAGGCCCGCGGCACGGTGTGGACACCGCGAAACAGCCGGTGAGCGGGAGACTCGCCGACCGACACCCGCTCCACACCGCCCGCACGAGCCCGCTCGTGTGCCGGGTCAGGGGCGCCCGCCCGTCCGTGGCATCGCGCGTCAGTCCTTCACGGCTGCCGTCGGGAAGCAGCCGGTCCAGCGGCCCGGCCCAGTCGGTCGCCGGGCAGTGGTAGTGGCAGCGGCAGACGGACTCCGGCGGCGGCGGACGCCGGCCCAGCGGTCCGGTCAGAATGAAGCCCATGGACCACCTGCTGCACCTCGACCGCACGCTCGACGAGCTGGACCCGCCCCGCTGGACGCCTCCCGCCGCTGACGCGACCCGCTTGGTGCGCACCGTGCATGAGCTGCGGCGGGTGGCTCTGGGCGAACTGAGTCCCGCGGACCTGCGCATCCTCGTTTCGCAGCAGGTGGCACTGCCCCACGTCCTTCCGCTCGCCGTGCGCCTGCTGATCGAGGAGCCGCTGCTCGACGCCTACTTCTACGCGGGCGACCTGCTGCTCGCCACCGTCGATGCCCCCGCCTCCGCCTGGGCCCTGCTGCCGGAGCCCGGCGCACGGCTGCGGACCGCCGTCACGGCACTGCCGGACACGGCGGTCGCCGGCCTGCCACGCGGCGCCGCGGAGGCGCTTGCCCGCTTCGTCGGGCAGCCCGAGCCGCCTGTCTGACGCGCAGGGCGCCTGCGAAGGGGGGATACGCGCGCACCGTTTGGGCGGCGCCTGTGGGCGAAGGGCTCCCGGTCGGGGCAGCGGCGCCGTGCGGCGGCAGGGGCGAGGGCACATCGCCGCGCGGGCCGAGGACGTGCGGCCGGGCGACACGCCGACGCGGACTTCACGACGCGGCCACCGTCATGTCATGAGCGTGTCCCGAGCGCGGTCAAGACCCAACGGGGCAACCGCACCGACTGTCTCAGAGGGCAGAAAGCCACGCGGGCGAACGGTCGCCCAGCTCTCCACCGCCCGCCCGCCCGCCCGCTCCGCAGGAGCGACAGCCGCACACAGAGGAATGAGACACAGCATGCGCACTCGGAAGATCTCGGTACTGACCATGACCGCGGTGGCCCTCGGCCTGGCACTGACGGCATGCGGCAACGGCAGCGCCGACAACGCCGGCTCCTCCGCCGGCAGTTCATCGGCGGTCGCGAGCACCCCGCAGTCCGACACCGCGGAGGGCACGTCGTCCGACGCGCCCGCCGATTCCGCTACGAAGTGCACGGACCAGCTCGACTACGCGGGCGATCCGCGCTCCAACGCCGAGATCAACTCCGTGGGTGAGGACACGGGCACGTGTCCGCCGGTCCAGAAGTCCGAGGGGGTGTCGGGTACGCCGAAGGAGTCCGGTGCGAAGTGCACGGACCAGCTCGACTACGCGGGTGACTCGCGCTCCAACGCCGAGATCAACTCCGTGGGTGAGGACACGGGCACGTGTCCGCCGGTCCAGAAGTCCGAGGGGGTGTCGGGTACGCCGAAGGAGTCCGGTGCGAAGTGCACGGACCAGCTCGACTACGCGGGTGACTCGCGCTCCAACGCCGAGATCAACTCCATCGGCGAGGACACCGGCACGTGTCCGCCGGTCAAGCAGAAGTGAAGTGACGGCCGTCCCGGTTCCCGCCGGGCAGGCAGCCGTCACAGCACGCACGCGCACCCGGCTCCCCCGAGGTGCCGGTGCGCCTCGCGACCAGCGGGCGGTCGCGAGGCCGTCCAGGCGCAGCGGAGCGCCGGTGCGCGCGGTGATGTCCTCGACGATGACGCCCGGGGCCGTCTCCACGAGTGACGTCGAGGCGGCGGAGGCCTGCCGCGGGTTCGACGTCGGTGGCGACGACCCGGGCGCCCTCGCGGGTGAGGGCCTCGGCCTCGGCGGCGCCCTGGCCCCGGGCGGCGCCGGTCACGACGACGACCTTGCCGAGCAGCCTCTTGGGGTGCGGGTCTCGCGGGCCGTTCACGGCCGCTCCCGGTCGCGCCGCCGGCCGGCCGGGAGCGGTACGGGCTCGGCGCCGGGGACGACGGTGTTCGTCAGCGTGCCGATGCCCTCGGCGGTGAGGGCGACGGTGTCGCCGGGCTTGAGCGGTGGCGGGTTCCGCTCGCCGCGCAGGCCCCACAGTTCGGCGAGGCAGCCGCCGTTGCCGCAGGTGCCGGAGCCGAGGACGTCGCCGGCGACGACACGGGTGCCGCGGGAGGCGTAGGCGGTCATCTCCTCGAAGGTCCAGCTCATGTTGGACAGCAGGTCCTCGCCGACCCTCTCGCCGTTGACCTCGGCGGTCAGGGCCAGGCGCAGGAACCCGTCGGTGTCCCGGTACGGCTCCAGCTCGTCGGCGGTGACGAGGTACGGTCCGAGGGTGGTGGCGGTGTCCTTGCCCTTGCACGGGCCGAGGCCGACCTTCATCTCGGCGCCCTGCAGGTCGCGCGCCGACCAGTCGTTGAACACGGTGTAGCCGACGATGTGGTCGCGGGCCCGCTCGGGCGTGAGGTCCCGGCCCTCCCGCCCGATCACCGCGCCCACCTCCAGCTCGAAGTCCAGAACGGCCGAACCGGGCGGCATCGGGATGTCGTCCTGGTCGCCGTAGACCGCGTGCGGGTTGGTGAAGTAGAAGGCCGGCGCCGCGTACCACTGCTCGGGAACGCCGGCGACGCCGTCGACGGAGCGGCGTACGCCTTCGACGTGCTCCTCGAAGGTGACGAAGTCCCGTACGGACGTGGGCCGGAGCGGGGGGAGCAGCCGTACCTCGGACACGTGCGGACCGGGCGGAACATCCAGCGCCTGCCGGCCGGCGGCGAGCAGCCCGGGCAGGCCGTCGGTCTCCGTCAGCAGGGCGGACAGGGCGGAGACGCCCGGCAGCGGGTACAGGGTGCCGTCGTCCTCCACGACGGCCACCCGGTGGCGGTGACGGTGCTCGTAGGCGGCGAAACGCATGGTGGGGCTCCAGTGGGAGGGTCGGGTCGGTCGAGCGGGACGCGCGTGAGGCCGTGGCCCACGGTGATACGGCCGCGACAGCCCGCCGCGCGGGCGGTGGCGTCGGTGTGCGCCTCGCGCATGCGACGGCGTGGAGAGCCGCGCCCGCGGCTACCGCGAAGGAGAGCAGGCCGGGGCCGGGGACGCGACGGTGTGCGTCAGGGCGTGAACAGCACGGTCGCGTCCCCGGGGAGGAGGAGCCGGCTCAGACCGGCGGGGCGACGAAGACGCCTCGGTCGGGGTCGTTGAAGGACTCCTTGGCGACCAGTTCGTTCATGGGGTTGGCGGTGCCCCACTGGTCGGTGACCTCGGGCCGGGAGAAGTCGTAGACGTGCGGGTGCCAGGTGTCCTCGTCCAGGCACTCCAGCTCGGTGGTGTATTCGACGGTGTTGCCGTGCGGATCGAGGAAGTAGGTGAAGGTGTTGTCCCCGGCCATGTGCCGGCCGGGACCCCAGATCTTCTTGAAGCCCGCGCGGATGACGCGTCCGGAGCCGCGCATGTACTCGTCGATGCCGCGCATCTCGAAGGAGACGTGGTGCAGGGCGGTGTGCGGGCCCTGCGCGATGGCCATCGAGTGGTGCTGGTTGCTGATCCGCATGAAGTGCATGACCTCGCCCATGTGGGGCGAGCTGAGCGTGTCGGAGAGGGCGAAGCCGAGGTGGCGCTCGTACCACTCGCGGGTGCGGTTCAGGTCGGGGGAGTTGAGGACGACGTGGGAGAGCTTGACCGGGATGGACTCCTTCTCCTCGATCCGGCGGTGCCGGCGCACCTCGACGTCGGCGGAGACCTCGATGGTGCGCCCGTCCACGTCGAAGAACCGGAAGCCGTAGCCGCCGCCGGGCGTGTCCACTTTCCCCGGCCGGGAGACCAGCCGGACGCCGCCCGCGAGCAGTCGCTCGGCGAGGGTGTCGACGTCGGCGGCGGAGGCGGCGCCGTAGGAGACGAGGTCGAGGCGCTTCTCGTCCGCCTTGCGCAGCCGCACGACGTACTGCTCCGGGGAGCCCTCGGCGGCCAGGAAGGAGATGCCGGAGTCCTCGGCGACCTTGGTCAGGCCCCAGACGCCGGCGTAGAAGTCGAGCTGCTTGTCGTAGTCGGGAACGGCGAGGTCGACGTGACGCAGGTGGGTGAGCAGGCGTGCGCTCATGGGTTCCTCCTCAGACGAGGGTGAGGTCGAGCAGGGCGGCGGCGTTCGCACCGCGTACGGCGGCGGTGTCGGCCTCGGACATGCGTGCGGCGCGCAGGGCGCCGACCGGGTCCCCGGTCCCCATGTCGAAGGGGAAGTCGGAGCCGAGCAGCACCCGGTCGGCGCCGGCGACGCGGACCAGTTCCCGCAGGACGTGCGGGTCGTGGACGAGGGAGTCGAAGTACAGCCGCTTGAGGTAGCTGCTGGGCGGGTGCGCGCAGCCGGCGCCCGCGTCGGAGCGGGCCGACCAGGCGTGGTCGGAGCGGCCGATGTGGGTGGGCAGGTAGCCGCCGCCGTGCGCGGCGATCAGCTTCAGGCCGGGGTGGCGGTCGAGTACGCCGGAGAAGATGAGGTGCGAGAGGGCGACGGCGTTCTCGGTGGGCTGGCCGACGGTGTTGGACAGGTACCACTGGTCCAGGCGCTCGTCCAGCGTGCACCCGAAGGGGTGCAGGAAAAGGATCGCTCCGGTCTCCTCGGCCCGGGTCCAGAAGGGCTCGTAGGCCGGGTCGGAGAGTTCCCGCCCGGGCGCGTGGCTGGAGATCTCCACCCCGGCCAGGCCCTGTTCCAGGGCGTGGTCCAGGGCGCGCACCATGAGGTGAGGGTGCTGGAGCGGTACGAGACCGAGACCGCGCAGCCGGTCGGGCGCCTTCGCGCAGTGCGCCGCCGTGGCCTCGCCCGCGAGCCGGCACAGCTTCTCGGCACTCTCCTCGTCGGCCCAGTAGTGGTAGTGCGACGGGGAGGGGCTGACCAGCTGAACGTCCACGCCCTGCGCGTCCATCGCGGCCAGGCGCACGGCGACACCGGTCAGCCGCGGGATGCGCTCGCGGACCATGGGGCCGCTGACGGCGAGTGCGGCGGGCCCGTTGCGCCGGGCGTCCAGCTCCCTGGCCTCGGCGTGGCCGGGCAGGCCGGCCACGAGTGACTCGACCTCGGGGAGCAGGACGTGTGCGTGCACGTCGATGGTGGGCGGGTTCACGGCAGTTCCCTGAGCATCGTCATGGTGCCGGCCATCAGGCCGGGCACGTCGGCGTCGCGGACCCCGTCGAGCTGCCACCGCCCGATCTGCACCGACGCCTCGACGACCGGCCGGACACGGGCGACGCGCCGCTCGTAGTAGGCCTGGAACAGCGCGTCGTCCCAGGCGTCGGACCCGGTGAGCATCTGGGCCAGCACCCAGGCGTCCTCCAGGGACAGGGCGGCGCCCTGGGCGAGGGTGGGCGGGCAGCAGTGGGCGGCGTCGCCCACGAGGACGACCCGGCCGCGGTGCCAGGAGCCCTCGACGAGCATCCGGTCGAACCAGGTGTAGTTGACCTTCGCCGGGTCGGTGATGTGCTCGGTGATCTCCGGCCAGTGGCCGCCGTACGCGGAGGCCGGCCGGCGCATCTCGTCGGCGTAGGACTCGGGCGGTATGGAGGCGCGGTCGCGGTTGGCCTCGACGACGTACGCGTACAGGGTGTTCTCGCTGGTGGGGCAGTACCCGGCGATGTAGGCCGGGCCGCCGTAGGCGAGGTCGGTGCGGGTCACACCGGCCGGGCGGGGGGCGGCGACGCGCCAGATGGCCATGCCGGTCGGCTCGGGTCTCACCGTGATGCCGATCGCGGAGCGGGTCGTGGAGCCGAGGCCGTCGGCGGCGACCACCAGGTCGTAGCGGTGCTCGGAGCCGTCGGAGAGCCGGACGCGGACACCGTCGGGGTCCTGGCCGAGGATCTCGGCGGTGGTGCCCAGGCGGACCGAAGCGCCACTGGCGCGCACCGCCTCGATGAGGATCCGCTGGAGCCGCGGGCGCTGCATGCCGACGGTGGCGGGCAGGTCGTCGCCGCCGGTGCGCAGGTCGTCCTGCACGTGCAGGACGGTGCCGTCGGGGGCGGTGATGCCGACCGAGCCGAAGCCGAAACCGGACGCCTGCACCCGCTCCCACACGCCGAGTTCGCGCAGCACGCGCAGGGCGTTGCCCTGGAGGGTGATGCCGGAGCCGGCGGTGGCGTTCCAGTCGTCCTCGGCCTCGACCAGGTCCACGGTGAGACCGGCGCAGCGCAGCAGGACCGTCACGGCGTTGCCGGCCGCACCTCCGCCGATCACCAGGACCGTACGGGCGTTGCTCATGGGGAACTCCCTTGTTCCGCTGGTTACTTGACGGCGACCGGGTTGACGGGCGAGCCGACCGCGCCGGTGATGGGCAGAGGAGCGGCGGTGAGCCAGAAGGCGTACTCGCCGTCGGCCGCGCAGTCCTCGGCGAGCGCGTCCGGGTCCCACATCTCGCCGATCAGCAGGCCGAGGTGCGGGATGGCGACCTGGTGCAGCGGCTGGAAGGCGTGCTCGAACTCGTTCGGGCGGACCTCGAAGCCCCAGGTGTCGGTGGCGATCGCGGCGATCTCGGTGCCGTGCAGCCAGCCGGCCGCGGTGAACGACAGTCCGGGCGCGGGGCCGCCCGCGTACTCGCCCCACCCGTCGCGGCGGACCCGGGCGAGCTGGCCGGTGCGCACCACGACGATGTCGCCGCGCCCGACGCTCACACCGTGGGCCTCGGCGGTCGCGGTCAGGTGCTCCTCGGTGATCGCGAACCCGTCCGGCAGCTCACCGTCCTCGCCGATCACCCGGCCGACGTCCAGGAGCACTCCGCGTCCGGCGACGTGCGGGGCCATGTGCTCGATGCCGGTGACCAGGTCGCCGTCGGAGGTGACGACCTTCTCCGCCGGGCGACCGTTCCACGCCTTGCCGTGGTCGAAGATGTGGCCGAGCCCGTCCCACTGGGTGGAGCACTGCAACGGCATCGCGATCACGTCGTCGGCGCCGCCGATGCCGTGCGGCAGCCCCTGGTTGCCGAGGGCCGCGTCGGTGCCGGTGTCGAGCATCGTGTGCACCGGGTTGGTGCGCCGCCGCCAGCCCTTCTGCGGGCCGTTGATGTCGAAGCGCTGGGAGAGGGAGAAGCTCGCACCCTTCCGGACCAGGGCGGCACCCTCCCGGCGCTTCGCCTCGTCGAGGAAGTTGAGGGTGCCGAGGACGTCGTCCTCGCCCCAGCGGCCCCAGTTGGAGTACGCCTGCGCGGCCTTCGCTATCGCGCCCTCGGGGTCGGTGCGGTCCGGGGTCACCGTGCCTCCTGTGCGACGCAGCGGGTGCGCTGGGCGCCGAGACCGGTGATGGAGGCGTCCATGACGTCGCCGTCGCGCAGCAGCCTGCCCCAGTGCATGCCGTTGCCGGCCGGGCTGCCGGTCAGCACCAGGTCGCCGGGCAGGAGACGGGCCGTCTGCGAGGCGTAGGACACCAGGCGCGCCACGTCGAAGATCATGTCCTTGGTGGACTCGTCCTGCATCGTCTCGCCGTTCAGCTTCAGCGTCAGCAGCAGGTCGTCCGGGTCCGCGATCGACTCGGCGGGCACGATCCACGGGCCGAGCGGAGTGAAACCGGGCGCGTTCTTGCTGCGCAGCCAGTCGGTGCCGATCTGCGGCATGTCCCGGCGGAAGACGGTGGCGCGGTCGGTCAGGTCGTTGGCGATCGTGTACCCGGCGACGTGGTCCAGCGCCTCCTCGACGGAGACCCGGTGGGCGGGCCGGCCGATCACCGCCGCCAACTCCAGCTCCCAGTCGGGCTTCTCGGCCCAGGCGGGGAGCGCGACGTCGTCGTACGGGCCGGTGATCGCGCTCGGCAGGCCGATGAACACGTACGGCAGGTCCTCCGCCGCCCGCCGGTCCATGATCTCCGCCGCCTCCGCGCGCCGCTCCGCCTCGGGCCGGGCGTCACCCGGGGCGCGGTGCGCGACGTGCAGGTCGATCACGTGCTGCCGGTAGTTCGCGCCGGACTGGAACACCTGGCGCGGCTCGACCGGCGCGTGCACCCGGAACTCCGCGAGCGGCTCACGGGCCCGACCGGTGTCGTCGACCAGCGCCCGCAGCCGCGGCAGTGTCGTCTCCCAGCTCTCCAGCAGTGTCCGGGTGGTCAGCCGCTCGTCGTCGAAGGCGACGCGCAGATCGAGCACCTGGGCGTCGGCGGTGACGAGGGCGGGGAAGGCCGGCCCGTCCTGGGCCGACAGCGTGCCGAGGGCGAAGGGGCCGGTGAACGGTGCGGACGCGGGTGCGGGTTTCACGTACATGTCCTCCTGATTGCGGTGGCACTAATCTGGACCCCCCACCACTGATCAGGGAAATAGATTCTATGGATGACTGCCATCCATGGCATGAATTCCACCTGGTCGGCGTCGTTCGGCCAAGGGAAGAGCCGTGCAACTGAGTAGCCTGGACCTCAATCTCGTCGTCGCCCTGCGCGCCCTGCTGGAGGAACGCAACGTCACCCGTGCCGGGCAGCGCATCGGCCTCAGCCAGCCCGCGACGAGCGCCGCCCTGGCCAGGCTGCGCCGGCACTTCGACGACGACCTGCTCGCCCGTGTCGGCGGCCACTACGAGCTCACCGCCCTCGGCCAGGTCCTCCTGGACCGCACCGCCAACGCGTACGACGTGCTGGAACGCCTCTTCGCCAGCCAGGCCGACTTCGACCCCGCCAAGGAAAGCCGCGAGTTCGAACTCGTGGCGTCCGACTACGCCGTCGCCGTCTTCGGTACCGAACTCGCCCGTGTCGTGCACGAGGAGGCACCCGGCATCCGGCTGCGCTTCGCGCAGACCCCGCCCACGGTGGTGGACGCCACGGACACGCTGCTGAGCACGACCGACGGCCTGCTGATGCCGCACGGCGTCATCAGTGACTTCCCCGCCACCGACCTCTACGAGGACCGCTGGATCTTCCTCGTCGCCGACGACCACCCGAGCGTCGACGACCGGCTCACCCGCCACGACCTCGCCCGGCTGCCGTGGGTCACCTACCAGCGCACCTACGACGCGCCCGCCGTGCGCCAACTCGGCATGCTCGGCATCGAACCCCGGGTCGAGGTCTCCGTCGACAGCTTCCAGCTGCTGCCCCTGCTGGTGGCCGGCACCCGGCGCATCGCCCTGATCCAGGCCCGCCTCGCCCGGCTGATGGGGCCGCTCGCCGCCGTGCGGGCCGTGGAGCCGCCGTACGAGGCGGTGCCGCTGCGGGAGGCGATGTGGTGGCACCCCGTACACACGCACGACGCCGCCCACATCTGGCTGCGGGAGACCGCCGCGCGAGTCGGCAGGCGGATGGCGGAGGCGGACGAGATCCGGGCCGCCACCTGATGCGCGCGTTCCGGTGCACGTACCACCGGAACAGGAGGCATCCATGGGATGGATCACGAGCATCCGGAACGCGGATCGTGCCGGGGTGGGCAGGCCGTCGCCCGGACCGCACGGTCATGGCACATCGGGGGCGGGCGGGCCGGCGTCCTCAGTGCTGCGAGCCGTGAGCCGTGAGCCGTGAGTGTGAGCGTGAGCGTGAGTCCTGGGCCCGGCGGCCGGGGTTTCGGGTTGTCACGGGGCTCCGCAGTCCCGAGACGAGGACGGCTGGTCTGCGGGTTGTCGCGATCGCGGCGCCGAGGCACCGGGATCTCCGGACGTGGGTGTCCATCGGCGCGGAGTGACGTGTTCGGGCGCCGATGCCCTTCGTCGTACTCCCTCGTCCGCGTGCGGGCACGCCGGTACGGCGGTCCGGGGAGCGGGCCGCCGTACCGGTGCCGCGGGGGTCAGCCGCGGTTGATGACGAACTGCGAGCCGGGCTCGACGCAGACGTCGCTCTCCGCCGAGTCGGTGATGGTCACGTCCGTGAGCGTGGCGCTGCCCCGGGCACCGCTCATGGCGAGGATGCCGCAGCCGTTGACCGACTTGTCGATGCGGACGTCGGTGACCTTCACGTCGGGTATCGAGCCGCCGCCGGTCTTGAACTGGATGCCGTCGTAGGTCGAGTCGTGGATGTCGGTGTCACGGATGGTGACGCCGGGGATGTCGGGGCCCTGCGCGAAGAGCGTGATGGCGCCGAACTCCTGGTCCTCGTTCCAGAACGCGCCGCCCGTGCGGTGCAGGGCGTTGCCGGCGATGAGGGTCTGCCCGGAGAAGGGCAGCGGGTCGTGGTCGGTGGCGAGCATGATGCCCGGGTAGTTCATGGTGTCGGAGATCAGGTTGTTCTCGATGGTGTTGCCGTAACCGCCGTACACCGCGATGCCGTTGGCGCGCCAGGGCAGCTGAATGGTGTTGTTGCGGAAGTGGTTGTCGTGGCCGATGTCGACCGAGGTGTCCTTGACGTACTTGTTGGACCAGACGGCCAGGGCGTCGTCGCCGGTGTTGCGGAAGGAGGAGTTGTAGACGGTGGAGTTGCGGGTGCCGTTGGTGAAGTTGACGCCGTCGGCGTAGGTGTTGCGGATGCGCACCCCGTTGAACTCCAGGCCGTCGCCCGGGTTCCACAGTGCGGGGATGTTGTCGTAGTTGCGGCCGACCCAGGCGCCGACGTTGGCGTGCTCGATCCAGACATCGGTGATCTTGGTGTTCTTGCCGAAGCGGCCGTTGAGCGCGACGCCGCCCTCCGCGTTGCCGTCGCCGCCCCGGATGGTGCCGGAGCCGAAGATGGCGATGTCGGAGATCTTGGTGTTGTCGTCGATGTCGAAGCCGAAGTTGCCCTCGTGCGGGTGGTTGATGCCGCCGGCCTCGTGCGGCGGGGTGAGCGAGTACAGCTGCGAGTGCCACATGCCGGCGCCGCGGACGGTGACGTCACGGATGCCGACCTGGTTGAACTGACCGCGGTTCTGCGGGTCGTCGGTCAGGATCTTCTTCTCCTGGCGCCACTGCCCGGCGGGGATCCACACGCAGTCGATCTCGCCCTGCTGGTCGGCGGTGACGGCACGCTGGATCGCGTCGGCGTCGTCGATTCCGTCGTTGGGCACGGCACCGTACTGGGTGATCGAGGTGCACGCCGCGGGCTTGGCGGCGGGGGCGGCGACCTGCTCCAGGTCGATCAGGTCGATGACGTAGAAGGCGGCGGAGTCGCCCGCGTCCCGCTGGAGGCGGAACTTCGTGCCCGCAGGGTAGCTCTCGGCCAGCAGCGCGTTGGACTCGTCGAAGAGACGGCGCGCGTCACCGCCCGGGGTGTTGGTCAGGCCCTCCGGGTCGTCGGTGGTGCCGTAGAGTTAGCTGTGCTTGGAGGAGAGGGTCAGCTTCCGGACGAACTGCCCGTCGGCGTAGAGGCTGATCGTCGCCTCGCGGCCACCGCCCGCGGCCGCGTCCGGGACCGAGTTGCGCACCACGATGGAGTTGGCGGCGTCGGTGGAGGTGAACTCGACGTGGTCACCGGTGTCCTCCAGGCGCACCGACTGCCGGCCGGAGGATTCGGTGGCGAAGTTGGTGTGCCCGAAGGTGCGCTTCTCGTCCGCGGTGAGGAGTGTCCCCCGGTAGCTGCCGTTCTCCGCCTCGTACTCCGTGTAGGGCACCGCGGCGCCGCGTCCCACGACGATGGAGCGCGCGAAGACGTTGTTGTTCTCGTCGGTTTCCTCGACCGTGCCGGTGGCGTCGGCGGTGGCGGTCAGCGTGGCTCCGCCGTCGGCGGCCTTCCAGGTTCCGTCGATGGCGACGGTGGTGGTGGCTCCCGCGGCGATGGCCCCGGTCGTACCCGCGAGAGTGGTGTCACCGGCCCTGAGGCCGGTGATGGTGCCGGCCGGGACGGCGGTGGTGCCGCGGTTGTTGACCGCGACGGTGAAGGAGACGGAGGAGCCGACCGCGGGCGATGACGGGTTGCTGGTGATGCCGGTGACCCGCAGGTCCGGTCCCGGGCTCTGTGCGATGGTCAGCTTCCTGTCCGCGGTACGGCTGTTGTTGCTGTCGTCCAGCTCGGCGACGGTGTCCGTCGGGTCGACGGCGGCCGACACGGAGTACGAACCCGTCGGGCGCTTGCCGACCGGGACGGAGACGGTCGCGGACGAGCCGGCCGGGAGTGCGGGGACCGGGGCGGCACCGGCGACGGCGCCCTCGACGCTGACGTTGACGGTGGTCGCGGGGGCGGCGGAGGTGCCGGCGTTGCGGACGGTGGCGTCGACGGTCACCTCGTCCTTCTCGGACGGAGTGCTCGGGGACCAGGTCAGGTCGGTGACGACGAGGTCCGGATGGGGAGCCGGCGTGCCGAGTACCTGGAATTCGGCGACCTGGGCGCCGGGGGCACCGGTGTTGGAGTGGAAGGACAGCCTCAGGTCCGCGAGGCGTCCGGCAACCGGGATCACCACGGAGTTCTGGTCCGAGGGACTGAAGGCGTAGTCGGCGCGAGCCTTCACCGAGCTGAACGCGGAGGCTCCCTCCTTACGCCCCAGGACCTCCAGCGACTGCTGCCGCGACTGCCACTTCGGGTCGGGGTTCAGCTTGACGACCACGGCCTCGACGTCCGCGTCGGCGCCCAGCTTCACCGTCAGGTCGGAGGGGAAGCCCGTCGACTCCCAGTAGGTGGTGAGGTCGTCGTCATTGGCGTTCCGTGCCACGTAGTTCTGCGTGGTGGATGTGGCCTCGATCGGCTTGTGACGTGCCAGGTCGGTGCCTTCGACCGGCGGGTCGACGGGGCCTTCACCCGTATCGCCGTCCTCGCCGTAGATCTCCAGCTCGGACAGCTGCGCCGCGTTCCAACCGGAGTTGGCGGCGACCTGTACGCGGACGAACCGGGCGGTGGCGGAGGGCAGGTCGACATCCACGGTGTTCGCCGCGGACGGCGCGAACGCGTGGGCCTGCGTGCCGGCCAGCGCGGTGAAGGACTCACCGTCGGCGCTGCCGAGGACGGCCAGGGACTGGGAGCGTCCCTCCCATCCGGCAGGCAGCTTCAACGTGACGCGGTCCAGGGCGACTTGTGCACCCAGGTCGACCTGCACCCACTGGGGGAAGGAACCGGCCGGGCCCTCCCAGTACGACTGCTGACTGCCGTCGGTGACGTTCGTCGCCGGGTATCCGCCGTGCGCCCCTCCGGCCGTCGCCGCTCTGCCGAGCGCGAGATTGGGATCGCCGTCCGCGGCGTACCCGGGGGCGGGCAGCAGCCCGACGGTGAGCAGGCCCGCTGTCAACAGGCCGACCCCCCAACGTCTGCTCACATGTGTGCCGTTCATGGTGGCCCTTCCATGATGCGGGCAGGACGCCCCCCGTCACCGTCTCCGGAACCCGCGCAGCCCCATGGGCACGACGGGGTCCTGAGCGAGGTGGCAAGGTCGGGCGCCGGGAACCCGGCCTGAATCTGACTGGCAGGTGCGACAGCAAGCCAACTTCTTGAGTGATTTGATGACTTGCTTACGTTGTTGAGGTGGAAGGTTTCTATCGTGGGCCGGTTTTGTCAACGGATCCGTCACTCCGAACGTGGGTGACGTGCCCGGGAAACACAGCGGCACCGGTGTCACGGTCGCGCGAAGCGAACGGTGATACCGGTGCCGAAGAGGTGATATCGGTCAGACGAGTGCAGTGGTGATACCGGTCGGACGGGTGGGGGAGTGATGCGCCCGACCTGGGTTCGCCAGGTGCCGGCGGTCAGCGCCTCTGGGCCGGCGCGGTCGATCCGCGGACGACGAGTTCGGGCTCGAAGAGGAGCTCTCCGGAGTGGGGCTGGGGCCCCTGGATCTGGGCGCAGAGCAGGTCGACCGCCGCGCGTCCCATCGCCTCGATGGGCTGACGCACGGTCGTCAGGGGCGGAGCCGTCGAAGTCATGAAGGCCGAGTCGTCGAAGCCCACCACCGAGACGTCCGCGGGGACGGAGAGTCCGCTGCGGCGGGCGGCCCTGATGGCTCCGAGCGCAAGCGGGTCACTGCCGCAGACGATGCCGGTGACGCCGTGCTTCAGGAGTCGCGCGGTCGCGGCCTGACCGCCTTCCAGCGAGAAGATCGACCGCTGCACGAACTCGTCGGGCAGGGTCAGGCCCAGGGCCTTCGCCGCCGCCGTGGCCGCCTCCAGCTTGCGACGCGAGGGAATGTGGTCGGCGGGGCCGATGACCAGGCCGATCCGCTCGTGTCCGAGAGAGGCGAGGTGGCGCCACGCCTGCTCGATGGCGACCGCGTCGTCACACGAGACGCACGGGAAGTCCAGACCCTCGATCGACGCGTTGACGAGGACCACCGGAACACTCCGCTCGGCCAGCAGGTGGTAGTGCTCGTGGGGCGCGTCGGCCTGCGCGAAAAGCCCTCCGGCGAAGACCACACCGGAAACCTGCTGCTGAAGCAGCAGGTCCACGTACTCGGCCTCGGCCACCCCGCCCTTCGTCTGGGTGCACAGCACCGGCGTGAGTCCTTGCTGGGCGAGAGCGCCCCCGATGACCTCGGCGAAGGCCGGGAAGATCGGGTTCTGCAGTTCCGGCAGCACGAGGCCGACGAGCCGGGCGCGTTCCCCGCGGAGCTGCGTCGGGCGTTCGTACCCCAGGACGTCCAGCGCCGTGAGCACGGACTGCCGGGTCGCATCGGAGACACCGGGCTTGCCGTTGAGGACACGGCTGACCGTGGCCTCGCTGACCCCAACCTTCTTCGCTACCTGGGCAAGTCGTCGCGTCATGCACGCAAGCCTATCGCAAGCTCCGAAATTTCTTGCGTCCCTCTCTTCTCGGCCTGGCCGTAGCCCGGCCACCCTCCGGCCTGCTGTCCTGAACCTGATGCCGTCGATGCCACGGTAGACGACGTGGCGGCCGGGGGCGCCCGGTCCGATCCGTCAGGTGTTCGTCAGGTGTGTTCGCCAGGCGGGTTCGCCAGGCGGGTCGGGGGTGCCGGCCCGTGCGGTGGGGGTCCCGGCGAAGCGAAGACGGCCGGTGGACGGCTCGCGAGGCCGCGAGTCCGCGCGCAGTGCGCTGCCCTCGCGGACGGGGCCGGAGACGAGCCCGCTGCCCAGGCGCGCGTTCGATGTCGGAGGCCGCGATCGCCTGCCGCTCGGGTCGGCGTCGCTGAGGGCAGTGCGTCCGCCGGTGAGCTCCCTTGCGGTTCCGCGCCCCGCGGAGCGGAGCGATCGCCTGCCCGGCGGCGCGGACTCCCGGGTGCCGGCCGGCGGTCTCGGCCGGCGGTCTCGGCTCGGCAAGGTCTCGCGCCCGCGAGCACATCACTGACAGCGCCTCAGCCGGGGAGCGCGGGCAGTGGGCTCCGGTCGAGCCCGAAGCGGCGCTCTCGATGTCATCCACAAGTACAGCTCCTGATAGGCCATCGGCGAGTAGAGGTCGTGACACAGTCGTAACCTTGCAACTCTGGATCAGAATATTGCGTGCATCTGCCGACCGTCCTATCGTGACGCTCCGATCAGGGCAGCGCTTGGGCGTCACCTCGGAGGAGCCGCAATGAAGCCCCGTAAACTCGTGATCCTGCTGACCGCAGGTCTCGTACTGACCACCGCGGCCTGCGGCGGTGACTCGTCGGACTCCGATGCGGGAGGAGGCGTGACGATCACCGTGGCGTGCCAGCCCCCGAAGACCGCGCCGAAGCAGCGCGAGGCGTGGAACCAGGACGTCGCCACGTTCGAGAAGGCGCATCCGGGAGTGAAGGTCAAGAGCACCGACCAGCAGCCGTGCTTCGACCCGAAGACCTTCGCCGCGAAGCTCGCCGGCGGGCAGATGGAGACCGTGTTCATGGTGCCGGTCACCAACTACGCCGACGTGATCTCCAAGAAGCAGGCGAAGGACATCACCGGCGTCACGGACCTGGTGAAGAACTACGGCGACATCAGGCAGGACGTCAGGGACATGGTCACCGTGGACGGCAAGGTCTACGGCGTTCCCAACGTCAGCTACAGCGTAGGTCTGGTCTACAACCGCAAGCTGTTCGAGGAGGCCGGTCTCGACCCCGACGCCCCGCCGAAGACGTGGGACGAGGTCAGGGCCGCCGCGAAGAAGATCGCCGATCTCGGTGACGGTTACGTCGGGTACGGCGAGTACGGCGGCGGCAACGTCGGCGGCTGGCATTTCGCACAGTCCATCTTCAGCCGCGGCGGCGAGATGGTCGTCGACGGCAAGGCCGCGTTCAACAGCCCCGAGGGCGAGGCCGTGCTGCGGACGCTGCACGACATGCGCTGGAAGGACGACAGCGTCGGCAGCAGGGTGCTGATCGGCTGGGAGGCACTGATGCAGCAGATGGCCGCCGGCAAGACGGGCATGATGCTCGGCGCGCCGGACGTCGTCACCGACGTGGTCCAGAAGTTCCAGGGGGAGAAGGACGACTACGGCATCACCGGCATACCGGAGGGCAAGGCGTCGCTGTCCGGCGGCGAGGCCTACATGATCAACCCGAAGGCGAACGCCGCCGAGACCAGGGCGGCGATGCAGTGGATCGACTTCCAGTTCAACACACCGGGCAAGGGCCGTCACGACTACGCCCGCGGCAAAGCCAACGGCGAGGCCGTCGGCGTTCCCAACAACGACTACATGGGCGGCTCCCCGACCGGCCGGAAGATCGCCGAGGACCGGACGGCGAACGCCGTCCTGCCGGTCGAGTACTACCAGCCCTACGTGGACACCTCGAAGAACGTCGAGCTCAAGCTGGAGCCGGCGCATGCCCAGGAACTCTACGCAGTGCTCGACGTGGCCATGTCCGCGGTCCTGACGCGGGAGAGCGCAGACATCGACAAGCTGCTCGAAGACGCCGAGACCAAGGCCAACGGGATTCTGGCCAGGGGCTGACGGCGACTGCCCCGGGGTGTCGCTCGAAGGAGGAGGAGAGCGGTACCCCGGGCCCGGCCGGCAGGAGAGAACAGGAGCGGGAGATCGCCATGGAAACACTCACCGTCGAGCCGAAGCGGCCGGCGAAACCGCGTCGCAGACCACCGTCGAAGCGGCGCCGCTCGGTACGCAGCAACCTGACCGCCTACGCGTTTCTTTGCGCCGCCCTGTTCTGCTTCGCGATGTTCGCCTGGTGGCCGATCGTCAGGGAGGTCATCCTCAGCTTCCAGCAGACCAACCTCGTCGACGAGCCGACCTGGGTGGGCCTGGACAACTTCCGCACCGTGGTGAACGACCCGGCGTTCGGCCAGGCCTGGAAGAACACCATCGCCTTCACGCTGCTCGCCCTGCTGTGCGGCTATGTGATCCCGTTCGCGGTGGCGATCGTGCTCAACGAGCTGCGGCACGCCCGCGGGTATCTCCGGTTCGTGGTCTACCTGCCGGTCATGCTGCCACCGATCGTGTCGGTCCTGCTGTTCCGCTGGTTCTACGATCCCGGACCAGGACTGTTCAACCAGGTCCTCGACTTCGCCGGGCTGCCGACGCTGTCCTGGCTCGACTCCACCGACACCGCGCTCATCTCGCTGGTCATCGTCTCCACCTGGATGAACCTGGGCTCGGGCGTGCTGATCTACCTGGCCGCCCTGCAGAACGTCCCCGGTGACCTGTACGAGGCGGCGGAGCTCGACGGTGCCGGCATCTTCAAGCGGATCTGGAACGTCACCATCCCGCAGACCCGGCTCATCCTGCTCCTGATGTTGATGCTGCAGATCGTCGCCACCATGCAGGTCTTCATCGAGCCGTACATGCTCACGGGTGGCGGACCGGAGAACGCGACGGTCACCGTCGCGTACCTCATGTACCAGTACGCCTTCGTGTACGGCGGCAACTACGGGGCCGGCAGCGCGCTCGGCCTGATGCTCATGATCGTTCTTCTTGCGGTCGCCGCGGTCCAACTCCGGCTGACCCGTGACGAGAAGAGGTAGGTCCGTGATCGACACCACCGCCGACCCCGAAGTGGCGGAAGAAGCAGGCAGGACGGCGTCGCCGCGGCCACCCGGGCGCAGGAAGAAGCGCCCGGCCGCATGGGCCGACGGTCATGCCAGGACCATCGTCTCGCCGCTGGAGCTGAAATCCCGCTGGGGCACGAGGATCTACTGGACGCTGCTCACCGCCGTCGTCACCGTGTTCACTCTGGTGTTCGTGTTCCCCCTTTACTGGATGGTCACCGGGGCGATGAAGACGGGCGAGGAAATCGCCCGGATGCCACCCACCCTGTTCCCCGAGAACCCCGATCTCTCCGTGTTCGCGGATGCCTGGGAACTCTTCGACATCGGGCTGCTCCTCAAGAACACCCTCTTCTACGCCGTAGGCGCGTGGCTCTTCGCACTCGCCGTGGACGTCACAGCCGCGTACGCCCTGTCCAAGCTCCGGCCGATGTTCGGAAACGTGATCCTCGGGGCCATGCTGGCCACGCTCATGATCCCGCCGATCGTGGTGATGATCCCCGCCTACATCACCGTGACGGACGTGCCCGTCTTCGACTGGCAGCTTCTCAACTCCCCTTGGGCCATCTGGTTCCCCGTCGCCGCCAACGGCTTCAACATCTTCCTGCTCAAGCGCTTCTTCGACTCGATCCCCGACGAGATCCTCGAAGCGGCCGAGATCGACGGCATACCCCCGTGGCGCGTCCTCGTCTCGATCATCCTGCCGATCTCGCGGCCCATCCTCGGCGTGGTGTCCATCTTCACCGTCGTCCTGGTCTTCAAGGACTTCGTCTGGCCACTGCTCGTGCTGCCGGACAGCGAGAAGATGACGATCAGTGTGGGCCTGTCCCAGACGGCCGGATCCGTGACACAGAACCAGGTCATGGCCGGCCTCGTGATCGCGAGCATCCCGATGATCATCGTGTTCTTCTTCTTCCAGCGCAGCATCATGGCGGGCCTCACCGCCGGAAGCCTCAAGGGCTGACCGCACCCGGCACCGGCCCCTGGCCCCCTGCGTGACCGAACCCCGCCGCCACCCCCGGAGCACCCGTCGCCGGCCACTTCGTCCATGACCCCGCCCCGGCCGGCGGCGGGGCCCTCACCTGCCCGAAAGGACCGTTACGTGGCAGCCGTGCACCCCTCCAGAACCGACACATGGTGGCGAGACGCCGTCATCTACCAGATCTACCCCCGCAGCTTCGCGGACGGCGACGGCGACGGGACCGGGGACCTGGCGGGCATCCGCACCCACCTGCCCTATCTCTCCGAACTCGGCGTCGACGCCGTGTGGTTCACGCCCTGGTACCTCTCCCCGCTCGTCGACGGCGGCTACGACGTGGCCGACTACCGAGCCATCGATCCGGCCTTCGGCACCCTCGAGGAGGCCGAGAAGCTCATCGCCGAGGCCGACGAGTTCGGTATCCGAGTCATCGTCGACATCGTCCCGAACCATGTGTCCGACCAGCACGCCTGGTTCCGTGCCGCGCTGGAGGCCGGGCCCGGCAGTCCGGAGCGGGAGCGCTTCCACTTTCGGCCCGGACGCGGCGAGAACGGTGAACTCCCGCCCAACGACTGGCCGTCCCAGTTCTCCGGCACCACCTGGACCCGGGTCCCCGACGGCGAGTGGTACCTGCACCTGTTCACCCCGGAACAGCCCGACCTCAACTGGTCCCACCCCTCCGTCCGCCGCGAACACGAGGACATACTCCGCTTCTGGTTCGAACGCGGCGTCGCCGGTGTCCGCATCGACTCCGCAGCCCTGCTCACCAAGCACCCCGACCTGCCCGACTTCACCGAAGGCGTCGACCCGCACCCGTACATCGACCAGGACGAGATCCACGACATCTACCGCTCCTGGCGCGCGATAGCCGACGAGTACGACGGCGTCTTCGTCGGCGAGGTCTGGCTCCCCGACGCCGAACGCTTCGCCCGCTACCTGCGCCCCGACGAACTGCACACCGCCTTCAACTTCAACTTCCTCTCCTGCCCCTGGGACGCCGGCCGGCTGCGCCGCACCATCGACGACACCCTCGCCGAGCACGCACCCGTCCACGCCCCGGCCACCTGGGTCCTCTGCAATCACGACGTGACCCGCACGGTCACCCGCTACGGCCGTACGGACACCGGGTTCGACTTCGGCACGAAGGAGTTCGGCACGCCCAGTGATCTCCAGCTGGGCACCCGGCGCGCCCGCGCCGCCGCTCTGCTCACGCTCGCGCTGCCCGGTTCGGTCTACCTCTACCAGGGCGAGGAACTCGGTCTGCCCGAAGCGGACATCCCGCTGGACCGCATTCAGGACCCCATGCACTTCCGCTCCGGCGGCACCGACCCGGGGCGCGACGGATGCCGGGTGCCGCTGCCCTGGGCCGCCGACGAGCCGTCCTGCGGGTTCGGTGCGCGCACCGAACCCTGGCTGCCACAGCCCGCCGACTGGGCGCGGTACGCTGTCGACCGCCAGGACACCGACCCCGACTCGATGCTCAGCCTCTACCGCACGGCCCTGCTCCTGCGCCGGTCCACCGAGGGCTTCGGCGACGGCCCGCTGACCTGGCTGCCCGCCGAGGACGGCGTCCTCGCCTTCGCCCGCGGAGACGGCCTGGTGTGCGTGGTCAACCTCTCCGGCCGATCCATCGGTCTGCCGTCGCATGAGGAACTGCTGCTGGCCAGCAGCCCACTGGACAGTGACGGTCGACTGCCCGGTGACACGGCGGTCTGGCTCCGTCGATGACCTGACACCGGCGGACAGCCCGGCCCCGCGCCGGTGGCGGGGCGGGGCGGGGGCGGACGGAGGAAGTGATGCGGTTGCCGGTGACGATGCCGGCCGGAACGCGGCGGTCGATGGCGGCTCCGTGCGGGCGGTGGGTGGCGCTCCGAAGAGGGGCAACCGCGACCCCCGATGCCTCCCTGCCCCGTCCGGTCTCGCTGCCTCGCCTCGGGAAGCTTCGACCCCACGCCGCTGGTCACCCGGTGGGGTGGCACGGAGAACGCTGTCGAGGCCTACCGCCGCTTCGACCGACGGGAGGCGGGCCGGCCCAGCGGAAAGCGACGCGAACCCCGCCCCACCCCGGAGCCGAGCCCCGAAGTGATGAGTGGGCCCGGCAGCGGTGGCCCTTCAGCGCCTGTGAGGAGGAGAGACGTCATGCGATTCCACAATCGCCGGACAGCGGGCCAGGAACTCGGCCTGCGGCTCATGGAATGGGCATCCGACGGCGAACTGCCCCACCCCGTGGTCCTCGCGCTGCCCCGCGGCGGAGTGCCGGTGGCCGCCGAAGTCGCCCAGGCCCTCAGGGCGCCCCTGGACGTGCTCGTGGCACGGAAGATCGGTCTTCCCGGCCGGCCGGAGACAGGTATCGGCGCGGTCGTGGACGACGACCCGCCCCTGTTCGACCAGCGGGCCCTCGAAATGGCCGGTCTGAGTGAAGACCGCCTCGTCGCGGACGTGGCCCGGGAACGTGAGGAACTGAAACGCCGGGCCCTGCTCTACCGGGGTGACCGTTCCACACCGCAGGTCAAGGACCGCACCGTCGTCCTCGTCGACGACGGACTGGCCACCGGCGCCACCGCACGCGCCGCCCTCCGCCGTCTTCGGCGGTCGGAACCCGCCCGGCTGATCCTCGCCGTCCCTGTCGGCGCCCCTGAGACCGTCGCCGAGATGCGCTCGGAAGCGGACGGTGTCGTCTGCCTCCGGCAGCCGCCGGACTTTCGGGCGGTCGGCCTCTGGTACGACGACTTCGACCAGGTCGGCGACGACCAGGTCATCGAGATCCTGAAGGGCTACGGGACTCCGCCTTCCCGCACGTGAGGCGCTGATCGGTATCGGTAGCGGCCCGAGCGGAGCCCCACGCGGCATCGGCGGCCTCTCGGGCGGCTCCGAACGCGGTGACGGCCGGGCGGGAAACCGAGGCCGGTCTTTTCGCGCGGGCCCGGCCAGGTCCGCTCGTGCTCGTACCGCCGCGAGTGGCCGGTCCGCGGATAGACGGGTGCCGGGGCGGGCACCCGGAGCGCTGAAGAGCATCGTTGTCTCCCCGGTCGCGCGGGAGCGCGATGATCACGGCACAGAGCAGTGAGCAGCCGTCTCGCTGCGTGACGAAAGGCAGGACAGGACATGGCCACCGGGACGGTGAAGTGGTTCAACGCCGAAAAGGGATTCGGTTTCATCGAGCAGGATGGTGGCGGACCGGATGTGTTCGTCCACTACTCGGCCATCGCGGGAGGCGGCTACCGGGAGCTGCAGGAGGGCCAGAAGGTCAACTTCGACGTCACCCAGGGTGACAGGGGCCCGCAGGCCGACAACGTCACTCCTGCTTGAGGGCCGACCCCCACGGCCCGGGGGGGGGGGGGGGGGGGGGGGGGGGGGGAGGGAGGGGGGGGGGGGGGGGGGAGGGAGAGGGGGGGCCAGTACTACGCG
>NZ_JBVJVN010000026.1:34079-113399 GCF_055603605.1 Streptomyces sp. NPDC037271
CCCCTCCCTCCTTGGGAGAGCCCCCCCACCCCGTCCCAAGTCCGCCCCCCCCCCCCCCCCCCCCCCGGGCCCAGCGGCAGATGCGGCTGTCGGCGGAGCACCCCGCGGCCTGCAGGCCGGTGGCGGTGGTCCGGGACCGGCGAGGACTTCTGGTGGTTCGACAACGGCGCCACCGTCGTCGCGGACGCTGCACGTCCCGTGGCGACTCTGGCCGGATACTGCCTCGGGGGGACACCGCCCCCTCGGTCAGACTTGTTGGCTCACGCCACATGCGCACCGTCCCTGCGGTGCCCCGTGCCGGGGAGGCCCTGATGCTGTCGGACGCCAGGTCGGAAGAGGACGGGGCGCCGATACCGCCCGGACGGCAACGGCGCCCCGGCGACCGTGTCGCGCTGCGCGGCGACATGCGGTCTGCCCTGCCCGACGCCTCCGCGGCGGTGGTGGTGACGGGGCTTGTCTTCGCGTTCCTGTACGCGCGCATCGAGTCGGGTGACTCGGACACCGTCGCGGTCATGCCGTTCATGGATGATGCCGGCACCTACTGGATGTACCTGCTCAGTCAGGCGTTCGGGTGGTCGGGGCTGCTGTGGGCCTGGGGCACGGTCATGCTGGGTCTGCTGCTGTCGGGACCGCGGTCCGCCCGGCTGCCGGTCTCCCGGCCGGTACTGGAGCGCTGGCACCGCACCACGAGTCTGACGACGACGGCCCTGATGGCCGCGCACGCGCTCATGTTCGCGGCGGAACTCGTGCGCTACGAGACGAAGCTGGACTGGGCCGAGCGGCTGTGGGTGGGCTTCGCCGACAGCTTCGTGCCCGGCTGGTACGACTCCGGCACCGGCCGGATCGCCATCCCGCTCGGCCAGGGCGCCCTGTACCTGGCGATACCGCTGGGGCTGCTGTTCTACGTCCGGCACCGCATCGGAGCGAACACGTGGCGACGGCTGCACCGGTTCGTGATCGTCGTGTACGTGCTGAGCGTGTGGCACACCCTGCTGTACGGGACCAACGTCTGGTACGGAGAGTGGCCACGCACCGTTCTGTGGCTGCTGCAACTACCGGTTGCCGTCCTGCTGTTGCTCCGCCTGCTGAGACCCGCCCGGCGGGCCGAACGGCTGGGCTCCGCCGGCGGGGGCGCGGCCCGGCCGGGGTGGTGGCTGCGGGCGGCCGGACGGGTCGCCGCCGGAGCCGTCGTCGTCGGGCTCGTCATCGTGGTGGTGTCCGGCCGGGACGGAGGCCGGGACCGTCCGACCCATCCGCCCGCGACGGCCCCGCACTCCCAGGAAACGGACTGACGGCTCGAACGGGGCGGACGGGGCGGAGTCGCGGCGGAGACGGACACGGCCGAGGCGTTCCGGCTGCAGCGCCGTCTGTCCAACCTCGCCACCGAGGCGTCCGGCGGCAAGGAGATCCGGTTCTCCGGCGCGGGCCATGCGGTCACCGAGGCGCGGACCCGCGCCTGGGACGAAGCGGTACGGGACGGCTGCGGGCGCGTCTGCGGGCGGCGGGCCACAAGGTCGTCGGCTGGGTGCTGTTCACCGCGGGCTTCGTCGGCGGGCCCGGTCCTGCTGCTCGACCGGGCCGCGCGCGGTCAGGGCGGCGTCGGCGACGTGGTGCTGGCCATCACGGTCGCCGTGACCCTGCGGGACTCGATCCAGCTGACCGTGGCCCGGGTGAGCCGCACGACGGGCAGCGCGGGCGTGGTCGACGCCTACCTGTGGCTGCGGGCGTACGCCGCCCGCCAGCGGGAGGCGTACGCCGGCACCCTGCCCGTGCCCGCCGCGCTGCGCCGGGGCATCACCCTGGAGGAGTGCGTTTTCCCGTACCCCGGCACCGGCCGCCCCACGCCGGACGGCCTGGACTGCCGTCTGCCCGCCGGCAGCGTGGTCGCCGTCGTCGGGGAGTACGGCTCCGGCAAGACCTCCCCGGTCAGGCTGTTGTGCAAGCTGTACCAGCCGGACGCCGGCACGGTCCGGGTCGACGGGATCGTCGCGGGAGGCCTCGGTCGGCCGAAAGCGGATCTTCCCGGGGTCCGGGTGCCGGATGATGTCCCCGACGACGTACGGGGTGCTGTCGCCGTCCCCGGAGGTGTGTGCGTAGCCGACGATGAGGAGAACGACATGGAGCCCGCGGAACTGCGTCGCGCGGTCGAGGCGGCCCGGGCGACCGCCACGGAGCTGGGCCTGGGGGTGGACGACGTGGTCGTCGTCCACGACTCGGACCGGGTCGCGCTGCGCCTGCTCCCGTGCGACGTGCTGGCCCGGGTCGCGCCGCCGGACCAACTGGCCGACTCGGCGTTCGAGGTCGAGGTGGCCCGCCGGCTCGGTGCCGTCGACGCCCCGGTGGCCGAGCTGGACCCCCGGGGCGAGCCCCGCGTGTACGTACGGGACGGCTTCGCCGTCTCTCTGTGGACCTACTACGCACCGGTGGCTGCGGACATCACGCCGTCCGCGTACGCGGACGTGCTCAGGCGGCAGCACGCCGCCCTGCGCCGGGTCGAGCTGGAGGCGCCCCACTTCACGGACCGGGCCGCCCGCGCGCTGCGGGAGGTGACCGACCGGGAGCGGTCCCCGGACCTGTCCGACGCCGACCGGGAACTCCTCGCCCGCACCCTGGGCGAGGTGAGCGCCGCCATCGGCGCGGACCGGTCCAACGACCAGTTGCTGCACGGCGAGCCGCACGAGGGCAACCTCCTCGCCACGGAGCGGGGGCCGCTCTTCGTGGACCTCGCCACGTGCTGTCGCGGGCCGGTCGAGTTCGACCTCGCCCACGCTCCCGACGGTGTGGCCGAGCACTACGCGGGGGCCGACCAGGATCTCCTGCACCGGTGCCGCGCCGTGGACTGGGCCATGTTCTCGGCCTGGCGCTGGCGCTGCGCGGACCAGATGCCCGACCGGGACCATTGGAGGGCGGAGGGACTCGCCCTGGTCCACGCCTCGCTCGACCGCTGCGGACTGGGCTGAACGCCCGCGGTAGCCACGACCCACGAAGGGGCTCGCCCCGGGGGTGAGACGGCAGGAACGAACAGGCCGTTCGGGCCGTTCGGGCGCGAGCCGGTGTCTGGTCCGCCGGGACCCCGGCCTCCTCCGGGCCGTCGGCGGCGGTGCGTACCGGGGGATGGGCAGGGCGACGGCTGCCGACACCACGGCCACGGCACAGCCGATGGGCAGACCGGTGCGGAAGCCGTCCCCGAAGCGGTCGTCCACGCGCGCCCGGCCGAGTTCCGCGCCGGCCGCCGCCAACGAGCACCGGGTCACCATGCCGGAGGAGGCAGAGCCGACGTGGTGGGTGCATCCGGTCCTGCTCTACTTCGAGCGCCGGCACCTCAACGACCGGCACCTCACCGGCCGGCACCTCAACGGCCCGTCCCCACAGCTCTGCCGTCGGCGACCGGCGTGCACGAGGACCGTCGGTCGCGCGCACCCGCCACGGACTGTCTGCTACCGCCTGCCGTACCGGATATCGATGTGCCGATCGGCATCCCGACACCCATTTCGGTCGCGCCGTCCGGTCGACCGAGCCCACAGGGGCTTCCCGTTGTGGGAAGGCCCCCTGTGCGTCACTCCGCCAAGGGCAAGCACTCGGTGAGCAGGTCCACGACGTCGCGCCAAGCGCGCTCTGCGTGCCGCGGGTGGTGGGCGACGCCGGGGACCACCGGCTGGTCGACGGGAGGGTGGTGGAAGGCGTGCACGGCGCCGCCGTAGAGCACGAGACGCCAGTCGACACCAGCATCCTGTATTTCGGCGGCGAACGCCTCGCGCTGTGCCGGAGGCATGATCGGGTCCTCCGATCCGACCCCGGCCCACACCGGGCACCGGATGCGTGCCGCCTCGCCCGGCCGGCCGGTGGTGAGTGCGTTGACTGTGCCGATCGCCCGCAGGTCGACGCCGTCGCGGCCGAGTTCCAGCGCGATCGCGCCCCCGGTGCCGTAACCGATGGCGGCGATCAGGTCGGGGTCGGTTCGCGGTTCGGCGCGCAGGATGACGAGGGCCGCGTGGCCGATGTCCCGCATCCTCTGTGGGGCGCAGAGCAGAGGGGTGATGCGCGCGAGCATCTCCTCGGGGTCGGTGAACCAGCATCCGCCGTTGATGTCGAAGGCCAGTGCCACGTAGCCGAGTTCGGCCAGGGCGTCGGCGCGGCGCCGCTGGAAGTCGTTCAGCCCCGGTCCCTCGGGGCCGATCAGGACCGCGGGCCGACGGCCGCTGCCGGCCGGGAGCGCGAGGTGGCTGACCATGGTCAGGCCGTCGGCCGGATAAGTGACCGTGCGCGTCGTAACCGTCGTCATGCGAACAGACCGTAATGACCATGGAGCTGTTCCGGACGGCTGCTGCCACCGAGGGTGAGGGCTCGATACACGTCTGACGTGCAGTCTTCCTTCGCGGATTGCCGCCTGTGGGTCGACCGGACGACTGACGTCGCTCACGTACCGGGGTTGACGCAGAGTCAGAAAGGGCGCGATGAAAAACCGGGGGTCGGCATTCCTCTTGCGTGGTTCCCGTGATCACGAAGTCGCCGTCGGGGAACGGGCAGTGCGTTGTTCGTGGGCGGGCGGTCACGTCCGGACCGTCCGGCCTTTCCGGGCCGGCATTTCGTTCTGGCTTGATCCAGGCGCCGATTATTCCCCTGTATGCCCGTGAATGAGTGGACGGGCTCGCGGACCGGGCCTTCTTTTGTCCGGGAGAGGAGAGGTGTACTCCCCCTGATTTCAGGCCACTTGAGCGCGATGCGCGTTCTCTGCTCTCAGCGAACCGCTCGTCTTGCCCCAACGGTGCAGGCTGAATTACGTGTTAGCTTCACAACGTATGAGGTGGGGGCGAACGCACCTGCCGCTACGCCTGGTGGGCACCGGATTGACGGACGGGAGTCCTGGCCCCGCCAAAGGTGCCGCGCGCGAACAAAGGAGTGGAACAGATGAGCAATCGGCAGTTGCCTCTCGCAGCACAGCAGGCGATGCCCTATGCCCGCGCCAACGGTGACGCCATGAGCGCGGATGCGGTCTACAATCGTCTTCTCGATGACCGGATCATCTTTCTGGGCAAGGAAGTCGACGACGAAATCGCCAACCGCATCACCGCGCAGATGCTGATGCTCGCCTCGGATCCGACCCGTGACATCTACCTGTACATCCACTCGCCGGGCGGCTCGGTCACCGCAGGTATGGCCGTATACGACACGATGCAGTACATCAAGAACGATGTCGTGACCATTGCGATGGGATTCTGTGCCTCCATGGGGCAGTTCCTGCTCACCGCCGGCGCGAAGGGCAAGCGTTTCGCGCTGCCGCACACCAAGATCCTGATGCACCAGCCCTCGGCAGGCCTCGGAGGCTCGGCCTCCGACATCAAGGTCTACATGGACCAACTGATCCGCACCAAGCAGGAGATGGCCGAGCTCATCGGCCACCACTCCGGCCAGGACGCCGAGACGATCACGCGTGACTCCGACCGGGACCGCTGGTTCACCGCCCAAGAGGCCAAGGAGTACGGCCTGATCGACGAGGTCCTGTCGTCGGGCGACAATCACCCCACCACCCTCGGATCGATCGCCTAGTCGCCTTCCCGACCAGCGCGTCCGGCCATCCCCCAGAAGGGGCAAGTCCAGTGAGCACGTCCATGTCCACCCCAGCGGCGGGTCCGTCCGGATCCGGCCGTCTGCGCCCCGAAAGCCGCTACGTGACGCCGCACTTCGTCGAGCGCACCGCGCAGGGCACCAGGGAGTACGATCCTTACGGCAAGCTCTTCGAGGAGCGTGTGATCTTCCTCGGTCACGAGCTCGACGACGTTGTGGCGAACGACATCATGGCCCAGTTGCTGTGCCTTGAGTCCCTGGATCCGCAGCGGGACATCTCCATGTACATCAACTCACCCGGTGGCGACCTCACGTCGCTCACCGCGGTGTACGACACGATGCAGTTCGTGCAGCCCGACATCCAGACGGTCTGCCTGGGGCAGGCCAACTCGGTGGCCGCCGTGGTCCTGGCCGCGGGCACACCCGGCAAGCGCCTGGCGCTACCGGGGGCCCGGGTCGTCCTCAGTCAGCCGCAGAGCCCCGGCAGCCAGGGCCAGGTATCCGACCTGGTGATCCATGGCCGCGAGGTGCAGCGCCAGCGGGAGCTTGTCGAGGGGTTCCTCGCCCGCCACACCGGCCGTGATGTCGCCAAGGTCCACGAGGACATCGAGCGCGACCGCGTGCTCACGGCGGAGCAGGCCCTGGAGTTCGGGATCGTCGACAAGGTGGTGACCCCGCGTTCGGTCGCAGGGGTCCGCTG
Source organism: Streptomyces sp. NPDC037271 (assembly GCF_055603605.1). Classification (NCBI taxonomy): domain Bacteria; kingdom Bacillati; phylum Actinomycetota; class Actinomycetes; order Kitasatosporales; family Streptomycetaceae; genus Streptomyces; species Streptomyces sp. NPDC037271. The sequence continues at coordinate 40,345 of NZ_JBVJVN010000026.1, forward strand.
ACTCCGCCCGTTCCTTCTGCGCTGCCGCCGCCGTCCCGGTGTGCGGCCGCGCAGGCGTCCTGAGGCGTAGCTGCGCAGCCGCGGTCCGGCCCCATGGACCGGGACCGGGCGCTTGAACGCTGTGCACCATTCCGAACACCGTGAGCCCGGCGCGAGCGAAGAAGTATCACGCCGGGCTCATTGGCATGTCCGAAATTCGTGAGTGCTCCGGAAACTGGCGTCGGCTTTCCCGTGGGCCGGCGACGCATTTGTATGCGTCTTTGCAATCCGCCGGCCATTCCGTCGCGATGTCCGAGTTGAGCAGGGGTGCCAGAGGTCAGAGTTCCCATCGGACGACTTCAAGCCACTGGGCGGACCCGTGTCCGGCCGGGTCCTGACCATTACGCCACGTTGGCCGGGGGTTAAACCGTTGCGCACCGCATGATTCACGCCACTGGTGCGGATGCGAGAACCTTGAACACCTTGTGCGACCACCGGGGTTGGTGTTGTATCTGCGGCTAGAAAAACTATGTATGTGAACGGCCGTGGCGAGGTGAAGCCTCACGCCCGCTTCGGTGTTGTCAAGTGAGCGGCCGTGTTCGGAGTGGTCGGCGGGGGCCGGCAATCCGGGCCTGAGGGAAGGAATTCCGTCGTGACCGAGGCCGAGAAAGCCGCCGCCGATCCCGCGATACCCGACTTGACCGACCGGCCCGACAGCCCCGGCGGGATCGAGGTGCTCGCCTCGCTCAGCCCCGACTTCACCGCCGACCCGTACGTCGCCTACGCACGGCTGCGCGAGCGCGGTCCGGTGCACCAGGTAGTCACACCCGACAGGGGCCGGGTGTGGCTCGTGGTCGGGTACGAGGCCGCGCGCGAGGCCTTCACCGCCCCGCAGCTCAGCCGGGACTGGCAGCGCGAGTGGCGGCAGGCCGGCTGGAGCCCGCCGTACGCCCTGAACATGCTCGGCAACGCCAACATGCTGATGAGCGACCCGCCCCACCACACCCGGCTGCGGAAGCTGGTGGCCCGGGAGTTCACGGCCCGGCGGGTCGAGGGGATGCGGGACCGCATCCAGGAGATCACCGACGAGCTGCTGGACCGCATGACGGCGGACGGAGCGCGCCGCGCCGACCTCATCGACGCGTTCGCCTCCCCCCTCCCCATGATCGTCATCTCCGAACTGCTCGGCGTCCCCGGCCTGGACCGCGCCGCCTTCCACGCCTGGTCCAACGAGACCCTCGCGCCCACCAGCCCCGAGGCGGAGAAGGAGGCGTACGAGCAGGTCATGCCGTATCTCAAGGGGCTCATCGCCGCCAAGCGCGAGAACCCCGGGGAGGACCTGCTCAGCGCCCTCGTCCACACGGTCGACGAGGGCGGCGACCGGCTCACCGAGGACGAGCTGGTCTCGTTGGCCTTCCTGCTGCTCGTCGCCGGGCACGAGACGACGGTCAACACGATCGGCAACGCGGTGCGTGCGCTCTTCGCGCACCCCGAGCAGCTGGCGGCCGTACGGGCCGATCCGGCGGGGCTGGCGGCGGGGGTGGTGGAGGAGACGCTGCGCTACGACGGGCCGGTGGAGACCACCACGCCGCGCATCGCCCTGGAGGAGACCGAGATCGGCGGTGTACGGGTGCCGCGCGGTGCCATCGTGCTGATCGCCATGGCCGGCGCGGACCGCGATCCGGCGCGCTTCCCCGATCCGGAACGCTTCGACGTACGACGGCGCGAGGCCCGGGGCCATCTCTCCTTCGGACACGGGATCCACTTCTGCCTGGGCGCTCCCCTCGCCCGCCTCGAGGGCGAGGTGGCGCTGCGCACGCTGCTGGAGCGCTGCCCGGACCTGACGGCGGACGGGGAGCCGGGGGAGTGGCTCCCGGGGATGCTGATCCGGGGGGTGCGGGAGCTGCCGGTGCGGTGGTGACACGCCCGCCGCGGGCGGGCTGACGGGCGGGTGAGCGGTTGCGGTACGCCGTATGTCTATTCCGCATTGAGCACCAACCGGAGAAAACAGGACGTTGCGGGACTTGACTACTCCATGGCCGAAAGCGCTTGCTCGCGATCTGAAAGAGACGTGGAGGACACACTGTGAAGGAATCTTCGGAGACGGCCCTGGACGAGCTGTGGGAGCTGGTGTACACCAGCTTCAGGTTTCCGTTCATGCACGCCGCCATGCGTCTTGAACTCTTCACCCTGCTCAAGAACCGGCCGGGCCGCAGTCTTGACGAGATCACCGCCGAGCTCGGACTGCAGGAACGTGCCGGGCACGTGCTGCTCCTCGGGTGCTGTGCGTTCGGCCTCGTACGCAAGGAGGGCGACGGCTACCACAACACCGCGGCCACCGACCTGCTGGCCGGCGATCAGGACGCGTTCATGCCGGTGATCGTCCGTTACACCCACGAGATGCTGTACCAGCCGATGGGCTGGCTCCACGAGTCGCTGGTGAACAACGAGAACGAGGGGCTGCATCGCGAACTGCTCGCCGATTCCCCGGCGACCACGCTCTACGAGCTCCTCGGAGAGGACAAGAACCTGGAGCAGGTCTTCACGGCCATGATGGAGCACCAGAGCCGCTCGGTGGTCGAGGACCTCGTCAACGCCGTGGACTTCTCGTCCTACAAGAAGGTGCTGGACGTCGGCGGAGGCACCGGGACCAACTCCATCGGTTTCGCGCAGCGCTGGCCGCATCTTCAGGCAACCATCCTCGAACTGCCCAACGTGGCGGAGATGGCCGCCGCCCGCATCGCCGAGGCGGGCCTCTCCGAGCGCATCAACGCGGTCGGGACCGACATCTGGAAGGACGAGTTCCCCTCGTCCCACGACTGCGTCGTCTACTCCCGTTTCCTTGAGATCTGGTCGCCCGATCAGGTCCGCGCCCTCTTCGCGAAGACGTACCGCGCTCTGGAGCCGGGCGGTCACATGGTGATCGTCGCGTGTGCCCAGGACGACGACGAGACCGGGCCCGCCCATGCCGCGTTCATGGCGGGGTACGTCCAGACGATCGCGTCACCCGAGGGCCGTATCTACACGGCGCAGGAATTCGAGCAGTGGTACACCGAAGCGGGCTTCGAGCCGATGGACCGCCAGTACCCGGGCCGCTTCGACGTCATCCTGCGTGCCCGCAAGCCCATCGCCCGGTGAGTCCGGTCCGTTCCATGCCGCGCTGCCGATCCGTCAGGCGGACAACTCCGACCCTCTGACACGGGGCCGGCCCGCCCGACAGGGCGCGGCCGGATCACTTCGACGGGGCCCTGCGCCCGGGTGACGCACCCTTCGGGTGCTCAGGTCCGTTCACCCATGCGTTCCCGCATCCTCCATCGGGCGCCGTTCGCCCACGTACAGGCCCGTCCCATCCCCCTTCATGCGGCACGCTCGTGTGCGAGCCGCACGCATCCGTGCGGCTCCGCGCGAGGGCGCGGGGGGGGGGGGGGGCCGCGCCCCCCCCCCCCCCCCCCCCCCCCCCGCTGCCGGCACGCGATCCGGACCGCATCACCGTCACCGCTGTCGTCACCCCACCCGCCTTCCCGTCTCCTCGAAGTCGGGGCGAGGCGGCGTGCCCTGTTCGTGTCCTCGGCGTCGCATCCAAGAAAGGGAGCGCGAGTGAACTCGCCTGACAGGCTTGCCATCGTTACCGGCGGAACCAAGGGAATCGGTCTCGCTTTCAGTCACCGTCTGACCCGGATGGGATTCCGGGTGGTCGCCACGTATCGCAGTGACGAGGAGTCGGCGAATCTTGCTGTGCAAGAGGTGGAGAAGGGGCTGTCCGTCGTACGGTCGGATGTTTCCGATCCGGGCGAGGTCGCCGAACTCGCGGAACTCGTACGGACCGAGCACGGAGTCCCGCAGGTCCTGGTGAACAATGCCGGTCTCAATATCGACCGTCCGGTGCTCGAGATTTCCGACGCCGACTGGCGCCGGGTGGTGGACACCAATCTGTCCGGCCCGTTCTACATGACGCGGGCCTTCGCCCCGGTCATGCTGGAGGCCGGCGGCGGTTCCATCGTCAACATCGGTGCGACCACAGCGATTCGACCCCGGATGAACGGCGCCAACTACTGTTCGAGCAAGGCCGGGATGCTTCATCTCACCAAGTGCCTGGCCATGGAACTCGCGCCGAGTATCCGCGTGAACTGCCTCATTCCGGGAATGATCGACACGGACGAAATGCGTACACGCTACCGCTTGGCCGAGCCGGAGTACATGGAAGCGTTGCTGAGTGAGATACCGCAGCGCCGGATAGGTGCCACCGACGAGATGGCGGACGCGCTGGAGTTCCTGGTGGGCGAGGGAGCCGCGTACGTCACGGGGCAGAAACTGATTGTGGACGGCGGCCAGTTCATGTGGTGAAGCACTCGGTGCCCAACCGGGGCGCGCACGCTCCTCGTGCTGGAATCTACGGCACTCCATTAATTCCCTAGGAAGAGGAATACATGCGATCACGCCTTGAGCGCTACCAGGAGTTCCTGGAGCAGGAGTACCATGCAGGGTTCACCAAGTTCGACGAGTATGACATATCCGGCATCTCCTCCGACCTCCTGAAGAGGCTGAAGGACGGCCACTTCACGCGCATCGTCTTCAGTGGAATGGGCTGCTCGGCCATCGTGTCGGACGTCATAAAGGTGTTCTTCAACTCGATCCGCAGCGACCTCGAAGTGTATGTCTTCAACGACTACGACTTCGAGTACCTTGTTCCGCGCGCGGTGATCGAGGACGAGCGCACGCTCGTCATCCTGAGTTCGTACAGCGGCTACTCCAACGAGCCGGTCCGTGCCTTCCACGCGCTGCGCCCCATGCATGACCGGGTGCTGCTGCTCACCTCGGGCGGCCGGCTGGGCGAGCTGGGCGAGGAGCACGGCGTGTCCATCGCGCGCTGGACGCTGAGCAAGCCGGACCGCGAGTACCCGCTGTTCCATGTGGGCCAGTACTTCTCGATCCTGGTCGACATGTTCCTGCGGCTCGGTCTGCTGGACAAGGACTACGGGCCCGAGGTCCGTTCCCTGGCCGAGGACCTGCGGACCGACTTCACCCCCGAGTTGCGTGCCCTGGCCGCGGACGCCGCCGCGCGCAGCGAGAACGCCAACGTCATCATGCTCGGCTCACCCAAGTGGCACGAGAGCCTGCTGAAGCTGGCCAAGATGCACTTCAACGAGATCGCCATGGTGCCGGCGACGCGCAACTATTTCCACGAGTTCTGCCACAGCGAGGTGGCCACGCTCACCGACCCCGAGCGCAGGCACAGCATCCTCGTCTTCTCCGACCCGGAAGAGGATGAATACACCCGGGCCAAGCGGAGGAATCTGGTGTCGTTGCTGACTGCACCGATCCCGCAGAACGCAAAGGTCACCGTCACCGAGATCGAACTCGACCAGTCGACCTTCATTCGGCAGTACTTCACCGCTCTGGAGTTCGTCCAGTACCTCACTCTCGATCTGGGCAAGGCGCGGGAGACCCAGTCGCGCAACCTCATATCCGAGGCAGCAGGAAACCCCTGGTACCACGGCAGCACCATCGCCTCGGAGAACGGCGGCTGATACGGGTGTACGACGTCGGCCACGGCGAGCGCAGGGCATCGGAGAAGACAGTCGAACAGCTCAGGACTTGAAGGCAAGAGCCGAGGAAAATGGAGCGATCGTGAATCGACGGGAGCGTTACTCCCTCACGGCCTACCAGCAGGATATTTGGGCTGCGAACTCTCTCTTTCCGGACCTCCCGCAGTTCAACTGCTTCATCACCGACCGGTTCACCGGTGACGTGGACGTCGACCTCCTCAAGGCGTGCCTGCGCCGTGCGGTCGACCGCAACGATGCATTCCGGATCCGGATCGACCCGGAGGAGGGAACCCCGCGCCAGTGGGTCGAGGACGAGGCTTACGACATCCCGACGATCGACCTTTCCGACGCCCCATCGCCGCGGGACGCCTGCGAGGCGTGGATCAAGGACGCGTTCGACGTTCCTTTCGAGGTGGAACGCAGCCGGCTGTTCACGCTCGCGGTCCTCGAGGAGGGCGAGGGAGTCTTTCACTCCTACGTCAAGGTGCACCACATCGTCGCGGACGCCTGGGGCCTGAACCTCTTCATGTCCCAAGTCCGCGCCGAATATGACCGCATCCGGAGGACCGGGCGGTTCGAAGAGCCGTCCGTGCCGTCGTACCTGGAATTCACGGAGGACGAGCGCCGCTACCGTGCCTCGGACGACTACGCGGATGACCGGGCCTATTTCCAGAAGCAGTTGCGGGCCGTCTCCCCGGCCCTCTTCAGCCGCTCGGCCCCGGCCGGCTCCCGCAGCAGTGCCCGCCACAGCTTCGTGATCGAACGCGGTGTCATCGAGAGCATCCGTGCACGCGGCCATTCGGTCTTCGCGTTCGTCGCGGGCGCCTTCGCCGTCTACCTGTCGCGGGTGCACGGCAGCGACGAAGTCGTCCTGGGCGTACCGCTGCTGAACCGGCCGACCACTCAGCAGAAGCAGACCGTAGGCCACTTCGCGAACACCCTGCCGCTGCGGGTGACAGCCGGCGAGGAACGTACGATGAGCGAGCTCGTCGCCGAGGTGCAGGCATCGACCCGGGAGCTCAAGCCGCACGAGCGCTTCTCCCTGGGCGACCTGCTGCGCTGCGTACCGCTCCAGGAGAGCGGCCCCAAGCGGCTGTTCGACACCACCATCGCCTATCTGCGCTGGCCCAGTCCGCCGGCCGTCCAGGGCGTGGAGTACGAGACCGTCGTGCAGGCGCGTGCCCACGACGACGACGTGCTGGCCGTGGTCGTCAACGAACTGGACGACGTCGGTGACGTCCTGGTCGACATGGACTACGCCCTGGACGTGTTCGACGCGGACTTCCCCGTGGAGTCGGTGGCCACCCACATCGAGGCGATCCTCAAGGGCACGCTCGCGGGGGCGGACCTGCCGCTGTCGCAGATCCCCATGACCGGCGAGGAGGAGCGGGCCACCCTGATCGCGACGGGCACCGGCCCGGTGCACGCGTTCACCGAGGACGCCACCCTCCACGCGCTCTTCGAGCGGCAGGCGGCACGGACGCCCGACCGGGTGGCCGTCGTCACGGACGACCCCGCCCAGTCGCTGACCTTCGCCCGCCTCGACGGCTGGGCCAACCACATCGCGCACCAGCTGCGTGAGGACGGCGTGCAGACGGGCGACCGGGTCGCCGTGGTGGCCGAGCGCGGCCCGCACCTCGTCGCAGCGGTCCTGGGCGTCCTCAAGGCAGGCGCCGCCTACGTCCCCGTCGACCCGGGCCACCCCGAGGAGCGGGTCCGGTTCGTCCTGGCGGACAGCAAGGTGGCGGCGGTGCTGCTGGGCAGCAGCGTGCCCACCGCCCTGGTGGGCGACGCCGCGCCCGTACGGCGCCTGGCGGCCGCGGCGTCCACCGCGCCCGCCGCACCCGTCCCGCTGGGCGGACCGCAGGACCTCGCGTACGTCATCTACACCTCCGGATCCACCGGGCGGCCCAAGGGCGTGCAGATCGAACACCGATCCGTGGTGAACCGGCTGGAGTGGATGCAGCGCCGCTACCCGGTCGGCGAGGGAGACGTCCTGCTGCAGAAAACGCCGGCGACCTTCGACGTGTCGGTGTGGGAGCTGTTCTGGTGGGCGCTCACCGGGGCCGGCCTGGCGCTGCTGCCGCCCCGCGGGGAGCGCGACCCCGAAGCCATCCTCCGCACCGTACGAGCACACCGGGTGAGCGTGGTCCACTTCGTGCCGTCGATGCTCGGTCCCTTCCTGGACCTGGTCGAGGAGGACCCGGCCCGAGCGGCGGACGCGGCATCCCTGCGCCAGGTGTTCTGCAGCGGTGAGGCGCTGACACCCACTCATGTGCGCCGCTTCAACCGGGTGTTCGCGGCTGCCGGTGCCACGGCCCCCCGGCTGGTCAACCTCTACGGCCCCACCGAGGCCACGGTCGACGTCACGTACTACGACTGCCCCGGTGGAACGGACGGGGAGGTGCGCCGGGTGCCGATCGGGCGGCCGATCGACAACATCCGGTTGTACGTGGTCGGCGCGCACGGGCACCTCCAGCCCGCCGGCGTCGCCGGTGAGCTGTGCATCGCGGGCGTGGCCGTGGCGCGCGGCTATCTGGAACGACCCGAGCTGGACGCCGCGGCGTTCGTGGCAGACCCGTTCACGCCTGGCGGGCGCATGTACCGGACCGGCGACAGGGCGCGGTGGCTGGCGGACGGCACCCTGGAGTACCTGGGGCGGCTGGACGATCAGGTCAAGGTCCGCGGCAACCGTGTGGAGCTGGGCGAGGTGGGCAACCGCCTGGCGGCCTGCCCGGGCGTGCGGGACGCCCTCGTGGTGGACCGGACCGCGCCGGGCCGTGGCGTGCACCTGGTGGGCTACTACGTGGCGGACGAGGAGGTGGAGGCGGCCCGCCTCCGGTCCCGACTCCTGGACTCGCTGCCGGAGTTCATGATCCCGGCGTACTTCGTGCGGATCGACCGGATACCGCTGACCACGAACGGCAAGGCCGACCGGCGGCGGCTGCCCGCTCCCAGGGCGGAGACGGACACCGGCGCGCAGAGGCCGTCCAACGAGACCGAGGCGAAGCTCGCGGCGGCCTGGGCGGCCGTACTGGGAACCGACGCGGTCGGCGTCGACCAGGACTACTACTCCCTGGGCGGGGACTCGATCCAGATGCTCCGCATCCAGGCGGAGGCACGCCGTGCGGGGGTCCACTTCACCCTGGCCGACCTGGTCCGCAACCCCACCGTCGCCGCGCTCGCGGCGGCCGCGACGACCGCACCGCGGGAGGAAGAGGACGCACCGCTCGCACCGTTCGCCCTGGTCCCGAGCGTCGACCGGGCGCGGCTGACCGGCCTGGCGGACGCCTACCCGGCCACCCGGCTGCACCTGGGCCTGCTCTACCACAGCCGGGAGTACGAGAGGTCGTGCGTCTACCACGACGTCTTCCGCTACTCGCTGAAGTCGCCGTGGGACGAGCAGGCGCTGCGCCGCGCCTTCGACGGCCTGGTACGGCGCCATCCGGTGCTGCGCTCCGCCTTCGACCTCGGCGGCTACTCCGAGCCGCTCCAGCTGGTGCACCGGCAGGCCGACGGCGGACTGCAGATCGTGGACCTGCGCAGCCTCGGCGAGCAGGAGGCGCAGGACGAGGTGGACCGGCACGTCCAGGAACGGCGCTACCACGAGTACCGACTGGACCGGCCGCCGCTGTACCTGTTCCGCATGCACGTCCTGCGCGACCGCCTGGAACTGGTGTTGAGCTTCCACCACGCGATCCTCGACGGCTGGAGCGTGGCCACGCTGGTGCGCGAACTGCTCCAGGACTTCCTCCACCACGCCGGACAGCCCGTCGCCGCCGTCCCGTCGCAGGAGCTGCCCTCGCCGGCCCTGTACGTACGCGAGGAGCGCCGGGCCCTCGCCTCGGAGGAGAGCAAGCAGTACTGGCAGCGGCTGCTCGACGGCGCGGAACTGGCCCAGCTCGACGGTCTGCGGCCCTACGAGCCCGCGGGCGACACGGGTCTCGTCGTGCACCAGGTGGAGCTGCCGGACGGCCTGGCCGACCGGGTGGGCCGCCTGGCGCGCACCCACGGCCTGCCGGTCAAGTCCCTGCTGCTCGCAGCGCACTGCCTGACGCTGCGGCTGTTCTCCGACGTGGAGGACATCACCACCGGCCTGGTCACCGGCGGACGGCCGGAGCAGGCCGACGCCGAACGGATCACCGGGCTGTTCCTGGAGACCCTGCCGTTGCGCCTGGACGCCCAGCCGCGTTCCTGGCTGGACTCGGCGCGCGAGGTGTACGCACAGGAGCGGGAGAGCCATCCCCACCGGCGCTACCCGCTCAGCGCCATCCAGGAGGACCGTGGCGGGGACGTCGTCTTCGACACGGCCTTCAACTACGTCGACCCGCACGTGCTCACGTCGCTCTTCGAGGGCACCGGCATGGAGCTGACCGAGTTCAGGACCTGGGAGGAAACGAACTTCAAGCTCCTGGTCAACGCCGTGGTCGACCCGGTGGACGAGCGCCTGTGGCTGCGTATGGACTGCGACGGACGCACCTTCTCGCGCTCCCAGGCCGAGAGCATCGGACAGACGTACGTCACCATCCTCCGGCGGATCACCGAGCAACCCGAAGGGGACGTGGACTTCGCCTTCCTGGGCGGCGGGCGCGTACCCGCCGCGCAGCTCGCGGGGGAGCCGCCCGCGGACGTCATCCGGCTGATCGGCGAGCACGTCTCCCGTACGCCCGACGCGGTGGCCGTCAGCTGCGGTGCGCGCAGCTGGACGTACGCCCAGCTCGACGCGGCCGCGAACCGGATAGCCCACGGCCTCGTCGGCGCCGGAGTGCGTACCGGTTCCACCATCGGCATCGCCATGGACCGTTCGCCCGAGACCCTGGCGACCGTCCTGGGCGTGGGGAAGGCCGGAGCCACCTGCGTTCCGCTCGACGTCAGCTACCCGCGGGCCCGGCTCGCGGTGATGACCGCCCAGGCCGATCCGCTGTGGATCGTCACCAACGAGACGCACGCAGCGCTCTTTGACGACTCCTCCCGGCTGCTGTACGTGGACGGGCTGCTCGAGGCCGAACCGGACCCGGGTGGCGCCGCGGAACTGCCGGAGATCACCGGCGAGACCGTCGCCTACCTGCTTTTCACCTCCGGGTCCAGCGGCGAGCCCAAGGGCGTAGAACTCCCGCACCGGGTGCTCGCCAACTACATGCGCTGGCAGGTGCCCTCCGCCAGCGGCGCGGCGGGCGGCAAGACCCTCCAGTTCGCCCCCCTGAGCTTCGACGTGGCGTTCCAGGAGATCTACTCCACACTGTGCGGCGGCGGCACCCTGCAACTGCTCGCCGAGGACGAGCGGCGGGACATGCCGGCCCTGCTGAGGCTCCTGGACCGCGAGGAGGTGGAGCGCGTCTTCATGCCCTACGTGGCGCTCCAGCAGCTCGCGGAGACGTCCCAGGCGCTGGGCATCCGCCCGCGTGCCCTGCGGGTGATCATCTCCTCCGGTGAGCAGCTGAGGGTCACCGACGAGATCCGCCGGTTCTGTGCCGCGCGGCCGGACACCGTACTGGAGAACCAGTACGGGCCGACCGAGACCCACCTGCTGACCCACCACACCATGACCGGTGACCCGGCCCGCTTCCCCGACCTGCCGCCCGTCGGCGTCCCCGTGGATGGCATCGAGTTGCACCTGCTCGACGGCCTCATGCGGCCGGTCCCGGCGGGCGCCAAGGGAGAGGTCTACGTCGGCGGGGTGTGCCTGGCCCACGGCTACCGCAACCGTCCCGACCTGACCGAGCAGCGGTTCGTACCGCACCCGTCAGGTGAGACGGGTGCCCGCCTCTACCGCACGGGCGACCTCGCCAGACTCATGCCCGACGGCAACCTCGCATGGCTGGGCCGCGCCGACTCCCAGGTGAAGGTGCGTGGCTTCCGGGTCGAGCCGGCCGAGGTCGAACTGGCCATCGCCAAGCTCGCCGAGGAGCAGTCCGCGTCCGGTATCCGCGAGGCGGCGGTGGTGTCGCGGCGCCGGGAGGGCGGCGACGCGTTCCTCGCGGCGTTCCTCGTCGGCGACCCCGAGGCCGTGGACCTGGACGAGGTGCGCAGCCGGTTGCGGGCGGTGCTGCCGGACCACATGATGCCCTCGCACCTGGAGTGGCTGGCGAGCCTGCCCCTGACGCCCAGCGGCAAGCGGGACGACGCGCTGCTGAGTCGCATGCCACTGGCCGCGCCGTCGTCGGACGCCACCGGACCCGCCGACGAGCACGAGAAGGCGCTGGTGGGCATCCTGGCGGAACTGCTGGAACTGCCCGCGGTGGGCGTCCGGGACAACTTCTTCGACATCGGGGGCACCTCACTGACCGCGATGCGGCTGGTGATGACGATCGAGAAGCGCTACGGCGTCAGCGTTCCGCTCTCGGCGTTCGTCGCCGCCCCGACCGTCGCCGGGCTGGCCCAACGCCTGCGGGGCAGCGACGCGGCGGCCCGGTTCGACCCGGTCGTGCCGATCCGCACCGAGGGGGACAAGCCGCCGCTGATCCTCGTCCATCCGCTGGGCGGCCATGTGCTGTGCTACGTACGACTCGCCCGTCACCTACCGCCGGACCAGCCGGTCTACGCGCTTCAGGCGTGGGGGACCGTGCCGGGCACGGAGCCGCTCAGCTCGATCCCGGAGATGGCGGCGGGCTACCTGGAGGCCGTACGGCGCGCGTGCCCCGAAGGGCCCTACGTGATCGGAGGATGGTCCTTCGGAGGCTTCATCGCCTTCGAGATGGCGCGCCGGCTGCGCCGCAGTGACCCGGGCGCCCTGCACGGCACCGTGCTGATCGACCCGATCGCTGTCAAACAGGGGGAGCGGCCCGACATCGCCGACCACTCGCTGCTGGAGTGGTTCTTCTGGGAGCTGCTGTGGATGGAGCGCGGTGGCACCGCACCGGTGGTCTCGCTGCCGGACGGTCTGGAGGAGGAGGCGAAGTTCGACTTCATCGTCGGACACGCCACGCAGGCGGGCGTCCTGCCCGCGGGCAGCTCGCGCACCACCGTGCGGCGCCTGTTCCAGATGTTCAAGGCGCACTGGCGGGCGATCCTCACCTACCAGCCCGAACCGGGCGACGAGGACGTGGTGCTGCTGCGCGCGACCTCGGAGCTGCCGGAGATCCTCCAGCCGATGCACGGAGCAGCACAGAGCCTGCACGCGGACCCCACCAACGGCTGGGGCGACCTGACCACGGGCCGGCTCCAGGTGGTCGACGTCCCCGGTGACCACCTGGTGCTCCTGGAGGAACCGCACGTGAACGTCGTTGCCGAGAAGGTGGCACAGGCGGTGGCCGGCCGACCGGGCCGACGACCGTCGGAGAGGAGTGGGAAATGACGGAGTCCCCCCCGCGCAAGGCCCTCATCGTCGGAGCGGGCATCGGCGGCCTCGCCGCCGCCGCGGCGCTGCGCCGTGTGGGCGTCGAGGTACAGGTCTTCGAGCGGGCTTCCGAGCTGCGGCCGGGTACCACGGCGGTGTCGCTGATGTGCAACGCGGTCCTGGCGCTGCGCAGCATCGACATCGACATCGCCCCGGGCCTGGACAAGCGTGGTGCGGTGTTCGACGAGCTCAAGTTCCTCACCCGGCGGGGCCGTCCGATCAGGGCCCTTCCGTTCCGGGAAGTCTCGGACCGGCTGGGGGCGTCGAACTACGCCGTCCACCGGGCCGATCTCCAGCAGACGCTGCTGGACGCCCTCGGGGACGAGAGCGTCATCCAACTCGACGCCGCGGCAGTGGGTTTCGTCAGCGGCGAGGACGGGGTGGAGGTCACCTTCGAGGACGGCAGAACCGCCTCGGGCGACTTCCTGATCGGGGCGGACGGCTTCAACTCGGCGATTCGCAGGCGGGTGGCGGGCGCCGACGAGCCGCGGCCTGGCAACTACGCGTGCTGGCTGGCCACGGTGCCCTTCACGCACCCGCGGATGAGCAAGGGCTACGCGGCGCACTACTGGGGGCGTGGACAGCGCTTCGGCCTCGCCGACATCGGCCGTGGTCGCGCCTACTGGTGGGCGACGAAGAACGTGCCCCCGGGCGCCTCCGGACACCTGCGGCGCGGCAAGGAAGGGCTCGCGGGCCTCTTCGCGGGCTGGGCCGACGAGGTGCGGGAGGCGATCCGCACCACCCCCGAGGAATCGATCGTCCGCATCACCGCCCAGGACCGCCCGTTCCTCCGGCGGTGGGGCACCGGACGCACGACCCTGCTCGGCGACGCGGCCCACCCGATGCTCGTGAGTCTGGGCCAAGGGGCGGCGCTGGCCATCGAGGACGCCGTCGTCCTCGCCCAGCACCTGCGCGCCACAGCGGACCCGGTCGCGGCGCTGCGCGGCTACGAGGACGAGCGCGGGCCGCGGACGGAGGGGCTGGTCGCCGCGGCCCGTGCGCTGAGCGAGACCGAGCAGCTGGAGGGCCTCTTTCCCGCCCTGGCGCGCGACCTCTACTTCCGGTTCGTACCGCTGTCCAAGCTCACCAGTCAGAACGAAGCGGTCCTCACCTGGCCCCCACTGGGCTGACCGCACCCCATGACCGCTGACGGCCGGCCCGCGGGTGGCAACACGTGCCCACCCGCGGCCGCACCGGTATCCCCGCTCTTCATGGGTGCACCTCGTGGATCCGTCCCATCCGCCGTTCACCCTCGACCCGTCCACCGCCGACGCCCGAGCGGAAGTCGAGCGGCTGCTTGAGGCCGGACCAGTACCGCACCCGCACCCGCACCCGCGGCCGGCACTCCGAGCCCGTGACGGCGCCACGGCGGGGCTGCGCAGCACGCTGCAACGCCACAGGGACCTGCTGCGCACCGGTCTCGAACAGGCCGGACTACGCACCTACCGAGGCGAAGGCGGGTACGGCGGACGTGGTGCGCGTAGCCGCCTCGCGACCGGCCGGGACGTGGCAGGCCTGATCCGCGTACGAATCCCCTCACCTAAGGACCGACGAAACCATGGACCATCGCCTCACCCCCGAGCACGAGCAACTACGCCGTACGGTCGCCGAGTTCGCCCAGGACGTGGTGGCCCCGAAGATCGGGGATCTGTACGAGTGCCATGAGTTCCCGTACGAGATCGTGCGGGAGATGGGGCGGATGGGGCTGTTCGGGCTGCCGTTCCCACAGGAGTACGGAGGGATGGGTGGGGACTACCTGGCCCTGGGGATCGCGTTGGAGGAGCTGGCGCGGGTGGACTCCTCGGTGGCGATCACGCTGGAGGCGGGTGTCTCGCTGGGTGCGATGCCGGTGTTCCGGTTCGGGACGGAGGAGCAGAAGCGGCAGTGGCTGCCGCAGTTGTGCGCGGGGGAGATGCTGGGGGCGTTCGGGCTGACGGAGCCGGAGTGCGGTTCGGATGCGGGCGGGACGCGGACGACGGCGGTGCGGGACGAGGCGACGGGCGAGTGGGTGATCAACGGGTCGAAGTGCTTCATCACCAACTCCGGTACGGACATCACGGGTCTGGTGACGGTGACGGCGGTGACGGGTCGCAAGCCGGACGGGCGGCCGCTGATCTCGTCGATCATCGTGCCGTCGGGGACGCCGGGCTTCACGGTGGCGGCGCCGTACTCGAAGGTGGGCTGGAACGCGTCGGACACGCGTGGGCTGTCGTTCTCGGACGTGCGGGTGCCGGGTGGGAACCTGCTGGGTGAGGAGGGGCGTGGGTACGCGCAGTTCCTGCGGATTCTGGACGAGGGGCGGGTGGCGATCGCGGCGCTGGCGACGGGATTGGCGCAGGGGTGTGTGGACGAGTCGGTGAAGTACGCGGGTGAGCGTCGCGCGTTCGGGCGCCCGATCGGTGACTACCAGGCGATCCAGTTCAAGATCGCGGACATGGGGATGCGGGCCCACATGGCGCGGGTGGGCTGGCGGGACGCGGCGTCGCGGTTGGTGCGGGGGGAGTCGTTCAAGAAGGAGGCGGCGGTGGCGAAGCTGTACTCCTCGACGGTGGCGGTGGACAACGCGCGCGAGGCGACGCAGATCCATGGTGGGTACGGGTTCATGAACGAGTACCCGGTGGCGCGGATGTGGCGGGACTCCAAGATCCTGGAGATCGGCGAGGGCACGAGCGAGGTACAGCGCATGCTGATCGCGAGGGAACTGGGCCTCCCGGCCTGAGTTCTCGCGGGCCGCGCAGCGCAAGGCCGTCCGCAACACTTGCGTCTCGGCGACGTACTGAGCGAGACGGGGAGACCGACGAGGCGGCGACTCCTGGCCTCGTGGATCGGGGAACTGTTGGAGGCCCACCCTCGTTCCGAGTCCTGACGTCCATGCCGCGTATCGGCGTCAGGACCGGAGGCAGGACGATCGACGATGTCGGTGACGGACCGCTTTCCCTTCCGCTGCCACCTCGCCGCCTACTTCGGCCTCGCGAAGAACCTCACACGGCGAACTCCCGTATCGCCGTGTCCCGGAACACCGCCCGGCCGTCGATGGTGAACAGCACGAGCCGGTCGTCGATGAGGTACGGGAATGCCTCCGAGGACGGGGGGAAGACGGCACCGGCGGATGGAGACGCGCGACCCTTACCGTGCGGACGCTGTAGCGGGATGACCGCCGGTGCCGTTCCCGGGGGTTGAGGAACTCAACCCCGCGACCTGAGGCCGACCCGCTCTCGTCCCCGGGTGGGATCCGAGGAGGGCGTAGTACTGCGGATTCAGTACCGCGCAGTGTCGGCAGCCGGACGACGACAGGACACCCCCCTCTTCAGGAGTCTGGAGGCACCTTCGAGACCCGGATGTGGAGACCCTCCCGTGGCTGCTTTTCTGTATCGAATGGGCCGCTTGGCCTTCAGGCGACGCTGGACCGTCGCCCTTGTCTGGGCCGCCGTGCTGGCCGCCGTGGGACTCGCCGGCATGACCGCGCCGGAGGCGGAGGAGGAACCCTTCTCCATGCCGGGGATCGAATCGCAGAAAGCCTTCGACCTGATGGAGGAGCGGTTCCCCGGCGCCGCCGCCGACGGCGCGACCGCCCGCGTCGTCTTCGTCTCCCCGAACGGCGAAAAGGTCACCGCCACCGAGAACAAGAAGGCCGTCGAGGCCGCGATAGCCGAACTCGGGGACGGCACGCAGGTCGCGAGCACCGTCGACCCGTACGAGTCCGGCGCGGTCAGCGAGGACGGCTCCACCGCGTACACGACCGTGACCTACAAGGTCGACGCCTCCGGACTCACCGACGCCAGCCGCAGCCACCTGGACGAGTCGCTCGAGCACGCCCGTGACTCCGGGCTCACCGTCGAGGCAGGCGGCGACGCCATGGAGGACACGGGCGGACCCAGCGGCACCGCCGAGGCGATCGGCATCGCCGTCGCAGCGGTCGTCCTGCTGATCACCTTCGGCTCACTGGCCGCCGCCGGACTCCCGCTGCTCACCGCGCTCATCGGCGTCGGCATCAGCCTGTTCGCCATCACGGCCCTGGCCGGTCCGCTGGGCCTGACCGACACCACCAGCACCCTGGCGATCATGTTGGGCCTGGCCGTCGGCATCGACTACGCCCTGTTCATCGTCTCCCGCTACCGCGAGGAGCGCGACAAGGGGCGGGCGCCCCAGGAGGCCGTCGCCCTCGCCACCGGCACCGCGGGCTCCGCAGTGGTCTTCGCCGGGCTCACCGTCGTCATCGCGCTCGCCGGTCTCTCCGTCGTCGGCATCCCGATGCTGACCGAGATGGGCCTGGGCGCGGCGGGCGCGGTCGTCGTCGGCGTCCTCATCGCGCTGACCCTGGTCCCGGCCTTCCTCGGCTTCTGGCCCAACGCCGTACTGACCCGCAAGGACCGCAAGGCCCGCCGGACGGGCGGTACGCCGCAGGGGACGCGCAAGGTCAACGGCGGCACCCGCTGGGCGAGCTTCGTGCTGCGCCGCCCGCTGCCCGTGCTGCTCGCCGCCGTCGCGGGCCTCGGCGCCCTGGCGCTGCCGATGACCGACCTCCAGCTCGGCATGCCCGGCGACGAGGCCAAGTCCACGGAGACCACCCAGCGGCGGGCCTACGATGCGCTCGCCGAGGGCTTCGGGCCCGGCTTCAACGGACCGCTGACCGTGGTCGTGGACGCCGAGGACGCCGACGACCCGAAGGCCGCGGCCGAGACCGTCTCCGAGCGAATCGGCGGCACCGAGGGCGTGGTGTCGGTGTCCCCGGCCCAGTTCAACGAATCCGGTGACACGGCCGTCTTCTCCGTCGTCCCCACCACCGCGCCGACCGACCAGGAGACCAAGGACCTGGTCAACACCGTCCGCGGCGACCGGCCCGGCATCGAGTCCGAGGCCGGGGCGACCTTCGAGGTCACCGGCACCACCGCGATGAACATCGACATCTCCGAGAAGGTGCAGTCCGCGCTGGTGCCGTACCTGCTCGTGGTGGTCGGGCTCGCCGTGATCCTGCTGCTGGTGGTCTTCCGCTCGATCCTGGTCCCGTTGAAGGCGGCCGCCGGCTTCCTGCTCTCGGTGCTCGCCTCGCTCGGCGCGGTGGTCGTGGTCTTCCAGCAGGGCCACGGCGCCGACCTGCTGGGCGTGGAGACGACCGGCCCCATCATGAGCCTGATGCCGATCTTCCTGGTGGGCATCGTCTTCGGCCTCGCCATGGACTACGAGGTCTTCCTGGTCTCGCGGATGCGCGAGGCGTACGTCCACGGCGAGCGGCCCGCCCAGGCCGTGACCTCCGGGTTCCAGCACAGCGCCCGGGTCGTCGTGGCCGCCGCGCTGATCATGATCGCGGTGTTCTCCGGGTTCATCGGGGAGAGCGACGCCATGATCAAGATGATCGGCTTCGGCCTCGCCTCGGCCGTCCTGCTCGACGCCTTCGTGGTCCGGATGGCGATCGTCCCGGCCGTCCTCGCCCTGCTCGGCGAGCGGGCCTGGTGGCTGCCGAAGTGGCTGGACCGGATCCTGCCCCGGGTCGATGTGGAGGGCGAGGCGCTGACCCGCCCGACCGAGCCCGAGGCGGAACCGGCCGAGAAGGACCTCGCCCGCGCCTGACCGGGTGCGCAGGAGCCGCCCGAGGTCGTCCCGCGACCCGGGCGGCTTCGCATCGTCCACCATGGATGCCAGCCCCTCACCGAGAGAGCCGACCATGAGCAGCAGCCTGGAGCGCTACACCGAGCGCGTGGAGCAGTACGCGTCGCGCTTCCCGCGTTTCCCGCGCTTCCCCCGCTTCCCGGACGTGATGGTGGTGCTGGCCCTCATCGGCTGCGCCTCCTTCGGCACCCAGCTCAGCCTCCCCGGCGTCAACCGCCCGGACATCGGGAAGTCGCTGGAGGTCATGCTCGGCCTGTCCTGCTTCGTCCTGCTGAAGTACCGCACCCACACCCGCACGGTCGTGGTCGTGGTCGCCGGGGTCACCATCGCCGCGATCGCGCGCGGCTACCTGCTCACCCCGATGCTGCTGGCCCCGCTGCTCGCCGCGATGTACTGGCTGGCCGTCCTGTGCGACCGCCGGACCGTCCGCCTGTACGCGCTCGTCGTCACGGTGGCCCTGCTGACCGTGCACCTGTTCTCCGACGGCATGCGCGACCTCTCCCCGGTCCTGACCGTGATCGGCCCGGTGTTCTGGATGGCCCTGCCGCTCGTCGGCGGCAGCCTGGCCCGGCTGCGCGGCGACTACCTGGAAGCGGTCAAGGCCCGCGCCGAGCACGCCGAACGCACCCGGGAGGAGGAGGCCCGGCTGCGGGTCACCGAGGAGCGCATGCGCATCGCCCGCGAACTGCACGACGTCGTAGCCCACCACCTGGCCCTCGCCAACGCCCAGGCCGGCACCGCCGCCCACCTCTCGCGCAGCAACCCCGAGCAGAGCCGGAAGATCCTCGACGACCTCACCGGCACCACCTCCGCGGCGCTGCGCGAGCTCAAGGCCACCCTGGGCCTGCTGCGCCAGGACGACCGGCCCGAGGGCGAGGGCCTGGAACCGGCGCCGGGGCTCGCCCGCCTTCCCGAGCTGATCGACACCTACCGTTCGGCGGGCCTGGAAGTCGTCGTCCACCAGGAGGGCGTGCGCCGCCCGCTGACGCCGGGCGTGGACCTGACCGCGTACCGGATCGTGCAGGAAGCCCTCACCAACGTCGCCAAGCACGCCCCCGAACGCGCCGCCCACGTCAGCTTCACCTACGCCGACTCCCGGCTGCTCATCACCGTCAGCAACGACGGCCCGGCCACCGCCACCGCCGTCAACGGGACGTCCGGCGGCTTCGGGCTGCGGGGCATGCGGGAGCGCGCCCAGTCCATCGGTGGCGACCTGAGCGCGGGCCCACGCCCCGAGGGTGGCTTCGAGGTCACCACCGCGCTGCCGCTGCAACCGTCCGCCGCCGTCGAAGGAGAGTCTCCATGACCGTGAAGGTGCTGCTCGCGGACGACCAGGCCCTGCTGCGGGCCACGTTCCGCATTCTGATCGACTCATGTCCGGACATGGAGGTCGTCGGGGAGGCGTCCGACGGGGCGGAGGCGCTGGAGCTGGCCCGTACCCACCACCCGGACGTGGTGCTCATGGACATCCGCATGCCCGGGACGGACGGCCTGTCCGGCACCGCGGCGATCTGCGCCGACCCGGAGCTGGCGACCACCCGCGTGCTGATCCTGACCACCTTCGAGACCGAGGACTACGTCGCCCAGGCGCTGAGAGCCGGAGCCAGCGGCTTCCTCGGCAAGGACGTCACCGCGGACGCCCTGCTGGCCGGCATCCGCACGGTGGCCTCCGGGGAGGCGCTGCTCTCCCCCGGCGCCACCCGCACCCTGATCACCCGCTTCCTCACCTCCCCGGCCCCCGGCACCCACCTGGTGCCCCCGGAACGGCTCGCCGACCTCACCGGACGGGAACGGCAGGTGATGGTGCTGGCGGCCGAGGGCAAGTCCAACGCGGAGATCGCCGAGCTGCTGGTGGTCAGCCCACTGACGGCACGGACGCACATCCACCGCGCGATGACGAAGCTCAACGCCCGCGACCGGGCACAGCTCGTCGTCATCGCGTACCAGACGGGCCTGGTCCAGGCGGGAGGGGCGAACGGGGCCCCCGCCGCGGGACAGGAATTCCAACGGAACGAAAACCGGTGCTAAAAGAGCGTTTTGTCCCGGCAGGGTTGTTTGGTTCACGGTTCAGGTGTCGCGCCAGTTCGGGGTGGATTCTCGGGTGAGGCGTCGGCTTATGAGGTCGATCATGGCGACGTGGATCATGGCTTCGGAGCGGTGGGGGCGGGTTTCGTAGTCGCGGGCGAGACGGCGGTGGTGCATGAGCCAGCCGAAGGTCCGCTCGACCACCCAGCGTCGCGGGATCACCTTGAAGCCTTCAACTGCGGGGTCCCGTTGGACGACTTCCACGTCGATGCCGAGGCGGGCGCCGTGCTCGATGGCTTCGGTGCGGTAGCCGGTGTCGGCCCATGCCTTGGTCACGCGAGGGTGGGCGACGGCGATGTGGGACATCAGGTGCATGCCGCCGACGTTGTCGGAAACGCTTGCCGCGGTGACCCAGACGGCCAGGAGCAGGCCGGGGGTGTCTACCCCGATATGGCGCTTGCGGCCTGCGATTCCCTTGCCGGCGTCGATGCCCTGGCCGGCCGCCGGCACATTGCTGGAGGTCTTCACGCTCTGGGCGTCCAGCACACAGGCACTCGGCTCGCCGTCGCGGCCTTCGGCCTGGCGGACCAGGCGCCGCAGGAGATCGTTGAGCTGGTCGAAGACGCCTTCTTTCTGCCATGCGGCGAAGTAGCCGTAGACGGTTTGGCGGGTTCTACTGGGAGTTCGTGCGGCGGCACACGCTCACGTCACTCCGCCCCGGTGGGCGGAACCCACGCCGAACCCTACGGTTCGCACGGGGTCGCCCAGCTGATCAGAGAGGCTGGCGAGGTGCCGCGAGTACGTCCCTGAGTACCTTCTCGAGCGTGACGCGGGCCAGTTCGTGTCTCAGGGTCTCCTCGATGTCCTGGTAGATGCCCCGCATTGCCGGCTGGATGCCGTGACCCACCACGCATCCCTGGTCCGGGGTGGTGCGGTGCATCGCGAACAGCGGGCCGGGTTCCACTGCCTCGTACACGTCGAGCAGGGTCATCGACCCCAGCTCGCGCGCCAGCGACCAGCCCGCGCCCGCGCCCCGCCGGGACTCCACGAGGCCGGCCCTGCGCAGCTCGCCGAGCAGCCGTCTGATCACCACGGGGTTGGTGTTCGCGCTGGCTGCGATCTGCTCGGAGGTGGCGACCTCGTGGCCCTGGCGCTGGTAGAGACCGATCCAGGCCAGCGCATGGGCGGCGATGGTCAGCCTGCTGTTGGCGCTCATGATCCCTCCTCCGGTCGCAACGCTCCATGTTACGACAGTGCAGTCGCAACAGTGAAGGTTGCGACAATCTGACGTAACGATTACCGTTACGACAGCCGGGAAGGGTCGAGCAAAGACGAGCGCGGACGTGAGCGTGTTGCGAACTCAAAGGAGAACAGGAATGGAAAGTAACGAAAAGACCATTCGCGAGGCTTACCGGCTCGCGGAAGGGAACGTTCTCGACGGTGACGGTTTCCTGGCCTTGTTCACCGAAGACGGGTCGTTCAACGACATGTCGACCTCGCAGAGTTTCCGCGGAGAGCAGATTCCTCAGGTGATCGCGGGCCTCGCCCGCTCGTTCCCCGATGTACACCGTGAGCTGCTCGAGGTACATGCGTTCGGTGATGTCGTCGCCGTCGAGTTGCGAATCCAGGGCACGCATCTCGGAGGGTTTCCGACTCCGGTCGGCGAGATCCCACCGACCGGGAACCGGATCGACGTGCCGGCGGCGGACCTCTGGTACCTCCGTGACGGAAAGATCGAAAGATTCAATTGCTACAACTCGATGAGCGTGTGGCTTGATCAAATCGGGGTCCACCCCGACTTCAAGTCCGCAGTCGAAGCCACCGAGACAGCAGCCGCGACGGCGTAACTCTGCCGGTCAGCGCCGAGTATGCGACAAGACACTCCCTTCTTCGGGCCGCATACCCGGCGCTGCTTCTTGAACAAAGTTGTCGTTCGCACCCAGCCGCCGACACGACCCGGCAGGCCGACTCGTCGAGTAGCAGCAGCCCTGGCCGGCAGGTAGGGCAACGACCCACATCGAGTGACGTTCTCCGGGCCCGCCTCCACGAGACACACGGCTGCGACGAGACCCCACCCCAAAGATCGTCGAGGTACGCGGGGCCGGACTGCCCTTCCCCATGCCGCCGAGCCCTGCGCATCCGACACTGACCGCCGAGGCCCGCGCCGAAGCGCTGAAGAAGGCCGCCGCTGTCCGCGAGGAGCGCGGCGAGATCCTCGCCCGGCTCAAGGACGGCGAGGTCTCACTGAAGGAGGTGCTGGAGCGCGAGGACACCGTGGTCGGCAAGGTTTACGTCCGCCGCCTGCTGGAGTCGATGCCCGGCATCGGCAAGGTCCGCGCCGCACAGCTCCTGGACGAACTCGAAATCTCCGAGAGCCGCCGCGTCCAGGGCCTGGGCGCCCGGCAGAAGGAACGCCTGCTCGAACTCTTCACGCCAGCGGCCTGACCACCGCGAACACCAAGCTCCCGGCCGGGGCCCTCTGCTGTCCTTCTACCGCTCCCGCAGCTCGTACGGGTCGATCTCCGCGTACCGGCCGTCCGCCTCAGACAGGTCGAAGCCTTCCTCCCACGCTGAGGTCTCCAGCCAGTTCACCGGCCCGCCAGCCCGGAACTGCGGATGCTCCCAGCGAGGCTCGCCCCCACAGAACGCGTGCGCTTGGGGCTGTGCCCCTTTGACGCGTATCTGGGTCACACCCGAAGCGGACTCAACGTCCACTGAGAGCCACCGGTCGGGTCTCAGCACTGCCCCGGTACTGACGTAAGCGAGCCGTCGGCCGGATGTCAGTCAGCTGACGGAGGCTGTCGGCACGGCGGCCGAGCCATTCTCGTGGAGACATCGAATCCGCCCGGTACCCGGGCGAGACCACGAGGAGCGGACCATGAACACCATCGCGCAGCACTGGATCAACGGACAGTGGACCGGCTCCGGCTCGGTTCTGGAATCGATCAACCCGGCCGACGGCACCGTCGTCGGCTCGTTCTACGACGGTGGCGAGGCAGAGGCCTCGGCCGCCGTGGACGCAGCCGCCGCCGCGTTCGAGACCACCGAATGGGCGCGCACTCCCTCGCTCCGGGCGACCGCGCTCAGCCGGCTGGCCGACGCCCTCGAGGCCCGGGTACCCGAGGTCGCGGCCATGTTGTCCAGAGAGAACGGCAAGCTGCTGGGTGAGACCACGTGGGAGGTCAGCGGGGCAGTCGGGTGGCTGCGGTACGCGGCGGCCTCTGTGCGCACCCAGACCGCCGGGCGCGCCGCCGAGACGGCACCCGGCCAGTACACCCACTCGGTGCCCGAGCCGCTCGGTATCGCCGGGATCATTTCTCCCTGGAACTCCCCCATCATGCTGACCGTGCGGGCACTGGGCCCGGCGCTGGCCGCCGGCTGCACCGTCGTGGTCAAACTTCCGGCTCAGACGGCACTGACCAATGAGCTTTTCGCGCAGGTCCTGGCCTCGGTCCCGGAGATCCCGGCGGGCGTGGTCAGCGTGTTCACCGAGTCCGGCAACACCGGGGCCCCGTTCCTGGTCTCCTCGGACAAGGTCGACGTGATCAACTACACCGGCAGTACGCCGGTCGGGCGCCGTATCGCGGCCGCGGCCTCCACCACACTCAAGCGGCTCGGTCTGGAACTGGGCGGCAAGGCGCCCATGGTGATCTTTCCCGACGCCGATCTGGACATGGTGATCCCCACCGTGGTGCAGTCGCTGGTGCTGATGAACGGGCAGTTCTGCTGCACCGGCTCCCGTGTACTGGTTCACCGGGACATCGCCGACCAGGTGCGCACTCGGCTCACCGCCGCGCTCGCGCAGGTGCGGCTCGGGTCGGGCGACGACGAGAAGGCCCAGCTCGGCCCGGTGATCGACCGGGCGTCCGCCCAGCGGGTGGACGCCATCGTCGAGGAAGCCACCTCGTACGGCACGGTACTTCTGCGCGGCGGTGTGGTCACCGACGGCCCGCTGGCCGCCGGCGCGTTCTACCGGCCGAGCCTGATCGAGGTGGACCGCACCGACGTCCGGATCGTGCAGGAAGAGGTCTTCGGTCCGGTCCAGACGTTCGAGATCTTCGATGACGAGGACGACGCCGTGACCAAGGCGAACGCCACCATCTACGGCCTGGCCGCCTCGGTGTTCAGCTCGGACTCGATGAAGGCCCGCCGGATCGCCCGGCGCATCCGCACCGGCACGGTATGGATCAACACCTGGGGAGCCATCAGCGAGGACTTCGAGGAGGGCGGCGTCAAGGGAAGCGGTTACGGCTACCTGTGCGGCCCGCGAGCGATCGAGGAGTTCCAGGCCCTCAAGGTGTACGTGGAGCAGGACCACACCCAGTCCGCTCACTGATCAGATCATCACCTGGCCCGGCGCCCACCTGGGCGCCGGGCAGCCCTCCTGCACAGGAAGGGTGCACCATGGCCTCGATTCTGATCACCGGAGCGACGAACGCTCTTGGTCTCGCTCTGGCTGAGGAGTTTGCGGAAGCCGTGCACCAGTTGCTTCTGCACGGTCGTAACCCGCAGCGACCGGTGCCGGTCGCGCAACGTTTCGGCCGGGCAATACATCGCCGACCTGTCCGCTCTGGCCGAGACCCAGCGACCCGCGGCCGAAGTGGCGGCACGGCACGGTCGCCTCGACGTGCTGGTCAACAACGCGGGTGCGGCTTCCCCTGGAACGGCACCATCCGAAGCATGCCAGCGGACGGATACCAGCAGCGGCCGACGGTGAGCCATCTGAGCCCTGTGCTGCCCACTCGGCAACTGCTGCCGCTGTTGCGCGCGGGCAGCCCATCACGCAGCGCCGACATCGCCTCGGTCGCGCAGGAACCGATGGAATCAAAACGATACGCAGCATGTCGATTTGGAGTGGTCCATGAACGAGAGAACTGTTTCCCATGCCTACGGTGCCGACGATCCTGGACTGCCAAGCCCACCGGCAGTGACGGACATCCGGCACACGCTCCGTAAGCAGAGCCGTAACGCGTTCGCGAACGCCGAACCCCGGCTCGGCCCCACCGTTCCGGCCGCCGTCCGGCGTTGGAAGCTGTGGCTCCTCACCGTGTGCGGTATCTACCCCACCATCGTCCTGCTGGGCCTGGCCACGAACCCTGTTCTGGAGGATCTGTACCTGCCGGTGCGACTCGCTGTACTCGTCCCGGCGGCGGCAGCAGCGATGGTCTGGCAGATCAATCCCCGACTGCAGCGGCATTTCGGAGCTTGGCTCACCAGATGACAAGCAGCCCGGCTCCGCCGCCGGTGTGCTCCGCGGCGCCCGCACACCACAGACCACTGCGCAGGCTCACGGCGCGAGGCCGCGACGAGACCCGCCGCGGCGTCTCCTCACTGGAGCTCTTCTTCGACCTGTGCTTCATCGTGGCCATAGCCCAGGCAGGCGCCCAGTTGGTGCACGCCATGGTCGAGGGACACACGGGCGAGGGGATCCTCAACTACTTGATGATCTTGCCATCTGGTGGGCGTGGATGAACTTCACGTGGTTCTCCTCGGCTTACGACAACGACGACGTGCTGTACCGGATCGTCACGCTGATCCAGATAGCCGGCGTGCTCGTCCTGACGGCAGGCGTCTCCCAGGTGTTCGAGGAACACGCGTACCTGGTCGTCGTCCTGGGTTATGTGATCATGCGGCTCGCCATGACGGCGCAGTGGCTGCGCGTGGCGCGGTCGAGCCAGGGCCCCGAGCGGACGATGGCGCTGCGGTACGCCATCGGGCTGTGCCAGATCGGCTGGCTGGGGCTACTGGCCCTGCCGGAGCCCGGCCGCCCGTGGGTCTTCCTGGTGATGGCGCCACTGGAGATGGCCGTACCGCTGTATGCGGAGCGGGCCCACCCCACGCCGTGGCACCCCCACCACATCGCCGAACGGTACGGGCTGCTCACGCTCATCGTGCTCGGCGAGACCATCGCGGCGGCCACCGTCGCCGTGAAGTCGGGGATCGACGAGCACGAGGCCCTGGGTGAGTTGCTGCCCATCGCCGTCGGCGGACTGCTGATCATCTTCGCCGCCTGGTGGGTGTACTTCGCGGTCCCCATCCACGGGCACCTCCGGTCCAACCGGCAGTCCTTCCTCTGGGGCTACGGCCATTACCTGATCTTCGTCTCGGGTGCCGCGATCGGGGCCGGCCTGGAGGTGGCGGTGGAGCAGGCGGTGGGCAGGACGCACCTTTCGGCGCTGTCGGCGTCGGCGGCGGTGACGCTGCCGACAGCGCTGTTCCTGCTCATGGTCTGGGCGCTGCACTCGCGCTTCTACAAGGTGGGGATCGCCCAGCAGTCGGTGCTGCCGACCACGGCGCTGCTGGTGGTCGTTTGTACGTTCCTGGGTCACTGGGCGGTGCTCGCGGCGGGACTGGTGGCGGCGCTGGCGGTGGCAGCCGGGGTGACGCTGACGGCGCTCGGGGCGAGCCCGGAGCGCGGGAGGGGCGAGGAAGGCGCCGCGGTGCCAGTTACGTGAGGGAACCTCGCCGCCGCAGGAACCTGGCCGGCACGGCGTACGACGGCGCCCGTGCCGTGCGCCCGGTGCACCTGCTCGACGACGGCGACACGTTGTTCACGCCGAGGACGGGGACGCACCGGCTCGGCACCGCGAACCCGCCGACCCTGGACGACGTCCTCACGGGGGGCGCGGACGCGGTGACCCACGCGACCGTACGCGCTGTGGGCACCGCCGAGTGGGTCGCGTACTCATCGACGGAGCCGAGACCACCAAGGTCCTCAACGCCGTTCAGGCCGCCAACGTCGACGCCACCCACATCACCGTCATCAGCCGACTCGAAGGGCTTCCCGGGAAGGCTGACTGTCCTTGGTGCTGTCGTTGCGGTGGGGCTGCGGCGCCCGACGGGTGTTCTGCATGATCTTCGTTTGGGAGCTGCGGGTGTCGGCGAAGCAGATGGCTTCAGGCTCCGTTTGCCGGTGGGTGCGATACTTCCTGGTCAGGCGCGTGGCTAGTGTTTCGACTGCTTCGCGAGGCAGGACGAGGGACGCGGCGGATGTGGGCGAAGTCAAGTACAGGCATGGGTGTCGGCCCGACCGGGCTGGTCGGCCGGGAGGGCGAGCTCGCCGAGCTTGCGGCGTTCCTGGACATGGCTGGGATGGACGGAGCCGTCCTGCTGCTCACCGGTGATCCGGGTGTGGGGAAGACTGCGCTCCTGGACGCGACCGCCGAGCTGGCGGTGGCGAAGGGAGTGCGGGTCGTCCGCGGGAGCGGCGTCGAGTACGAGAGGGACATCAGCTTCGCGGGGCTCCATCAGCTCGTCGGTTCGCTGCCGGACGAGCTCGGTCGTCTGCCGCGTTCCATGCGGGAGGCCCTCGAGGTCGCCCTCGGTCTCGGCGCCGGTCCCGCGTCGAGCCGGATCGCCGTCCTGAACGCGGCACTGGCCCTGTTCGACGAGGCCGCGAAGGAGCGGCCGTTGCTCCTCGTGGTCGATGACCTCCATGTCGTCGACCAGGCGAGCCAGGCTGCGGTGGGTTTCGTCGCCAGAAGACTGGGGGGCCGCCGCATCGGGCTGCTCGGAGCGCAGCGGCCGGAATCCGGCGAATCCTTCCCCTCCACCGGTCTGCCGGAGCTCGAGATCGCGCCGCTGGACGACGCGGACGCCCTGCGACTGCTGTCCCGTCGCTTCGCCCACCTCCCCCGCCGGGTTCTTTCGACCGTGGCGCACGAGGCGCAGGGCAACCCCCTGGCTCTGCTCGAGTTCGCCGGGTCCACCGGGACGTCCGGCGACCAACACGGCCAAGGGGCGGGGTGGGCGAGCGGCCCGGGGCGCGACGTGCGTGCTCTGTACGGCGCCCGCGTCGGACGACTGCCGCAGAGAACGCGCGAGGTACTGCTGCTCGCGGCTCTCGAGGGCTCCGGTGACATCGGCATTCTCGAGGCGGCCGGCGGGCCGGGCAGCCTTGAGGAACTCGCTCCCGCAGAGCGTGACCACCTGGTCATGGTCGCGGAGAACGGCCGTACGGTGCGCTTCAGGCACCCGCTGGTCGGGTCCGCGGTGGTCGACGGTTCCACCGGCGAGCAGCGGCGCAGCGCCCACCGTCGGCTGGCCGACGCGCTGGGCGACCAGCCCGAGCGACGCGGTGATCACCTCGCGAGAGCTACGACGGCGCCCGACGAGGTGGTCGCCGCCGTCGTGGAGTCGGCGGCCCGCAGCAGCCTGCGACGCGGTGACTCCGACGGCGCGATCGCGAGGCTGCGGCGCGCGGCCGAACTGAGTCCCGACCGAGGGGTCCGCAGGCGCCGCCTGTCGCAGGCCGCCTACGTCGCCGCCTGGGTCGCGGGTCATCTGGAGGTCAGCCACGAGATCATGCGTGAGGTCGAGGGCGATCCGGCGGCCCGGTCGCTCTCGGCGGCCGCGGCGGCCGGCTTCCTCGTGCTCGTCACGGAAGGCGACGCCGATACGGCGCACGCGCTCCTGTTGGAGGCGGTCGGGCAGGCCTCCGTGATGCCCGGACCGCCGCGTGAGGAGCTGGAGACCGCGCTCTTCACTCTCACCCTCGCCAGCCAGTACTCGGGCCGACCCGAGCACTGGCAGCCTCTGGTCGACGTGCTCGACCGGTTCCCCGAGGCATCGCCCGCCGCCGCGGCGTCGCTGGGGCGCGTCCACCACGACCTCGGCTCCGTCACCGACGGCATGCTGCGCCGCCTGGACGAGGAGATCGCGCGGCTGAGGGACCAGAGTGACGCCGACGTGGTCATCCGCACCGCCCTGACCGCCTCGTACCTCGACCGGCTTCCGGGCTGTCGCGAGGCCGTGTCCCGGGTCATACGCGACGGCGGCGCGGTGGGATCGAGCATGCCGGCCCTGATGTTCGTCGCCCTGGACGACCTCTACACCGGCCGGTGGCAGCCGTCGGCCGACGCCGCGGACGAGCTCATCGCACTGTCCGAGGAGACGGGGTACCACCTGTTCGCCCAGGTGGGGCACTACGTCGCCGCGATGGCCGCGGCCCAGCGCGGCGACCTCGACGCGTGCCGCCGCCACTGCGAAGCCGTCTGGGGGTGGTCGGGGCCCAGGGGACTGCGGCGGCTGGAGAACTGCGCCCACCAAGCGGCGGCCCGGGCGGCCCTCGGCGCCGCCGACTTCGAGACGGCGTTCCGGCACGCCACAGCGATCTGCGCCCCGGGTGTGCTGCCGCCGTTCAACCCGGAGGCCGTGTGGTCCGCGCCGGACCTCGTCGAGGCCGCCATGCGCACCGGGCGGCAAGCGGAGGCACGACGGCACGCGGACGCGCTGCGCGACGCCGGTGTCGGTCATCTCTCGTCGCGGTTCGCGCTGAGCTCGGCCACGGTCACGGCGATGACATCACCTGCCGAGGACATGGCCCGGTGCTTCGAGGAGGCACTCGCACTGCCGGGCGTCGAGCAGTGGCCCTTCGAGGTCGGCCATGTCCATCTGGCGTACGGCGAAGCGCTTCGCCGTCAGGGGCTCAACCGTGAGGCCCGGGTGCAGCTGGCCGCTGCCCGTGGCCGATTCGAGGAGCTCGGGGCCCGTTCGTGGGAGGCCCGGGCCGCTGCGGAGCTTCGCGCCACCGGCATGACGCGGACCGGGCGGGGCAAGGCCGGTGAGGCCCTCACCCCGCAGGAGCTGGAGGTTGCCAGGCTAGCGGCGACGGGGCTGTCCAACCCGCAGATCGCGTCGCGTCTGTTCCTTTCGCCACGGACCGTTTCCTCGCATCTCTACCATGTGTTCCCGAAGCTGGGGATCACGTCAAGGGGCGAGCTCCGCGACGCTCTGGAGGCGCTGCCTCCCGAGCCTTCGGCCACCCCGCTGTGAGAGCTACCGATCGGGTCCCCAGCACTGCCCCGGTACTGACGTAAGCAAGCCGTCGGCCGGATGTCAGTCAGCTGACGGAGGCTGCCGGCACGGTGGCCGAGCCATTCTCGTGGAGACAGCGAAACCGCCCGGCACCCGGGCGAGACCACGAGGAGCAGACCATGCCGTTCGTCACTGCCAGCGACGGAACCGAAATCTCCTACAAGGACTGGGGCACGGGCCGGCCGGTCATGTTCCACCACGGCTGGCCGCTGAGCTCGGACGACTGGGACGCCCAGCTGCTGTTCCTCGTCCGGCACGGCTACCGTGTCATCGCCCACGACCGCCGCGGGCACGGGCGCTCCGCCCAGGTCGGCCACGGGCACGACATGGACCACTACGCGGCGGACGCCGCCGCCGTGGTGACGCACCTCGGCCTGCGCGACGTCGTCCACGTCGGCCACTCCACCGGTGGTGGAGAGGTCGCCCGGTACGCCGCCAGGCACGGTGCCGGGCGGGTCGCCAAGGCCGTCCTCATCGGAGCGGTCCCGCCGCTCATGGTCCAGACCGAATCGAACCCGGGAGGGCTGCCGGTCGAGGTCTTCGACGGCTTCCGCGAGGCCGTGGCCACCAACCGCTCCCAGTTCTACCTCGACCTCGCCTCCGGGCCGTTCTACGGATTCAACCGCCCGGGCGCGGACATCTCCCAGGGCGTCATCCAGAACTGGTGGCGCCAGGGAATGACCGGCAGCGCGCAGGCGCACTACGAGGGGATCAAGGCGTTCTCGGAGACCGACTTCACCGACGACCTCCGGGCGATCGACGTGCCCACCCTCATCATGCACGGCGACGACGACCAGATCGTCCCGATCGCCAACTCCGCGGAGATGGCGGTCACGTTGGTCAAGAACGCGCGCCTGAAGGTCTACCCGGGGCTGTCGCACGGCATGTGCACCGTGAATGCCGACACCGTCAACGCCGACCTCCTCGACTTCATCGAGAGCTGACACCGGCCCGGTACCGACACACAGCCCGTCAGCACGGAACAGAACAGGAATCACCATGACCGCAACACTCGCCGGCTACGTGACCGTCGTCTGGGACGCGAAGGCGAAGGCGGGCAGGGAGGACGACCTCAAGGCGTTCATCACCGCCGCCGTCACCCCCTCGCGCAACGACCCCGGCAACATCGACTACGAGGCCCACGAAGTCGAGGGCCGACCCGGCGAGTTCGTCATCTACGAACGCTGGGAGACACGCGCTCACCTCGACGCACACCTCGCCGCGCCCCGGATGCGGGAACTCGTCCCGCAGATGCTCGAACTGATCGACGGATCCATCGAGGACGGCATCCGCCTGCTGCGTCCGTTCCGTCCCGCCCACTAGAGCAGGGCGCCCGCCGACGTCGGCGTCGACGCCGACGGAGCACACCGCCGCGGAACCAATCCCTTGGGTG
Organism: Streptomyces sp. NPDC037271; assembly: GCF_055603605.1. NCBI lineage: Bacteria > Bacillati > Actinomycetota > Actinomycetes > Kitasatosporales > Streptomycetaceae > Streptomyces > Streptomyces sp. NPDC037271. The sequence continues at coordinate 72,047 of NZ_JBVJVN010000026.1, forward strand.
CTCCCGGTGACCGCTTTCCGGGAGCACCCGCTCCGACGACACGCACAGGAGAGACACGACGTGACCACCACATTGATCACCGGCGGCAACAGGGGCCTCGGCCACGAGATCGCGCGCCGACTCGTCCAGGCGGGCCAGACGGTCTGGATCGGAGCCCGGGACGCCGGGAACGGACGCAAGGCCGCCGGCCGGCTCGGCGCCGGCTTCGTCCAGCTGGACGTGACCGACGACGCGTCGGTCGACGCGGCGGTCGAGACGCTGCGCGCACGGGTCGGCCACCTGGACATTCTCGTCAACAACGCCGGCATCCTCGGCGAAGTGACCGCACCCGAGGACCTGACGGCCGACCAGATCCGCCACGTCTACGAAACCAACGTCTTCGGCCTGGTGCGCGTCACGCACGCGTTCCTGCCCCTGCTGCGGAAAGCGACCGCCCCGTCCGTCGTCAACGTCACCAGCGGACTGGGGTCGTTCACGCTGACCCACGACCCGGAGCGGGTCGAGTCGCAGTATCCGCTCGCCGCCTACGGCTCGTCGAAGAGCGCGGTCACCATGCTGACCACGCAGTACGCCAGGACGATCCCCGACGTCCGCTTCAACGCGGTGGACCCCGGCCAGACCGCGACCGAGTTCACCGGCCACATCGGGCACAGCGTCGAGGAGGGCGCGGAGGCAGCGGTGCGTATCGCCACCCTGGGGCCCGACACGCCCACCGGCACGGTCACCGACCGCGCCGGCGCACTCCCCTGGTGACGGCGGCAGGCCCGACCCGCTGGCCTTCAGGCCGCGCACCTGGGGCGGACCGTGTTGCCCGTTGCTCCGGCATCCGGTCACGACGCCCTGCCCGCCTCGCGCCCCGGGCGCCTACGCGTCGTCGGTGGGGGAGCGCCGGGCGGCGCGGCGGCGCAGGCGCAGCGGCAGCACGTACCAGCAGAGGCCGAACCACAGCATGACCCCGCCGACGAGCACCGGCCTCGGACAGCGCGCGAGTCCGTAGCGCGGTGATCTGCTGGTAATCGGGGTCGGTGACCATGCTGCTGAACGTCTCCCGGCTGGGATAACGGACCAGAAGCACCGCGTCCCAGGTCTGGCCTTCCCCGGCCACGAGGGGCGTATCACCGTCGCCTGCGTAGAGCAGTTCCCCTCCGTATCTACTCAGGAAGACGGCCGCTCGGCGTGAGTATTCCTCGTAGGACCGCCGCCGTCCGGCGTGAACCGCAGAAGGTTCAGCACCACGAACGGCCCATCCGGGCTGTGCGTAGCGAAGGCGTTGAGAACCGCCTTGTCGGGATCGACAGTCACGGGCTGCTCCTGTCGGTCGTCGTGGGATGCTTCCCGCCCGCCCGGGACGGGTGGTACGAGGCTAAGCGATGACAGGCCCCTTGCATACCGCCCGGTCGGTACCCTCGTCTTTCGTCGTGAACTCGCCTGCCATTCCTCGGCTGTCAGGACGACGTCCAGCTCCCCCGTCACCGGCTTCGACGAGTCGAATCGGTACGGCTGTACGTCAGCAGGTCTCGCCGTCATCGGCGGGGCGCCGCAGTTTCAAGAACCCCTGACAGGACACCCAAAAACGGTCATAAGGAGCACGCCTGTCGCGTCGCCCGGTGACGGTGATACGAAATCGACAGAGGAGACACATGAAGGCTGTCGCGTGGCACGCGCTGGGGGACATACGCCTCGATGACGTGCCGGAACCGAAGATCAAAGACCCGTACGACGCGATCGTGCGGATCACGACGTCCGCCATCTGCGGCACCGACCTGCCGGCGTCAGCCGGTTGATACCGACGCACCCCTCGTCACCAGTGGAGGTTGTTCATGGACCCGGTTGATCTGCCTCTTCCCGTCGTCCTGCGTCCGCAGGAGCAACCCGATGCGGGTGTCCTGGAGCGGGACCTGCGGTCCCGCGTCGACGGGGAGGTGCGTTTCGACGCGGGCACGCGGGCGACGTACTCGACCGACGCCTCCAACTACCGGCAGGTACCCATCGGCGTGGTCGTCCCCCGGACGGTCGAGGCGGCCCGGGAGGCGGTGGCGGTATGCCGTGAACACGACGCGCCGCTGCTGTCGCGGGGTGGCGGCACGAGCCTTGCCGGCGAGTGCTGCAACACCGCCGTGGTCCTGGACTGGACCAAGTACTGCAACCGGCTGGTCTCCGTCGATGTGCGCAGCCGACGCTGCGTCGTCGAGCCGGGCATCGTGCTGGACGACCTGAACCGACAGCTGGCCGACTACGGACTGATGTACGGCCCCAAGCCGGCCACCCATCCCAACTGCACGATCGGCGGGATGATCGGCAACAACTCGTGCGGGTCGACGGCCCAGGCGTACGGCAAGGTCGTCGACAACCTGTACCGCCTCGAAGTCCTCACTTACGACGGCGTACGCATGTGGGTGGGCCGGACGGACGACGGCGAACTGCGACGGCTCGCAGCGTCCGGCGGGCGCACTGCCGAGCTGTACCGCGGCATGACAGCCCTGCGCGACCGGTACGCCGGCCTCGTCCGCGAGCGCTACCCGGACATTCCGCGCCGGGTCTCCGGCTACAACCTGGACTCGCTCCTGCCCGAGCACGGTTTCGACGTCGCCGGGTTGCTCACCGGCTCCGAGTCCACTCTCGTCACCGTCCTGCACGCGGAACTCGAGCTCGTTCCGGTACCGAAGCACAGCGCGCTGGTCGTGCTCGGTTACGAGGACATCTGCCAGGCCGCCGACCACGTACCGGCAGTCCTCCGGCACGAGCCGGCGGCGCTGGAGGGCGTGGACCACCAGTTGATCCACTTCCAGCAGGAGAAGCACCTCAACCCCGACGCTCTGAAGGAACTGCCCGACGGACGGGCCTACTTGATGGTGCAGCTCAACGGCGACACCCGCGAGGAGGTGGAGAAGCGGGCCGAAGCGCTCATCGACGCCAAGCCCGACGACGTCGACCACACCTGGTACGACGACCCGCGGCACATCGAGCAGCTGTGGAAGGTGCGCGAGTCCGGGCTCGGTGCGACCGCGCACGTCCCCGGCATGCCGGACACCTGGGAGGGCTGGGAGGACTCGGCCGTGCCCGTGCACCGCCTCGGTGACTACCTGCGTGATCTCAAACGCCTCTACGAGGAGTTCGACTACGGGCACCCCTCGGTCTACGGCCACTTCGGTCATGGCTGCGTCCACACCCGCATCCCCTTCGACCTGGAATCGGAGCAGGGGATCGCCCGGATGCGGGCGTTCGTGGAACGCGCCGCCGATCTCGTCGTCTCCTACGGTGGATCGCTGTCCGGCGAGCACGGGGACGGCCAGTCCCGGGGCGAACTGCTGACGAAGATGTTCGGGCCGGAGCTGATCGAGGGCTTCGAGCGGCTCAAGGGCCTGTTCGACCCGGAGAACCGCATGAACCCGGGCAAGATCGTCGTTCCCTACCGCCTCGACCAGAACCTGCGGCTGGGAGCCGGCTACCTGCCCTGGGAACCGGAAACCGTCTTCTCCTTCCCGCACGACGACGGCAAGTTCAGCCGGGCCGCTGCCCGCTGCGTCGGAGTGGGCAAGTGCCGTTCCTCGGAAGGTGGGGTGATGTGCCCCAGCTACCGGGCCACCCGCGAGGAGGCGCACTCCACCCGTGGCCGTGCCCGCCTGCTGTTCGAGATGGTCAACAACGACGACGACTCCCCGGTGACGGACGGCTGGCGCTCCGACGAGGTGCACGACGCACTCGATCTCTGCCTGGCCTGCAAGGGATGCAAGACGGACTGCCCGGTCAACGTCGACATGGCCACCTACAAGGCCGAGTTCCTGCACCACCACTACAAGGGCCGGTTGCGGCCGCTCGCCCACTACTCGATGGGCTGGCTACCCGCCGTCGCACGAGTCGTCTCGCTCGCCCCCCGCACCGTCAACGCCCTGGCATCCGTGCCCTGGCTGGCACGTGCGGCGAAGGCGCTGGGCGGAGTGGCGCCGGAGCGGGATGTGCCGGTCTTCGCCGAACAGCGCTTCACCGACTGGTGGCGTGAGCGGGGTGGGCCGCGTGGTGACGGACAGCGGGGGGAGGTCGTGGTCTGGCCCGACACCTTCACCGACCACTTCCACCCCGCCGTCGGCCGCGCCGCCGTCGAGGTACTGGAAGCGGCCGGCTTCCGGGTCAAGGTGCCCGAACACGCGGTCTGCTGCGGGCTGACCTGGATCTCCACGGGACAGTTGGGCGTTGCCCAACGCGTTCTGGGACACACCCTCGATGTGCTCCGCGAGGATCTGCGCCGGGGCACCCCCGTCGTCGGTCTGGAACCCAGCTGTACCGCCGTCTTTCGCGCCGACGCCGTGGAACTGCTGCCGAAGGACCCGGACGTGGAGCGGCTGCGCGCTCAGACCAGGACGCTCGCCGAACTCCTGGTGGAGCGTGCCGACGACTGGCGGCCGCCCCGGGTCGACGCCCGGGCGGTCGTCCAGCGTCACTGCCACCAGTACGCCGTCATGGGCTTCGACGCCGACCGCGAGATCCTCGAGCGGGCCGGGGTCGACGCCGACGTCCTCGACGCCGGATGCTGCGGACTGGCCGGCAACTTCGGGTTCGAGAAGGGCCATTACGACGTGTCCATGGCCTGCGCCGAGGCCGGGTTGCTGCCCGCCGTACGACAGGCCGACGACTCCACCCTGGTGCTCGCCGACGGCTTCAGCTGCCGTACTCAGGTCGACCAGGCCGGCACCGGACGCACCCCGCTGCACCTCGCGGAGATCCTCGCGGCCGGCCTGCGTGGGAACCAGCCCGTGGCGGACCGGCCCGTGCCTCCAGGCCGACGCGCACTGCTGCCGCTGGCCGGGGCGGGCGCCGTCCTGCTCGCGGCCGCCGTCGGCGCCCGACGTGTCCGGGTGTCCCGTACCAGTTGCCGGCCGTGCTCTTCGTCCAGGAGATGGTCGTCGGCGCGGTGCTCGGCGCCGCCGGCGGATGGGCGCTCAAGTGGCTGATGCGCAGGGTAGCGCTCCCGGCCGAGGGCCTCTACCCGCTGCGCACGCTCGCGGGGGCGTTCGCGGTCTACGGACTGGCGACGGTGGCCCACGGCTCCGGGTTCCTGGCCGTCTTCGTCGCCGGAATCCTGCTCGGCGACGTCCGGGCTCCCTACAAGAGGGAGACCGAACGCTTCCACACCGCGCTGGGCAGTCTGGGGAGGTCGTCGCCTTCGCCGTGCTGGGGCTGACCGTACCGCTGTGGACGTTCACCGCCGAAGGCGCGTGGCAGGACGGACTGATCCTGGCGGTGCTGCTCGCCCTGGTCGTGCGTCCGGTCGTCATGGCCGTTCTGCTGTGGCGCATGTGGATGAGCCTGGGGGAGAGGGCGTTCCTCGCCTTCACCGGGCTCAAGGGCGCCGTGCCGGTGCTGCTCGGCAGCTACATCGTCAGCTCACAGATCGCGGACGCCGATCGCCTGTACGACATCGTCTTCGTCGTGGTCGTCTTCTCCGTCGTGGTCCAGGGATCGCTGGTGCCCACCGTGGCGCGGTGGTGCCGGGTGCCGATGCGGTCGGTGGAACTGGAGCCGTGGGCTTTGGGAGTGCGCTTGCGTGACCGCCCCGAGGGGGTGGTCCGCCACGTGGTCGCGGAGGGCTCCCCGGCAGACGGCACCACCATCGAGGAACTCGACCTCGGCGAGGACACCTGGATCAGCCTCGTCGTCCGCGAGGGGCGCCTGCTTGCCGTGAGCGGCTCCACACGGTTGCGCAGGGACGACGAGATCCTGCTGCTGACGGGAGACGACGACGAGACATGTTCGGCAGGACGGATCCGGTACCGGCCCGGCCCGCCGAGGAGGCCGTTGAAGACGGCACCCGTCGTGCCATGCGGGCGCGCACAGCCAGGCGATCCCGCCGCGCGGATCGATGAGCGCCCCGCGTTCCCCGTCGGCGATCAGGGCGTAGTCACGCAGTGCCCAAGGGACGTCCGCCCGGGGCGTCACCGCATCACCGGTCGTGGCGTGCCGGGTCATGCGGTGCGGAAGCGGTCGGCGGCCGTGCGGTTCAGCGCGAGTCCGTGACCCGGTTCACCGGTGGCGCCGGGGGTGACGGTGCCGCCTCGCGGGTCGAGCGTGCCGTGGAACAGCGTGTTCTCGACGCGGACATGGTCGTGGAACCACTCCAGGTGACGGGTGTTGGGCACGGCTGCGGCGACGTGGGCGTGCAGGTGCGGGGCGCAGTGACCCGAGATGTGCAGCCCGAGCCCTTCGGCCACGGCGGCGGCGCGCAGCCAGACGGTGATGCCGCCGCAGCGGGTGACGTCGGCCTGGAGGCAGTCGACGGCGCCCGAGGCCGCCATTCGGGCGAGGTACGGGAGGTCGTAGCCGTATTCACCCGCGGCGACGTCGGCGGTGACGGCGTCGCGTATCTCGCGCAGGCCGGTCAGGTCGTCGGAGGAGACGGGCTCCTCCAGCCAGGTGACACCGAGGTCGGCCATGGCCGCTGCCATACGTACGGCCTGCTTGCGCGTGTAGCCGCCGTTCGCGTCGACGTACAGTTCGGCGGTCTTGCCCACGGTACGGCGTGCCAGCGCGGTGCGGTGCAGGTCGCGGGCCGCCTGGCGGCCCCAGGACTCGGCGACCTTGATCTTCACCCGGTCGATGCCCTGATCGGTCCAGCCGCGCAGTTGCTCGACGAGCTGGTCGTCGTCGTACGTGGTGAGGCCGCCGCTGCCGTATACCGCGACCTCGTTGCGGGCAGCGCCCAGCAGACGCAGGAGCGGCAGGCCCAGGAGGCGGGCCTTGAGGTCCCACAGCGCCGTGTCGACGGCGGAGACGGCGCCGGCGGCGATGCCGGGCCTGCCGGCGTTGCGCAGGGCACGGCTCATCCGGTCGTTGGCGGCGGGGGCGTCGAAGGCGTCGTGCCCGACGACGAGGTCAGCCAGTTCGTGCTCGATGACGGGTGCGGTGGCGGGCGATCCGTAGGTGAAGCCCAGGCCCGTGACGTCCTCCGCGACGGCCTCGACCAGCACCAGGGTGGTGGCCTCCCAGGTCACAGTCGCGTCACCGCCCGGCAGATCCGTGGGGATCCGGTAGACGGAGACGGCCAGGTCCTCCACGGCCGGACTGCCGCGGAGAACCTGACCTGATGAGGCCGCCTGGGTCACTTGTTCTCTTCGGTGCTGTCGTGCGGTCCGGCGCCGGGGCGGTCGTCGCGGTGGCGACTGCCGGGCAGCATCTCCTGCACCTTCGCCTTGAATCCCTGCTTCACCATGGAGCCGCGGTCGCTGTCACCCTTGAGGATCGCTGCGGCTGCGGCCTCGATCTGGTCCAGCTCGGCGTGCGGCGGGATCGGCGGGACGGCCGGGTCGGTGCGGAAGTCGATGACGAAGGGCCGGTCCGCGGCGAGGGCCTGGTCCCAGGCGGACTCGACGTGCTTGGGCTTCTCCACCCGGACCCCGTCCAGACCGAACGACCGTGCGATGTCCGCGTACGGCAGGTCGGGAATGTGCTGGGACTCCTCGAACTGCGGGGCGCCGGACATGGCGCGCATCTCCCAGGTGACCTGGTTGAGGTCGCCGTTGTTCAGCACCGCCACAATCAGCCGCGGATCCGACCACTCACGGTAGTACTTCGCGGCGGTGACCATCTCCATCATGCCGTTCATCTGCATCGCGCCGTCACCGACCAGGGCGATGGCGGGCCGGTCGGGGTGGGCGAACTTGGCGCCGATGGCGTAGGGCACGCCGGGGCCCATGGTGGCCAGGGTGCCGGACAGGGAGCCGCGCATCCGGCCGCGCAGCCGCAGGTGACGGGCGTACCAGTTGGCGGCCGAGCCGGAGTCGGCGCTCAGGATCGCGTCGTCGGGCAGCTTGCCGTCCAGGGCGTGGACGACGTACTCGGGGTTGACCGGGTCGGCGCTGACGGCGGCGCGGCGCTGCATGACCTCCCACCAGCGGGCGACGTTCTTCTCGATCTTCTCCCGCCAGGAGCGGTCCTCCTTGCGGTGCAGGCGGGGCAGCAGCCGCTGGAGGGTCTCGCGGGCGTCGCCGACGAGGTTGACCTCGTTCGGGTAGCGCAGGCCGATCATGTGCGGGTCGATGTCGATCTGCACGGCCCGGGCCTGGTCCAGCTCCGGCATGAACTGCGTGTACGGGAAGCTGGAGCCGATCATCAGCAGGGTGTCGCACTCCTGCATCAGCTCGTAGGAGGGACGGGTGCCCAGCAGGCCGATGGAGCCGGTGACGTAGGGCAGGTCGTCGGGCAGGGCGTCCTTGCCGAGCAGTGCCTTGGCCACGCCGGCACCGAGCACGTCGGCCAGCCGCTCGACCTCGGCGCGGGCGCCACGGGCGCCCTGCCCGATCAGGACGGCGACCTTCTCGCCTGAGTTGAGCACGTCGGCGGCCCGCTGGAGGTCCTCGTCGGCGGGGACCGGCGCGTACCGTCCCATTCCGAGGCTGGAGGGCACCATCTTGAAGGAGTGCGTGGGCGGGCTGTAGTCCAGCTCTTGCACGTCGCCGGGAAGGATGATCGCCGTGACGGTGCGCTTGGCGTACGCGGTACGGAAGGCCCGGTCGATCAGGTTCGGCAACTGCTCGGGGACCGTGGCCGTCTCGCAGAAGTCCGAGGCGACGTCCTTGTACAGGCTGGCCAGGTCCACTTCCTGCTGGTAGGAGCCGCCCATCGCACTGCGGTTCGTCTGCCCGACCAGGGCCACGACGGGGACATGATCGAGCTTGGCGTCATAGAGCCCGTTCAGCAGGTGGATCGCGCCCGGTCCGGACGTCGCCGCGCACACGCCGACCTTGCCGGAGAACTTCGCGTAACCGACGGCCTGAAAGGCAGCCATCTCCTCGTGCCGGGCCTGGACGAACTTGGGTTTGTTGTCCGCGCGTCCCCAAGCGGCCAGCAGCCCGTTGATGCCGTCCCCCGCGTAGGCGAAGACATGGTCGACGTCCCAGTCGCGCAACCGCTGGAGAATGTAGTCGGACACCTTCGTGCTGGCCATGCAAACTCCGTTTCCGATCTCGATGGTGAACGGCGGTCCCCGGCGTCTGGACGCCCGCGGGCACGACACAGCCCATGGGTAACCGTCTGGCTACGCGGGAAACGTCGCCCTCGTGGGGCCCGCCTCGGCCGCGCGGGCGTCAGCCGAGGGAGGCGAGCAGGTCGTTGCACGCTTCCTCGCAGCGGCGGCACGCCTCGGCGCAGACGCGGCAGTGCTCGTGCTGCTCGGCGTGGCTCGCGCACTCGTCACCGCAGGCTTTGCAGACGGTGGCGCAAGCCGTGAGGACGGCCCGGGTGACGTTGGCGTCGTAACCGGTGTGGCGGGAGAGGACGGCGGCCGTGGCGGCGCAGATGTCGGCGCAGTCGGCGTCGGTCCTGATGCACTTGGTCAGTTCGGCGACCATGTCCTCCGACAGGCAGGCGTCCGCGCAGGCCGTGCACGCCTGAGCGCAGGCGACGCACTCCTCGATGCAGCGGGCGAGCTTGTCCCGGTCCACACCGCCCAGGTCGGCGGGGTGAGCGGCGAGCATGTCCCGGACAGCAGCGTTCATGGGAGTCTCCAGTGAGTGCGGTGGCAGTGGAAGCCCGAATGGGCCCGACCCTTGACGCGTAACACCGAACGGTGGTGGGGAAACCCGCTCGGACGCGAAGGCGCCCATGGCGGCGGGCCCCAGTTCGGCCAGGCGCCGCAGGCCGGCCTTGAGATCGTGGCGGTCCAACTGACGTGGGACGAAGACCCCTGACGGCCGGGGGCCGCCCCGCAAAGCCAGCCGAGCTGGTGGAAGGTGCGTGAGGTCGCCACGGCGGTGCGCGGCCCCTCCCACTGCATCCGGGCGGTGACGTCGCGCAGTTCGTGGCGGACGCGACGCCGTACCCTGCGGAGCTGTTCGGGCGTGGGGGTGGCGTCGTGATCCAGGTACTCCCGTGTCAGGTGGACGACACCGAGCGGCAGGGAGACGGCGAAGTCAGGAGTACGGCCCCGGCCGGAGGCTATTTCGAGAGAGCCGCCGCCGATGTCGAGCAGAACCATGGGCCCGGCTTGCAGGCCGATCCAGTCGCGCGCGGCCAGGAACGTCAGCTCGGCTTCCAAGTCGCCGGGAAGAATGTGCACGTCCAGGCCGGTGCGCGCGCGTACCTCGGCCAGGACGTGCTGCTGGTTGGCGGCGTCCCGGACGGCGGCGGTCGCCACGGCGAGCGGTTCGCCCACTCCCCAGTGGGCGGCCTCCCGGCGCCTCCCGGTGATCGTCTCCGCGAGCTGTTCCGCGGCGCCCGAGGCGAGCCGGCCGTCGCCGGTGCACTTCTCCGCGAGCCGCAGTCGCCGCTTGCTGCTGTGCACCGGCAGCGGAACGTCACCGTGTCCGTCGGCGACGACCAGCCGCACTGTGTTCGATCCGATCTCCACCACCCCGAGTCGCATGGGTGGTGAGTAACCGGCGACGGTCCTGTACGCCTGTGCATCAGTGCTTCGAGAGGCTTTTGCAGCCGTGAAGGGCGAGCGCATCGGTGACCGGGTGACCCGCCGTCGTCGATCACGTCGGCGTGAGGCCGCCGGACGAGGAGCGGCCCGTCGACGGCTCGCGGCCGGATCAGGCTCTCAGCCTGTGAGAGGCGTCTTGTCCGCCCACCGGGCCCCAGACATCTGGTGGCGTGCCGCGATGAGGGCGGAGGCGATGTCACGCGTACCGGTGGACACGCACAGGGTGTAGCTGACGTCGTCCAGGCGCTGCCGGGCTTCCTCACCGCTGCTTTCGGCGTGCAGCGTGCGCAGCGCCTCGTACTGCTCGACCAGGTTCTTCAACACGGCCGGGTGGGCCATCAGCATCGGGGGTCTCCCTTGGTCGCCGCCACGCGCTCGGGTCGCACACGGACCTGGGTGCCCCGAGCCCCGGCCCCCAGTCCCACGTCCTGTGGAACAAGGGGCCGGGGCTCGGGACAGGGGCGACGTCAGTCGGTGGACAGCGCCTGCAGCAGATCACCGACCTGGGGGTCGGGCAGGGAGCGGGCGACATCGGCCTGGGCGACCATGCCGACCAGGTCGTGTCCGTCGATCACCGGCAGGCGGCGCACCTTGTGCGCGGACATGGTGCGCAGGATCTCCTGCACGTCGTCGTCGGCACCGATGGTGACGGCCTCGCCCTGGGCCAGTTCCCCGGCCGGACAGGTGGCCGGGTCCTTGCCGGCACCCAGGACCTTCACCACGATGTCCCGGTCGGTCAGGACACCCTTCAGCTTGTTGTCGGTGCCGCAGATCGGCAGGGCGCCGACCCCGAGGTCCTTCATTTTGCGGGCCGCGTCCAGCACCGTCTCCTCGGCACCGACGCATTCGGCTCCGCCGGTCATGATGTCTCGCGCCTTGGTCATGGACTCCCCTTCTTCGGCGTGCCGCCTCCCGCACGGGTGCCGAGGGGCGGCGGTTGAACTGACGCGACATGTGTTCCCGAGTGCCAGGGCTGGTAACGGGCTCTTTCCTGCTCTTCCGCTCACCGCGTGCGTGCGCAGCCTGCGAGTGACGGTTATTGCGACCGTCCCCCAAGGCGTGGCACGGGGCGCGGCGGTTACCCGTCCGCCATGACTGACACACGGCCACTCGCCCTGATCACCGGCGCGTCCAGCGGAATTGGCCGCGAACTGGCCCGGCAGTTCGCGCACCACGGCTACGACCTGGTGGTGAACGCCGAGGACGAGGCGCTGGAGTCTGCCGCCCAGTACCTGCGGGAGTCGGGAGCGGAGGTCCGCGCGGTGCGCGCCGATCTCCGGACCGGCGAGGGACGCTTCCTCCTTCTCGACGCGCTCGACGGACTGACCGTCGACGTCGCCGTCCTCAACGCCGGGGTGGGCCGGGGCGGAGCCTTCGTGGACACCGATCTCGCCGACGATCAGGAGGTCATCGACCTCGATGTCACCGCGACCGTGAGACTGGCCAAGCCGCTCCTGCGGGCCATGGTGGCGCGAGGAGCGGGCCGGCTCGCCTTCACCTCGTCCGTCGCCTCGACGATGCCCGGTTCCTTCCAGTCCGTTTACAACGCCTCCAAGTCGTTCGTGCAGTCCTTCGCCCAGGCCCTGACGGAGGAGGCGAAGGACACCGGCGTGACCGTGACCGCCTTCATGCCGGGACCGACGGACACGGCCTTCTTCGACCGGGCCGGCATGGCGGACGACACCCGGATCGGCACCATGAAGAAGGACGATCCGGCACAGGTGGCCGAGCAGGCATTCGAAGCGATCATGGCGGGTGGGACGAAGGCCGTGACCGGGTCCTTGAAGACCAAGGCACAAGGGCTGGCGGGAAAGGTGCTGCCCGACGGGGTCAAGGCGGCGGCCCACCGGCGACTGGCGGAACCGGGAACTGGCAAGGCCCCCGAACAGCCCTCCTGAGGGGCGGACGGGCGTCGCCGCGCCCGCCCGAGGTATCTGCTCCGTCGGCGCCGAGTCCCCGGTCCCCGTTGCCTGAGGGGAGAGCACCGGCCTCTGACGGGCGGGTAGGGCGACGTCGGCGGTACGCAGCGCTCGGACCGGCGTACCGCAGGCCGGTCCGAGGAAGAACCGCTGGCGGGAGGCTCGCCCGCTCAAAGGTCCGCAGCTCACACGGGGGTCCGCAGCTCACACGGGCGTCGGCGTGCGCTCACTCGTCGTCCGCACGTCCTCTACGGCGAAGCCGCTGCGCACTCGCGCCGGGATGCGTCGCAGAGAGATCCTCAGGTCCTGATCGGGGACGGCGTAGTCGAGGCGGGCAAGACGAAGTGCGAGAGCCTCGAGCAGCCCGATGGTCAGCCCTTCCCCGGGGCAGCGGTGACCGGTGCGTGGCTCGCCGCCGCCCTGCGGGACCAGTTCGTCACGCTCGACCGCGTGCTCGAGGAACCGCTCGGGGCGGAAGACGAACGGGTCGCCCCACAGCTCCTCGTCGTGGTTCTGTCCGAAGACGTCGAGCAGCACCATCCCGCCGGCCGGCAGCGAGACTCCCCGCCAGGCCAGATCGCGGACGGCCAGGCCGCCGAGGAACGGGGCGAACGGGTAGAAACGGCGCACCTCGTGCACGAACGCGGTGGCGTAGGCGGCGCCACCGCCGCGCAGCCGCTCACGCAGGCCGGGTTGCAGATGCAGCGCGTGCGCCGTGTAGGCGACGAACCAGCAGACCGCGACGGTGGGGCGCAGGACGTTCAGCAGCTCGACCGCGGCCGTGCGCGGGTGGAGCAGATCGCCGTCGGCCTCGCGGTGCTCGCACACGGCGGCGAGCACCGATCCGTCAGGGGCGGCTGCCTCGCCGGCGCGCACGTCCTCGATGAGCTGGGTGAAGCGCTGCTCCTGGCGGCTTCGGGCACGTCGCGCTCGCCACTGTCGTGGCCCGGCGGTGGCGAAGCCGTCGACCATGGCGACCAGGTCGCGGGCAAGGTCCTTCGTCTCTTCGGTGCCCTCGCCGAGCGGAACACCCGCCCAGCGGCACACGCCGCGGGTGAGCACCACGCTCGCCGCGTCGAACAGCACGGTCTGCTCGGCCTCGCCCCACTGCCGGACCGCGTCGTCCCACACGGCCGTCACGTGCTCGACGAGACCGGCGATCCGGTCGGGGCGCAGCAACGGCAGGAAGAACTCCTTGCGGGCGCGGTGCGCATCGCCGTCGAGCGTGTGGACGGCGTCATGACCGAACAAGGTGCTCAGCACAGGCCCCGGCAGGGCGCCGCCGCGGCGTACGTTCCCTTCGTCGTAGAAGAACCGCACCGCTTCCGGTCCGCGCACGACGAGCGCCGGCTTGCCCAGCACCCGAGTGCGAGCCACGCCATCGGGGCGTTCCCGCAGCACGCTGGGCAACCAGGAGTAGCCCTGGACGAGAGCCGGCAGGGAACGGTCGATCAAGGGTGCGGTCGGCATCTGCATGGCCACCGGGTGCCCGCGCCCTCAGCCGGGACACGTGGTGGTTGATACAAGAAGGCGAACAGTGAGGCGCCGGAGGCGTGGGCTGGCCGATCCCCCTGGGTGGACCGAAGCGCGCGCTGTGCGTGCGCGCCGGTGACACCGTCACCGCTGATCGGTATGCCGACGCCCTCGCGCTGGGAGCGGGCGTGGATGCATCGGCGGGCCGGATCGCGGACCCTCCCTCTATGGACTGGGCTTTCACCGGATCACTGCGGCCGGGCACCGGGACAAGGCGCTGGAGTACGGCAAGGACATCTGGATGCGGTACACCCTGCCGACCCAGCATTTCCTGTACTTCGGTATCCAGGTGAAGCGCGGGAAACTGGACGCCACCGGCAAGTCCAGGGCGGGCAATGCCAACATCGCTGAGATCCACAATCAGGCCCTGATGATGCTGGCGCACGAAATCTTCGACCCCGAGACCAACCGGCGCGTCCTCGTCGACCATGCGTTCATCGTGGTCGGCGGGGAGACCACCAAGGCTGCACGCAACTGGCTGGGCAACGCGTTGGACGCGGCGAAGCGGAGCCAGATCATGTTCATGGATCGCGACGACATTTTGAACCAGCTCGTGGTGACCAACCTGCCGCTTCCCGTGGGTGCACTGCCGGGTGCGATGTCAACTGATGACACCGCGGAAGCGCCATTCTGATGCTCGTTCGGGGGCCGCGGCCTCAGGCGGACGAGCAGACGTCGCCCACTTTGTCAGCTTCGGGGAAGTATGGGACGTGCCGCCGCGACCGCGCGGCCTGCCTCCGCATCCTTCGATGCCGCATCCCGTCACCACCTCGGCGTCGACGACTCACTCGCCAGGGAGCTCGTCACCCCCCAGCCGGGAGCGGATGGCCCCGCTCGTACGGCGACTGCGCGAGGAAGACCGTGCGCTCAGCGTCTACCTGTGCTGTTCGGGGTGAATCTCGGTGCCGCTGAGGAATGCCGTGGCGGACGATGGCCGAGCCGGATGCGACGGCCGCCGCTGTTGTCACAGTTGTAGGGCCACTTGATGCAGCAGCGGCTTTGGGAGAAGTGAGCGCTGTCAGCGGGGAGCGGCTGACCGGTCCCCGGTGACTTGGTCGAGGTCGTGCGTCGCCTGGGCCAGCAGATCGAGCATGGCCAGCTCCGCTCGCGCCGCGTCCTGGTCGCGGACGGCGTCGAATACGGCCTTGTGGCTGGGCAGGGGGTCGGATGCCTCGCTGTGGGAGTGCACCATGCGGTCGCGTGCGCGCAGCCCCGGCTCCAGGAGCAGGTCCATGCGGGCCAGTATCTCGTTGCCGGTGGCGTTGAGCAGGGCGCGGTGGAACGCGGCGTCCGCTTCCGCGGCGCCTTCGGGGGAGTGGGCGTGCGCCTCGGCCATGGCGTCGAGGGCACTCTGCATCGCCTGCAGGTCGTCATCGGTGCGATGCAGCGCGGCCCGGTGCGCCGCAGCGGGCTCCACGATCGAGCGCACGTCGGCCAGGTCCCGCATCAGGCGCTGCCCCCCGCCGGTCTCCACCTGCCAGCGGATGAGGTCCGCGTCGAGAAGGTTCCAATGCTCGCGCGCGCGGACGAAGGTGCCGCGTTTCTGGCGGGCGTCGATCAGTCCCTTGCCGGCGAGGACCTTCAGGGACTCGCGCATGACGGTCAGGCTGACGTCCAGTTCCTCACCGAGCGCGCGAACGTCGAGCGTGGCGCCTTCGGGCAGGTCACCGCCGACGATGCGGGTGCCCAGGGCGTGCACGATCTGCCCGTGTACGCCTCGGCCGGTGTAGGACGCCATGCGGTGTTCTCCTCGCGATGGGAAGCGGTTGTCGTGCTGGATGTGCATGTTGCCGCGCTGGACGTGTTCATCCTACCTCTGAACGTTAATTATGAATACATCTTGACAGGGGTGCGGGCCCCACCCACGATGAACCCACTTCACACGAGCCGCTCTTGTAGGAGCCGATTGTCATGTTGTCCCTGCATGCCCCCGGAACGCCCCCGGTCTTGACCGGCCATCTGCCGATGGGCAGCTCCGACACCGCGTCGCAGTCATTGACCGTGGACAGCCAGAGCCTGATCCGGGACGGGCGGCCCTGGATTCCCGTCATGGGCGAGTTCCACTTCAGCCGCTGCCCGGCGGCCGAGTGGCGCGAGGAGCTCCTCAAGATGAAGGCGGGCGGCATCGACCTGGTCGCCACCTACCTGTTCTGGAACCAGCACGAGAACGAGCGCGGCACTCTGCGCTTCGACGGCGACCTTGACCTGCGCCGCTTCGTGGAGCTGTGCGCCGAGCTCGACCTGGCTCTCGTGGTGCGGCTTGGCCCGTGGTCCCACGGCGAGTGCCGCAACGGCGGCCACCCGGACTGGCTGCTGAACGAGGTCGACTGCACTCCGCGCAGCGACGACCCGGCCTATCTCGCGCTGGTCGAGCCGTACTACCGGCGCATCGCCGAGGAGCTGCGGGGCCTCTTCCACGACGACGGCGGCCCGATCGTCGCCCTGCAGGTGGAGAACGAGCTCTATGACAACCCCGGCCACCTGGCCACGCTGCGGCGCATGGCCGAGAAGTTCGGCATGCGCGCCCCGCTGTGGACCGCGACCGCCTGGGGCGCGGCCGACATCCCGCAGGACACCCTGCTGCCGCTGTACGGCGGTTACGCGGAGGAGTTCTGGGTGGACGCCGAGATGGGGCCGGCGCGGGAGATGCGCCGCCACTTCTTCTTCACGCCGATCCGTGACGACCACGCCATCGGCGCCGACCTGCGCATCGCCGACTCCACCGGCACCGGGCCCGACACCAGCCGCTACCCGTACGCCACCTGCGAGTTGGGCGGCGGCATGGCCATCGCGTACCACCGACGGCCGCTCGTACGGGCCGCGGACACCACAGCACTGGCGCTGACGAAGCTGGGCAGTGGGTCCGTGTGGCAGGGCTACTACATGTACCACGGCGGCTCGCAGCGGGTGGACCTCAAGGAGCCCAACCAGGAGAGCCACGCCACCGGCTATCCCAACGACATGCCGACGGTCACCTACGACTTCCAGGCACCGCTGGGTGAGTACGGCCAGGCGCGGCCCGTGTTCCACGGCCTGCGACTGCAGCACCTGCTCCTGGAGAGCTACGGCGCCGACCTGGCGCGGATGCCGCTCGCGCTGCCAGATGCCGAACCCACCTCGCTGGACGACGCCACCACCCTGCGCTGGTCGGTCCGCTCGGCCGGCGACCAGGGCTTCCTGTTCGTCAACAACCACGACCCGTACGCCGCGCTCCCCGACCACGAGAACGTTCAGTTCAGCGTCCAGCTCGAGGGCGGCCGGACTGTCACCCTGCCCGCGCAGCCCGTTCCCGTACCCGCCGGTGCGCACTTCGTCTGGCCGATCGGCCTGGACCTGGGCAGTGGTCTGCGCCTGGAGTGGGCGAGTGCGCAGCCGGCCACCCGGATCGCGCTGGAGGACGGCACACCCCTGACCGTGCTGGCCGCCGTCGACGGCATCCCCGCCACCCTCGCCCTGCCCCTGGACGCGGACATCGAGGGCCCGGCCCAAGTGGAACGCACCGGTGAGCACACCGTGGCCACGCTCACCGAGCCCGGCACCGGCGCCCTGCTCACCGTGACCGGCCCGTCCGGCACCGCCAAGGTCCTCGTGCTCTCCCACGAACAGGCCCTGCAGCTGGGCAAGGTCGACGTCTACGGCCGTGAACGGCTCTCCCTCAGTGCGGATGTGGTGGTCGCCGATGGCGGTGCACTGCACATGCACCTCTCCTCCGCGTCCCCGTCCATCGCCCTGCTGCCCGCACCGGACGCCCTGCACGCAGAAGGCATCGGGCAGCCCACGGCCGACGGAGCCTTCAACCGCTGGCAGCTGACTGCGGCACCGCACCTGCCGCAGCCGACCCTGGAGTGTGTCCGGGAGCGGGCCGTGGCTGCCCCGGCCCGCACAGGCGGCGGACACCAGCGGGCTTCCGCGCCGCTGGAAGCCGACTTCGACAAGGCCGCCGTTTACCAGATCACCGTTCCCGCCGAGGCTCTGAACAGCGAGGGCGAAACCCTCCTGCGCGTGCGCTATACCGGCGACGCGGCCCGCGCCTACATCGACGGCAAGCTCATCGCCGACGACTTCTGGTTCGGGCCCAACTGGGAGATCGGACTGCGCCGCCACGCCGAGGCCGCCGCACGCCACGGCATCGAGATCCGCGTGCTGCCCCTGGATCCGGCCTCCGTCATCTACGTGGACGCCACCGCCCGTGAGGGACTTGACGCCGCACGAGACCGCGCCGCCGTCGAAGCGGTCGAGCTGGTGGCCGTACCCCGTATATCGCTGCGCGAGGCGGGAGGCGGACGTGACTGACATCAGCCGCAGAAGCCTGCTGAGGGCGGCGGGCGGCGCCGGGCTGGGACTGCTCGCCGCCCCCGCGCTGGCCGCGTGCGGCAGCTCGGCCGCCGCGCCCGTGCGCTCCGGGAACGTGACCGTCAGCCTGTGGACGCACGACCCCGGCTACGTGAAGACCTTCCAGAGCGCAGCCAAGGACACGAAGCTGATGCGCGGTTCGCGCTTCGCCTACTCCGTGAAGCCCACCGCCGCAGCCGGCAGCGACGTCGTGACCCGCATGATGGCCCAGGCAGTCGCCGACGGCGACACCCCCGACCTCGCCGGGCTGATCACCGACCAGTTCCCCCGGGTGATGAACGCCCGCATCGCCGAGAACCTCTTCGTCGATCTGCGCGACACCGTCCGCCCGTTCGGCGACGACCTGCTCAAGCTGGCCCCGTACTCGGTCGACAAGGTCCCTTACGCCCTCGACTCCGACAACTCGATCACGGTCCTCTATTACCGGCAGGACGTGTTCGACAAGTACAAGGTGCCCGAGACGGTCGAGACCTGGGAGGAGCTCCTCGAGCACGGCGAGCGCCTCGCCAAGGACCACAAGACCAGCATCGGCATGGTGTCCACCGGTGACAACGGCGCGATCGTCAACGGGTTCAACCAGTTTCTGCTGCAGCGCGGCGGCGGCTTCTTCAACGCCTCCGGTGAGCTGACCCTGGACTCGCCCGAGGCGCTGGAAGTCCTGGAGTTCATGACCCAGGGGGTCCGCTCGGGCGCCTTGCTCGCCCTGCCCGACCCGTACGGAGCCGCCTGCGCGGCGGCCCTGAAGACCGGGCGGCTCGCGGCCACCGCCATGCCCAACTGGTACAACGCCTACGGACTGCAGGCCAACGTGCCCGACCAGAAGGGACGTTGGCGGATGCGCACCCTGCCCCGCTTCGAGGGCGGCGGGCATGTTGGCTCCACCCTGGGCGGCACCGGCATCGCCGTGCTGAAGGACAAGCCCCACACCCAGGCGGCACTGGAACTGCTCAAGCGCGTCTACCTCACCCGCGAGGGCCAGATCCTGCGCTACAACAACGGCGGCTTCCTGCCCACCCTCCAACCCCTCTACCGGGACCCCGAGTTCACCCAGATCGAAGACGAGTACCTCGGCGGCCAGCGGGTCTTCGACGTCTACGGCAAGGCGGCCGCCGACCTGCCCGTCTTCTACCAGGCCGCGGGCATGCAGATCCTCATCGACGTCCTGGGCGGCCCCCTTCTGGACGCGCTCAAGGGCCGCACCTCGCCGGCCGCCGCCCTCAAGGCCGGACTGAAGGCATACCGACAGCAGGTGAAGCGATGACTGCTCCCACCCCGACCCGCTCCGCGCCCGCCGTCCCGGCCGCGGCGAAGGGCGCCTCCACGGACGGCGCCACGTCCCGCACCTGGTGGATGCGCCGCCAGCGCACCTGGGCCCCGTACGTCTTCATCTCGCCGTTCTACCTGCTGTTCGGCCTGTTTATGCTGGTGCCGATCCTGGTCGGCCTCTACCTCAGCTGTACCGAATGGGCCGGCCTGGGCACCCCGCAGTGGGTCGGCCTGCGCAACTACCGCGACCTGCTGAGCGATGCCAGCTTCTGGACCGCCGTCGGCAACACCACGCTGTACGTCGTCTTCACGATGTGTGTCGTGCTCCCGGCCTCGCTCCTGATCGCCCAGGCGCTCAACGCCCGCGGGCTGCGAGGACGCGATCTGTTCCGGCTGACGTACTTCATGCCCGTGGTGATCTCGCCGATCGTCATCATCCTGGTCTTCGGCCTGTTCTTCGACACCGAGTTCGGCCTCCTGAACGCCCTGGGCCAGGCCCTGTTCGGGTTCGGCGGCATCGACTGGCTCGGGGACCCGGAGTGGGCGAAGGTCTCCGTGGTGATCCTGGTGCTGTGGCGGTGGACCGGCTACCTCACCATCTTCTTCCTGGCCGGACTGCAAAACGTGCCGCGCGAGCTGTACGAGGCCGCCGCCATCGACGGCGCCGGACCGGTCAGCCGCTTCCGCAACGTCACCCTGCCCTGCCTACGACCGGTCACCGCGTTCGTCGCGGTCACCGTCCTGGTCAGCACGGCGCAGATCTTCGACGAGCCGTTCCTGCTCACCCAGGGCGGCCCCGGCGAATCCACCCTGTCCGTCGCCATGTTCATCTTCCGCGCCGGATTCCAGCGCCAGCAGCTCGGCTACGCGGCGGCCGCCGGCGTCCTGCTCTTCATCGCCGTGTTCGTGCTCGGCCGGCTCGCCATGCGCCTGCTGCGAGTCGGAAGGGATGACTGATGACCACCATCGACCACGCGGTCCGGCCCACCGCCGACCGGACCCGTCGCAGGGTCAGCCGCACCCTGCTGTACGTCTTCCTGATCGCCCTGCTGCTGGTCTTCGCGGTGCCGCTCCTGTGGGCCCTGTCGGCGTCCTTCAAGGACCGCGCCGACATCTTCAGCTACCCGCCCGAGCTGTTTCCGTCGCCGGGGACGCTGGCCAACTACCGCGGCCTGCTTGACGGCAATCCGTTCTGGAGCTGGCTGCTGACCAGCACGGTGGTCGCCCTCATCTCCACCGTGGCCTCGGTCCTGCTGTGCGCGCTGGCCGGCTTCGCCTTCGCCAAGTACCGCTTCCGGGGCAAGAACGCCCTGTTCACCATCATGTTCAGCTCGCTGGCCGTCCCGTTCGCGGTGATCGTCGTCCCGCTGTTCATCATGGTCGCCAAGGCCCACTTGACCACCCCGTACTTCGCCCTCGTCGTCCCCTGGGTGGCCCCCGCCTTCGGCATCTTCATGATGCGCCAGTTCGTCGAACAGTCCGTCCCCGACGCC
Organism: Streptomyces sp. NPDC037271; assembly: GCF_055603605.1. Classification (NCBI taxonomy): domain Bacteria; kingdom Bacillati; phylum Actinomycetota; class Actinomycetes; order Kitasatosporales; family Streptomycetaceae; genus Streptomyces; species Streptomyces sp. NPDC037271. The sequence goes on from NZ_JBVJVN010000026.1 coordinate 93,025, forward strand.
CTGCTGGACGCTGCCCGCGTCGACGGGTGCACCGAGTTCGGGCTCTTCTGGCGCATCGTGCTGCCCCTGCTGCGGCCGGCCCTGGGGGCGCTTGGCGTGTGGTCCTTCCTCAACAGCTACAACAGCCTCATCTGGCCGCTGATCGTGGTCAGCGACCCCGGCGACTACACCCTCCCGCTGGGCCTGCAGGCCATCTTCGCCGCCACCGGCCGCCAGTACGACCTGGTACTCGCCGGTGCCGTGCTCGCGGCGATCCCGAGCCTGGTGGTCTTCTTCGTGCTGCGCAAGCAGCTCCTCGAAGGACTCACCGCAGGCGCCGTCAAGAGCTGATCCACCCGTGCCCGGTCAGGCGCGCGGACCCACCAGCCAGGGGGAGTCCGCGCGTCCGGCCCGGCCTGCCCACCCCGGCCGGACGAGCCGGGTAGGTACCCCACATTGAGGAGCTGTTCCTGTGCGTATCCGCAAGAGAACTGCCATAGCGATCGCCGCCGGCCTGGTGCTCCCGGCGGCCACGCTCGCCAGCGCTTCCGCCAGCGCGAATGCGGGCGACCCCAGCCTCCTGGCGAATCCCGGCTTCGAGAGCGGACTGACCGGCTGGAGCAACATCGGCACCAACAACTCGGCCTACAGCCAGTCCACAAGCACCCACAGCGGACAGACAGCTCTTGGCCACGGCAAGAAGGGCCAGTGGTCGGTGAACACGGTGCAGACGCTCACCGGCCTGTCCAAGGGCACCTACACGCTCTCCGCCTGGATCAAGAACGACGGAGTGACCTCCGCCGGCCTGCAGGCGTACTCCTGCGGCGACAGCTCCCAGAGCCTCGACCTGCCCAAGTCCGCACAGTGGACCCGGGTGACGCTCAGCGTCTCGGTGCTCAGCCCGTCGTGCACTGTCGGCATCTGGTCCAACTCCCAGCAGGGCCGGCTCTACGCCGACGACTTCTCCTTCACCCGTGTCACACCCGGCTCGGGCGGCGCGATGGCGGTCGGCGGTGACATCACCTACCGGCGGATGAACGCCGCCGCCGGCGCCCAGTACGCGGACAGCTCCGGCAACAAGAAGGACGTGCTCGACGTCCTCGCCCCCGAGGGCTTCAACCTGGCCCGCATCCGCGTCTACAACAAGCCGGGCGCCTTCGTGACCGTCGACGGCGAGCGCTATCAGCTCCAGCCCGGCTGGCAGGACATCAACGACGCGGTGGCGAACGCCAAGGACGCCAAGGCGCGGGGGATGCAGGTCCTGCTGTCCTTCCACTACAGCGACTTCTGGACCAACCCCGCCCTGCAGATCAGGCCCGAGGACTGGGCCGGCTTCTCCCAGAGCCAGCTTGAGCAGGCAATCTACGACTTCACGGCCGCCTCGGTCCAGAAGATGAAGAACGCGGGCGTCACACCCGAGTACGTCTCCATCGGCAACGAGATCAACAACGCCCTCGCCGACGTGGACCGCTGGACCACCCCGGCCCAGTACTTCGCGCTGTTGCAGTCGGCCTCGAAGGCGGTGAAGGACACCTCCCCGACCAGCAAGACCGTCATCCACCTCACCACCCCGGGGCGCGACCTCTACCAGGGCTGGATCAACGACGCCAAGACGTACGGCCTGGACTACGACATCATGGGCGTATCGCTGTATCCGTTCTGGACGGACATGTCGATCGCGTCCCTGGCCAACTTCGCGAGCTGGGTGGGCTCGGCGAGCGGCAAGCCGGTCATGGCGATGGAGACCGGCTATCCCTTCACCCTCGAGCCGAACGGCGCGAGCGAAACGACCCTGATCGAGAGAAACACCCTCGACCCGGACGGTCCCGAGAACTACGGCGCCACCCCTGAGGGGCAGCTGCGGTGGACGCAGGAGTTCTTCCGCGCCATGCACAACACGGGCAAGGTGGTGGGGATCTCCTACTGGGACCCGATCGCGATCGACTTCGCCGACGGAGCCGACCCCAACGGCTGGGTCGTCGGCGGCGACAACGAGGTCGAGGACACCTCCTTCTTCGACTACAACCAGACGCACAAGGCGCTGCCCAGCCTGAGCGCGTTCCGCACCTGGTAGAACGTGCCTGATCACGAGCCGGCCGGGGAGGACTGCCACGCCCCTGGCCGGCTCGTCACATGCGGACCGCGCCGACGCAGGATCTCGGCCGTTGAAGAAGCACTCCATCACGCACCCCCCGCCCGTAGTCGCAAGGAACTTGCGCCGTGCCGCTCACCGACCTGCCCCTGGGCCAGCTCCGCGTCTACGACGCCGCTCTCGCGGAGCCCTCCGGCTTCGACGCCTTCTGGCAGGACACCCTCGCCCAGGCGTGCGCCGCCGCCGAGCCGCACCCCACCGTTCACCCCGGTCCACAGCACTCTCTCACCGCCGTCGACGTGTACGACGTCCGGTTCCCCGGCTGGCGCGGCCGGCCCGTGGCCGCGTGGCTGCTGCTGCCGCACGGCGCCAAGGAACCGCTGCCCACCGTCATCACGTACATCGGCTACAGCGGCGGGCGTGGACTGCCGACGGACCATCTCCTCTTCCCCTGGGCCGGTTATGCGCAGCTCGTCGTCGGCAGCCGCGGCCAAGGGCACGACACCCCGACCACGGGGAAGGCCCCGGCACCCAGTGGGTCGAGGGCTTCATGACGCGCGGCATCGACGACCCCCGCCACCACTGCTACCGCCGCCTGATCACCGACTGCGTACGCGCCGTGGACTGCGCCCCGGCCTGCCGCACGTCGCCGCCGACCGCATCGTGGTGCAGGGCGCCAGCCAGGGTGGTGGGCTCGCCCTGGCCGTCGCGGGCCTCGCCGGCGAGCAGGTCGCCACCCTCCGGTGCGACGTGCCGTTCCTGTGCCACTTCCGCCGGGGCGCCGACATCGCCGGCGACGGGCCGTACGTCGAACTCGCCCGGTACCTGCGCCTGCACACGCGGGATCAGCCCGAGCGCGCCTTCGCCACTCCGAACCACTTCGACGGGGTGCACTTCGCCGCCCGCGCCACCGCTCCTGCGCTGTTCAGCGTCGGGCTGATGGACCCGGTCTGCCCGCCCTCCACGATCTACGCCGCGTACAACCGCTACGCGGGCCTGAAGGACATCCGCGTCTGGCCGTACGGCGACCACGGCGGCGGGTACGGGTCGTCGTCCGGCGAACACCTGCACTGGCTTCGGCACACGGGGCTGTCCCCTCTCAAGGTCTCCTGATCGGCCTGCCTGCGCTGTGCGGGCCCGGTCGTGGCGGTCCGGTGCTGAGGCAACACAACGAGCGGCGGGTCCGTCCACACGACACCAACAACGTCGTAGTGGACGGACCCGCCGCTCGCGCGGTCCGTCGCGTCAACCGGCCAGGGATGCGGCGGCGCCGGCCGTGACCGGAGCAGTGGCCGTGCAGGAGGCGCGGAGCACGGCGCCGTCCCACGGGCCCGGCTCGGCCAGCCCGTACGTGGCTGTCGTGACGATGAGGTGCTCTCCGGTCAGGCAGACAGCGGTGGGTTGTTGGGCGGGAACGTCCAGGGTCTGCAGCAGCTGACCCTCGGGGCTGTAGCGGCGGATCTGGCTGCCGCCCCAGATCGCCGACCAGATACAGCCGTCGGAATCGACCGCCATCCCGTCCGGGCTGCCGTCCTTGGTGGCGACGCGGAACACCAGGCGCCGGTCGGACAGATCACCGGTCTGCGGGTCGACGCGGAATGCCTCCACCGTGCCCACCGCGGAGTCGGCGAGATAGAGGATGTTGCCGTCCGGGCTGAAGACCGGCCCGTTGGGAACGGTCAGCCCGTCCAAGACGCAGGTCACCGAGCCGTCCTTGTTCCACCTGTGCAGCGCGCCGGCGCCGGGTGTGGCGTCGTAGGCCATGGTGCCGGCCCACATACGCCCGGCGGAGTCGCAGACCGCGTCGTTCATACGCTGCGGGCCGCCGGCCTGAGGCGTGACCGGGGTCGTGCGGACGATCTGCCCGCCCTCGTCGAGGACGGCGAAGGCCATGCCGGTGGCAGCGGCCCAGCCGCGAGGGCCAGGGCTGTCCAGCGGAGCGACCGCGCCCAACGGCTGTCCCAGATGCGCCAGTTCCACCAGGGAGCTGTCCTCGTGCGCGGGCAACTGCACGAGTTTCCCGGCGAGGATGTCGACGAGGACCACGCTGCCGTCGGACAGCAGACGCGGTCCTTCGCCGAGTTCCAGACGGTCGGACGTGACGGGTGCGAAGGTGCCGACCAGCTGGTGGGCGGACACGGCCATGTGACGACCTTTCAAGACGGGGAGGAAGGGAAACTCGGCTCACCAGGTGCCGGGCGGGCTCGGCTTCGGCTTGCGCGTGACGGGCAGGCTCAGCGCACGGTCGCGCCGGGCGCCGCGTCCAGGAGGGAGAGTTCGTCGCGGTGGGGCAGCCCTTCCCAGTCGCCGGGAGTGGCGACGGCGAATGCGGCGGTGCGGGTGGCCCGGTGCAGCCGCTGTTCGGGCGACAGTTCGTCCAGGACGCCGGAGAGGTATCCGGCGCAGAACGCGTCGCCGGCGCCCACCGTGTCGGCCACGGGCACCGGGTGGGCCGGAGTGTGCACGGCCTGGTCGGCGCGGAGATACAGGTCCGCACCCTGGGCGCCCCGCTTGACCACGACCTCCCGTACGCCCTGGGCGAGCAGCTCGACCACCCGATCATGCTCCGGCGTACCGGGCTCTCCGGCGATCAGGGGCAGCTCGTCGTCGGAGGCGATGACGATGTCGATCAGACCGAGCAGCGGGCGCAGCGCGGCCGAGGCGGCCGCGGTATCCCACAGGCGGGTGCGGTGGTTCACGTCGAAGGACACGGTCCAGCCGTGCTCGGCGGCGTATCCGGCCGCAGTCCGCACGCTCTCCAGCGGTCCGGGGCCCAGGGCGCAGGTGATGCCGGTCAGGTGCAGCAGGCGCGCTCCGGCTGCCAGGGCGCTCTTCACATGCGGTGGCTGCATGCGGGACGCGGCGGATCCGGCGCGCCAGTAGTGCACGCGGGCCAAGTCGGCGACCCGGCGCTCGCGCATCAGGGATCCTGTGGGAGCGTCGGGATCGGTGGTGGCATGGTCCACGTGTACGCCTTCGCCGCGCAGCGTCCTCAGGATCATCCGGCCGGGTTCGTCGGCTCCGAGGCGGCCGGCCCAGCCCACGTGGTGTCCCAGGCGGGCCAGGCCCACTGCGACGTTGGACTCCGCGCCCGCGACCGCCGTACGGGCCTGGCCGCCCGAGGTCAGCGCACCGTCCACCTGGAACGAGAGCATCGTCTCGCCGAACGTCAGGGCATCGAGTGGCGCGGCGTTCACGCGTCGGCTCCCGCCGCGCACACGGTCAGGAACTCCCGGGCCCGGACCCGCAACTGGGCCAGGTCCCCGCCCTGCGCGGCATCACCGAGCAGGGGCGAGCCCACGCCCACGGCGACGGCTCCCGCGGCGAAGTAGGCCCGGGCCGCCTCGGCATCCACGCCGCCCACCGGTACGAACGGCATGTCGGGCAGCGGGTCGCGCAGCGCGCGCAGATAGGCGGGGCCGCCTATGGAGGCGGGGAACAGCTTGACCGCGGCGGCACCGGACCGCATCGCGGCCACCGCCTCCGTCGGTGTGAGCGCACCGGCCAGCACGGGCACGCCGAGCGCGACCGCGTGCTCGAACCCCTTGTCCAGGGCCGGCGTCACCATCCACCGGGCTCCCGCGTCCCGGGCCCGCAGAGCGTCCTGCTCGGTGACAACCGTTCCCGCACCGATGACGGCGTCGCTGCCGGTTTCCTCGACGGCCTGCGTGATGACCGCCTCGGCACCGGGCGTCGTCAACGAAATCTCGATCAGGCGCACGCCCTCCTGGGCGAGCGCCAGCACGCTGGCCAGCGCGGCCTTGGGGTCGCTGCCGCGCACGATGGCCACCAGCCGGTCGCGGCGCAGTTCGCGGGTGAAGTCGGTGCGGGTCAGCATCAGTTGTTCTCCGTGATACTCGGCGAGGGCGAGGGCTGGAGCGGGGGATGAGACAAGTCCGGGGATGGGCCCAGGGGCAAGGGGCAGGTCACCATTCAGCGAAGGAGCCGTCGGTGTGACGCCACAGCGGGCTCCGCCAGTCCGGCGCGCTGTCGTTCGCGCGACGTACGGCCTGCTCGTCGACCTCGATGCCCAGGCCCGGACCCATGGGCCGGTTGATGTGGCCCTGGTCGAACCGGAAGACCGTGGGGTCGACCAGATAGTCCAGGACCTCGGCGCCGGCGTTGTAGTGGATGCCGATGCTCTGTTCCTGGATGAGGAAGTTCGGCGTGCTGAAGGCGACCTGGAGACTGGAGGCGAGCGAGATCGGGCCCAGCGGGCAGTGCGGGGCAAGGAGCACATCGAAGGTCTCGGCCAGCGACGCCATACGCCGTACCTCGGAGATGCCTCCCGCATGGGAGAGATCGGGCTGCAGGACGGCGATGCCGGCCTGCAGGGCGGGCAGGGCGTCGGTACGGGAGAAGAGCCGCTCACCCGTGGCGATGGGCACGGGCGAGGCCGACACGACGTCCTGAAGACGGTGCGCGTGCTCCGGGAGGACGGGCTCCTCGACGAACAGCGGGTGTAGCGCGGCGAGTTCGGGCAGCACGCGGCGGGCACTGGCGGTGGTGAACCGGCCATGGAAGTCGATCGCGAAGTCCCGGTCGGGCCCGAGGACGTCGCGCGCGATGCGGGCCCGCTCGACCACGGCGTGCACTTCCCCCGCGGTGGCCAGCTTCCCGGTCCGCCCGCTGGCGTTCATCTTGACCGCCGTAAAACCGGCCTCGACCTGCGCCTGGAGGGCCTCGGCGATCTCACCGGGTTCGTCGCCGCCCACCCAGCTGTAGGCGCGTACACGGTCACGCACCGGGCCGCCGAGCAGCACATGGACCGGCACGTCGAGGGCCTTCCCCGCGATGTCCCACAGGGCCTGGTCGATACCGGCGACGGCACTCGACAGGATCGGCCCGCCCCGGTAGAAGGTGCCCTTGGTCATGGTCTGCCAGTGGTCCTCGATACGCATCGGGTCCTGGCCTATGAGGTATTCGGCGAGTTCGTGCACGGCCGTGCGGACGGTGGCGGCCCGGCCTTCCACCACCGGCTCGCCCCAGCCCACCACACCGTCGTCGGTCTCGATGCGGCAGAACAGCCAGCGAGGCGGCACGGCGAAGGTCTCCACCCGGGTGATTTTCAAGAGAGATGGCTCCAAGACAGGGAACTGAGATCAAGGAAGACGAGGTACGGCGGGGATGCCGGCCGCTCACGAGGAGTTCTTCAGTACGCTCCAGCCACCGTCGACGACGAGGGAGGTGCCCGTCACGTAGGACGCGTCGTCGCTGACGAGGAAGGCGATGGCGGCGGCGACCTCCTCGGGTCGGCCCAGGCGGCCCGTAGCTGTCTCGGCGGCGCTGGCCCGCCGGTCGTCCTCATCGATGGCGTCCCACGCCTGGGTCAGGACCGGGCCGGGCAGCACGCTGTTCACACGGACCTGCCCGCCGTACTCGACCGCCAACTGCCGTGCCAGGCCGGTCAATCCGGCCTTCGCGGCCGCGTACGCGGGACGTCCCGGCAGACCGACCAGCGCGTGCACGGACGACACCAGCACGACGCTTCCGTCCGTCGCGCGGAGGTCGTCGAGGCAGGCTCGCACGCCGAGAAACGATCCGCTCAAGGTCACGGCGAGCTGCCGGTTCCACTGCTCGGCGCTGGTCTCATGGGCCGGTGCCACCTGGACCGTGTAGGCGTTGCTGACCAGGGCCCGAATCGGACCGAACGCCTGGCGCGCTGCCTTGGCCGTCCTGGCCCAGGAGGACTCGTCGGCGACATCGCAGTAGTGGAACAGTGCCTCGCCGCCGTCCTTCCGGATGCCGGCGGCCACGGCCTCGCCGGCCTCGGCATCGATGTCGGCGAGGACCACGCCGGCGCCCTCGGAGGCGAGACGTCGGGCCGTGGCCGCCCCGATCCCGGAGGCGGCTCCGGTGACGAGCGCGCACCGGTCGCTGAGGCGTTCCGAGGGGGATACCCGTGCGGGAAGCATGGAGACGACTCCTGTGGCTGAGGCAGCAACGACAACATCATTAAATATTAATTATCCATGCAGGCCAAGAGGTGTGTCGGCTTCGACCGGGGGTGATGGTGGTCGAGGGTGGCTTCTCTGATCGGAAATTATGAATTAACGTGCCACCGTCGTGGGCTGAGACCGCCGACCAGCCGCCCACGCCCGTGTGCCGCACTGCCCTCGGTTTCGCCACGTCAGGGCGTCTCCGCGGCCTCCCCTCACCGTCACCGACCACGAAACGGACGAGATGGCCTACTCACCGATACCTCTGCCGACCCACCTGCCGGACCGGCTCACCATCACCCTGTGGGACTTCACCTGGTACACCCGCACCGGGCCGGGCGAACCCTTCGAGAACCTCGACCGCGCCTTCGCCGAAGCCGTCGATCGCGGTTACAACACCATCCGGATCTGCGCCATGCCGTTCCTCGTCTTCGGCTCCGGCCTGACCGGAGAAATCGAACTCGGCCCCTTGGGCGGCGAGTACGGCCAGGGCACACGCTGGTACGACGTGCGGCACCGCACCCGCATCGACCCGAGGGCGCATCTGCTGGAACTGCTGCGGACCGCGCAGCGCCACGGCGTGGTCGTGATCATCTCCAGCTGGGAGTACCAGCAGAGCAGTGCCTTCGCCGGTGATCGCCGGTGGTTCGACGCGCTCATGGCCGTCAGCCCCGAAGACCGGCCTGTACGGCTGGCCGACGCCCTGGCGGACCTGTGCGATCTAGCCGAGGCAGAGGGACTGTCCGACGTGATCGCGTTCGTCGAACTGCACAACGAGGTCCAGGGCGGCTACCTCACCGAAGGGCTCCCTGGCAAGGAACCCGCCGTGGTGGAGCTGCGCGAACGCCTCGAAGCGGGCCTGGACCGCTTCCATGAACGTCGCCCCACCATTCCCGCAACGGTCAACTACGCCCGGGTCCCCCTGGAATCCTTCCGCGGCATCCCGCACAACATCGACGTCGGCATCTTCCACCCGTACGTCTATGGGGTCCTCGACGAGCTCGTCACCGGCTACGGACTGCGGTCGCCCGACGGCGGCTTCGACGAGGAGCGCGCCCGCACCGACCTGATGCGCCCGGGCGCGCCGCCCTTCGACCAGTGGCTGCCGCCGGCCGGCGAGGAATGGCGTCAGCAGGCCACGATCGTCGGCAAGCCCGAGATCTACGTACACGACTGGTGCGACGCCGAGGTCTGGGATCGCATCCTCTACGAACGCTACGGCGCGCACCACCTCGCCATGCTGACTACCCTGGAGACATGGATGTCGGCAGCCGCCGACCTGTGCGTCGGCCGCGGGATTCCGCTGGTCTTCGGCGAGGGCTGGATCGGCTACACCCCCTTGAACGGCACCTTCGAAGAGGGCCCGATCGGCGCCGAGTTCTGCAGGCGCGCCGTCCGGGGCAGCGCCGAGGTGGGTGCCTGGGGCACCATCGTGTGCTCGAACGCGGCACCCCACCACCCCATGTGGAGCCAGACGGAACTCCAGCGGGAGTGCAACGAGCTCTTCCTTCAAGCAGCGAAGGAGTCTTGGTCCTTGGTCTTTCAGCCTGGATCCACCGTGTGAATCCTGATCGGGTTTGCTGATCGGTTTTCGGGTGGTTTTCCGGTTTCGGGTAGGGGTGGGTGCCGGATGGCCGGTCCGGTGGCGGGGTCTTTGAGGTCCTTCGGGTCGTGGGCGGGCAGTCGGTCCGGCTTGTCAGGTGCGCAGGCGGTGACCGACGGCCGTCCAGAGGTTCTCCAACGCTCCCTGCCAGGGCCATCGGTCGGGGAGGTGGGTGCGTGCACCCGTGGCGAGGCGGGCGGGGACGGCGATCAGGTGGCGTCGGACGGTGCCGGTGCGGGCTTTCGCGTGGAAGGCGGAGGCCAGGGCGCCGAGCGCGCGGGTGAGGTTGTGGGCGAGGGCAGCGAGCGTGAGCCAGGCCGCGTTCGCGGTGAACTTCCCCGACGGCAGGTGGCCGAGGGCGGAGTCCTCCAGGTCGGCGAAGACTTGCTCAATGATGGCGTGCCGGCGGTGGGTGGCCTCGGCCTCGGCAAGGCCGAGCGCGGTGTCGGTGAACACAGCGTGGAGACGATGGGCGGTGAACAACTCGCCCTGCCTCTCGGAGACATGAGCCTGACCGAGGCGCTTGACGCGGCGGACCAGGAGCCGGGCCGTGGCGTGGTGCTTCTGGGGCTTGCCGGTGAAGGCGGTGTATGCGGTCTCGGCGACCTCGGCGTCGGAGACCCACCGCTGCCCGTCCTCGTCGAAGACCGCGTCCGTGTACGTGATCGCCGTCCACGCGGCCTCGTTGATGGCGTCGATGGCGCTGCGGACCTTCCTTCGCTGGGCGATCGTGAAAGAGAAGCGCACCCCCAGACGGCGGCAGGCGGACACGGTCTTGTGCGAGCAGAACGCGGAATCGCCGCGCACGATGATCTGGCCCACCGCGCCCATGGCCCGGACCGTGTTCACCGCTTCGGCGATCAGATGCGCGGCGCCCTTGCCGGAGCCGGCCGAGCCCTTGCGCAGCCGCGAGGCCACGATGACCGGCGCAGCGACGGGCGTGGAGGCGGTCACGATCTGGACGTGCAAGCCACGCTGTCTGGTGCAGCCGAAGGCGGCGCCCTGCTTGGCGTAGCCGTGGACGGGCTTCATCTTCGAGTCGATGTCCAGGAACACCACCTGGTCCGCGCCGGGCAGCAAGGCGCAGTGCCGGACCAGGTTCGCCGTGAAGCCCGCACGGCGGACTCCAGTTGACGCACGTGCCCCCAGGTGAAGGCGCGCAGGAACGTGCCCAGCGTGGAGGGGGCGCGTATCCCGGAGAACGCCCGGGACATCGCCCCGTGCCGCAGCACATCCACATCGATACGGTCAGGAGTGGACGAAGAGCCAACACGTCGTCAACCCGCCCAATCAGGTTGAGTCTCGCTTCGGCCGAAGCCAACCGGCAGTGAGCGAGTCATGTCGCTGTACCGGGATCGGTGGGACGGTTGTGCGGTGCCATCCCGGACGGGGTCTGACTCGTGAGATTTTTGACCGAAGTGTCCAGTCACCGGCATGTCGACCGTCGTTGCGGGATGCTGCCTGCCACCGAGCCACAGGGCGTGTCCCTACAGGGGCCTTGTCGAGTTCCAGGCGCCATCACGGTTCAGACCGCCCGAGCGGGCCGGTGCCATCCACACAGCCAGCACGTCACCACGTGGGAGGCGAATCATCATGACGACCCGACAGCGCAGTACCTCCTCGAGCACGGATCCGCCCGTCCGGCGCGAGGTCGTCCTGGGCGTGGACACGCACGGCGAGGTTCATGTCGCCGCCGTGATCTCCCCGCTCGGGAAGGTCCTGGGAACCGATTCCTTTCCGGCGACGGCGGCCGGTTACCGACAGTTGCTCGTGTGGGCCCGCAAGCGGGGTACGGTGCGCCGAGCCGGCGTGGAGGGCACGGGCACCTTCGGTGCGGGCCTGTCCCGCTACCTCCTGGCCCAGCACATCCTGGTGTTCGAAGTGAACCGGCCCGACCGGTCGGCCCGCCGTCTGCTCGGCAAGTCGGACCCGCTCGACGCTCAGGCCGCAGCGCGAGCCGTGCTCAGCGGTCGCGCCCGTGCCCAGGCCAAATCTGGCGACGGACCCGTGCACGCCGCCCGGATCTACAAGCTCGCCAAGGACTCGGCGGTCAAGGCCCGCACCCAGGCGATCAACCAGCTCAAGGCCGTCTTGGTCATCGCCGACCCCGCCCTGTGGGAACGGCTGTCGAGCCTGGGCAATGCCGAGCTGTTCCGCACCTGCGCGCGCCTCGGCCCACCCGGTCGTGGGGGAGACGAGGACGCGGTGGCCCAGGCCACCCACATGACATTGCGCATGCTCGCCGAGCGCATCGAGCAGCTCACCGGGCAGATCAATGAGCTGAACCAACGCCTGACCCAGCTCGTCGAACACCACGCCCCACAGCTGCTCGTACCGGTGGGCATCGGCCCGGACAGTGCCGTTACTCTCCTGATCACCATGGGGGACAACCCCGAGCGGCTGAACACCGAGGCGTCCTTTGCTGCCCTTTGCGGAGTCAGCCCCATCGAGTACTCCTCCGGCCGGCGGCGCACGCGCCGGCTCAACTACGGTGGCGACCGGCAGGCCAACGCCGCCCTGCACCGGATCGTGTTCACCCGGCTACGTCACGATCCGCGTACCCAGGCGTATTACGAACGCCGCACGCAGGAGGGCAAGACCCGACGCGAGATCGTCCGATGCCTCAAGCGATATGCCGCCCGAGAGGTCTTCAACCTGGTCAGACCGGTTTCCCGCACCCCCGTGTTTTAGCGGCGTCCGTGAGACGTGAGAGGGTCTGGGGCGTGAGTGAGACACCACCAGACACCCTGCAATACCGCTTTGACGGGCCAGAAGACGCCCCGGTCCTGATCCTGGGTCCCTCACTGGGTACCACATGGCACAGGTTGTAGAGACCGTCCGGGGGCGTCTACGCCAGTCCAGCGCGGGCATGAAGTTGCAGGTCAGCTCCTCTCGTTCCGGGACAGTCTGCCTAGTTGGTGATTGCGGTGTGACACGAGGGTGATACGGCGAGGTCCCACCGAGGTCCGCCCTGGCGGGATCTCTGCGCGGATCCGTGAGACGGCGAAGCCGCATCGGAGCATTCCGGTGCGGCTTTTCTGTGAGATCGAACGCGCTGGCGCGCGATGCGTTCGGTGACTCATGCGGTCCGTGTGCCTTTGACTCTCTCGGGTGCATGATTTGCGATCGCACCCGCTCATCTGTCCGTACGACGGGTGCGTGTCCCTCCCAGTGCGACCGGGTCACGTGAGTGAAGGTCCGCTCTGATCGCCCGACGCACCGTCAGCCGACGACCGCCCCGGCCACCGGTCGTCACCTGATGCCCACGACCGTCACCCAACACAACTGTGGTGAATGTTTACCCTCGAAGCCGCCGAGGGCACCAGGGGCGGGAGCCTTGACGAGCGGTGTTCCACAGCGGCAACAGGGCGCAAGACGGATTCCACTGATCGCCGCAATACCAACCGATCGATGAACACATAGGGCGGGTGCGTCAAGAGTGATCGCCGGAGGATCTAATGGCGAGTTGAACGCTGGTACAGGACCACTGGGCCGGCAGCGCCCTTCGGCGAGGGGCTGCCGGCTTCCGGGTGTCAGGAGCAGGTGTACTGCACGGGGCGGAAGCTCTCGTTCCCGAAGACAGTCAGCTCGTTGGCGCTAATCGCCATGAGTCTGAATGAGTCTGAGGCTCCGGACAACGAGTCGGCGACCACGCCGTCACGCCACATGACAGCCCGTGAAGTCGAGCCGACGAACGCTTGGCCGCCCACGGTTCCGTTCCCGCCGATGGCCCTTGCCTCGATGGCGCCATTGCTGATGGTCCGGACCAGTGAACCCTGAGCATCCCATTCGGCCGCGGCGTAACTTGTGTCATTGTTTATGCTGCCGACAACGCGCCCGTTCCGAATCGCCCATGGAGTTCCCTTGCCGTTGGAGCCTCGCGCGGCGAGCGTGTGCCACTGATTGTTGATGTCGGCGACGAAGCCCTCCGATTCGGTGTACCCGACGATCCTGCCTTGCTCGTCGATGTCGGTGGGGATGAGGGTGTCGGCCGCGGGAGTGGTCAGTTCTCGGTAGGTTCCCGGTGCGCTCGCCGGCCACACCACCAGGATGCGCTTCGACCCGACTCCGGCGGTCCCGGCGATGTCACCGGCATTGTTGATCACGGTGGCCACCGAGTTATCCCAGTTCGGATTGGACGGCAGCGCAGTCGTCGTCCCGGTGCGGCTCACCGTCACGGCCGTGAACTTGCCGTTGACGATGTCGTCGCCCACGATCAGGCCCGCCGCGTTGACGTCCGACACGTTGGGCTTGGTCGCGGGCAGCCGCAACACGACCTTTCCGTTGTCCCACAGCGTTCCCCGCTTGTCCTTGTAGCCGGAAGGCCCGATGATGGACCGCGTTCCGGTGACGCCGACTCCGTACCGGCCGCCGTCGCTTCCGTACAGCGTGCCGGCGGTTGTGGTGGATGGCAGTTCCCACGCCGTCTTTTGCCATTGGCAGGCTGCCGCCTGAGCCGTGTTAACCGGCACGAGACCGAGTGCCGCCGTGAGCGACGCCGCAGCGAGCGCACATCTCTTTCGTCGGTGCAACAAGGAATTCACCCTTTCCATTGAGTTATACGCCTTTCGGCAGCTGAGCCTGATTTGACTCGACTTGGCATGTCGAGCAGCTTGAACGAGGATGAAACAACAATCAGGTGCGGTAGCTTCTGAAGCCTTGACCCGGGGGATTCCGCTAAACCGGAAGGGACGGTGCCGGTTCCATGGCGATACGGGCCACCTGCTCGGCAGCCGGCACCAGATAGAAGTGATCTCCCTCCAGCACCGTGAGAGTGAAGGCGCCCGACGTCATCGCGCTCCACCCCGCCGTCTGCTCCGCGGTGACCTGTGGGTCCCGGTCGCCCGTCAGGGCGTGGACATCGGCGCGCAGCAGGGGTGCGTCGGTCCGGCGGCGGTAGCCGTCGATCAGACGGTAGTCGTTGCGGATCGCCGGCAGGAGCAGCTCCCGCAGGTCCGGGTCGTCGAAGACGGTCGTGTGAGTGCCGCCCAGGGACCTGACCGTCTCCACCACCTCCTCGTCCGTTCGCACGGCCGGGCCGACGGCACCGTCGGGGGACCGGCCGGAAACGCAGAGGCGGGTGATGTGGGCTGCGGCCCCCGCCTGTTGGAGGCACAAGAGCGTCTCGTACGCCACGGCCGCACCCATGCTGTGGCCGAAGAACACCGTGGGCAGCGGCGGCACGGTCAGCAGCTCGTCGGCGACGGCCGACGCCAGCGGGTCCATCGTCGGGATCAAAGCTTCCCGGAACCGGTTCTCGCGGCCCGGATACTGGACGGCCAGCAACTCCACCGAGGGGTCCGCGTACAGGGACCACGGGCGGAAGAAGCTCGCCGCGCCTCCCGCGTGCGGAAAGCAGACCAGGCGGCGCGCCGGGCGCTCGGGCCGGGTGTGGCGGGTCAGGTACGTCGAGGGGGAGGGGAGGGACATGTGAGGGTCCGATCGTCAGCCGAGGATGGCCTCGCCCAGCGAGGTGAGGCTCTTGCACGCGGAGGGGCTCGATATCGAGGGGAGGTCAGCGCCAATCCATGGAGACCTCAAGGCTGCTGTAGCCCTGCACGAGGTTGGAGCGCATCCAGCGCACCTCTCCGGCCAGTTCCACCCCCCGTGCCTCGGCTGCGAGCTCTTGGAGCAACACGCGTAGTTCGAGCCGGGCCAGAGCGGCACCGAGGCAATGGTGCGGACCGTTGCCGAACCCCAGGTGGCGGTTGGGCGCACGGTCCGGGACGAAGCGGTGCGGGTCGGGGAAGAGTCGCTCGTCGCGGTTGGCGGCGGACAGCCACGCCACCACCGGCTGCCCCTTGAGGATCTCCTGACCACCGATCTCGCAGTCCTTGGTCGCCACCCGCAGCACGTGCGCCGCCGGGGACGTCCAGCGGACCACCTCCTCCATGGCGGGGCCGGCGAGTTCCGGGTCGGCGTGCAGCGCGTCCAGGGTGCCAGGGAACTCCTGGAAGGCGTGGAAGGCTCCGGTGATCGAGTGGCGGGTGGTCTCGTTGCCGCCGATCAACACGTTGTCGCAGTTGACGAGCACGTCCTCGGTGCTGAGCCGCCCGTCCTCCAGCAACGCGCTTACCAGGTCGGCACCGGGCTGCCGACGGCGTCGTTCGATCAGTTCGTGGAAGTAGAAGAGGATCTCCGTGTGCGCCTCGGCCGGGGTCATCCTGTCGAAGCTGCTCTCCTCGCCGCCGAAGGCGTGGTTGGTCAGTTCGATCAGCTGTTCCCGCTCACTGAGTGGCACGCCGATGACCTCGCACACGATCGCGGCGGGGAGCCGCGGGCCGATGCCCTGGGCGATGTCGGTAGAGTCCTGCGACCGCAGCCGGTCGATGATGTCCCGGACCTCCCGGTGCAGCACCGACTGGAGCTCGGGGGCGCGCAACCGTGAGAGGAATGGTCCGATGAGCCGCTTCAGCGTGGAGTGCCAGCTGCCCTCGCTCACCACCAGCATCCTGCCGCCCGAGTGGTCGGGGTGCTCGGCGTCGAAGCCGATCATCATGCCGTACTCGGAGGTGAAGGGCGCCTTAGGGGAGAGGACGGCGGCGACGTCGCGGTGGGAGAAGACCGACCAGAAGCCGGACGGGGACAGGCCCGGATCGCTCCAGACCTTCGCGTCCGCCCGGGTGTAGTCGTCCCACATGGTGAAGCGGACATTGGAGGTATAGAGATCGGGGTTGGCCAGGTCGATGGTGGCCGGGTCAATGGTCATGGTGGGCTGTCTCTGTCTGTCAGCGGACGGGGGGCTGGGTCGTCGCGGCCGGTTGTGGAGCAGCCGCCGGTTCGGGGGCAGCTGCGCCGGCATGGGAGCGGTCGGTGTCGGACGGTGCGGTCTCGGCCGCGCCGGGCTCCGGTACGTCGCGCAGCGCTGGACTCAGCGACATCAGCAGGGCGATGACCGCCATCACCGCCGTGCAGCCGAGCAGGCCGGCGAACCGGCCTGCCAGGTCGAGCACGATGCCGCCGGCCAGCGGGGCGATCGCCCCGCCGCCACCGCTCGCGATGGCCGCCACGCTCACCACCCGCCCTCGGTGACTGTCCGGGGTGAGGACCAGCTGCCAGGTGGTGAAGTACGCGTTGGCCGTCGGTGCCGCGAAGGCAATGGCCCCCAGCAGCACCCCCGGCGTCCAGAAACCCGGCAGCACCGCGATCCCCACCGTCAGCACGACGAACGTCCACAACACGACGTGGATGGGCCGGGCGCCGGTCAAGACCCGCTGGAGCAGCGGTGCTGCGAGGGCGCCCAGCAGGCCGCCGACGCCGAGCAGCGCCGCCATCACACCGATGAGCCCGGTGGCCATGCCGCCGGTCTGCGCCGAGGCGATGACGACGAAGTAGATGACACCGAAGAAGAAGTTCGTCGCCGTCGCGCACGCCAATCCCATGCGCAGGAACGGATGGGAGGTGATGAAGCGGACCCCTTCCAGCAGTCCCCGCACGCTGAGCACTGGTCGGCCAGCCGCAGCGCCGGCGGCCGGCGGTTGCCGCTTCAGGAACAGCAGCAGGACCAGCCCCGCCAGATGCGCCAGGCAGCCGACGACGAACGGGAACGCGTTCTTCAGCGCCAGCAGGAACCCACCGGCGGACGTGCCGGCCAACTGACCCGCGTACGTGCGCGCCGCGTTCATGGCCACCGCGTCGGAGAGCTTTTCCTCCGCCACCAGGCTCGGGATCATCGCCTCGCCCGCCGCCATGGTCAGGGCGGTCGCCGCACCGTTGACCAGGGCGAGCGCCACCAGAGCGGTCAGCGACACGGCGTCCGCCCACAGCAACAGGGCCAGCGTGCCGAACACCACCACCAGCACGGCCTGGCAGCACAGCATCACGGACCGGCGGTCGTACCGGTCGGCGACGGCTCCGGCAGGCAGCCCCGCCAGGAGCATCGCCGCCGCGTCGACGAACCCGATGATCCCGGCCTGCGAGGGCGAGCCGGTCAGCGCCAGCACGATCAGCGGCAGCACGATCAGCGACGTGCTGTAGGCGAACTCACCGAGCGCCGACCCCGCCCACAGCAGTGTGAAGCCGCCGCCGCGCCGCGTCTTGGCCGACGGCATCAGCCGAGGAGCCGCGAGCGCGTCTTCGTCCGCACATAGGTGCGGCGCAGATCACGGACCAGACTGGTGCGCTTGAGCCAGCGATCCGTGCCGTCGTAGCGGGGTGTGAACGTGTCGCGCCCGTGGACGGCCCGGTGGTTGTCGATGAACACGGCGTCCCCGGGGCTCAGGACGACCCGCTGCGCCGCGGCGGCCAGCAGGCCGGCGGCCTCCCTCATGGCGGCCTCCGCCTCGGTGTCGCCGGGCACCGTGTCGGTGAAATCCGCGTCGATCCGCAGGTACGGCGCCTCCTCGGGACCGAATAGCACGGACGCCATCTCGTGCGGACGGTCCTCCAGCGCCGACGGGTTCTCCGCACTGTGCTGCGGCACCACGTGGTGGGAGTCGTCCGGGAAGAACCGGAAGCGGTCCTGGTGCAGCACCCGCCGTACCGGCTCGGGGAAGTCCACGGACTCCACCAACGCCACCGTCGTACCCACGGCGTCGGGGTTGCGCAGGCACATCAGCGCCACGTAATCACCCCGGCAGGAGTGGAACACGTCCTCCGTGTGCAGCGTGAGCTGCTGCTGGCTGCTTGCGCTGGTCAGGGAGTTCTCCTGCCCCTTGGACGGGCAGACGTCGTGCACGAGGCGGCCGTTCTGCTGGTTGACCCAGCCGAACGGCTCCCCGAGCACGGACCCGACGAGCAGCAGCACCAGCTCCTCGCGGATAGCCGCTGCCTCCTTCTCCGCGACCTTCCAGCTCGGCGGGGTCGGCACGAGGCCGTCGTCGACGGGCAGGTTCCCCAGCACGATGACGGCGTCCTCGGCGGCACGGGACGACACCAGGAACCGACGTACTCCCACGGGGAGCCGCTCCGCCTCGGCGCGGATCTCGTTCGCGTACTCCAGCGGTGCCCAGACCGGGTGGGTGGTGAGGAACGCATCCGCCACGGTGGTCAGTTCGTTCTTCTCGATGTCACTCAGCACATAGCGAGCCACTGCAAAACCTTCCGATGATGGTCACTTGCCAGCCGCGGCGGCGATCTGCCGCAGGGCGGTGTGGAAGCCGTCCGCGAGCCGACGGACGGTGGTGGGGGCGTGGGCGGACGGCGCGTACAGCCAATCGACGCGCAGCTCGCCGTCGCTGACGGCGGCGACGACGTCGATCAGGTGCGGACGGGCCTCGCCGGGCGCATGGTCGGCGCCGAGGCCGTCCAGCCGGTCCCGGACGAGTCCGCCGTTGTGGCTGGCCGCGCCGTCCCACTGGCCGAGGTAGTTGAAGCTGATCCGCGGATGCGGGGCGGAGGCCAGGGCGGTGTGCGCGGCGCTGCCCGGCTCGGACAGGTAACGCAGGGCCCCGTAGCCGAGTCCGCGCCCAGGCAGCTTGCGCAGGGTCTTCTTGACGGCCTTCAGCGCCGCCTCCCAGGGGCCCTCGGGAACGTCGAGGGCGACGGGATAGATCGTCGTGAACCAGCCGACCGTACGGGACAGGTCGACGTCGTCGAACAGCCCCTCGCGGCCGTGGCCCTCGAGGGCGATCGTGACCGGTGCGCCCGCCCAGTCCCGCAGGACCCGGCCGAGCGCGGCCAGCAGCACGTCGTTGATCCGGGTGCGGAACGCGCCGGGCGCGCGCTGGAGCAGCGCCTCCGTCGCGGACCGGTCCAGCACTGAGGACTCCACGGCGACCTCGCCGTACGTGCTCGCCGGCTGCCCATCGCACGGAACTTCCATGGTGCCGGACACGGCATTGCGCCAGTACGCGGTCTCGTGGTCCAAGCCGCCGGAGCGGACGTGCGCGGTCAGGCGCCGCGCCCACTGCTGGTAGCTGCTGGTCTTCGGAGCCAGGTCCACGGACCGACCCTCGGTGAGCTGAGCATAGGCGGTGGACAGGTCCTCCAGGACGATGCGCCACGACACGCCGTCCATTACCACGTGGTGCATGGCCAGGAACAGACGGGGCGGCGCCCCGTCCGGCACGCGCACGAAGAGCCCTCGCACCAGGGTGCCCGCGCGCAGGTCCAGGGCGCGCTGGACCTCCAGCGCCGCCTCGTCCAGCGCACGCTCCCAGCTGGCCACCGCCATCAGGTCTCGGACCGAGAGCAGCCCACCGGGACGTTCGCCGTACTCCTGGACCCAGCCGCCCGCGCCGTCGTCCGTGTACCGCATGCGCAGCACGTCGTGGTGGTCGACCACCGCCGCGAGGGCGCGCTCCAGCACGGCAGGGTCCGTGTCCGGAGCCAGGGTGACGTGCACGGACATCGCGTACTGGTCGGGGTGCGCCCTGTGCTCGGCGAAGAACCACCTCTGGATGGGGGTCAGTTCCACCCTGCCCGCCGCCTCGGTCGCGTGGTCGCCGGTGGCCGGTGCGTCGGCGTCCGCACGCCGCAGGACGGACGCCAGCTCGGCGATGGTCTGGTGAATGAACATCTGCTTCGAGGTCAGGTGCAACCCCGCTTGGCGGGCGTGGGAGATGAGCTGGATGGCGAGGATGGAGTCGCCGCCGAGTTCGAAGAAGTTGTCGTGGATGCCGGCCTTCTCCACACCGAGGACGCCGGCCCAGAGGGCGGCGAGGGTCTCCTCGGTCTCGTCGCGGGGTGCTTCGTAGGCGGTGGCGAGCTGTTCCGTCTGCACCTGCGGTTCGGGCAGTGCGCGGCGGTCGACTTTGCCGCTGGGGGTGAGGGGGAGGTGGTCGAGGGGGACGAAGACGGCGGGGACCATGTAGTCGGGGAG